>JBPOGH010000004.1:0-257590 GCA_051252135.1 Verrucomicrobiaceae bacterium | reverse complement strand
GATGAGAACGCAGTTCGAGCCGTAGTGAGCCCCGGCGAACGAAGACAGCCAACGGCAATCCTGTCTCCCCGACCACTTTTACGCAGTAAAAGTGCATCCTCTGCCAAAGGCAGCCTCAGGATGAGAACGCAGTTCGAGCCGTAGTGAGCCCCGGCGAACGAAGACAGCCAACGGCAATCCTGTCTCCCCGACCACTCTTACACAGTAAAAGTGCTCCCCTTCCCTGCCCCCGCCATCTTGCAGGCTTTACACAATCTTAACAATTTACCTCCCCTTTCCCCATCCCCCGTTAACATATCTTTCCCAATCTCTCGGCCACCACATCCAACACCTCAATGAAACCTTCCTCATTATCCACCACCGCCACCTCCCTGGCCCTCGCCCTCTCCCCCCTTGCCGCAGAACCCCTCCTCACCTCCTGGCACACCGCCGACGCCGGAAACTACGCCCGCATCTGGGCCACCCAAGCCGATGAAATCACCGAGCGCGGAGGCGGCTCACTCACCTCCCTCAGCACCTGGGACTCGGCAGACTACGCCGGAGTCACCGTCGGCGACCAACCCCTGCCCGTCTACGCCGGCGTCCAGGGCATCTCCTACTCCGCCGACTACGTCTACATCAAGTCCACCGGCCTCGCCACCAACACCATGGGCCCCTGGTTCCTCAACGCCGCCCGCACCACCGCCTTCCCCTCCTTCCCCGGAAATGCCGCCATCCTCTACCGCTTCCCCCGCACCACCAACTACCCGGAGAACTACGCCCCCGCTACCAGAACTCCCTCAAACATCGGAACCTGCGGACTCTTTGTCGATGGCGTCCCCCTCTTCAACACAGGTGACACCTTCTCCTATGACACCTCGGCTGGCGGCGACCAGGAACCCACCAATAACAACCAAGGCGACGGCTACTGGAACCGCGACGCCTTCACCAACGAAGGAGTCTCCTTCGACGCCGGCAACGCCCACCAGGCCATGGAGCAATTCCACTACCACGCCAGCCCCGTAGCACTCCGCGCCACTCTGGGCGACTCTGTCGACCACGACCCCACCGTCGTCTACCAAGGCATCGGTGGCGACAGCCCCTACACCGAAAACTTCAACGGCCAACACAGCCCCATCATCGCTTGGGTCAACGACGGCATCCCCATGTATGGCCCCTACGGCTACAGTGATCCCACCGATCCCTCCAGCCCCGTCCGCCGCATGATCACCGGCTACCAAAAACGCGACGGCTCCAACGGCTCAACCGACCTCGCCGCCACCGGACGCACCACCCTCCCGCAATGGGTCGTCTCCCAGGGTGCCCGCACCACCACCGCCCTGAGCGCCGCCTTCTACGGCCCCAATGTCTCCTCCTCCTTCACCATTGGCCACTACATGGAGGACTATGCTTATAAAGGGGACCTCGGATTCACTCTCGGCACCGACTTCGACCTCAACGAATACAACACCCGCTTCTGCGTCACCCCCGAGTTCCCCGAAGGCACCTGGGCCTACTTCACCGCTGTCGAAGAAGACGGCACCCCAACCTACCCCTACAACCTCGCCTACAACTACTTCGGCGACCCCACCGTCGCATCCGGCGTCACCGAAATAGCCGAACCCGTCACCGAGACCTTCACCGGCGCATCCTCCATCGTCCTCAACAAAGGAAAAGACCGCTACGATTCCGGAAACAACGAAATCACCATCGTCTGGAACGGTCAGGCCGGCGGACAATATGAGATCGACACCACCGACGACCTCGAGACCTGGAACAACGGAGCCATCACCCTCACCGCCACCTCGGCCTCTGTCGAAGTCACCGAAACCCCCGCCTCCGGACGCTTCTTCCGCATCAAACAAACCGGCCTCGCCATCTATGACACCACCGAGTTCAGCACCGCTGCCGGTGGCGGTGGTCCTGGCGGCCCTGGCGGTGGCGGCACCGGCGGAACCCCTGGCACCGGATCCGCAGCCGCAGGATTCGTCTTCAGCTTTACCGACGGCCCCCCCATGCAAACCCTCGCCTCCAACATCCGCGTCGGAAACGTCACCGGCACCGTCGTCAACTGGGGACTCAACGGCCCCACCGGAGGCACCGTCACCATCTCGTTCAACGACAGCTCCTTCGTCTCCGGCCAAGCCTACACCGCCAGCTTCACCGCAACCCATCCCACCCAAGGCCAGGTCACCTCGGTCTCCACAAATTCCTACACCAAACCATAGCGCGGTAATTTCAGAGATTGAGTTCACTCGGCAGCGGGTTGAGATTGGGTGGCCAAAAGCCCATCTCCCCACATGAACTTCAAACCCATCCTCGCTCTCTACGCCTGTCTGATCTTCTCCGTCCACGCCCGCACCTGGACCAGCGCGGATGGCTCGCAAGACTTCGAGGCCGACCTCCATTCCTACGACCCCGCAACCGGCCTCGTCGTGGTCAGGATGGCCAACGGAAAACTCTCCAAATTCAACCAATCCGTCCTCTCCCCGGAGGACATCGCCTACCTCAAAAAAAACGGAGCCCGATCAACCTCCGGTCCCGCCAAAGAACTCCCCGACATCCTCCCCGATCCCGACGCCAGGGAAGCTGACATGAGCAAGCCCGTTCAGGTCTTCATCCTCATGGGCCAGTCCAACATGCTCGGCTTCGGCAAGGTCGCAGGTGACAACCCCGGAACCCTCCAGGCCGCCACCAAAGAAGGCAAATACCCCTACCTCATCGACGACTCCGGCGCATGGACCACCCGCAAGGACGTCCGTAACGTCCGCGTCATGCAATCCAGGGACCACGTCAACGACTGGATGTCCCCCGCCAACGCCGGAAAAATCGGCCCCGAGCTCGGCATCGGATACGCCCTCGGCGAGGCCATCGACGCCCCCGTCCTCATCCTCAAATCCTGCATCGGCAACCGCTCCCTCGGCTGGGACCTCCTCCCTCCCGGCAGCGAACAATATGAAATCAAGGGCATCACCTACGCCGGCTACAAGGACAGCCCCGACAAGTGGCCCACCGGCACCAAACCAAAACCCATCAACTGGTATGCCGGCAAGCAATACGACGACGACACCGCCGACGCAAAACGAGTCCTCGCCAACCTCGAAAAATACTACCCCGGCGCCAAGGATTACCAAATCGCCGGCTTCATCTTCTGGCAGGGCGACAAGGACCGCTACAACCCCGCCCACGCCTCCCGCTACGAACAAAACCTCGTCCAACTCATCAAATCCCTCCGTAAGGATTTCGACGCCCCCGACGCCAAATTCGTCTGCGCCACCCTCGGCCAAACCAAAAAAGGCGCCTCCGGAATCGACGGCGACATCCTCAAGGCACAACTCGCCGTCGATGGCGACTCCGGAAAGTACGAAGACTTTCATGGAAACGTCGCCACCGTCTACACCCATCCCCTCTCAAAAGGCGGAGCCTCAAACGGCCACTACAACGGCCACGCCGAAACCTACCAAAACATCGGCGAAGCCCTCGGCCGCGCCATGGCCAACCTCCTCGCCCAATAACCCCCAGGAAAACAACTCAACAACAACACCAAAAATCCACCCCCTCCTCAAACCCCCGTTCCATCGCGATTTCCCGCACCGCTTCCCGCCCTCCTCCCACCGCCGATAGCAACACCGCCTCACTCCACCGCTCCCCCAACTCAACATCCGACACTACCGGCCGCCCCCGCGCCTCCCCCCCGATCCTCTTTTCACTCACCTCAAAAAAGCCATGCACCGTCACCCCGAGCTCAAGTAACTCGCTCGCCAACACCTTGCCCATCGGACCCGCTCCGCAAATCGCCACCCCTCGCTCCTTCACCCCGGGCAGCCCCGCAAGCCCACGCGCCTTCACCCGCAACATCTCACGCTGACCATACCGCTGATGCGTCCGCGTTAAGCGCCCCGCATGATCACGCCACCGGTATAACTTCTCCTTCACCTTCACAAAACGCCTTCCCTGCCCCAACAACCGCAGCCAAAGATCATAATCCTCCGCCAGCCCATTGTCCAAATACCCCCCCGCCTTCAGCAGCGTCTCCTTCGCCATCACCACCGTCGGCTGCACCACCGGACTCTCCACAAATCGCTCCCGCGCCACCTCCTCCGGAGTCCCCAAACTCTCCACCCAGTCCACATACCGCTGCATCCCGTCACCCAGCGCCCCCTCCAGCTCAATCCCGCAACTCGCCACCTCACCCTCCCCCGCCAAAAGCGGCCCCATCGTCTTCTCAATCCGCTCCCCATCACACCGGTCATCCGAGTCCATTCGCGCCAGCCACTTCCCCCGCGCATTCCGGATCGCCAGACCCAGCGCCCCCAAAAGATCCCCCTCATCCCCCAGATCAAAAATCCTCACCCTCCCATCCCCAACCTTCCCAAACTCCCCTCGCACCTCCTCCGGACACCCGTTCAACACCACCAACACCTCCAGCTCTTCCCACGATTGCCCCAAAATATCCCCAAGCGCTGCCAACGCTCCCTCCGCTCCCGGCCCCACCGGAAATACCACCGAGACCAACTCACTCACTCATCCACCCCCTGGGCACTCACCTCTCCGTCTTCATCCACCAACAAGATAAGCGGGCGACAACAAACCTCGCAGTCATAGTCCATCTGACTCCCGTAATCCTCCGGAGCCACTTCGGAAATACTGAACCACTCATGGCATGTCGGACACTGGATCATGAAACTTACCCTTGCATTCCGCACGAATGACAACAGGGTTACAAGACGCAAGTGGGTACTTTTCCAACCTGCGCTAACCCACAAATCGACAATCGATTAGTTACATCCCCAATATATTATGAAACTCAAAGCCATTGCCCTCCTCACCACCGGATTCGTCTTCCTCACTTCCTGTAAAGAAGCCGCCGACAAGGCATCCGAAGCCGCCGATAAAGCCGCTGAAAAAACCGAAGAAGCCGCAACCAAAGCTGCCGAAGAAGCAAAAGAAGCCGCTGCCGACGCCAAGGACGCCGCCGCTGATGCCCAGGATGCCGCCGCCGATGCCAAAGATGCCGTAGCCGTAAAAGTCGAAGAAGCCAAGGTGGCCGTTGCCGAAAAGGTCGAAGAAGCCAAAGAAGCCTCCGCCGACGCCACCGAAAAAGCCAAGGAAGCTGCTTCCAACGCCGTCAAAGAAGTCTCCGAGGGCACCAAAAACGCCACCGAAGCCACCAAAGACGCCACCAACGCCGTAAAAGAAGCCGCCTCTGACGCTGTCGGAGAAATCAAAGAGGCCGCTGAAAACGCCAAAAAAGACGTCATCGAAAAGGCCACCGGCAACTAACTTCCACCTTTCCTTTTCCAACCCGGGTATCGCACTTCCTCGCGATCCCCGGGTTTTTTGTCCTCAGATCCCAAAAAACACTTATATTTAATAAAACTTAAATTTAACGTTGTTTTTAATAAAATAACTGTCAAGCACCTTGACCATTCGGCGCCTTTTGATAAAAAGAACTGTTCCCTTTAAGGAGCAATCACCCAAAATTAACATGAAAACACCCTCCGCAATTGCAGCCGCATTGATCGGTTTTGCAGGGTCGGCCAGCGCGTTCACCGTGGATTTCTCCGCGTTCGCTGTCGGTACCCCGCTCAACCCTGACATCGTCGTCAACGTTCCCGGATACGGAAACGTTCGCTTCGCTGAAGCCCCCAACAACAATGGTGGCAACTCCCACCTCGAAATCACCAACGCCCACATGAACAGTGAAGGCGTCATTGCCAACTCCATCGGCTTCGTCGACGGAGAGCAAATGGTGGTCACTTTCGAGAACGGACCCGTCATCAACATCAATTTTGACTTCGCCGGCGTAGGTTCCGGTGAAGGCTTCCAGGTCAACACTCTTCCTTTCCCGGGAGATGCCCAGCTCGTTTCCTTTAACGGAATCACCGCTGGTGTCGTTGCCGTAAGCTTCGACCAAGTCGTTCCCGAGCCCTCCTCGACTCTTCTTGTAGCCCTCGCCGGTCTCGGCATCGCTGCCCGTCGTCGTCGCTAGAGGATCAACGATCCAACCTTTCAAAACGCCGTGTCTCTTCGAGGCACGGCGTTTTTATTTCCCCCGGACCAGCCGATACCCCACCCCGCGCACCGTCTCGATCAATTCCGGCTCTCCCAGCTTCTTGCGCAACACATGCACATGCTGGTCCAGCGTCCGCGAATCAGGAAAGTAATCCATCCCCCAGCAACGATCCAGAAACTCATCCCGCGATACCGGCACACTCCCCTTCTCATTGAGCAATAACAACATCGCCACCTCTCTCGGCGTAAACTCAATCGTCCTCCCGCCCTCCTCTCCCCGCAACTCATCCGGCCAAAGAGTCAACCCGTGAATCATCACCACCCTCCTTCGCTCACCCGGATACGCCCGCCGCAAGGCCGCCCGAATCCGCGCCATCACCTCACCTGCCGAAAACGGCTTTCGAATAAAATCATCCGCCCCCAACTCCAGCCCCACCACCACATCCACCTCCTCCCGCTTCGCCGAAAGAAACAAGATCGGCACCGTCCCGTCCCGCTTCCGCAACTCCCGACATGCCGCGTATCCATCCATCACCGGCATCATGATATCAAGACACACCAGGTCCGGCTTCTCCGCTTCCCAACACTCCAGCGCCTCCTTTCCGTTCGTCGCCGTCACCACCTCAAAGCCCTCCATCCCCAACAGCTCGCCCAACGCCTCCAGCGTCAGCGGTTCATCTTCGGCAATCAGGATTTTCATATCGTTCGATTCGGTACCTCCAGCCGAAACAACGATCCCTCATCGCTCGGCAGTAACTTCAATTCCCCCCCCATCATCCTCGCCAGATCACGACAAATCGCCAGACCCAATCCCGTCCCGCTCACTCCCTCCTTCACACCACCCTTCACCCGCTCAAACGCCTCAAAGACCCGCTCCCGGTCGCCCCCCTCAATTCCCTCCCCCCGATCCTCCACCTCCACCCATAAAACACCATCCCTTACACCCGACCTCACCCCCACCCACTTCCCGTCCCGCGCATGCTTCTCCACGTTGGAAACCAAATTCCACACCACCTGGGACAATGCATCACTGTCCAACACCATCTCTCCACCCGCTTCGCCCTCCCACTCCACCTCAATCCCGCGCCGCTCCAGCGCCGGACAAAATTGCTCCACCACCTTCCCGATCACCTCATCCGGCACACACCGATGCACCGACTCCTCCAGCACCCCCTGCTCTTTCCGCGACCGCGTCAGCACATTCCCCACCAACCTCCCCAAGCGCGAAACCTCCTCCCGCACCTTCTCCAGCCGCTCCCCCGCCCGCTCCGGATCACTCCGCAACGACCTCGACGCCAACTCCAAATTCAACTCCATATTCGTCAAAGGTGTCCCCAACTCATGGGACACCCGGTTCGTAAAGGACACCCGCTCCTCCGCCTCCAGCCACGCCCGCCTCTGCGCCTGCGCCACCACCCAACCCAGTCCCACCAGCGCCACCGCCAACACCGCCGCCCCGATCAGCGAAGGCAAATGATACTCCGTCCTTTCCTCCACCCCGTCCCACGCCCTCACCCAAATCGTCCCCAAATCATTCTGAAGCGGCATCGCCACCGAGGCCACCCCCTCCCCGCCCTCTCCCAGCACCACCACCCGCTCCCGACCCTCCACCACCGCCATCTTCCCATCACTCAAAAATGGTGAAAATCGCTCCCGCCCCCATCCCTGCAAGCTCACCGTCAACTGCTCCGAGATCACCGCAAAATCACACAATATCACCACCAACCCCTCCCCGTCCGCACTCATCCAAAAAGCCCGATGCCGCCCGTCCCCCGACTCCCTCCACCCCGATTCACCCATCGTCAACTTCTCGAAAAACTCCACCCCAAAAATCACCGCCGTCTCCCCCCTCAACGGCACCGCCTGATCCCCCACAAGCACTTCCGGAGCACTCACCTCACCCACCCGCAGCAGCGGCACCCATTCCCGAATCACACCATCCTTACCTAACAAATAAACCGACCGCAACTCAGCCCGCCCATCCACCACTTCCATCAAATCTTCCTTCTCCATCGCCCGCTCACCCAACTTCCACAAACGCTCCTCAAGCAATTCCTCGATCCGCTCCAACTCTCCCCCCAGCGCCAACGTAAACCCTTCCAACTGGATCCGGTCCACCTCCTTGCGATCCTCCACTTCACGACGCGCCAAGCGCTCCCCGGCCACCAGGACCGCGAGAGCTGCCAGGAGCATCAGCAAAAAACCGGATCGTATCTTCCCCATCTCTTTCTCTCCTTATTTCACCACCGCAGCCGTCACAAAGGCCATCCACGCACGCGCTTCCACCTCTTTCTTCTCAACATCCTCGCTGAACGCCCGCTCCACCCGCGGCGTCATCGTCCCCACAAAATACGGAACTCCCACCTTCATCTTCAGCCCCGCACTCAGCGATGACGACGCAAATATCGGCATCTCACAACGCGACAACCCCTGCCCCCATCCCACAATGTCAATCACCTCCACCTTCTCCGCCGAAAAACGAACATCAATCGTCTTCCCGTCCGCCGATGTGATCGACTCCGACTCAAAGGTGATTCCCGTATTCCGGGTATCAAATGCCGTCGGCGTCGCCGGAGTCATCGGAATCAATCCCGCCTCCCCCGCCTTCGCCATCAGCTCCGCTGCGCTCTCTCCCGCTTCCCCCTTCTTAAGCTTCTTAATATCCTCCGGCGTCAACGTCCCGGTCACATAATTCGGCAGCTCCGCTGGCTCCCACTCGGTCGGATAAATCTCCTCCACAATCGATTCCGCCGTCACCCGATGCCCCGAGCTTCCCCGCGCCACCAGAAAGACCTCCTGCTTCACCGCATTCTTCTCCACCCCCATCAAAAGCAATTCCAGCAGCTCCACATCACTCTGGTTGCTCCTCTGATACCCCGATGCCTCGGCCATCGACATCGAGAACACCTCAAAGGTCAGCCGAATCGAACCACCCTGCCCGTCCGGAATGGACGAGTTCTTCAAGCGATCCATCGGCTCCGGAGTCACCGCAAACGGATCAGGACTGTCAGCGGCGAACGGATCATCCACCGCCCCCCCTCCCGCATCACCACCATCCCCAAACGGATCCGCATTCTGACCCATCAATGAAAAAGGCACTGCCAGAGCAGCCCCACACAACATCAGTTTCAATTTCATCTTCATCACCCCTTCACCATGTCACGATTTCTCCCTCCTTGCGTCAAACGACTGTCAAAAATTCGTCAAACAAACGTCAAAATACCCCCACATCCCCATCCCCCCGTTCCGAAAAATGAAATTTCTTCCACGACAATGATGTAGGACAACTGTATTTCTCAACGTAGCTATTAAAATCCACCGATGCCGCGCCTCGTTCTCCTGACCCTTCTCATCCTCGCTTCCCGCCTCGGCGCGGCCGGAACGATCTCCTACAACCGCGACATCCGTCCCATCCTCTCGGAAAACTGCTTCTTCTGCCACGGCTTCGATCAGGAAAAACGCGAAGCCGACCTCCGCCTCGATACCTTCGAGGGAGCCACCAAAGACCGCGCCATCGTCCCCGGACACGCCAATCAATCCGAACTCATCGCCCGCATCCACTCCAGGGACGCCGGCGATCTCATGCCCCCGCACGACTCCGTCTACGCACTCACCGACGAACAAAAATCCCTCCTCACCCAATGGATCAACCAGGGCGCCCAATACGAGGAACACTGGGCCTACAAAAAACTCACCCGCCCAAACACCCCCAACCTCGCACCCCACCCCGTCGACGCCTTCCTCCAACGAAAATGGAATCGCGAAAAAGTCACCCCCGTCCAAAAAGCCGACCCCCGCACCCTCCTGCGCCGCCTCTCCTACGACCTCCGAGGACTCCCTCCCACCCCTGCCGAGGTCGCCGCCTTCACCAAGGACCCCTCACAGGAACACTACCAGCAATTCGTCGACCGCTACCTCAACTCGCTCGAGTTCGCCGAGCACCAGGGCCTCCTCTGGCTCGACCTCGTCCGCCACGCCGACTCCAATGGCATGGTCTCCGATGAACCCATCGCCTCCGGCCCCTTCCGCAAATACGTCATCGAATCCTTCCGCGACAACACCCCCTTCGATCAATTCACCCGCGAACAAATCGCCGGCGACCTCCTCCCCGACCGCAACGACCGCACCCTCACCGCCTCCGCCTACAACCGCCTCGTCAAAACCAACTGCGAGGCCGGGGTCATCGAAAAGGAAGCCCTCTACGCACTTAAGGGCGAGCACGTCCGCGCCATCGGCACCGTCTGGCTCGGCGCCACCACCGGCTGCGCCGAATGCCACGATCACAAATACGATCCCATCTCCGCCAAAGACTACTATTCCCTCGCCGCCTTCTTCGACCCCCTCATCGAGGCCGGAGTCTATGAACCCGGCGACCGCCGTGTCCCCCTCCACTACCTTCACTCCAATCCCGTAGCCACCCAAATGGAACACCAGCTCGCCGCTCAAATCGACGAAGTACGAGAAAAACTCTACTCCACTCCCATCGACCCCGCCGCCCTCACCACCTGGTCCAGGGAACTCCTCGCCGCCGAAACCTTCGCCAAACAAACCAAAGGCAGCGTCGACTGGCCCTGGTTCCCTCCCACCCTTGGCCCCGCCCACCTCACCTCCGGCACATTCACTCAGGTGGAAACCGGCCGCCAGGTCATCGCCCCTCCCGACACCATCACCCGACACCTCTCCGGCGAAACCCTCATCAGCCCCGTCCAGGGCCCCAACGAAGCCTTCTTCACCCACCTCACCCTCGCCCCCGAAAACCCGCCCGAGTTCGTCGCCCTCCAGATCATCAACGGAGCCTACCGCCGCGTCGGCTGGCACCAGTCCTACCACCTCACCTACTACTGGGGCCCCAAGGACCACCCCCTCCTCAAAGAATCACACCCCTGGCTCGACCCCAAAAAAATCAAGCACATGGGACCCCTCCCCGAAACCGGCAAACTAACCCGCCTCGAAATCCCCAAAAGCTCCTTCCTCAACGCCCCCTACACCCCGCAAGTCATGGCCTGGATGCAAGCCGGCGGCAAGGTCACCTGGGGCGGCTCCGGCTACCGCACCTCCGTCCACCAATTCTTCCTCAACGAACAAGCCGAATCCGCCTACCGCTACTTCTGGGAACTCCCCTACAACCGCGACGACCGCCAGCACTTTCACAACCTCCTCCTCACCTCCCTCAAAAAGAAACCCGCCGACCGACGCCCCATCCACACCCAACTCATCGGGATCGCCTTCCGCGAAGCGCAAAACCCCCAACTCGCCGCCCACCTCACCGAACTCTACCGCCAGGCCTACCTCCACCGCCAAAGCGCCACCCCCACTCTCGTCAGCAAGGAAGCGGAGGCCAAAAAAACCCACGTCCTCAAACGCGGAAACTTCATGGACGAGTCCGGCCCCCTCGCCCGCCCCGAACTCCCCGAATACTTCGCCAATCCACAACCCGGAAAAAACCTCACCCGCCTCGATCTCGCCAACTGGCTCGTCTCCCGCGATAACCCCATGACCCCGCGCGTCTTCGTCAACCGGCTCTGGCACCAATTCTACGGCCGCGGCATCAGCGAAACCCTCGAGGACGCCGGCAACCAGGGCGACTGGCCCTCCCACCCCGACCTCCTCGACTGGCTCGCCTGCGAATTCCGCCGGGACTGGGACATCAAAAAAACCATCCGCCTCCTCGTCTCCGCCGACGCCTACCAACTCTCCTCCGTCCCCGGCTCCCTCCTCGCCCAAAACGACCCCACCAACCGCCTCCACGCCCGTCAGGGCCGCTTCCGCCACAGCGCCGAAGAAATCCGTGACTCCGCCCTCGCCGCCGCCGGACTCCTCCAACTCACCATCACCATCCCCACCCAATCCTTCTTCCCCTACCAACCCGACCCCTACTGGCAAAAGTCCAACAAGGTCATGTTCGGCTCCCGCTACCAAATTTGGGACACCAACCCCGGCAAAGCCCAATACCAACGCTCCCTCTACACCTTCTGGAAACGCCAGAACATCCACCCCGCCATGCTCGCCCTCGATGCCCCCACCCGCCAGGAGTGCACCGCCAAGCGCCCCATCACCAACACCCCCGCCCAAGCCCTCGCCCTCCTCAACGACCCCCAATTCACCGAAGCCGCCCGCCTCCTCGCCGCCCGCCTCATCACCCACCCGTCCCCCATCGACCACCTCTACCTACTCACCCTCCAACGCCCACCCTCACCCGAAGAGAAAACCGAAGTACGAAGCCTTTACGAAAAAATGCTCACCCGCTTCACCAAACACCCCACCGAAGCCACCGCCCTCCTCACCATCGGCCAGCAACCACCCCCAAAAGAAAACCACCCCCAACAAGCCGCCTGGACCGCCGTGTCCCGGGTCATCCTCAACCTCCACGAGTTCCTCACCAGAAGCTAACCCCACCCATGAACTCCGAAACCGATTACGACCTGGAAGACCGCCTCCTCGAATATGCGGCAAGAATTATCCGCCTTTCGGAATCCCTCACCGGAACCCAGAGTAAAACCCATATCTCAAAGCAGCTCCTTCGCTCAGGCACTGCCGCTCTCGCCCACCACGGAGAAGCCCAGGCCGCCGAATCCAACAAAGACTTCATCCATAAACTAAAAATTGGACTCAAGGAACTCCGTGAAACCACCCGCTGGCTCAAACTCATCCACCGCGTCCCCCTCGTCGAAAAACCAAACCTCATCGAACCTCTCATTCAGGAAACCGATGAACTCGAACGGATCTTCGCCGCCAGCATCCGCACCCTCCAGGCCCGCCTCGCCGAAGGCGAAAAATAACCGCGCGCGTAGCGCGCTCTTCCTAATTCAAACTTAAGTGTTAGATGTTAAATGTTAAATGTTCAGCTCCCCCCACCCGCCGCGATTTCCTCCAAAAGTCTTCCTCCCTCCTTGCCACCTCCGCCTTCTCTTCCCTCCTCGCCCAAGACGGCCTCGGCGGCATCTCCCACCACGCGCCGCGCGCCAAGCGCGTCATCTACCTCTACATGGCCGGTGGCCCGTCTCAATTTGAGTCCTTCGATAACAAGCCCAAGCTCCGCGAGAACAACGGCAAACCCATCCCCGAGTCCCTCACCAAAGGCGTCAAACTCGCCTTCCTCCAGCACTCCGCCCTCAACTGCTTCGGTGCGAAAACCGAATTCAAAAAGTGCGGCCAATCCGGCCAAGAGATTTCCAACCTCCTCCCTCACATTCAGTCAGTCGCCGATGACCTCTGCATCATCCGCACCCAACAAACCGACCAGGTCAACCACGACCCCGCCCACGCCTTCATCAACACCGGCACCGCCATCGCCGGGCGCCCCTCCATGGGCTCGTGGGTCAGCTACGGCCTCGGCAGCGTCGCCGATAACCTCCCTTCCTTTGTCGTGATGCGCTCCGGACCCGAAGGCCAACCCATCCCCCAAACCGCCTGGAACGCCGGCTTCCTCCCCGGCAAGCACACCGGAGTCGAGTTCTACTCAAAAGGCACCCCTCTCAACTATCTCCAGTCACCAGAGGGCATCGCCCGCTCCACTCAGCGAGCTTCTCTGGACACCCTCGCCAAGCTCAACGGCATTCATCACGACCAAGTCGCTGATCCCGAAATCCTCACCCGCCTCGCGCAGTACGAACTCGCCTATAAAATGCAAGCCAGCGTCCCAGACCTCGCCGACTTCAAAGGAGAATCGAAAGCCACCCGCGACCTCTACGGAATCGGAGACAAACCCGACGGCTCTTTCGGCTCCAACTGCCTCATGGCCCGCCGCATGGCCGAGCGCGGCGTCCGTTTCATCCAGCTCTACCACAGCGGCTGGGACCACCACGGAAATATCGAAGGCGGCATGAAGTCCCGCACCAAAGAGATCGACCAAGGCACCGCCGCCCTCATTCAGGATTTAAAACAACGCGGCCTCCTCGAGGACACCCTCGTCATCTGGGGAGGCGAATTCGGCCGCACCCCCATGTCCCAAGGCTCCGGCCGCGACCACCACACCAAATCCGGCTCCATGTTCATGTCCGGCGGCGGTATCAAAGGCGGCATCACCTACGGCGAGACCGACCCCTTCGGCTTCACCGCTCAAAAAGACCCCTTCCACGTCCACGACTTCCACGCCACCGCCCTCCACCTCCTCGGCATCGAACACAAAAAACTCACCTACAAATACCAGGGCCGTAACTTCCGCCTCACCGACGTCCACGGCCACATCGTGGGAAATATTCTCTCCTAATCAGGAAAGCTGGCATCCCCGCCCCCTTCAGCACCTCCTCTAACAACAACGGTCTCGCGTCCCACCGATCAACCACCCGGAACTAACTCACCATGGAAAATTTCACGCTGACCCCTCCTCAAACTGAAACAACCCCAAAAAAAAAGCGGTCCCCGAAGGAACCGCTTTCTGAAAACTCAAATCTCAAAGAGACTAGCGCTTACGGCGAATCAGCCCAAGAAGTGCCAGACTACCAAGAACCGCACTAGATGGCTCGGGAACAGGTGCATCATAGGAGAGAATCAGGTTGTCGACGGCAATAAGCTCATCGGAACTTGAATTCGACTGACGAAGTCCAAACGCCTCCACGGAATCTCCCAATGATGGAGTGGTGGAAAGGACGGTATTTCCTCCGGCTGTCAAACTCGACAATCCTGTATCCAGGTCAAAGGTGATTGTCACCGGGACAACAGAACTGAACGAGAAATCCGTTGGAAGGGTGGCCTCAGCGGTTGAAGAAGTTGTCGCGATGCCAATGGTGAAATCTCCCCCGGCCGTAGGGGCAACTAGATCGATCCGACTACGGAAACCAAAGCCAGCATCCTTAAAGTGCGCAAAATATTCATAATCCCCACCCCCAATAGGGCTAGCAGCAGTCACGAAAATATCAAACGACGCGGTTACAATTCCCGTTGAGTAACTTGTGCCATATCCTAAATTTGCATCCTCGGATCCACTATCCTGGGAAACTTGAGCCGCCCCTCCGGCGACAAGCAGCGTTCCGGCAGTTCCACTATGGCTTGCCCATCCCCCATTTCCGACGAGGGCCCCGTCGGCATAAGAGAAATCGTCCGAAACGATGACAGCGGCATGCGCAGCCCCGAAGGCCGTGCAAGTTAAGAGTGAAATAACATACTTTTTCATAAGATAATCTGATTCACGGTCAGAAGAGCAGAATGCACGCCAATAACCCACCTTAATCGATGCAACCTTATTGACATTATTTAAAACATCTTAAGAAACACCCCCAAAGCTTGCCGCCCTTCATCCGGACCGCTAAAAAATCCCCAATGCCAGTTTACGTGGTCACCGGTTCCGATGAAGGCAAGGTCTCAGAAGAGGCCTCAAAGCTTTTCGAAAAGCTCAAACCCGCCGGAAGCGACGAATTCGCCAACGAAATCATCGAAGGCGCGGCCGATAACGCCGAGCACGCCCACACCATCGCCAGCCAGGCCGTCGAAGGACTCCAGACCATGGGCTTCTTCGGAGGCGCCAAGGTCGTCTGGCTCAAGAACGCCAACTTCATGGCCAGCGACCGCACCAGCGAGGCCGAGCGCGCCAAAACCGGAGTCGAAAACATCCTCGACACCCTCCGGTCCGGCCTCCCCGATGAGGTCACCTTCCTCCTCAGCGCCACCGGCATCGACAAACGCCGCGCCTTCTACAAATGGCTCACCAAAAACGCCGAGGTCCGTAGCTACGATCGCATCGACGTCTCAAAAGACGGCTGGGAAGACAAGGTCGCCCTCCTCGTCGAGCGCGGCGCCGGAGACAAAAACCTCACCTTCACCTCCGACGCCCTCCACCTCTTCGTCCAACTCGCCGGCGAGGACACCCGCCAGATCAGTAACGAACTCGAAAAACTCTCCCTCTTCCTCGGAACGGACCGCTCCGAGGTCACCCTCGCCGATGTCCAAACGATGGTCCCCCTCAGCCGAAAAGGTGTCATCTGGGAAATCTCCCGCGCCATCGAGGCACGCCGCGCCAGCCGCGCCATCGAGCTCATCGACCAACAACTCACCAAAAACGAAAGCGCCATCGCCCTCGTCAAAGCCGCCATCATCCCCACCGTTCGGAATCTCTTCTTCGCCAAACTCATCGAACCCTACCGCTCCGTCAACTCCGCCCCCAAAGGCATCCTCGCCGTCCTCCCCAAAAAGAAAGAAGGCGGCATCAACACCTGGGGACTCAAAATGGCCGCCAAAGGAGCCCGCGGATTCACCCTCCCTCAACTCCAGCGCGGACTCGAAGCCTGCCTCCACGCCGACCGCGCCCTCGTCACCACCGGCCAGGACCACCGCATGGTCCTCCACCGACTCGTTGTCGAGCTCTGCACCAAATAACCCGGCCAAATAACTCCCCATGAAGCTGCTCCTCCTCCCTCTCCTGCTCTCTTTCCTGGCCGCCTGCGCCCCTTATCAGGAGCCCGTGGTCGTCGACACCTCCACCTCCGCCCCTCCCGCAACCTACCAACCCGAGATCACCCTCAGAAATCTCAGCCCCAAACAAATCATGGTCGGCGTCAAGGGCCCCGAGACCAAAATGATCCCCGTCCCCGCCAAATCAAAACTCACCATCGATCTCCCCGCCGGCACCTATAACTGGGCCGCCACCGCCCAAAACTCCCCCGTCGAAACCGGCACCAAAACCTTTGAGATCAATCAAAAGTACCTCTGGGACTTCGAGCTCAAATAACAACCTCTCCCGAAAGTTAGATTGCTTACCGGCAATCTTACCCTTCTCTTCTCCCCGTGGAATACGACAGCCAATCGCAACTTCAGGACGGCTCCTTTGAGTTCCTCGCGATCTTTCTCGAAGGCCTGCCCTTCATCTTCCTCGGCACCATCGTCAGCGGATTCCTCGGGACCTACCTCCCGCGCGATGCCTTCGAGCGATACCTCCCCCGGAACCGCACCGCCGCCATCATGATGAGCGGACTCCTCGGCGCCATCTTCCCCGTCTGCGAGTGTGCCGTCGTCCCCGTCATCAGACGCTTGGTAAAGAACGGCCTCCCCGTCTCCTGCGCGCTCACCTACATGCTCGCCGCCCCCATCTTCAACCCCGTCACCGCGGTCAGCACCTTCAAAGCCTTTAACAATTCCTACCTCATCTCCGGCTCCCGCCTCGGCATGGGATACATCCTCGCCGTCCTCGTCGGCCTCATCATGGCCCGCATCGCCCATGACCGCTTCCTCAAGCCTTCGGCAAAAGCCGACGAGCACGCCCACCAGCACCCGCGCAATCTCAAGTCCGCCATGAACAACTCACTCCGTGACCTCATGGACGTGGGACTCTACTTCACCATCGGCGTCATCCTCACCTCCCTCCTCAAGACCACCGCCATCGACCCCAACTCGGACTTCTGGAAGGGCCTCGCGGACAACTCCCTCCTCGGCACCCCCGCCATGATGGTCCTCGCCTTCATCCTCAGCCTCTGCTCCACCTCGGATGCCTTCATCGCCGCCAATATCGGTAATTTCAAATACGGCCCCAAGCTCGCCTTCATGGTCTTCGGCCCCATGATGGACGCCAAGCTCGTCTTCCTCTACTCCACCGTCTTCCGCTGGAAGTTCATCTGGCTCCTCCTCATCGGCCTCTTCATCGCCACCGGTGCCCTCTCCCTCTTCTTCGAGGGCGCCATCTACCGCTGGGAAGGAGGCACCCGATGACCTCCCTCCACACCCGCCTCTTCGGCCTCATCGCCATCATCTGGGGCTCCGTCCTCGTCTACTTCTACCACTCCCTCCGGGTCCAAAAATACCTCGCCCCGGACTTCCACACCCTCATCCTCTGTGGCGGCATCGGCATCCTCATCCTCGGACTCTACTCCCTCATCAACCCTTCGGAAAAGGAGGAGGAATCCTCCTGCGGCCACGATCACCATCACCACGATGAGCACGACCATCACGACTGCGCCCACGGGCATCACGACCACCACGATCATGAACACCATGACGACTGCGCCGACTGCCTCCATGAGCACGATGGCCACGGCCCCCTCGTCACCTTCGCCCTCACCGTCCTCCCCCTTGCCGCCGCCCTCTACTTCACCCAGGACCGCCTCTCGGAGTTCGGGATGTCCAAGCGCAGTGAAGTAGGAAAAGACGCCCTCGCCTCCCTCGTCGAAACACCCGCCTTCACCCTCGAAGACCTCGAAAAACGCATCCCGAAGAATGCCGAAGGCGAATTCGAACTCTCCCTCGTCACCGCCGCCTATGTCGCTGGCGACCGCGAGGTCGAGGGCATCTTCGAAGGACTCCCCGTCGAGTTCGAAGGCCGCCTCACCACCCAAAAGGACCACAACGAATCCGGCCTCCGCCGCCGCATCTACCGCTCCGTCATCACCTGCTGCGCCGCCGACCTCCAGGTCGTCGGCCTCGCCATGGAATTCGATCAACCCACCCCCGACCCACCCAACGACTCCTGGGTCAAAGCCTCCGGCACCCTCACCTTCGAGACCATCGGCAGCGACCGACTCCCCCTCCTAAAAGTCCGCGCCATCAAAACCGCCGAAGAACCCTACTCGGAATTCCTCCTCCGCAATTAGCCCCCAATGTCTTCCCCTCTCTCTCCCCTTCGCGACCGCCTCCTCTCCTCCGTTCTCGGATCCACCGAAGCCGTAGACCTCCTCCTCATCTCTCTCGTCGGCCGCGGCCACGCCCTCGTCACCGGCCCTCCGGGAATCGGAAAAACCACCCTCGCTCAAACTCTCGCCACCGCCGTCGGCGGCTCCTTCCGCCGCGTCCAGTTCACCCCCGACCTCCTCCCCTCCGACATTCTCGGCTACAATCTCTGCCGCCCCCAAACCGGCGAGTTCGACTTCATCGCCGGCCCCGTCTTCGCCAACCTCCTCCTCGCCGACGAGATCAACCGCGCCTCCCCCCGCACCCAGTCCTCCCTCCTCGAAGCGATGAATGAACACCAGGTCACCATCGATGGCGACACCCGCACCCTCCCTGACCCCTTCATGGTCGTCGCCACCCAAAACGACACCTCCTCCACCGGCACCTTCCCCCTCCCCGAGCCCCAGCTCGACCGCTTCCTCCTCTCCATCCCCATGAGCCTGCCGGACGATCAAACCCAGCTCGCCATCCTCCGCTACCACGTCGATCAACAAGGCACCACCGATCAGTCGGAAATCCTCACCCTCGACACCCTTCGCTCCCTACAGGAACAGTGCGCCACCCTCCCCGTCTCGGAGAACCTTCAGCGCTACCTCCTCAGCCTCTGCCAGAGCATCCGCACCGTCGTCGGAAACGATCACGCCGTCTCCACCCGCGCCACCCTTGCCCTCCAACGCGCCGCCCAGGCCGCCGCCCTCCTCGATGACCAGGACTCCGTCCTCCCCGATCACGTCCAAACCGTCTTCCCCCACGTCCTGCGCCACCGCATCCTCTCGGAAGCCACCCCCGATCCCGAACATTTGCTCGCCGCCGCCCTCGAGCAAACTCCTGTTCCTTGATTGTTCGCGTTCCTCCCGCTATCTTGCAGCCCGTGGGATCGTTTTTTCGCTTCATCAAAAACCTCGTCATCACCGGGCTCATCCTCGCCGTGATCACCTTGGTCGGCGGAATCATCTACCTCAACCAAGTCGGATTCCCCGGCCAATACGGCGAGTGGATCCGCTCCGAACTTTCAAAAAACGGAATCGAGGTCCAATTCGAATCCCTCCACTTCAGCCCACGCAAGGGACTCGTCGCCACCAAAGCCTCCTTCTACCGGCATCCCGATGACGAAATGCCTGCGCTCACCGCAGACTACCTTTCCATCGACATCGACAAATCCCTCGCCATCCGCGGCCAGTTCGAACTCCGCGAAATCATCGTCACCGGCGGCAGCACCACCGTCTCGACCGAGGACGGAGAAGAATCAATCCACGCCCGCGACGTCACCGCCGCCGTCTTCATCGATTCCGAGAACCGAATCCGAATCCGCAAGGCCACCGCCCTCATCGAAGGCCTCAAGGTCCAACTGGAAGCTGATCTCAAACTCCCCAGCCGGGAGATCGACCACGACGAACCCCGCAAAGCCGCCAACGTCGACCGCATCCTCCGCCCCATCCTCGACGAGCTCGCCCGCTGGGAAATCCCCGCCGACTCCCCGCCGGAAATCTCCTTCTCCGTCCGCGGCGATCTCAACAAACCGGAAAAAATCGTCACCGAGTTCAGCCTCGAAGCCAACTCCCTCGTCCGCAACGAATACTCCCTTGGCACCCTCCGGATCAATGGCGACATGCGCTCCCAGCTCGTCACCATCGACCGCATCCTCCTCGCCGATGACGACGGACAGGCCGAAGGACAGGCCGATTGGGATTTCACCCGCAAGGAAGGCCGCTTCAACCTCACCTCCTCCCTCCGCCTCCAGCACTTCCTCAAATCCTGCTTCGGCATCGAAGTCCTCACCGAACTCAAACAGGAATCCCCTCCCTTCCTCAACTTCCAGGGCAGCCTCGCCCAACGCGATGACAACTCCTTCTCCGTCCGCGTAAAAGGCGACGCCGTCCTCGGCCCCTTCCAGTTCCTCGACGGCTCCTACGAGGGACTCGAATCCATGTTCTCCTGGCACGATGGCGACCTCTTCCTCCTCGGACTCAAAGTCACCCACACAAAAGGCAGCCTCACCGGCGAACTCCTCATCAAGGGAGAGGACATCCGCTACAAAGTCCGCTCCACCCTCCCCCTCGACGCCTTCTCACCCTTCATCGCCGATGAAAGCGCCACCGAAAAAATCATCTCCCGCTTCAAATTCGGCCCCCAATCCATCGTCGCCGTCGATGTCAAAGGCCACATGAAGCGGAACGATCTGAAGGACGGAATCGCCCGCGGTAAAATGCACAGCACCGGCCTCACCTACCGGGACATCTCACTCCACCAACTCTCCGCAGACTTCGAGTTCACCCCCGAAAAAATCGAATTCTCCCGCGTCAACGCCTCCCTCAACGATGAAAATGAAAACGCCCGCCGGCGCTACCAGGGCCCCGCCTCCGAGCCCTTCCGCACCGACCGCATCCACATCGACCGCAAAACAAAAATCACCACCGTCAGCAACCTTCGCGGCACCTTCTGGCCCACCCCCGTCATCCGCGCCTTCGCGCCCAAGACCGCTGACAACATCGAGCGCAACTACCGCTTCCACAACCCGCCCACCCTCACCCTCAACGGCACCTTCCAGGGCATCAAAGACCGACCCCAGGACACCGTCTTCGCCATCACCCTCCGCACCACCGGCCAGACCGACTACCCCTTCCTCGGCCGCATCCTTCCCCTCAAGCGCCTCACCGCAGACATCTCCATGCGCGGCCTCGACCTCGCCGTCGACCGACTCGCCTTCGAGTCACTCGAGGGAGTCGCCGGAGGAAAAGTCCGCGTCCAGGTCGGCATCGATGACCCCACCACCTACCAGGGCGAACTCCAGTGGGACCGCATCTCCTTCCCCGCCCTTTCAAAGGTTTACCAATTCAAAGAAGTCGAGGAAGGAACCCTCGCCGGTAAAATCCGCTTCTCCGGAGGAGGAAATGACATTCGTAATTTCAACGCCACCGGCGCCCTCGGCCTCCAACAGGGAAACCTCGTCTCCCTCCCCGTCCTCGGCCCCCTCTCCCCCATCATGGCCGGAATCCTCGGCAACAAACAAGCCGGCTACGAACGGGCCAAGGACGCCTCCGCCTCCTTCATCGTCAAAAACGGCGTCTGGCAATCCAATGACATCGTCGCCGTCTCCACCAGCATCGTCCTCACCGGCGATGGCTGGATCGACCTCAAGACCAACAAGATGGACATGACCATCCGCGTCAATGCCCGCGGCCTCCTCGGCCTCATCGCCATCCCCCTCACCCCCCTCAAAGGCCTCTTCCAGTTCCGCGGCACCGGGGACTTCACCAAACCCTCCTGGAACTCCTCCCCCTTCACCCAACCGCGAAAAGGAAAGCTCGACGTCATCTTCTCCCCCCCTCCCAAAAGGACCGGAAATCCCAACCGCCGCTGACCCCTTCCGGGATTGCATTCCCCCCTCATCCTGCCATTTCATGTCGTCATGAAATTTCAGACCCTCCTGCTCCTCACCCTCTCCGCCACCTTCGCCCGTGCGGAATTTAAAGCAGGCGACCCCATCGACTACTCAAAGCTCGCCTTCTACCCCGACCGCTGGGCCGAAAAGAAAATCGACACCCAAATGTATCCCTGGGAGGGCAGGCACGTCGCCCTCATCACCCTCACCGACGGACTCGATGCCCCCACCATCGAAAAGTTCCTCGCCCGCCTCGATGGCGGCTGGGAAGTCTACCAAAAGTTCACCGGTAAAAACCCGCGCCTCCACCGAAACGTCAACGGCAAGGCCACCATCTGCGCCCTCCCCCACAACGGACTCTCATGCGGATACGGATGCGGATACGTCGGCTCCACCGGAATCGAAATGACCCACTTCTACGATGGCCACCTCCCCGGCTTCGAAAAGAACAACAAGGCCATCCCCCACGCCTACTACTACGAAATGGGGCGGAACTTCTACACCTACGGACACAAGCACAGCGTCTTCACCACCGGCTTCGCCGTCTTCATGCGCTACGTCTGCATTGATCAACTCAAGGGATACGATAACGACCCCCGCACCCGCGAAACCATCAACCGCGCCATCGACGTCTACGCCAGGAGCGACCTCAAATTCCTCAACACCTTCACCAATGCCGTCGGTGGTCACGAAAAAGGCAACCGCCTCGACATCCGCCCCAGCGATCAAAACGTCATGTACGCCTCCGCCATGCTCAAGCTTTGGAAAGAACACGGAGACGACTGGCTCAAGTCCTTCTACCAGCACCTCGACACCGCCCCCGCCATCCCCGGAGAAGGACTCCCCGGCGCACGCTCCCAATGCCTCACCTGGTATCTCGCCTCCTCCCTCGCCGCCAAAAAAGACCTCGCCCCCACCTTCGTCGACCAATGGCGCCTCCCTCTAACAGATCACGAAAAGGCCGTCCTGAAAACCACCACCTGGACCGACCCCGCCCTCACCGTCACCACCCTCCTCAAAAAAATCTCCCCCCCAACCAAGCCTTAAAAAAACTTCGCGCCCTCGCGCTCCCCCCCAACCAAGGTTTCCCATTTCCCCATCTAGAATTTAGGATTTTTTTCCCTCAATCCTTCGTCCAAATCCGCGTATTCAGATCAAGATCCTCCACGATCATAAAACAGCTGCGCAACTGACCCAGCAGACTCTCCGCCTGCGCCCGATCATGCGCCGAGCGAAACAGATCGCCCTCAAACCAATTCTCCTTATTCGGAATCGCCAACCACACATGCGAATCCGCAAAAACCACCCGCAGCCCGTCGCCCACCCGCTTGCGCAGATCCACCAGACTCTCCTGCATCTTCGGTGTTAAAATGTAGCGCGTCTCCACCGCATCCACTCCGCGCACCACAAACATTTCCTCAAACTCCGGACTCTCCAGCTTCTGCAAGTTCCCGCCCAGCTTCTGCAGCTTCTTCCCGATCCAACCGAAGTGTCGCTCCGCCACATCAGGCATCACCGAGACCGGAGCACGGAACTCCTTATTAAAGTCGGCAGTCATAAAAATCCCCTTAAAGATCGTCACCCACTGCGTCCGCGTATTCCCCTTCGAGTCCGTCGTCGTATGCTTCTCCTCCGCATGCACCTCGGAGAGCATCACCTTCGTCTCCCCGATCATCCCGTGCAACAAATCCTCCGAACTGTAGCGGTCCGGCCGTGAACCATAAAGACCCGACGCCATAAACACCCCCTCGGAAATCCCCTGTCCCGGCGCGTAGTTCATCGCCGGCTCCACATGCCGCACCAACTTCTCAACAAACCCCACCTTAAACATCGAGCGATACCGCGCCGCCCCATCCCCAAAATACTTCGAGTGCACCACAATCGCACCCACCACCACCACCAACACCGCCAGAAACAACGACACCGCACTTTGCGTCACCACCGCGGCCAGCAATCCCACCAACAACCCGCCCAAAAGGACAAACGACATCCGCTTCGTCCCCTCCCGCCTCAACTCCACAATCTCACGCCGCACCCGCTCCAGCGCCTCCGTCTCACCCTGCAAGGCCTGCATCGCCCGATCCACATCCCACTTCATGACAAGTTCACACTAATATTTTCGCGCTCTCCAACGCCCGCCTCAAACCAATCCGCCCGCTCAAACTTAAAAAACCCCGCAAATACATTCCCCGGAAAACTCTCCACACTCTCATTCCACGCCGTCACCGCCGCATTGTAGGCCCTCCGTGACGCACTGATCTGACTCTCCACCTCCGTCAGATTCCGCTGCAAATTCAAAAACTGCCCGCTCGCCTTCAAGTCCGGATAATCCTCCGCCACCGCCAACAACCGTCCCACCTCAAAGCCCACCTTCTGCTCACTCGAAAACCTCTGGCTCGACCCCGGAGGAGCCTGTCGCGCTGCCACCACCGCCTCCAGAACCTCCCGCTCATGCTTCGCATACCCCTTCACCGTCTCCACCAAATTCGGAATCAAATCCCAACGCTTCTTCAGCTGCACATCAATCGAGGAATAAGCATTCCGCATCGCATTCCGCCGCGAAATAAACCCGTTGTACATGATCACGCCGAAGAGGAGGATCACCACCAACCCAATCATTACAAACGTCATGGCCCTACCCTAGAGACCTTCGGGCCCCTTGCACCATTACAAAGATCGTCCATTCTTACCCCCCCTGTCCACCCGCCTTGATTTATCCCTTTTGAAAAATTGTCCCTTCCCTCACCGTTGGACTACCCTGTTCTTCCCCTGATGAGTTCTTCCCTTACCTTTGCAATCGTCGGCTGCGGGGTCCGCGGACGAACCTACATGCGCGCCGCCCTCGAACTCGGCCACCGCGTCAACGCCATCGCCGACATCTCCCCTCCGGCCATCAACGCGATCCAACAAATCATCGCACCCCAAAACCCCCTCGTTTTCGAGAGCGGCGAAGAACTCCTGGCCTCCAAAAGACTGGCCGATGTCGCCCTCATCAGCACCCAGGACGCGCAGCACTTCCAACACGCCTCCATGGCTCTGCGCCTCGGCTACGATGTCCTCCTCGAAAAGCCCGCCGCACAAAACTTCGAAGAAGCACAGGAACTCGCCCGTCTCGCCACCGCTAACAACTGCAAGCTCATCCTCTGCTTCGTCCTCCGCTACTCCCCCTTCTTCCAGGCCCTTAAAAAAACCCTCGATGCCGGAACAATCGGCCAAATCATCTCCATCCAATCCTCCGAAGGAGTCGGACCCTGGCACCACAGCCACGCCTTCGTCCGCGGCAAATGGGCCCACACCGCCGAGTCCACTCCCATGATCGTCGCCAAGTGCTGTCATGACACCGACATCCTCAACTGGATCGCAGGCGCACCCGCAGCCACCGTCACCAGCCACCAGGCCTGCTCATTCTTCCAACCCTCCAAAGCCCCCCAAGGAGCCACCGACCGCTGCACCGATGCCTGCCCGCACCTCGGTTCCTGCCGCTTCGATGCCCACCGCTACCTCACCGACCAACGCCACTGGCTCGCCTCCGTCCACCCGGACGCCGCCCAAATGGACGACCCCGCCATCATCGCATGGCTCAAAACAAGCGACTGGGGACGCTGCGCCTACCGCTGCGGACAGGACACCCCCGATCACCAAATCGTCGGCATCCAATTCGAAAATGGCGTCACCGCCACCCACACCATGACCGCCTTCGATAACGGCCGGAAAATCCGCGTCTTCGGCACCCAAGGCATCCTCGATGGCATCCTCCCCCGCGCCGAAAAAGAACCCCGCCTCGAGTTCGTCCCCCACGAGGGACCGACCGAACAAATCCCCATCGGACAAGAGATCGGAGCCGATCGCAGCTTCTGGCAGGAACAGTGGCACGGCCATGGCGAGGGCGACTTCGGCCTCATCGCCTCCCTCCCCGAATTGTTGGCTGATCGCTCACACGACCCCCGCGATTTTCTGGAAGGACACCGTATCGGATTTGCCGCAAATCAAGCGGCCCGGACAAAAAAGTGAAAAATGGTACGGGATGACGGACTCGAACCGCCGACATACTCGGTGTAAACGAGTCGCTCTACCAACTGAGCTAATCCCGCCCTGACGTTGGTTGTCGGACGGAGATAAACGGATTTTTCGGGATCGATCAAGAAATTTGCGAACTTGTCTCCCGCCCTCCGGGGTGCTTCTGTCTGCCCCGTCCATGCACCTCCGCTTTTCCGATGAAGAACTCGCCACCCTCGTAGAGATGGTGAGCCTCGCCGCGGACGTCGCCAACATGAACCAAACCGACCAGGATCAGGCCGGTTACGCCCGCTTCGAGGCCGTCGAAAGCAAAATCCTCGAGACCGCCAAGCACAACGGAATGGCCTCCGTCATCGAGTTCGATCCCGCCCGCAACAAAAACCGCGTCACCGAGGACTTCCAAAAAGACTCCTACTTCCAGCAATGCCTCGAGGAATTCCGCAATTCCTCCTTCTGGGAAGAACTCATGGTCCGCCTCGCCGAACGCGACACCATCAAGGAAATCGGCGAACCCGCCTACCTCGCGCTCGATGATAAAGCCCGCCAGGCCAAAACCGCCCCCCTCGAACAACGATACTGGGCCAAGTTCATCAGCAAGGGCATCACCCCCCTCCATTGGATCGAACCCAATGGCGAGGGCTAGACGGACCCCCTCTTTTCACCCACACTCGCGTCGTGATTTCACGCCGCAAGATCTTCTACCCCGTTTCAGAAGGCATGCGCGCCTATCTGAACCACTACGGACGCAACTCGGACATCCCCCTCGTCTACGACGACCTCCTCCGCTTCTCCGGCTCCATCCCCTACGAGAATCCCTCCGGCGAGGAAACCCTCTGGCTCGAGGTCATGTACCCCCAGGATGTCATGGAGGAACTCCGCCCCAAACTCACCGGCATCTACGCCACCCTCAAAATCGGCGGTGATCTCTCCATGACTGATCACCTCACCGTTGACCGCATCGACTTCGGAGTCTTCGGCAACTCCCGCCCCTTCCGCATCCGCATCACCAATCTCTTCAACGGCAACTCGGACTACTACTACGTCAAACACGCCGATAGCTCCCGCCTCTACGGCCTCGAGCTCGAACACACCCTCTCCCCCAACCGCATCAACTACCTCGTCAACGGCAACACCCTCATCGAGGAACACATCGCCGGAGTCCCCGGAGACGTCTTCATCCGCGACTACCTCCCCGATCCCGTCCTCAACACCGTTCGCGTCGCCAAAGAGTTCGTCAAATTCGGTGAACGATGCTTCCTCCGCCTCCTCGGTGACATGCGCACCGTCAACTACGTCGTCGATATCACCCCCGACTTCGAGGAAGTCCAATACCGCGTCCGCCCCATCGACTTCGACCAACAATCCTACGAGGGCCAACTCCAAATCTACCGCGCCCACCTCTTCCCCGATAACAAACCCGTCGAAGACCTCGTCCGCAGCCACCTCAACGACCAAACGATTCTCCAGTACCGCGCCGAAGAAGTCTCCCAAATGTCCCGCCGCGCCAAGTCCGAGCTCTCCCGCCTTGAGGACCTCCTTTCTGTCATGGATGGCGAAGTCCTCGCTCCCTATGATCACGTCGTCTCCCTGCGCGCCGCCTTCACCGAGCGCTACGGCTCCCACGCCTTTGACACCTGCGAAACCATGGGCCAACTCACCCGCACCCACCTGCAGTCCATCTTCGAAGGCAAGCAACGCTGAATAATGAGCCCCTTCCCTACGTCCAAGCATCACACCATGTGGAAAATTTGTGCTCTCCTCGCTCCCCTCTCCCTTCATGCCGTCACCCCCGGCGCCAAGGAAGAATTCCCGACCGAAACCAACGCCTCCGCATGGGGACTCTTCGATTTCGCCGACGGCATCACCTACGCCCCCAACTGGGTTGATGGTGATGACCCCTACGCCGGATCCGCCTTTGCCGAAAATCCCGAATCCCCCGGCGTCTACGATCAGGGACTTTGGTTCTTCGCTGATGACCTCGTCGCCGAGGGCGCATTCGTCGGCGACTACCACGCCGCCAAAATCGCAGGAGTCGAAGTCGACGTCTTCATCTCCGAACCTGAAAAACTCGATTTCTGCGACATCGCTCTCCTCTCCAATGCCGGAGGCGAAAATGTCTACTACTACTCCGTCGACTTCCCCGGCACCTCCTTCCTCCCCTACGATGGCGATTGGTGGCTCATCCCCGTAACCTTCGGCGGCTCCTGGTTCATCCGGAACAGCTCGGACATTTACGTCCCTGCCGACCTCACCCCGGAAATCCTCTCAAACGTCGTCGAGATCGGCATCCGCTTCTTTCCCACCAACACCAATGACGAGGGTTGGGCCCCCCTCATTGACAATTTCTCCCTCACCCCCACTCCCGAAGCTCCGGAAATCACCACCAGCGCCGTGGCGGGCAATTTCAACCTCGGGTTCACGCCCAAGGCCGGAAACTACTATTCCATCGAAAAGTTCAACCGGGGAACCCAAAGCTGGGAAGACGTAGCCGGTCAGACCGAAATTTTCACCTCGGCCCCTTATAACTTCGAATCCACCCTCATTCCCGAGGGCGAATTCTACCGCGTCCTCGCAAAAGCCGCCTACACCCCGGTGATTTCTCCGGAGGTCGCCAATTAATCGATCGCGATGCTCATGTAGCAATCCTTCTCGCCAAGCTTGTCGGGATTGGGAATCCAATCGATCTTGAGCCCTTCATAAATCTTCTTGCCCGTCTTCACTTCGAAGACCCCCACCTTGTCGCCACCTTGCTCAATATTCAGCTCCTTGGAACCCATGTTTCCTTTGTTGCTAAGCGAAATCTCAAGGGCGCCTTCCGCGAGCAACTCCTCGCTCGAAAGGTCCGTCTCGGTCTCATAAAGCTTCACCTTGATCTTCTTCCCGTCCTTCGCCCGCTTCGCCTCCAACGTATCGGAACCAATCTTCTTCTTCAGCTCTCTCGCATCCAACTCTTCCTTGATCTTGTAAAGATCGGGCACACTCACCGCCACCACGATCCGAACCGGATTCTCGGTCTTCTTCTCAAGAAATTTCGGCTTAATCATCACCCGACCGCGTGAAAGCGCCTGGATGATCTCCACCTTGGTATCTCCCGTCACCGTAAAGATCACCTTCACCGGCTCGCGGGGATTCAGGGCGGCCTTCGCCTCAGTCGTGAGACCACCTTCTTCCAGCGGTTGCCGGGTCACCCACTTGCCCTTGATCTCCTCCTGAATCTTAAAATTGATCGTAATGTCTTTGTGCCCCACCTGCTCCTTGCCTTTGACAATGTGCATCTTCACCTTCCCGTCATCACCCAGACCGTAGTCATAGGTCTTCTCTTCCCAGGCCACAAAATACCCCAGCCACTTCGTGGAATCGGTCATGATCGGCAATTCGGCAGCCGCATTGAGGGAAAAAAGAGACAAAAGAATTAAAGGGAGTTTCATCAGGGAACTCCTACCACCCCTTTCCCCGTCCATCCAGTGGAAATCCGGCTTCTCCCTTCCAAACCCACCGGGGCATAAAAAAAGGCGCTCCGGAATGACTTCCGAAGCGCCTCGTTGAAACAACAACCCCCTACTTGGCGGCTTCGTAATTGGCCGCCACCACATCCCAGTTCACCACATTCCAAAATGCGGAAATGTAGTCGGGACGACGGTTCTGGTAGTTCAGGTAGTAGGCATGCTCCCACACGTCGAGACCCAGAATCGGCGTGCAATCGCACGTTCCGGCAGCCTCACCCATCAACGGATTGTCCTGATTGGGAGTCGAGCAAACGCCAAGCGATCCATCGCCCTTCACCCCAAGCCAGGCCCAGCCGGAACCAAAACGGGTCGCACCTGCCTTCGCAAATTCCTCTTTAAAGGAATCAAACGAACCAAAAGCCTCATCGATCTTCGCCGCCAACTCACCGGAAGGAGCGGAAGCCCCACCCGGAGCAATCACTTTCCAGAAAAGGCTGTGATTGTAATGTCCACCACCGTTATTACGCAGTGCCGGAATATCAGCGATTTTCGCCTGCAGCTCCTCCAGGGAAAGCCCCGCCAAATCAGCGTGGTTTTCAAGAGCAGCGTTCAAATTGGTCACGTAGGCATTGTGGTGCTTATCGTGGTGAATCTCCATCGTGCGGGCATCAATGTGCGGCTCGAGGGCGTCGTTGGCGTAGCCAAGATCAGGAAGTGTATGGGACATGGTCTTATTTGTTCGGTTGATTCTATCTGACATCACGAGACGAGGCCTTTGCCTCGCGCCGTTCTCCTGCTAAGAAAGCACGTCCGCTCACAACCGCAAGAGTCGATTAATGATGCCAGCCGCCGCCCTCACCCAACCAGAAGTCATCCTCGCCACCGCATGTGCCGTCGGAGGCTTCCTCCTCGCCTCGCTCATCCTCCTTATTAAGCTCAGTTCGATCAACGCTACCGCCAAAGAACGCGAAAAATCAGCCGCCAAGGCCATTGCCGACCTCGAAGCCGCCGAAGCCAACCTCAAGGACGAAATCCAGGAACTCCGCCACGCCGAATCCATCCTCGTCAAACGCCAGGGCGAACTCGAACACCAGGTCCAGGCCCAGCAAACCCGACACCTCGAAACCACCGATCTCCTCAACACCGTCGAACAACGCTTCACCGACACCTTCAAGGCCCTCTCCTCGGACACCCTCAAGCTCTCCCAACAACAATTCCTCCACCTCGCCAAAAGCACCTTCCAGACCGAACAAAAGCAGGCCCAGGGCGAGCTCGCCAAGCGCGAACAAGCCGTCGCACACCTCGTCAAACCCGTCGCCGATTCCCTCGAAAAAATCCAGGGCCGCATCGGCGAGATCGAAAAAGCACGCGAAGGCGCCTACGCCACCCTCAAGGAACAGGTCACCCAGCTCCACACCTCCCAGCTCGGCCTCCAAAAGGAAACCTCCCAGCTCGTCAAAGCCCTCCGCCAACCCACCGGACGCGGCCAATGGGGCGAAATGCAGCTCCAGCGCGTCGTCGAAATGGCCGGCATGCAACAACACTGCGACTTCACCACCCAGACCTCCACCACCGATACCGACGGCAAACGCCTCCGCCCCGACCTCATCGTCAATCTCCCCGGCGGTAAAAAAATCGTCGTCGACTCCAAAACCCCCATGGCCGCCTACCTCGATGCCCTCGAGGCCGACTCCGATGACGAGCGCGCCGCCCACCTCAAGCGCCACGCCGCCCAAGTCTCCACCCACATCCGCCAACTCGCCTCCAAGAACTACCAGTCCCAGTTCCAGCCCGCCCCCGAGTTCGTCGTCCTCTTCCTCCCCTCCGAGTCCTTCTTCTCCGCCGCCCTCACCCAGGACTCCACCCTCCTCGAACAAGGCGTCGATCAGAACGTCATCCTCGCCACCCCCACCACCCTCATCGCCCTCCTCCGCTCCGTCGCCTACGGCTGGCGACAGGAAGCCCTCGCCGAAAACGCCAAAAAAATCTGCGAGGTCGGCCGCGAGCTCCACAAACGCCTCGCCACCTTCGCCGGCCACCTCTCCAAGGTCGGAAAATCCCTCAACAGCTCGATGAAGTCCTACAACCAGGCCGTCGGCTCCCTCGACCGCATGGTCCTCCCCTCCGCCCGAAAATTCGAAACCCTCGAAGCCGCCGAGTCCCAAATCACCATCGAGGAACCCGCCGAAATCTCCACCCTCGCGCGACTCCCGCACGAAGTCGACGAACCCGCTGAAGCACCCGACAAAACTCCGGCCGAGCCAAAAAAACAACCCGACTCCGGCTTCGAAGGCTTCACCATCGACGAGCCCACCCAAAAGAAAGCCTCCTCCGCCGCCGACGACCTCCGCGCCGCCCTCGAAGACCAAATCTAATGCTCTCCGGCAAATCCATCCTCATCACCGGTGCCTCCTCCGGCATCGGAAAAGCCCTCGCCCATCTCCTCCTCGAAAAAGGCGCCCACGTCATCGGCCTCTGCCGCTCCATCGACCAACTCCCCCCCGGCGTCACCCCCCTCGCCTGCGATCTCGCCGAACCCGAAGCCATCGCAACCGCCTTCGCTTCCCTCGACTCGCTCGACATCCTCGTCAACAACGCCGGCCTCGCTTACCTCGCCCAAATCACCACCGGCGATCCCGCCAAATGGCAGGAAATGTGGCAGGTCAACGTCCACGCCCTCTCACTCTGCTCGCAGCTCGCCCTCAAAAAATTCCCCGCATCCGGCGGCCACATCCTCAACATCTCCTCCATGTCCGGCCACCGCGTCCCGCCCACCGGCGGATTCTACGCCGCCACCAAGTTCGCCGTCCGCGCCATCACCGAGGCCCTCCGCGCCGAACTCAAACAACAAGGCTCCGCCACCCGCATCTCCTCCATCTCCCCCGGCTTCGTCGACACCCCCCTCCTCGATAAATATTTCGAGGGCCGCGAAGACCAACTCGCCCAAACCCGCGCCAAGGTCAACATGCTCGGCGCTCACGACATCGCCGCCAGCGCCCTCCACATCCTCACAGCCCCTCCGGGTGTCGAAATCAACGACATCCTCCTCCGCTCCACCGATCAGGCAACTTAACGCCGACGACGCTCCGTCACCCGCTTCTGCGCCGCCTCGGAAAGTCCGCTGCTCTGCAGCCACGCCACCGCTTCTTCACGATTCCGGCGATAGTAGGCCTGACCCACCTCCACCAAGGTATTCTCACGCATCTTCGGATCATTCACCGCACCGGCCCACTCAAGCGCCGTTGCCGTATCCTCCCACGCCAACCGGCCCGCATAACCATTGATCGCCGCATCCCGCGCCGCGGACACCGGCATCTCATTCAGCTTCTCCGCCGCCGCCACCGGATTCTCCCGGGCCCACTCCGAAAACGCTTCATCCATCCCCCGCGACTGCGCCGATCCCTCGGGCAAGCGCTCCAACCAACTCACCGCACCCGCCGGATCCTCCTCCGCAAATTCATCCGCCACCCGACGCACCGCCGCATCCTGCAAATCACCCTTCGGCAAATTCTCCGACCAACTCAACGCCTCCGTAAAATCCCCCGTGCGCATCAAATTCCGCGCCACAATATCCATCATCCGTCCCGCATCCCGGTCACCCGCCGCCTGCCTCTCCATCGCAAATTGCGTCGCCGCATTCGGATCCGTATCCGCCAACCCAAAGGCCGCGCCCCATTTCAAATCGTTGTCATTCTTTTCCTCATCGGACAGCCCGTTGAACCAAGCCACCGCTGCCGCCGGATCCGCACTGGCCCACCCTGCAAAAGTCGATGACATATCGCGCTCCTCACTGTCCTTCCCGTGCAACACCGCCTCACTTCCCGCAATCGCCCCCCACGCATAGTGAAACTCGCGCCACTCATCACTCCGCTCCGATAAATGTAAAATCTGCTCCCGCATCGCCTTCGCATTCTCCGGCGTCAGCGCCTCCAGCATCTTCGTAAACGCCAACCGACGCTCAATCGGACCCTTCCCGTTCTTAAAGGCCGCCCCCATCGCCTCAATATCCGCCGCCGATGCCTGCACATACCCGACACTCCCCTCACGACTCCCCATCTGATTCCGGGCCCCTCCCCGCGAATCCTCCCCACGATCTCCATCACGGGAGGCAACCCGAACCGACTGGCCCGTCGTCGCCCCTCCCTCACCATCTCTGGCAACATCACCGGCTTCCTTGTCAAAAAATTGGGAGCCCACTGCAAAAGAAGCGACGGCAACAACAGCCCAAACCCCGTGAATCACTAGCGATGATTTCATATAGCCCTCCATTACCCCACCTCGCCCCGCATTCTTTCATCCCTCACCCGATCATTCAAAATCGAACCAGTTTGCGCCTTAACCAACTCTTAACAAATTACCTCCTGAACCAACATCATCCCTTAACAACCCTCAGCCATCGTCTTCAACGTAACCAAAAATTACCTTATGAAAACCAACCAACTCATCATCGCCCTCCTCGCCGGAGGCTCCCTCGCCGCCTCAGCCCAACGCCCCGAAGGCCCTCCTCCCGATCCTGTCGTCATGATGCTCGATCGCGACCACGACCACCAACTCTCCTCCCGCGAAATCCGCGGTGCCTCACGCGCCCTCCTCAAGCTCGACGAAAATAACGACGGCTCACTCACCGAAGACGAACTCCGCCCCGAGCCCCCCAAAGAAGATCGCCGTCGCAAGCGCAGCCGCGATCAGGAAGAGGAAAGCGGAGATCGCCCCGAACCTCCCAAGTCCACCATCTTCACCGCCCTCGATACCGATGGCGACGGCGCCCTTTCTCAAGAGGAAATCGAAAACGCCGCCACCTCACTCGCCACCCTTGATCAGGACGACAACGGAAAAATCTCCTCCGAGGAAGCCGATATCCAGGCCCCCGAAGGCGGACAACGCGGCGGCGGCGGCGGCGGAGAACGTGGCGGAAACGACCGCCGCCCCCCCGGACCCCCACGCCGCTAATCGGTAAAAAAAACAATCCCCAAACGGCAACCTGCGCCCGTTCTCTGGACTCAAAGTCCCGGGGACGGGCGCTCCTTTATTTCCCCATCTCCCAATCCTCCCGCCCCACAATCGGCAACGCAAACCGAAACGCCTCCTCCCACTCCGGCGTATCCGCCAGCTTGAACACCTCATAGATTTTCTTCGGAGTCTTCGCCGCATCCCAACGCCGCAACCCAAGCCGTAATCCCCCCTCCTGCTTGTGATCCACATGCCGGTGCAAAATAAACGAGTCAATCCCCTCCATCGACTCCACCGTCTTATACGCCAGGCAATACGCCGCCGCCTGCACCACTTCCCCCTGCGGCCCCTTCGGAGTATCAAACCCCTGCTCACTCAAAATAATCCGCCGCGGCGTCCCCCGATAAGTCATCTCCGGCCGCTTCAAATAATCCACCAGCACATCCGGATTCTTAAACGTGATCCGATGCGTATCCGGCCCATCAGTGGCCGTCTTGTCCTCCCAAAATCTCGGATTCCTCAAATTTTCCGGATACGGATGAAAAGCCACATGCCACGGAAACTCCCCCTTCTCCCGCACCAACTTCGCAAACAGACCCAGAAAATCCCGCCCCGGAAACGCCTGCATCTCATCACCCGCTGCAAACCGCTTCGTCCAATGATGCTCCATCGAAACATACACTCGCGCCCACGATGACTCCCGTCTCACCGCTTGATACGCCAGCCGCATCGTCCGCTCATAATCCCGCGTATACTCCTCCATCGTCACCCGCCCCATATTGCTCCACCACCAGTGGGAGTTCACCTCATTGCCGATCACGTATCCCACCACCCGACCAAACTTCCGGTCCGGCCGCGCCCAACGCTCCGCCACAAAATTCATCGCCGCCTGAAACCACGCCCTCCCCTCCGGAGTCACCGTGTTGAAATTACAAAGCCGGTTCGGCGGCGCCTCCACCGCCTTCGGGTGCAGCATCAACCGGTTCACCTCCGCATCATGCGACTGATACGTCAGCACAATCAAATTCACCAACACCCCGGGTTCCGAAAGCGCCTTAATCTTCCGGTCCATCTGCGCCAAATACCCCTGCCGAAAATGATACTCCTTCCCCCCCAAAGTCGTGCTCGGGTTCCCCGCCTCCCCCTTCGGATCCACCAACTGGCTCAAATTAAAATTCAGCGCCGCATGCTTCACCCCCAGCGATAACGCATCCCCCACCAACTCCACCTGAAGCCCCTTCTTCGATCCCGCCTCCGGATAATCCTCCGTATACCTCGACTCCCCAACGACCGAAAACACACTCGCAAGGAGGACACAAAAACAAATAACGATTCTCACCAAGAACCGTTACGTGTCTTCAGATCACTTCTAACACCAATCCTTAAAAAAAACTCCGGATGCCCTGAACATTCCGCGCAAAGTATCCCACCTCGTTCACTCCTTTGACCGTTCCGCTCACTCCTTTCTCGGCCGCTGTCGGCGGTTGACCCGGCGCACAGGACGGCAAGACCAAAAATGACACAGCGCAAATTAAGGAAACGATAACCTTCATGAACCCCATTCTAGCGCAATCCCCGGCAGATGCCACCGCCTAATTCTCCTCAGACGCCGTCTGAAAAATGCCCAATGAGTGCTGCGAAGGAATTTCTCTTCAGGCAAGGCGGGAGTAAACACCAACGACAAAGGCCCAACCCCGCCCCTCCTTCTCTTCCTCCATGGCGGGGTCGATAGCGGCGATGACCTCGAAATGGTCAAAACCCACGGCCCGCCCAAGGAAATCGAAGCCGGAAGAGACTTCGTCATCTCTCCCCTCAATCCCGACAAAAAAGGCTTCTGGGACGAAGCCATGGAAAAATCCGGCAATCCCCCCCCGGAATTGGCACACTCCCCGCAAGAGAGATGGTGTATCCAGACTCAAACATTATGAAAAAACATCTTAAATTGGCATCTCTCGTCCTTCTTTCTGGAATCGCACTTTCCTCTCTCACCTCCTGTGTCCCCCTTGCTGCGGGCGCTGCGGGCGGATACATCCTGAGTGAAGAGGGCTACAAAGTGCAGTCGCCCATCACGAAGGACTAAATCCTGAATCTTGCAGATTGCCCGATTTCATATCGCAATTTGCTCTGCGGGCTTCCATCGGACACACCATCCGTACCCGCTCCATGGATTGACCGGACCGGTCGGCCCCCCACTCACACCGGTCCGGTCAATACCTCAAAAATACGCCCCCTGGGGCCACCTCCTCCCGGCTGCCCCGGCCTCTCGCTCCCGCAGACCTTAATCCCTGCCCGGAAATCAGGCCGCCCACCTGCTCTCGCCACCCTCCCTCGGGCGGAAATCCCCGTTCCTCCCGCCACAGCACAACTCACGCGCCCTGATATTCCTTCCAAATCCTCCAATCCCTGCTTATCTCCAGCCAGACGCTATGCCCACCCAGATTGGACTCATTTCCCTTGGCTGTGCCAAGAACCTCATCGATTCGGAAATCATGCTCGGTCACCTTCAAAATGAAGGCATGACCCTCATCCCGGATCCCGAAATGGCCGATGCCCTCATCATCAACACCTGTTCCTTTATCGATGTCGCCAAGGACGAGTCCGTCGGCACCATCATCGACGCCGTCAACGCACGCCAAAAGGACCCCGCCCGCGAGAAACAAAAAATCATCGTCGCCGGCTGCCTCTCCCAACGGTTCCAAAAAGATCTCCCCGGCCTCCTGCCGGAAGTCGACGCCTTCATCGGCCTCGACCAAATCACCGACGTCGCCTCCATCGTCCGCCAAACTCTCAACCGAAATGTCAGCGAGGAGGGCTCACTCGATACCGTCACCGCCAAGTCCCGCTACATCCCGGACTACACCACCCCCCGCTTCCGCCTCACCCCCGGCCACATGGCCTACCTCAAGATCGCCGAAGGCTGCAATCACACCTGCTCCTTCTGCATCATTCCAAAAATCCGCGGCCAACACCGCTCCCGCACCCAGGACTCCATCGTCCAGGAAGCAAAAGGACTCATCTCCCAGGGCGTTAAGGAAATCAATCTCATCTCCCAGGACACCACCTACTTCGGCATGGACCGCTGGCAGGGCCGTGGCAACCGCCCCAAGCCCACCTCCGGCGTAAACTCCGAAAAAGGCGAATCCCTCGCCTCCCTCCTCCGTGAACTCAACGCCCTCGAGGGAGACTTCTGGATCCGCCTCCTCTACACCCACCCCGCCCACTGGTCCGACGAACTCATCCAGACCATCGCCGAGTGCCCCAAGGTCGCCCGCTACGTCGATATCCCCCTCCAGCACATCTCCGATCACATGCTCAAGGAGATGAACCGCAAGACCGATGGAAACTACGTCCGCGATCTCCTTCAGCGCATGCGCGAGGGCATCCCGGACCTCGCCATCCGCACCACCTTCATCACCGGCTTCCCCGGCGAGACCGATGCCGACCACCAGGAACTCCTCGACTTCATCAAGACCTTCAAGTTCGAGCGCTGCGGCATCTTCCAGTATTCCAAGGAAGAAGGCACCCGCGCCCAAAAGCGCACCGACCACCTCCACCACATGACGATTAAAAAACGTCACCGTGAACTCACTTCCGCCATCGACTTCGTCGCCCAGGAAGTCAACGAGACCCAACTCGGAAAAGAAATCCGCGTCCTCGTTGAAGAAGAAGGCATCGCCCGCTCCATGTGGGACGCCCCCGATATCGACGGACGCATCTTCGTCCCTCTCGACATCCCCGTCGGCGAGTGGGCCACCCTCAAAGTCACCGACCACCGCGGTTACGACCTCATCGCCAAGTAAACTTGTCCGGGCGCTCTCAAACCCCCTCCCGCCGCACCACCTTCATCTCGCCCTTCCAGTGGCGTTCAAAGTGGATCCGTTCCCGCTGCGTCTGCCGCTTGTTCGCCGATCCATGTTCAATCAGCATCATCGCCCGATGATGCTTCACGAACACATCGCGCACCCGAAACACCGGCTCCCGCTTGTTCCGAAAAAAACAATGCAGCGGCAAATCCCAGTGATTCACATTCCATAAAAACGCCGCCGGCAGAAAATCCTCCAGCTCCGAGAGCGCCAGGCACAACTCCCGGAGATTCGCCTCCCCATGCCGATCGATGAGCTTCTTCGCCATCCGCTTGTTCACCATCCGGTCAATGTAACTCGCAAAGGGATTCTCCCGCTCCTCCTCCGCCTCCGCAAGGATCGCCTCCTGATGCTGCGTCATCAGCACATGCAGCTGATCCCGCGTAATCTCGCCCTTCTCCCACTGCCTCATCAACACACGGGGATTCGGAAAAGGTGCAAGCTTCACGGAAAAAGACCCTAGCCCACTCCTCCCACTTGTCCACCCATCGAAGCAGTGATACTCCTCTTCCGTGACCGTTCATAAAGTAAAATACGCCATCTGGGCGGCCGACCACCTCCGCGCCATCAAGTTCTACCAGGAGACCTTCGGCGCCGAACTCCAGTTCGAAATGGAAGTCTGGAGCGAACTCACCCTCTGCGGATCCACCATCGGCATCCACGGCGGCGGCGAGGGAAAACGCACCTGGACCGGCCTCAGCTTCCAATGCGATGACATCATCGCCGGCATCGAATCCCTCAAAGCCAACGGCGGCTCCCTCGTCCGCGAACCCGAAGAAGAAGACGGCATGATCCACCTCGCCTTCTGCATCGATACCGAAGGCAACGAAATCATGCTCACCCAAAAACGCCCCTAGCCCCCCAACCAAGCCCCCCAATTCCTAATTCCTAACTCTAAACCTCCCATGTTCCAATTCCCGCTCGGCCTCCTCCGCCTCTTCTCCCTCCTCGACGGCCTCTCCTTCCTCATCCTTCTCTACTTCTCTATCTACGAGAAACGCATCCTCGGAAACGATGACGCCATCCGCACCCCCGGCATGATCCACGGAGCCATCTTCACCGTCTTCTTCATTCTTCTCCTCGTCTGCTGGGACCGCTACAAATGGTCCCTCAAACGCTGCGCCCAGGTCTTCCTCTGCGCCCTCATCCCCTTCGCCCCCTTCTTCCTCGAACCCTCTCTCAAACGCGAACAAGAATCCAAATAACATGAAAACCATCATCTTCCTCCTCGCCCTCCTCCCCATCTTCGCCATGGCCAATCACCACGAAGAAAAAGCCGCCCCCTCACCTTACCGCCACGTCGTCCTCTTCAAGTTCAAGGACGATGCCGCCAAGGAACAGGTCGCCAAAATCGAAAAAGAATTCGTCGCCCTCAAAAAAGCCATCCCCACCATCACCGATCTCGAATGGGGCACCAACGTCAGCCCGGAAAACCACGACCAGGGCTTCACCCACTGCTTCATCGTCAGCTTCAAGGACAAGGCCGGACTCGAAGTCTACCTCCCCCACGAAGCCCACAAATCCTTCGGCGAACTCCTCCTCCCCTCACTCGACAAAGTCCTCGTCATCGACTTCGTTCCTCAAAAATAACGCGCTCCCCCCATCGACACTCCCCAGTCAGTTCGAGAGTTTGCCGAGCGGGTCCTGCTCTCGACCTCGCTGGAGGAAAAACTCACCCACGCCCCCGCGTCCCTCACCCTCGACGCCCCCCAACGCGGCACCTTCCGCGCCCCCGATCTCCCCGGCCGACCCGACTCTCTCATCCCGGTCAAAAAACAATCCCGCAGCCGCTTCCCCAGCGCCCAGCAACTCGAGGACGAAGAACAACGCGCCCTCCTCCTCCACTTTTTCGCCAACCACGAGCTCCTCGCCGTCGAGCTCATGGCCCTCGCCCTCCTCAAATTTCCCGACGCCCCCGATTCCTTCCGCCGCGGCGTCCTCCGCACCCTTCAGGAAGAACAAAACCACACCCGCTGGTACATCCAGCGCATGAAGGAATGCGGCGTCACCTTCGGCGATATCCCCGTCACCCCCATGATCTGGGAGCACATCGCCGACATGGAAAGCCCGCTCGACTACGTCTCCCGCCTCTCCCTCACCTTCGAGCAGGCCAATCTCGACTACGCCAAGCACTACTCCGAAGTCCTCCAAAACGTCGGCGACACCAAGACCGCCAAAATCCTCTCCAAAATCTACCACGACGAAATCGCCCACGTCGGCTACGGCCTCAAATGGCTCCGACGCTGGAAGGAAAACGCCCAGACCGATTGGGACGCCTGGCATAAACGCCTCCACATCCCCCTCTCCCCCATCCGCGCCAAAGGCATGGCCCCCTTCAATGAAGAAGGTCGTCGCAAAGCCGGACTCAGCGAAGAATTCATCGCCTCGCTCAAACGCTTCCACTCCACCCGCGGACGCTCCCCCGACCTCTGGTATTTCAACCCCGATGCCGAAGCCCAGGTCGCCAACCCCGGCTGGACCTGCCCACAAAAACTTCACCAACTCGCCGCCGATCTCGAACCCGCCTTCGCTCTCGCCGGCCCCTCCCGGGACGACATCGTCCTCCTCCGCCACCTCCCCTCGGACCAACACCGCGACCACCTCGCCCGCTTCGGCCTCATCTTTCCCGAAGTACGACTCCTCTCCGACCTCGAACTAGTCAAAAAATCACGCAAGCTGCGAGCCATTCAACCCTGGGCCCAACTCACCCCCCTCCTCTCAAAGGAAACCACCCTCCGCCTCCGCGCCCTCCTCCCCACCGAACTCCAACCTCTCCCCGCAAAACACTGCACCGGAGACATCGCCGACTTCATCGCCCTCCACCCCCACCAAAACTGGGTTGCCAAAGACCTCTTCGGAGCCGCCGGTCGCGGAATCCACCGCTTCGCAAAGGACGACCTCTCAAAACTCCCCAACCGCCCCCTCCTCATCGAGCCCTGGGTCGACAAAGCCCACGAATTCTCCCTCCTCCTCCACCGCAGCCCCGCCGACCAGGGAGGCCTCCGCTACCTCGGCATCGTCCATCAGGAAACATCTGCCGATGGCCAATGGCGCAGCTCCGAGTCCCGCTCCAAACCCGCGCACGGACTCCCGCCCGAGCAAGCCATGCTCCTCAACCGCGAAGTCTTCCCCGCCCTCAAAGACCACCTCATCCCCGCCCTCGAAGAACTCCTCGGAAAAGAAAACTACCACGGCGCCATCTGCCTCGATTCCTTCTTCTTCCACGATGGCCCCGCCCTCAAATGGCAACCCGTCGTCGAGATCAACACCCGCTGGACCATGGGCCGCTCCGCCCATCAGCTCCGTCTCAAACTCTCCCCCAACCGGGCCCTCAAACTCACCACCGCTTCCCCAAAAGAAGCCTCCGCCGCAAGCCCCCCTCAACCCGATGGCGACCACTTCAAATCCGGCACCATCCCCCTCGGCGACCCCACCACAAGCACCACCCGCGTCCCCGTCGCCATCATCAGCTAGTCCCCCAGTTCGTAGTGTAGGCTTTAGCCGAACTCTCCCCAACCAAGCCCCCCAACCAGGCAATTCCAAATCCCTAATTCCAAATTCCTAATTCTCCATCACTCCCCCACCCAAGCCATCTCCACCAACTCTCTCACTCGCACCACATCAGTCGCCGTCGTCTTCGCAATAAATCCCTTCGCGTGGGCAAAATGAACATCTTCCTCGGCTTCAACACGCGTATATTCCATCCGCTTGTCATCGTTAAAACGGGACATCCCGTAGCCTGTTCCACGTCGATCCGGATACACCATACCCACCACTTCGTCGGCCAATCCGCTATCTTCCACAAAACGCCCCATCCCGGCTGACGCCTCATCAGGCAAAGGCTCCGTCCGTGGCATAAAGAGCACTTTTTTTCCAAAGCTCATCTCCCAAACCTCCGCGTTCTCGGCCACATAAGCCAAACGCTCTTTCATCCCCGTGAGATAATGATGCAGGTCTTCACCCACCATCTTCATCACTTCCCAAATCGGCTCACCGGGAGCATGCTCGGTCCCGCCGGCAAAACGACGCAGCAAGGTAATATCAATCGGTGAGTTCAGCTTCGAGAGCGTCTCGCGCTCCACCCCCAACCACTTGCCCGTATCAACCGGACCGCGTGTGTCGAACCACTCCGCCACTTCAAGCCAGTCACAAAATTTCTGCGCATCTTCGTAAAGCCCGAAGTGCTTCAACACCAAACTCAGCGCACACAGCGGCTCCGAGTCCCGTGGAAACTGATGATGATCAAAGTTCATCTTCGATTCATCCCACTCGTGCCCCACATCCACCACCGCCACTTCCGCATCAGCCAAATCAGCCTCACTCGGATCCTTCCGGTAAATCGTCACCGGATATTTCGCCAACAAAAGCGCACAGGCCAAAAAGTCATCCTTATGCGCACCACCCGGATGCACCACAATTTCACGAATCATGCGACTCGCTTAACCCACTCCCCCACCATTAACAACCCCTACCAATATCTCCTCGCTCCCGGGTCCCGCGCATACTGCCTCTTCAGAATCGATGACGGCTCTTCCTTCATCCCCATCCGCGCCACAAATCCAATCAGCAACCCCGCCACAAATCCGCCAATGTGCGCCCCATAAGCCACCCCGCCGCTTTCACCCGCCGAAGCCAAACTCCCCGCCCCTTGCACAAACTGCATCACCCCCCACATCCCCAGCACCACAATCGCGGGCACCGAAATGATCCGGAAAAAGAACACCGCATTCACTTTGTTCCTCGGAAAGAGCACCAAATAACAACCCAGCACCCCCGAGATCGCCCCCGACGCACCCAGGTTCGGAATCACGCTCTCCGTATTCAGCGCAATCTGCGCCGCTGAAGCCAGCAGACCGCTTCCCAGGTAAAAAAGAATGAACCTCACGTGCCCAAAACGATGCTCCACATTGTCTCCAAAAATCCACAGGTAGAGCATGTTCCCTCCCAGGTGCATCCACGACCCGTGCATGAACATCGAGCTCAGCAAGGTCACATAAATCGGACTCGGCCCCGGCTCCTGCGGAATGGGAAATGGCCCCCCCGGCGTCTTGATCACCGATGTCCCCACCAGGTCCGCCCCCGTCATGATCTCCTTCGGAATCACACTCCACCCCGACGTAAACGACGGCTCCATCAGCTGATAAAGAAAGATCACCACGTTCGCGATCAAGAACACAATCGTCACGTAAGCCGGACTTGAAAGATGGCGATCATCGTCGCTGAGCGGAAAAAACATCGTCCCCACCCCTAACACGCCTCTTGATTCCGTCCAGATTCATCGCATGGTGATGTCATGACAATTTCTGTCATCATCCCCGCGCACAACGAGGAAAACTTCCTCCCCGAAGGCCTCGCCGCCATCGACCGCGCCAAAAAACAAAGCCCTCATCCCGTCGAAGTCGTCGTCGTCCTGAACCGCTGCTCCGACCGCACCGAAGAGATCGCCCGCACCTACGGAGCCACCATCGCACACGAGGATGCCAAAAACCTCGCCCTCATTCGCAACGCCGGCGTCGCCGCCTCCTCGGGCGATATCATCATCACCGTCGATGCCGACAGCCGCCTCCACCCCCGCACCTTCCTCGATGTCTCCGCCAAGCTCGCCAGCGGCAACTACGTCGGCGGCGGAGCCGTCGTTGTTCTCGACCGACTCTCCTCCGGCATCATCCTCACCGGACTCATCGCCATCCTCTACCTCGCCAAATACCGCGTCTCGGTCGGCACCTTCTGGACCACCCGAGCCGCCTTCGATGCCGTCGGCGGATTCAATCCCGACTTCGTCACCATCGAGGATGTCGACTTCGCCGTTCGCCTCAAAAAACTCGGCCAACACCGCGATCAAAAATTCGGCACCCTCGTCCGCGCCCCCCTCACCACCTCCTGCCGCAAGTTCGACACCTTCGGCGACTGGCACCTCGTCCGCGACCAAAGCTTCATCGCCCGCGCCTTCACCGGCACCGATAAAGCCGCCGGAGACGAATACTGGTACAACCCCGGCCGCTGAGTCTCACTCCACCTCAAACCCCGCCGCCGTCGCCGCCTCTACCAAACCCGCCGGCAACTCCCCCGTCTTTCGGTCCCGCGAGTTTTTCAAAATCCGCCCAAAAGCCTGCTCCCGCATCGCCTCATTCTGGATCCCCCCGACCCACTCCACCGCCTGCGCATAATCCTTCTGCCCCAGCGCCGAGTTCGCCGCCAGCGACTCCGCCTGATCCCGCGCTTCCGTATCCGGCTGCGACTCCAGCCACCCATACGCCCCCTCCAGATCCTTCCCCCGCCACGCTCCAAAAATCCGGCTCAGTCGATCCTGCTCCCGATTCTCCTCCACCAGCTCCTGCCTCAAATACCAATCCGCCGCCGCCGCCGGATCCTCCTTCAGCCACTCCCCCGCCACCTGGGTCACCAGGTGATCCCGCTCCACGGAACTCGGCTGCTGCTCCACCCACCGCCGCGCATCATCCCGCGCACTCTTGCTCAACTTCTCCACAATCGTCAACTGCGCCCCAAAATCCCCACCCCTGGTCTCCAAAAGCAGCGCCTTCAATTTCTCAACCGATTCCTCCTCCCGCGCCATCGCCTCAATCACGTCACTCCGCATATCCTCTGCAATCTCCGGATGCTCCAAACCCTCATAAATTTCCCGCGCCTTCTCTCCCTTCGCCTGGGTATAGGCCGATAAAAACACCTCATGAATATTCCCCGTCGCTAGGGCCTCAAACTCCTTGCCTAAAGCCTCCTCGTCCTCCCCCGCCGCCGCCCGACGATCAATCTCCCGAATCTGCCCCTCCATCCAGCGCCTCGCCCCCTCCGGATCATACTCCGTCCACGCCAGCATCCCATTGCCCACAAAACTATCCCGATCCACCCCCTTCGGCAGCTCATTCTTCGGGTCCAAAAAGAATTCCATCGCCGCCGTTCCATTCACCTCAAACCACCGGAGATAGGCCAAGGCCTGCACAATCTCCCCAAGCTCTTTCAGCTTCGGGTCCTCCACTTGCCCCAGCACCTCAACCAGCGAAAGCAGCTCCGCCTCGTCCATCGACGCCACCTCGGCCGCCATCCGAATCGACGAAAGATAGTTGAAATCCGCATCACCGATACTCTTCCTGCTCAGTCCTTTGAGAAACGCTATCAACTCATCCTTCACTTCCAATCCACCTCCCCCATCTTCACCTCCACTCCCCGAATGCCGAATCCGCGCCCGCCAGCGCTCCCGCTCCCTCCGCTCCACCATCCGCACCGTTGCACGCTCATCCTCTCCCTCTTCCCATCCCGAACCCGCTCCTTTCCCCGATTTCCAGGAAAACACCACCACCCCTCCAAGAATCAACCCCGAGACGAAAAAAATGACGGCGTTCTTCATCCCTTATTCCATCAAGTTCCCTTTCCGATTGCAAGATGCACAATTCCTCCTATCCTGCCGCCTCACATCGCCGGGATGGTGGAATTGGTAGACACGCCGGATTTAGGATCCGGTGCCCTTGGGCGTGCAGGTTCGACCCCTGTTCCCGGTACTTTTGTAAAAACCCCCACGACCAATAAAATGGAAGAACTCAAACAAAAACTCGCCGGTCTCGGCATCGCCGAAGACCAAATCGATTCCATCATCGAAACCGTGTTCGGCTTCATCAAGGATAAGCTCCCCGATGGCATGGAAGGCATCGCCGATTCCCTCATGAAGGGCGAAACTCCCGATCTCGGGGACGTCGGCGGCGATCTCATGAACAAGGCCAAGGGACTCTTCGGAGGCTAAAAAACCTCGTTTCTTATTTTTCTAAACGGCCCGCTACTCGCGGGCCGTTTGCGTTTCCGGAATCCTTCGATAAAAAGGCCCTAAAAATCCAGTAACCTCTTCGTCATGCGAATTTCATTGGTTGGCCTCTTCTTTGCCTCCGCCCTCTCCTCCCAATTGCTGGCGGCTGAACCCATTGACTTCTCCCGCGACATCCGCCCCATCCTCAACGCCCACTGCACCGCATGCCACGGAGGAGTTAAACAAAATGGCGACGTCTCCTTCCTCTTCCGCGACCAGGTCATCGCCAAAGGCAAATCCGGAAAACAAGTCGTCGTCCCCGGCGATCCCGATGCCTCGGAAATGATCCGCCGCATCACCACCACCGATCCCGATGACATTATGCCGCCACCCGACCACGGAGCGGCCCTCCCCCCACACGAGATCGCCCTCGTCACCCAATGGATCAAAGAAGGCGCCATCTGGAACAACCACTGGTCCTTCGAAAAACCCACCCGCCACGAACTCCCCCCCGTCTCCCAAAAAGACTGGCCCATCGCCCCCCTCGACCACTTCATCCTCGCCCGCCTCGAGCACGAAGGACTCACCCCCACCGAACCAGCCGAAGCCGACCGCCTCCTGCGCCGCCTCCACGTCGATCTCACCGGCTACCCGCCCACCATCGCCGAGCTCGACCAATTCGCCGCCGCCTACCCCGAAAATCCAGACACCGCCGTCGCTCAAGTCGTCGATGACCTCCTCGCCCGCGATTCCTTCGGCGAAAAATGGGCCACCCAGTGGCTCGACCTCGCCCGCTACGCCGACTCCGAAGGCCTCGGCGCCGACCGCCGCTGGAACACCTGGCCCTACCGCGACTGGGTCATCCGCGCCCTCAATGCCGACATGCCCTTCGATCAATTCGTCAAAAAACAAATCGCCGGAGACCTCCTCCCCAACCCCTCCTTTGACGATCTCATCGCCACCAATTTCCACCGCCTCACCCAACAAAACGAAGAGGGCGGCACCGACAACGACGAGTTCCGCACCATGGCCGTCATGGACCGCGTCAACACCACCTGGGACGCCCTCCAGGGCATCACCTTCGGCTGCATCCAGTGCCACGACCACCCCTACGATCCCATCCGCCACGAAGAATATTACAAGTTCCTCGCCTTCTTCAACTCCACCCGCGATCTCGACCACGGCAACCACTACCCCACCCTCCGCGTCCCCGCGAAAACCGAAGACTACCCCCAAGCCCTCCAGCTCAAACAAAAAGGCGAATCACTCGCCCGCGCCCTCTTCGAACAATCCCAACAAAAAATCGCCGCCACCACCTGGACCAAAGTCAACCGGATGAACGTCGAGGCCACCAAAGTCGGCTCCATCACCAGGGAAGAAGACGGCTACCTCGAATTCCGCACCAAAGGCACCATCCCGCGCAACGTCGCCTTCAAGCTCGACATCCCCAAACCCGACACCCTTTCCACCCTCACCGCCTTCCGCGTCCACACTCTTCCCCTCAATCTCGAAAAGGCCAAACACACCGCCGAGCTCGGAGCCGTCCTCTCCCGCGTCATCCTCCGCGCCACCATCCCCGGCGAAGAAAAACCCCGCGAAATCCCCCTCCAGCGCGTCCTCTCGGATGACTTCTCCAACTTCTACAATCCCGACGACTCCCTTAAAAAAGGCGGCTCCGGTTGGGGCGCTGCCACCCACCAATACCACCCCCGCTCCGCCGTCTTCGTCCTCAAAGACCCTCTCGCCCTTCCCGATGGCTCCACCCTCCACCTCGAGCTCAACCACAACGCCAACGCCCCCACCGGCCCCCTCACCACCAGACGCGGCCGCCTCGAACTCACCGACTCCGCCGACCTCCACCAGTGGACTTCCTCCGAGACCACCCGCGCGCAAATCCGCGAGCGCGACGCCTCCTTCGCCGCCTACTCAAAACTCGGCGCCATCCCCCTCCCCACCATGGCCGACCTCCCGCCCCACCTCGAACGCGCCACCCACCTCTTCGAGCGCGGCAACTGGCTCGAAAAAGCCCCCGAACCCCTCCTGCCCGGCACCCCCGCCACCCTCCACCCGCTCAATCCCGCCGGCGAAAAAGCCAACCGCCTCGATCTCGCCAACTGGCTCACCAGCACCGAAAATCCCTTCACCGCCCGCGTCCAGGTCGTCCGCATCTGGCACAAGCTCTTCGGCCTCGGCCTCGTCGAAACCCTTGAGGACTTCGGCTCCTCCGGACTCCCCCCCTCACACCCCGCTCTCCTCGACGATCTCGCCGTCCGCTTTCAGACCGACATGAACTGGTCCACCAAAGCCCTCATCCGCGAAATCCTCACCTCCGCCACCTACCGCCAATCCAGCAAACAATCCTCCCTCTCCTCCCAAAAGGATCCCCAAAACTACCTCCTCTCACGCGGCCCCCGCAACCGCCTCGCGGGCGAGCACGTCCGCGACCACCACCTCGCCGCCTCCGGCCTCCTCACCCCCACCCTCTTCGGCCCCCCCGTCCGCCCACCCATCCCCGATGGCGTCTGGAAACCCTTCAACGACGGCCCCTGGAATGCCGCCCAAGTCGGTGACCCCAACCGCTACCGCCGCGCCATCTACACCTACCGCAAGCGCAGCATCCCCCACCCCACCTTCAGCGCCTTCGACGCCCCCACCCGCGAAACCTGCAGCCCACGCCGCCTCGTTTCCAACACCCCCCTTGCCGCCCTCACCGTCCTCAATGACGAAGCCTTCGCCGAAATGGCCCAAGCCCTCGCCCGCCGCATGAAGTATGACACCGAGGGCGACGTCGCCCACAAAATCACCACCGGCTTCCGCATCGCCACCTCCCTCAAGCCCACCCCAAAACAACTCGAAATCCTCACCCGCCTCTTCGAGCGCACCGTTGCCGACTTCGAAAAGAACCCCAAAGACTTCGACTCCCTCGCCGGCACCCCCGACGGCGCCGCCTACACCATCGTCGCCTCCACCATCCTCAACCTCGACGACGCCCTCACCAAATAATCAACCCTCAGGGCCGGAGCCCAGGAAACTGAAAACTGTCTCCTGCCAACTGAAAAATCCCCGAAGGGGCAGAGGCCGCTCCCCTGTAAGCCGGATTCTGTTCAGCTGGCCCAATTGCCAGCCTTGGCAGTCATTTATCTCTGCGACTATTACCCGGGGATGAACGGACGAGCAGCCCTTCCCCTGTTCTGTCTTGCACTGTGAGAGGTTTACCCTGCCACCTCGGTCACCCTCGGCGCGGTGGGCTCTTACCCCACCATTTCACCCTTACCTCCCGAAAGAGGCGGTATATTTTCTGCGGCACTATCTGTCCGGCGGCCCTCACGAACCACCGTCCCTCATTTTCATAAGGCACACTGCTCTTTAGTGTCCGGACTTTCCTCCAGCCTTCTTGCGAAAACCAGCGACTGCCCGGGGAGCGGACCGCCACTCTATTCATTTTCCCCACCCCCGCAACAACTTCCCCCAATTTGTAACGTCGCTAACTTCCCCCTCACCCAAGCTCTCAAAAAAGCCAAAAGCCAAAAGCCAATCGCTCAATCTCCCGCACACCTGCAAAACCCACTCCCCTCCCACAAAAAAAATCACCACCAAAACAAATCCACCACAAACACCACCACCATCAACACCGCCACCACAATCTTCATCCCCATCCCCGCCACCGTCCCAATCACCGAACCCACACCCGATACCGTAGCCGGCTTCACCGTCTTCTCCGCCAACAGCCACTCACACCCCGCCGCTCCAATCAACGGTCCCAGCAACAAGCCAAACGGCAGAAAGAACAACCCCACAATCCCTCCCGCAAACGCCCCAAAGGCCCCCCACTTCGTCCCGCCAAACCACCGCGCCCCCATCGCGCCACTCAAAAACTCCAGCGCCTGGGCCAAGACCAACCCCACCCCCAGCGCAATCATCCCCCACCAATCCACCCCACCCCCGTCGTCCAACGATAAAAAGGGAATCCACGCCGCCGCAAAAATCAACAAATGCCCCGGCAGAAAAGGCACAATCGTCCCAATTAATCCCAGGATAATCAGACTCACCGTCGCGATCCAAACACCCCAATTCAACGTCGTCTCAAGCATCCAGTCCCACACGCCCCCATGTTCGACGCCTTTTGCGCCATCAGCCATTCCAAAATGCGCGAAAGATTCCAAAGACTCGGTTGACCTGCCCCGTATAAAAACGTCTCTTCTAGTCTATCAATCCCATGCACAAGCTCATCCTTCCTCTCCTCCTCGGCCTGGCGCCCCTCACCCAGGCCAAGACCGTTCTCTTCAATGGCAACCCCGATGGCTGGAAAATGGCCGGCCCCGGTTCCTTCGGAATCGCCGATGGCGTCGCCACCGCCAAAGGAGGCATGGGCCTCTGGTGGCACGAAACCGAGCTCCACAACTTCTCCCTCCACCTCCAGTTCAAACTCGACGACCCCAAGCAAAACTCCGGCGTCTTTCTCCGCTTCCCCGATCCCGGCAATGACCCCTGGGTCGCCGTCAAGGAAGGCTACGAAATCCAGATCGCCGGCGATCAGGTCGCCAATAACCAAACCGGCTCCGTCTACGAAATCCAGGCCCCCATCGCCAACCCCGTCAAAATCGGCGAATGGAATGACTACCACATCATCGCCGCCAACGAAAAAATCGCCATCCTCCTCAACGGCAAACTCATCAACATCTTCATCACCCAACCCGGGCGTGGCGATGTCAAGGGCTTCGTCGGCATCCAAAACCACGACGACGGCTCCCCCGTCCAGTTCCGCAACATCTCCGTCGAAAACCGCGGCAAAGGAGGCACCCTCCTCGAAGTCCTCGCCTTGGCCGGCGTCCCCCGCTCCGAGCTCGTCCAATACTGGGCCAAGGCCGACCCCATCACCACTCCCATGATGCCCACCCGCAAGGGCGGTGAGACCAAAGGCAAACCCGATTGGTACCGCATCGCCGACCACGGCCCCGCCTTCTTCCAAAGCTTCTCCGATTGGTTCAAGGGCGAATACCGCCCCGAGTCCGCCATCAAAGGCCTCGCCCTCTCCTACTCCGCCATCCCCACCCGGCAGGCCCTCTTCAATCTCGAGACCCTCTCCCTCGTCTCCGCCACCAACGAAGGCACCGCCCTTCACAACACCCCCTGGGGCGGTGGCCACGGACAGGTCAACAAACTCCTTAACGAAAAGAACTCCCTCTTCACCGCCGCTTCCGGTCCCGTCTGGGCGGATGCCAACGGCTCCTTCGAGGACACCCGCCCCATCCCCGGTCACGGCAATATGCCCAACACCAAATTCCTCGGATACCTCCGGAATGGAAATGGCATCATCCTTCACTACGCCATCAACGGCACCGAAATCCGCGACTACCTCGCCGACAACCGGAACGGCCTCACCCGCCTCATGGAAATCGACGCGCACGACAAACCACTCGTCTGCCGCCTCCTCGATACCTCCGCGGAAAAAGACTTCGCCCTCAAACTCCTCGGCACCGGAGCCAAGGTCACCGTCGATAACGGCACCCACTTCCTCCACCTCGCCCCCAGTTCCGAAAAGCGCACCGTCTCCCTTCTCTACTCGCGCAATGGCCAGGGCGACGTCACCCAGCCCGTCCCCTTCGCCCCCTACCTCAAGGCCGGCCCCGGCATCTCGCCCGAGACCTTCACCGTCGAAGCCCAAATCGATTCCTCCGATAACCCCTGGCTCGTCGACACCATCCCCCTCCCACCCGCGCTCAACGACTCCCCTTACCTCGGTAAGGTCCGCATGAGCGATTTCGACTTCTTCTCCGACGGAGACCGCGCCCTCCTCTCCACCTGGGACGGAGACATCTGGCTCGTCTCCGGACTCAAGGAATTCAACACCCTCACCTGGAAACGCTGGGCCACCGGATTCTTCGAACCCCTCGGCCTCCGCATCGTCAACGACGTCCCCCACATCGCCGGCCGCGACGCCATCTGGCAGGCCCGCGATCTCAATAACGACGGCGAAGCCGATGAGTTCAAGATCTTCAATAACGACGTCCTCATCACCAACAACTTCCACGAATTCCAATTCGGCCTCGAGACCGACAAGGACGGAAACTTCTACTTCGCCAAAGCCTCCCCCGTCCTTCCCGGCGGTCGCGGATTTGACAAAATCCTCCCCCACAACGGCGCCTTCATGAAGGTCTCCGCTGATGGCTCCACCCTCGAAATCCTCGCCACCGGACTCCGTGCCCCCGGCGGCATCGGCGTCGGACCCAATGGCGAAATCACCACCGGCGAAAACGAAGGAACCTGGCAGCCCTGCTGTAAGATCAACTACTTCGAGCCCACCGGCAGCGAGAAAGCATTCTTCGGAGTGGAGAACGCCCGCCACGGCAACGAGACCCCCTACACCGAGCCCCTCTGCTACCTCCCCATGAACGTCGACAACTCCGGCGGCGGACAACTCTGGGTCACCAAGGAAGCAAAAATCGGCATCCCCGCCGGCGAACTCCTCCACCTCTCCTACGGACAATCCTCCATCTACCACGTCCTTCGTGAAAAGATCGGTGATGGCCGCTACCAGGGTGGCGTTGCCAAACTCCCCCTCAAGCTCGGCTCCTCCGCACAACGCGCCGCCTTCCACCCGGATGGCTCGATGTATGTCTGCGGATTCCGCGGCTGGCAGACCAACGCCGCCAACGAGGCCGCCTTCCAGCGCATCCGTCACAACGCCGACGCCCCCAACCCGCTCCCCACCGCCCTCGACGTCACCGACAAAGGAATTAAAATCACCTTTGATCAGGAACTCGACGAAGAACTCGCCAACGACCCCACCTCCTTCACCGTCCAACGTTGGAAGTACGTCCGTAGCTCACAATACGGATCCGGCCACTTCTCCGTCGATCACCCCGATGCCGCCGCTGAAAAAACCGCCGCCGAAAAGGAGTCCAAAAACCACCGCGTCCAGGACAAGGTCAAGGTCCTCTCAGCCAAGCTCGGCCGCGATGGCAAAAGCATCCACATCGAACTCGAAGGCCACAAGCCCACCGAGCAAATGCGCATCGACTACGACCTCGAATCCACCGACGGCGACGAACTCATCGGCACCATCCACAACACCATCCACACCATCAAGTAAGGTAACCAATCTCTCCCTCAAAGCGGCGGCCCCAAACCGCCGCTTTCTCTTCCCCCTCAACCCGGAATAAGGAGAGTGGGCATTCCTGCCCGCTTCCCCCCAACCCAAGCCCCCAATGGAGTCGCGGCGCCCGCCGCTTCGCTTCGCAAGCCCCCCCAACCCGGCCAATCATCCATTCATCCAATTCTCAAATCGTTCATTCTTCCCCCACTCAACCCAGCCCACCATGCGCCTCCTCACCCTCCTCCTTCTCCTCCCCGGATTCGCCTCCGCCGGACTCCTCGCCACCTTCACCCAGGGCGAGCAATCCGTCACCACGGAGACCCGCTTCCCCGCCCTCCACCTCGAAGAAGGAACCCCTCCCGCCCAAGGACTCGCCCCCGGCACCTTCACCGCCACCTGGACCGGAAACCTCATCATCGACAAGCGCGCCCGCCTTTACTTCTCCTTCCAGGGCTCCGGAACCGCTTCGCTAAAAATCGGCGACGAAGAAGTCCTCAACCTCACCGGCGACCTCTCCGCCGAACCATCAAAACGCCTCCGCCTTAATCCCGGCGAACACCCCCTCTCCCTCACCTACTCCCCTCCCGCCGAAGGCCCCGCCACCTTCCGCCTCATGTGGGAAGGTAGCAACACCTTCCCCCTCGAGCCCGTCCCCTCCACCGCTTTCAAAAAACTCGACGACTCCATCGACCCCGCCCACCTCGTCGCCTCGCACAACTGCACCAAGTGCCACGCCACCGGTGACCTCGGCCCCCACGCCATGCCCGAGCTCGGCCACACCGCTCCCGACCTCACCGCCATTGGCGACCGCGCCTCCGAGCCCTGGCTCACCCGCTGGATCGCCCAGCCCGACAAACTTAAGCCCACCACCACCATGCCCGCCATGGTCGATCACACCAAACCCGAAGGCGCCCAAGCCGCCGCCGATCTCGGAGCCTACCTCGCCACCCTCAAAAAATCTCCCGCCGGCCCCGCCCCCGACAAAACCCTCGCCCAAGCAGGCGGCGGCATCTTCCACAATCTCGGTTGCGTCGCCTGCCACACCCTCCCCTCGAATCACGAGCACGACTTCAACACCCACCGCATCCCCCTCAACAACGTCGCCACCAAATTCCTCGGCGACTCCCTCGTCACCTTCCTCAAGGAACCCACCAAAAACCATCAGGCCATCAAAATGCCGGACTTCCAGCTCAGCGATGACGAAGCCGCTTCCCTCGCCGCCTTCCTCACCGCCGAATCCACCGGCCGCCACACCCCCGATCCCTCCGAGTTCCCTCCCGGCGATCCCGCCCGCGGCCAAACCCTCGCCGCCCAACTCAACTGCGCCTCCTGCCACCAGGGACTCCCCGCCTCCACCTCTCCTGCTCCCCAACTCGCCGACCTCAAAAATTGGTCCGACCAAGGCTGCCTCGGCCCCGATGAAAAACGCGGCAACTCACCCCGCCTCATCCTCACCGCCGATGAAAAAACCGCCCTCACCCAGGCCGCCCCCACCCTTCTCAACAAACTCAAGTTCGACAACCCCGCCGCCTACGCCGCCCGCCAAACCGAAGCCCTCCGCTGCAACTCCTGCCACGTTCAGGACGGTAAGGCCTCCCTCCTCACCGCCAACCACGCCGAGTCCAAATCACTCGTCGCCCACATCGAGGGACACAGCGAAAAACTCGAGCAGTCCCGCCCGCCCCTCACCCACATGGGCGCCATGCTCCACAGCAACTACCTCGAGAAAATGCTCCTCGGAAAAGTCACCCCCTCCCCGCGCCCCTGGCTCGACATGCGCATGCCCGCCTTCCCGCTCCACGCAAAAGGACTCGCCCACGGACTCTCCGCCCAACCCGGACTCGCACCCTCCACCCCATCCGCCGAAGCACCTCCCGCTGACCTCGTCACCATCGGAAAAGACCTCGTCGGCATGACCGGATACGCCTGCGTCACCTGCCACGCCATCGGAGACGCCCCCGCCCTCGCCGCCTTCGAGGTCCAGGGCATCAACTTCGCCCTCTCCCACCACCGACTCCGCCCCGGTTACTTCCACCAGTGGATGCAAAACCCCACCCGCATGGTCCCCGATACCAAAATGCCCAAGTATACCAACGACGACGGCTCCGCCTTCAAACCCGAACTCCTCGGGGGCGACTCCGCCAAACAATTCGAAGCCATCCGTGCCTTCATCCAATCCGCCTCATCAAAAAATTAAGCCAATTACTTAACACACCTTTACAGATTACACATTTTAGGCCCCTCTCCCTATTTCAAATCGGATCTAATAATCCCCTATTCACAAATGCGTTACCGCGAAACCTATTTAGGGCATTCTGCTGCTTTGAAATTTAGGTCGGAACACTGAACTAGAATGAATAGAATAGAGTCATAACTCTCTCTTTTCTATCTATGAGAAATATCTACGATTCGTTGAAAATAATCCTCCTAATTCTCTCATCCACTCTCTGGTCAATTGCGGCACCACCGACCCCCTCCTCCCCTACTCTCACTGTTCTCGGCACCAACGGCATCCAGGCTTCGTGGGGCTCCTCCTCCGGCGCCGACAACTTCCACCTCTACCGCGCTACCAGCTCGAGCGGCTCCTACACCCAGATCTACTGGGGTCCCAATCGCACCTATACCGACCAAGGAAACCATCTCTCCGCTGACACCACCTACTACTACAAAGTGAGCGCATCTGATGCCTCCGGGGAATCTGCCCTATCGAGCTCACGCAGCGCCCGCACTCAGGAAGCAACTCCTTCGACCCCCTCCTCCCCTACCCTCACTGTTCTCGGCACCAACGGCATTCAGGCTTCTTGGGGCTCCTCTTCCGGTGCCGACAACTACCATCTCTATCGCGCCACCAGCTCGAACGGCTCCTACACCCAGATCTACTGGGGCCCCAATCGCAACTACACTGATCAAGGAAACCACCTCTCCGCCAATACCACCTACTACTACAAGGTCAGCGCCTCCAATACTTCAGGCGAATCTGCCCGGTCGAGCTCACGCAGTGCCCGCACTCAGGAAGCAATTCCTGCCACCCCCTCCTCCCCTACCCTCACTGTTCTCGGCACCAATGGCATCCAGGCTTCGTGGGGTTCCTCTTCCGGCGCCGATAATTACCACCTCTATCGTGCTACCAGCTCCGGCGGCTCCTACACTCAAATCTACTGGGGACCCAATCTCAACTACACCGATCAGGGTAATCACCTCTCCGCCAACACGACTTACTACTACAAGGTCAGTGCCTCCAACTCCACTGGGGAGTCTGCTCGGTCGAGCTCACGCAGTGCCCGCACTCAGGAGGCAACTCCTTCAACACCACCGACCCCTGGCGCACTTGCTCTCACCGTCATTGGAACCAACGGCATCCAAGCTTCGTGGGGTTCCTCAACCGGTGCTTCCAACTATCATCTCTACAGATCAACCAGCTCCAGCGGCTCCTACACCCAGATCTACTGGGGACCCAATCGCAACTACACTGACCAAGGCAATCATCTTTCGGCCAACACGACTTACTACTACAAGGTCAGCGCCTCCAACAACTCCGGAGAGTCCGGGCAATCGAGCTCCCAAAATGCAAGAACCAGTAGTCCCACCGGACCCCAAGCTCCCAACGCTCCAACCCTCACGGTTCTGAGCGCGAATGGTATCCGCGCTACCTGGAATTCCACGAGCGGAATCACAAACTACCGGCTCTTCCGCTCTTCGACTCTCAACGGAACCTACACCCAGATCTACTGGGGCCCGAATCTATCCTACACTGATCAAGGAAACCACCTTTCCGCCGACACTACCTACTTTTATCAACTCAGCGTAGAGAATGCATTAGGAGAATCCCCCCGCTCGACTTCCAGCAATGCAAAAACAGAAAACCCTGACGAACCTCCAGCACCGTCCGCTCCCACACTTTTAGTCCTTGGCCCCAATGGCATTAGAGCTTCATGGAACTCTACCTCAGGAGCGACCAACTACCGTCTCTTCCGGTCCACCACTCTCAACGGAACCTACACTCAGATCTACTGGGGCCCTGACCGAACCTACTTTGATGAGGGAGATCACCTTTCTCCCAATACCACCTATTTTTACCAACTCAGCGCAGATACCAACGAAGGCGAATCCCAACGATCTAGCTCAAGCAGTATCACAACAAGTCCGCCACCGGGGCCCGCAACGCCGCTAGCTCCTGCTCTTGAGGTCCTAAATAGCTCAGGAATCCAGATTACTTGGCTCCAAGTAGACGGAGCTATTAATTATCGCCTTTTCCGTGCGACTGAAATTGACGGAGATTATACTCAGGTTTACTGGGGGCCCGATTTAGAATATGATGATCTAGGACCACATCTCTCCCCAAACACGGAATATTCTTATCGATTAAAGACTGAAAATAATGAAGGTGAATCCAATGCTTCTGACGCCAGCACGGTGAGAACCGCCTTAGAATTGGACCCATATCAGCTCGCCGATTTCGAACGGAGTCATTTACTCTCAAAAATTCCCGAGGAGTTTCTCAGCGGCCCTGATCTCGAAACAAGGTCGATTTCACCAATCAAGGACATCTACAATAATCACGTAACAAAAAACAAAATAGTTATTCTCTTCCATGGTTGGAACCCTGAAGAAAAATCACCGGCCGAGATTTATACTGGAGCCTGGGATCAACTCATCCAAGGATGGGAACGGGATAAGGACACTACATTTAAGGACTGGCAACTCATTCCAATATATTGGTCAACCGATGCAGCAACTGGAGGCAATATCCTATCAGCCCCTAAGAAGGCGAGCTTCTATGCCTATCAACACGGATTGTTAACAGCAAAGAAGCTATCGGGCCTCGATCTTAGCGAGATCACAATCATCGGATGGAGCGCGGGTTCATGGGGAGTTCTCTCATGCACACGCGCAATTTCTTGGGATTTTCCTCTAAATACCGAAATACAAGCAGTATACCTAGACCCCTATATCCCCGGAAATGGAAGCTTGTTCGGTGCAGGGGCATACTTCAATACGTTCGAATTGAGTAAACTAGATGGATATACTCGATCCTTATCTGGGAAAATTCCGTTCCATAGCCAGTCCTACTACACGAAGGATGAAACAGACGCTATTTTTAGTTCCACAACTCCGTTAGAAAATTGGGGGCAAAGTACCGGTGTCAATCAGGTCAATATTGACGGCTATTTAAAGCGGGTTGCTCCTCAGGAAGAAGGCAACAATGACTCAGACAAATATGGCCGTGGCGATAAACATAGTGATGCTGTCTATCTTATGGGGCAGAGCTTTCTAGATCCCTTCAACCGGGAGCTCCGCGACTCCCGCGGAAACACAATCGGCCTAAATTCACTATTACCATTTCAGGGGGTCGTGTTAGAGGCACCAAGACGAATCAAACCACACTTCATGAGAGCACCTTTCCAGTTCGATGAACCTATCGATTTCACTTGGCACCCTGCAGAAGGAGCTACCAAATACGAAGTCTTTATCAGAAGGAACACCACATCACCCAGCCGGGTCAGGCTAGGGGAAACTAATCTGACCGAATTTACATTTTCTGGCACCTTGGAACCAGGTAATTGGGTCTATGAAATTGTCGCAGTTTCTGCAGACGGCCTTCGGCACCCGAGCACCTTCGGTCATTTGAAAGTGGGTGACAAGACCGACATTGATAACGACGGGTTGGACGATCACTGGGAGGTCCGGTATTTCGCGTCAATTTCTGCCGCCGCCGCATTCCCCTGGGCGGATCCAGACGGTGACGGAGACAATAACGCCACCGAATTCCTTAACAACACAGACCCCACAAGCCGCGCTTCTCGATTCGTTGTGGAACTAGTTGCCCCGGGATCAACCAGTCAAGTAACTGACATCACCTTTGGTCCGGTCGATCCAGCGGTAACTTACGAAGTCCAAAAGCTCAATCAAGACGGCGAATGGGAAAAACTCCCTGAGGACTCGCCCGTCTATGACCGAGGAACGGTACGAACAATCTGCGACGTCAATTTGGAAGCTGCAACCAAGGCTCTGTATCGGGTCACTCTTAGCGGAGTCCGGTAATTTTTTCAGCGACAGCCCAATAATTTCCTTTTCAAAGATCACCATGACAAAGACTAGCTTACTCTCAGCCCTTTCACTCCTGATTACCGCTCCCCACATCTCCGCTCAGCTAAATCTCGGTGAAAAACTCGCCATCTCCGATGTCCCTTCGTTTGCGTTTTACGACAATATCGGAGCGGGTGCAGGGAAGTACATCAAAACTTCTGAGTATTGGGGAGCAGTTACATTTGTTGTCCCATCTGTCGGCTGGATCTTCGCAGGAGAATCCAGACAGAATGGATGGCTAACGAATGCTTACCCCCAATCTGGTCTTCGTGATGTTATCTTAAACGGTGTCTACCTTGGAGAGCAGCAGGCCTTTGCTCTTGTCGATGGTGGAAAAATGAGAGAATTGACAATCGGCCAATCTTCAAGCCCCTCGATCACAGACTTGGGTCCACGAAACGACACAAATAGTGCAGGAGGATATCGCGGCGTCAAAATTGACGATACCCTATGGCCTTCAATCGCCTGGGTGAACGAATCCGGGACCATCGTTGTGTGGCGTGATCCAAGAAACTCTTTTGAAGATTTCTACGATGGAGGACCCAACTACCGTGGCTACAACGCTGGGACCATTAGCAGAAGCGGCAATCGCAGCTTGGATTTGGAAAGAGATGGCGGAGATATCTTCCACCCTCGGGGTTCTAACGTTCTTGTAGCAGGGTCTTATGAGCGATTAGACTTTTGGAGTATCGATATCGATCCCCGCCCATTTATCGCAAGAGGAAACCTTCTTCGGAGCGACACCCTTCCCGCTCCACTCGTCAAACTGGAAGCTCCGTCAAGGAACACCCTCTACGCATTTCTTTCTGATGGAACGATCCAAATTTACGATATGTCTCAGACTGCAATACGGGATAGCAGAGTAGCACCGACACTACTCAAGAATATTCAATTACAATCTCTCACCGAAGTCTACAATGCTGAGACATTCTCAATACGCGCTGGCGATAGTCTGAGAACCAGCTTCTCCAGTCTTTTGGTTGTCAGCGGTAGTCCTAAGATCGCAATTTTGGATGTTGCGGACCCTGCAAATCCACATGAAATAGAATTAAACCCGGAGGGTCTTCAAAGCTCATCCTATGTTAGTTCTCATCTCGGCAGAGATGGGAGGATCGTAACGCTCACTCAATTTGGAGAAGTAAGGACCGGCACTCTCGCCCTTCAAGCCTCCCCTGTATCTTTTCAGGTCTGGCTGGATCATTTTCTCCCAGCCGAAATCTACTCTGCTGAGGAACGCTCTCCCTCTGCAACATTAAACCCCGAGGGCTACACAAACTTCATGGCGTTTGCTCTCGGAGAAACTCCCCATTCGATTTCAAATCAGGATTTTCCAACTGCGAGATTTTCCAATGACAGAGATCAATCTCCCTTGTCTGAGTTTACGTGGAAGCAATTCATAAACACAGCTGGAATTCAGCCTGTTATCGCCTACTCCACAGACCTCACACGATGGGTTGGTCAACCAACAAATATCGAGCTAGGCCCCGTTCAAAATGGAACCCAGACGATGAAGGCTACTATCCTAAGCACACCTCACCAGCAGAACCCTAAGGGTTACTATCGTTTGGAATTTAGATCACAAGATTAGCAAATATCTACCTCCGGACCATTTGCAATAAAACCACCCACCCCCAGAAGAACTAGGTGGTGCTCATTGATTAGCTGCTGCTCATCTCCCGCCGCCATTCACAATCGGCCCCGAACTCCTCGGGGGCGACTCCGCCAAACAATTCGAAGCCATCCGCGCCTTCATCCAAACGGTCAGCAAACCGTAGCGACCTACTTCGAGATCCGAATCTCGTTGATCGATAACGGCGGTAAAACAATTCCTCCACCCACGGGAATCGTCACCAAAGGATCGTCATCCGGCGCATAACTCGCCCCCACTTCCAGAGCGGTCAACAAAAACGCCCGGTGTGAACTCACCCCGGATTTCCGCCCGTCGATCACATAACTTAGCGGCACCTCCCGGTTCGTCTTGTTCACCGCAAAGAGCGTCACCTCCCCGTCCTTCAGCACCGCCTCCGCACACACCGCATCAAACCCGTGCCCAATCTGCGTCGCCTCCATCTTCGCTTTCAAGAGCTCCCCTCCCTCAAAAACCCCACGCACCATCTCATACCCCACCCCCAATGCCGTGCGTCGATGCGTCCCCGTTTTCGGCTCATATTGAATCAAGGGATGCGACGCATTGATCTGGAAAAAACACGCGACCTCAAAGCGCTCCGGGTGATTCATAAACCCCAGCCACGCATCCACCGTTCCGATCACAGTCGTTGCCTCATCCCCACCGGTCACCGCCCACTCTGAAAACCACAGAGGCTTCCCCGGAAAAATCGACTCCAGGTTCTCCGCCAGCTCCCACATCTCGCTCCGCGCATCCAGCGCTTCACCCATCTCTTTCGCCGACTCCTTCTTATCGATGTACTTGTGAATCGTGATCGCATCAAAATAATCCTCCCTCAAAAACGGCAGATTCCAGGCATTCGTCAGCACCTCCCGCCAATGAATCGGCACCGAGATCTCAATCTCCGGATCCACCGCCTTCAACGCCGCCGCATGGGCCTTGGAAACTGAAATATACTTTCCCACATCACTCACCGCCCCACTCCTCTGCGTCTTCCAAAAGATTTCATTCCCAAGCTCAACCCGCTTCACTTGAAACCCCTTCTCACGCCGATCCAACAAGCGCCTCACTCCCTTCTCGGGAGAATCATAATTCACATTCCACGTAAATAAAACGTCGAAGCCCAACTCCCCATGGAGTTGATGCAGTCCCTCGAACCCATACTTCAAATCAGGATGATCCTTCACCGCCGCATCATACGGCGTTTTGTAGGAGTCGGTCATTCGACGCCCGTCACTTTCCCAGTCATAAAAATTCGCCCACACCCCATGGGGAAATCTCAATGAACTCGGCTTAAAAGAACGAATCAACTTCTGCGCATCCGGATGATTGTAGCCCACCTTCCCGTATTGCCTCTCCGGCCAACTGCAATTCAGACCCAGCAGCATCGGATTCACCGGCACTTTCTTGTTGGTCTCCACCTCAAGCCTCGCTTCCACCACCTCCGGCAGTTCGATCAAGTAAGGAGTTTCGGCAAACCCCGGAGGGCTCAGAGTCAGCAAGCTCATCACTCCGGGAATCACGAGGCGGGGCAGGTAAAGGTAATGTGTCTTCAAAAATTATCAGGGGATGGATGATCGGGTGAACCGCTCTCTGTCTCCGAAAAAGCGGCCCGTGTTTCTCAATGACCAAGATACTTGACCACCGCTTCCGTCCGCGTGCGGACATGCAGCTTGGCGTAAATGTTCCGAAGATGGGTCCGCACCGTCTCCACTCCGATTTTAAGCTCTTCGGCAATCTCCTTATAAAGGGAACCCGTCACCAGCTGTTCCAAAATCTGGGTCTCGCGCGGCGTCAGAGCATACTCCTCAAGATTCACTTCCGGCTTCTTTTGAAAGTGCTGCACCACCTTCCGGGCAATCGCACTGGACATCGGAGACCCCCCCGCCAGCAAATCGGAGAGCGCCGTCAGAAGCATTTCCGGCACATCCCGTTTGAGAAGATAACCCGATGCACCCGCAGCCAACGCATCAAAGATCCGATCGTTGTTGTCATAGACCGTCACCATCAACACCTGAACCTCGGGACAAAGCTCCTTCAAATTGGCAACACATTCAATCCCCGACGCCCCGGGCAAACTGATGTCCATAAGCACAATTTCCGGTCCCAGTTGTGGCAAATTTTCAAGCGCCTCTTCCGCACAGGAAAAGCTCCCGACGAGTTTCCATTTTGCATCTCTCCGCACGATCTCTGCAAGGGTTCCTCTGAGAGTCGGGTCGTCTTCGACGATGGCAATTGGTGTAGGATGATCGTTCATGAACTGGACTTGGGGTGATTGGGAAGAGGACACGTGAATTGAACCTCGGTCCCCTCTCCGGGACTGGAATTGATGGAACAGGAGCCCCCGAGCTCCTCGAGACGATCCTTGAAATTGCAAAGCCCGTTACCCGTGGAGGGACGCCCGAGATCAAAACCCGCTCCCGTATCCCGAATCGTAATTTGGAGCTTCGATTCCACAAGTGCCAACGAAAGAAACACCTCACACGGACCCGCATGACGAAGCACATTGTGGAGAGCTTCCTTCACCGCGAGCGCCAACTGATGCCGCATATCCGATTGCAGGGAGTAGCCCGGCAACCGGGCCGGAATGTCGAACCGATAACGGATCGGACTTCCTCGAAACACCTCTTCCGCCATCCTCGTCAGATGCGAGGCAAATTGATCCAAATCATCGTGAGCCGGATCCACCGCCCACACCAGGTCATCCATTGCCGCCACCATCTCACGGGTCGAGTTCTTCATCGCCGACAAAAGTCGCCGCGCATTCCCGGGATCCCTTTCAAGATCATTTAAGGCCATCGCCCCGTCGAGACTAAGAATGCTAAGGCGCGTCCCCAGATCATCATGCATATCCCGCGCAATCCGTGTCCGGTCCCCTTCCAGCTTTCGTTCAAACTCCAGCTCCCGCTCCCTCCGGCGGACCCGACGTCGCGCCCGGCCGACCAAAGCCCAGGCCAAAAGCCCCACACATCCTCCCACCACCAACGGCAGGAACCAGGCCCGCTCCCAAAAATGCCGCGGAATCCTGATTTTCAGACTCACCAGGTTCGCTTGTGGTTCCTCTCCCAATCGCACCCCAACCGCCCGAAAGGTATACTCGCCCGGAGGAACATGAAGAAAGGAAGCCCGATGCCGCGTTCCGCCGGAAACCTTGTAAGCCCCCCTCCACGAAATGATCACAGGCTGATCGGCAAAAATATCGGCATCAAACGCCTGCAGGGAGGCCCACTCGCCCGATGCCTCCTCGCTGTCATCGAACAACGCAATCGCCAGCTTCTCCGATCTCTGAAAAATCTCCGCAATTCCGGGATCCCCTCCCCTCCGGCTCCACCGGTGGGGTGTCCCGCCCGGAGAATCTAGGTCCTCCCCGATCTCAAAATCGGAGTTCGACCAAAGAAATGGCGTCGTCGTTCCAGGGTGCGTCACTTCAAGATCCTGAATCGCAAACACCCCTGTCGTGTCATCCGACCCCGAAACGATGGACAGGTAGAGCGCCCGTCCCTCCTTCGGAATATAATAAGGTTCGGAACGCCACGTAAACTCCGAGTCTGAAAGCTCCGTGTTCCACCCCGGACTCGATCCGATCATGTCGAACCGGACCTCTGAAAGTGCCCGGTTCTCACCATCTCGCACCTGGCAAATTAAGCTCATCCCATTCGTGGTCGTCAGCCACTGCCCGTGATTCCCCCCCAGTTGATAACGCAACTGCACCTGCTCATCCTCCGAATTGCTCGCGAAATTCAAATCGAAGTCCAACCGGTGAAGTCCCGGCTCGAAAACAAGCGGCGACTTCCGGTCGCTGGGCAGCTCCACCCGGCTTCCATCCACCAGAACTCCGGACAGAACAAGCTCATGCCCCTTGCGCCCGGAGGACAATCCGGAAACAGCTCCCCCCTCTGCTTCCGGTAACCCCAAAGCCACGAGCAGTAAAAGAGCGGGCAAACGCAGCATCACTTTTTGGATTCAATCACCGCAACCATTCAAAAGCGAGAAGATGGACCGTATCCCGCCTCCCCATTTCGTGTGAAATCATTGTCTTTCCAATCCCGTCACACCTTAAGGGGATAGACGGCATTCCCCCCTAAGCCATAGGGTCCGCACCTCCTGGTTCACCGAACTTGCACCAGCACTCACGTCCCTCAATCAATCAGTCTCATGAAAAATACAATTTTATCCACCTCCCTCACCTTCCTGGCCCTCCAGGCCACAAGCTCGGCAGCTCTCGTCGCCGCTTGGGATGACACTTGGGTCACCGGCACTTCGCCTGCCTCCACCACCACCGGTGCCACCGGTTCCGCAGTAAGCGGCGGCGGGCACTTCGCCAACAAGTTTGGCGCAAGCAGCGACGGGACCTTCGGTAGCCTCGCCGGCGCGAACACCTCGGTTGCCGACCACGCTGACGGAAATCGGATCAATGGGGTCACCACTGCCACCATCTCGTTCACCATCACGAACTCTTCGGGCATCCTCATCCCATTGGACACCTTCCGTTTCGACACCCGTCAAACCGGCGGCGCCACCACCCCCACCTGGGACCTCACCATCAATCCGGGATCATCCGTCACTTCGGGATCGGTCGGCACCGGAAACGTCACCAAGGCCTTCGGAGACACCGGTTTCGGTTCTCATGATGTCGATTTGACCGGCCTCGCCGTCTCCACCCTTGGAATCGGAGAAACCGTCACCTTCGTCCTCTCCTACGCAGACCTCGCCAACAACGTCGACCTCGACAACGTCGCCCTCACCGGCACCATCCCGGAGCCCGGCTCCTCGCTCCTCCTCGGTGCAGCGGCCTTCGCTCTCGGCCTCCGTCGCAAGCGGTCCTAACTGCCCCCTTCTTTTCATTTCACAGCCGCCTTCCCGCATCTCCGCGGAAAGGCGGCTTTTTTATTGGCGTAAAAAACCACCCGGACCGCAACGGACTGAGTGGTGCGTTTCAAGTGGGACCGCTTACTTGTTCCCGATCTCAATCGGGCCCGGAATCGTTGTGTCCACCGCTGCCGGCGAAGACCCGCAGCTGCTCAACATTCCCATCGCGATCGCAGCAAGCGCCACTGTCAGTAGTTTCATTATCGTATTCATAGATTCAATCAGTCCGTTGTCACATTGCGCGCCCGGAAGATCGGCTCCTCCGCAAAGGCCCGCGCCCGCACCCGCCTCTCACCTTCCCGTCCATACCCATTCCACGGGTCAATCCCCTTCTCCGGATACACCGCCAGCCCCAACACCCCCACATTCCGCGTTTCTCCATGCTTCAGATTGGCATAGGAATTCCTCACCGAGGAAAATTCAAACGCCGCCACCGCATCGTGACTCGTCCGGAACCCCTTCACCTCCAGCGTCTTTCCCGGATGAACAATGTAACCCCTCTTCCTCGTGCTCGCCGTCTTCCCGTCAATCACATCCAGACCATCCACGCTCAACACCACTTCAAGGCGCGACCGCGTCAGATTCTTCACCAACAACGAATAATTGCTTCCCTTCCTCCCAATCACCAGCCGGTCACCCCGCCACCAGTAATTCTTCAAAGTCCGCCAGTTGCTCTTCACTCCCCACTCCACGTATCCCTCACTCACCTTGCGCAATCCCGAAAGACTCGACGAACGGTTCACATCCATCGCCTTCGCCCCCTCCTCATCGTTGTAGCGGATCATCGAGACCGAGATCGGCTTCGAACTCCCCCTCACAAAATCCGTGTAACCCATCGACGAGTCCATCCGCTCCCCAAATCCCGTTGCCAACCCCGGACGATTCACTGGCGCACTTCTTGCTCTCATCTGTCCAGCCCCTTCCCTGGACGCGTCCGCAGTCATGCTCGGTGCTGCCGGATAGCGGGATGCCGGCACTCCCGCACAACTCGCCAACACCAATGCAACCAACCCCAATCCTCCCTGCTTCTTCCAATAACTTATTACTTCACTCACATTCATTTCGGTGCTAAAAAAACAGCAATTGAACCGCGCGTCAATCATTAAATGCTAGTTTTCCAACACCTTAATTTAAGCCTCTTGCCCCTTGTGTTCATCTGAACCAGTCCTATACTTTGCCCCACCTAAGCACATTGCCCCATGCCCCTTCACCGTCTTTTCTCCCTGACACTTCTCCTCATCGCTGGCCTTTTTCTCACCAGCTGCGGCCCCACCCCTCCCCCCGACCAGGCTGCCTCGGTCGCAAATCCCAAGAAGGCCGGATTCGTCAACCCCTACCCCCCGGGAACCTACGATCACTTCAAAGCCGAAAAATATCCCGGCACCACCCGCACCTGGAAAAACGATTCCCTCCTCGCTACCGCCAATCCAGGCAACACCAGCGTGCGGATCAACATCTCCACCCAACGGGGCTTTCTCCTCGTCAATGACGAGGTCGCTATCGACTACCGGATATCCACCGGTCGTCGCGGTAAATATGACACCCCCACCGGCAACTTCCGCATCACCGAAAAGGTCAAAGACAAACGATCCAACCTCTACGGCACCATCTACAATGCCGCAGGAAAAGTCGCCAAATCCAACGCCGACGCCCGCAAGGACGAAATCCCCGAAGGCGGCAAGTTCGTCGGCGCTCCCATGCTCTACTGGATGCGCTTGACCGGTGATGGCATCGGCATGCACAAAGGAAACGTCAACAGCCGGTATGCCTCCCACGGATGCATCCGCAGCCACTACTCCGCTGTTCCAATCGTCTTCAGTAAAACAAAAGTCGGCACCCCCGTGGTCGTCGAACCCTAAATCATCAATAACCCGATTGCTAACGAAGGCAGACGGAAAATGAGCCGAAAAGCTGCTTTCTCATACCTCACTGCCGATATTAATTACCTTTTCTTCCCCGCTGGTCGCAGCGTGAAGCAATTTGTCCACACAACCTAAAACCCCCACCCCCTAATAACACAACACAATGAAATCACTGGCTTCACTCCTCGCTCTTGCTCTCGGTGCCCTCGCACTCAGCAGCTGCTCGGATGTCTCTACCTCCACCTCCGTCACGTCCTACTCGGCGTTCAAAGCCAAGTCCGACTACCGGCAGAGCTCAAAGGTTTATCGCAATCGCGCAGTCTATGACGCCGCCGTGCACGGAAACACCGAAATCCGCATCGACCTCTCCGACCAACGCGCCCAACTCCTCGTGGGACCCGAAAAACAAGTCGCCATCGATACCCCCGTCTGCACCGGCAAAGCAGGCAAACGCACCCCTCCCGGCCGCTACCGCGTCCAGGAAAAGATCGTCGACAAACGCTCCAACATCTTCGGCACCACCTACTACAAGGGCCGCCGCGTCCACGGTGGTGATCGCCGAAAATACAAAGGCCGTCGCGACAAATACGTCGGCGCCTCCCTTCCCTACTGGATGCGCATGACCGGCGGTGGCATCGGCATGCACGGCTCCGGCTACGTCCACCGCTACCCCGGATCAAACGGCTGCGTCCGCACGCCCCATGACGTCATCGATGACATCTATCGCAAGATCGCCAAGGGCAGCCCCATCGTCGTCGTTCAGTAATCACTGATCCGATCAATCCCTCCAAAGCGCACGCACCATTCTGGTCGTGCGCTTTTTCGTCTCCCCCGCCCACCAACCAAAAAAAACGCCCGGACCCATCGGCCCGGACGTTCCCTTAAAATCGCTCCGGCCTCAAAAACCGGACGAACATCTTACTCTTCCGCCTTGTAGGCCTTGTGACCCTCTTTCTTGGCATCCTTGAGCTTGTCCATCACCTCGTCATACTGTGCCTCATCCTCGGCGAGGACAGCCAACTCCAGCTGACAAAGAAGCACATAACTCTGACCCGTCATCTGCTTGTAACCCGCAGTCGACTTGGCCAACTCCTTGGCATCCTTGATGTCCTTAAAACTTGCAGGAAGATACTCAAGCCCCTTGATCACCGCCGCCTGTGCCGCGTGAATCAGGTCCACTTTCTCCTGCACCGTCTCTGCCCGGCGCAAACGCTTCAATGAACCGCTCAACTCCTCCATTTGCTCGGCAAGCGGAGTATCATCGGCATAAATCGAACTGATTGGCGTAAAACCAAGTACAGCGGCAAGGGCGAGGGTCTTGAATGGAATATTCATCATGTCACAGGAATTACTGATGAATGCCCATCATCCTGTCAAACTTTCTGCCGTGCAGACCACCAAATTTCAGTCTATCCCCCCTCCATGATTCACGGCGTTCTCTTTGATCTCGATGGCACTCTCGTCGATTCCCTCCCCGGAATCACCCTCGCTCTCAACCGCGCCCTCGAAGAACAGGGCCTCCCTCCCTATTCCCAAAAAGAAGTCACCGGATTCATCGGAAATGGCGCCGCCGCCCTCGCCGACAAAGCACTCGGTGACCGCAAGGATGAACTCGGCCCCCTCATCCTCGCCGGATTCCAAAATCACTACCAGGACACCTGGCCCACCGGCACTCTCATCTTCCCCGGCATCCCCGAACTCCTCAAGACCCTCAAGCAAGCCGGATTCACCCTCGGAGTCCTCTCCAATAAACCCCACCCCTTCACCGTCCAAATCATCGAAGAACTCTTCGACGCCTCTCTCTTCGACGGCATCTACGGCCACCAGGATTCCTTCCCCAAAAAACCCGACCCCGCCAAGTCCCTCCAAATCGCATCCGATTGGAACGTCTCCCCGCATGAAATCGCCTACGTCGGCGATTCCGATGTCGACCTCGCCACCGCCCAAAACGCCGGCATGCAACCCTTCATCGTCAACTGGGGATACGGATTTCCCCATGGCTGGCCACCCATCCGTACGATCGCCGAACTCTCCGAAGCCCTCCTCGCTTCCCGGACCTAATCCCCCCCCGGCTCCTGCCGTGTCATAAGCGTGTGACAAGCTGACACAACACGCGTCATTTTGTGTCGTCTTCTTGCTAGGAGAACACCCAAAAACATCCTGCAAGCCCCGCAGTTACGTTGTTTTCACGCTTGGCCCGCTTCCTGCCATAGGAAGAAGACGTTAACCAAAAACAACCAAGAATATGACCAATCTATCCAATCCAATGACCAACAGAATCTTCGGAAACCTCGACGACTTCCTCAGTCAAACCCTCCGCAGCTTCGGCCCCTCACCTGCCACCCGCGCACCGGGAGCCTACCGCTACGAGGACGACGAAGCCTACCGGCTCCGACTCGAAATCCCCGGCTTCAACAAGGATGAAGTCACCCTCTCGGTGACCGAGGACACCTTGACCGTGAAGGCTGAAAGCAAGGATCAGGACCTCTCCTACGAGCGCTCCCTCTCCCTGCCCGAGACCGTTGCCCAGGACGGAATCACCGCCAAACTCGAAAATGGCATCCTCGAACTCACCTTCCCTAAAACGGAGCCCGAGACCCCCGAAACCCGTATCATCAATATCGCCTAACCCCTGAAAACCATGTCTGAAAATAACGATACCCCACAAAAAGTATATCCTGTCGAGCGCCCACGCTTCCGCACCAACGTCAACGGGAACGGACTGGAACTCTCCATCCTCCTCCCCGGCGTGGCTCGCGAAAACCTCAGCGTCAACGTCGAGGATCGACTCCTCAACCTCACCGCTGAACGCCGCTTCGATGGCGGCGAGGAGGACCGCGACTACCAACTCCAGGTGAAGCTCAATGACGACCTCGATCCCTCAAAGATCGAAGCAACCCACCAAAATGGTGTCCTCACCCTCAAATTGGTGAAACGCCAGGAGCTTGCTCCACGTAGGATCGATATCTTGGCCAATTAAATCTCCAAGAGTGAGTGTGTGTGTGATCTGAGAAGATCACGAGGGCGGTGACCGGGTGGTCGCCGCCCTTTCTTTTATCCCACCTCCGCAGGAGCCAACCCGTTGCTCTCCACCGGCGGATGCTCCTTGATAAACGTCACCGCCTCCTCCACCTCGTCGGTTAGGCAAAGGTAACGCTCATAATCCCGCCCCTCCGCCAACTGCGAGATGCACAACCAAATCTGCGACTCCTTCGTGTAACGCTCCCGGCTGAAAAACACCATCGGACTGATGTCCCCAAAGGTCGCGTAATGATTCTGCGTCGCATCCTGAAAAATCTCCTGCGTCGTCCCCGCACTCCCCGGTGAAAAGACAATCCCGTGCCGCGCAATCGCCAGCAACCCATCCTCCCGAATGCTGTTGGAAAAATACTTCGCCACATAACGCGAAAACATGTTCGTCGGCTCGTGCCCGTAGAACCACGTCGGCACCGCCAGACTCGCCTGCCCCGTCGGAAACCGGTCAATCACCCGCTGCGCCGCCTCGATGTAGCCCTCGCTCGTATAAACCGGAGCACTCGCCAGATCATCCAGCACCTCATCCAGCTCCTTCACACTCGCCCGCGCCAAATACGCCCCCAGATTCCCCGCCTCCATCATCCCCGGGCCACCGCCCGTCGCAATAAAGTATCCCTCGCGCGTCAGTGCCCGCGTCAGATGCGCCACCTTGCGAAACCACACATCCGCCCGGCTCGTCCCGTGCCCGCCCATCACCGCCACCACCTTCTTGCGGCCATCCCCCTCCACCCGACCTTCCAAAAGATCCGTCATCGCATCATCCACCGCATGATCGTGCAACCGCTCCGCCAAAGCCTCCACAATGTCCGGACTCTTCTTCCCGTGCGCCACAAAATGATCGTAGATCTGCCTATCCAGACTCCCGTCAAAATCCGGCGTCCATCCCTCCATCAGCTCCTCCCGCGTATAAAGGCGCGAGCGATACGAATTATACGGCAATCCCGCAAACGCCGGAAACACCATCGCCCCCTTCTCCGCCAAATCACAAACCGATACTTCCTTCGGAAACGAACACCCCAGAAAAATCGCACCGTCGCACGACACCGCGTTCCAGTTCAGATCCGCCTTCGTCAGATCAAGCCCCTGCACCACCGCACAGTTCAACTGACCCTGCTGGCGCATCAACGCATCCAGCGAGTCCAACTCGCGCACAATCGAACACTTCATGACTCAAAAACCTTCGGACTCAGCACCCCCACATACGGCAAATTGCGATACTTCCCGTCGTAGTCCAACCCGTAGCCCACCACAAACTCATCACCAATCTCGAAGGCCGAATAATCCGCCTCCACATCCGCCGCCCGCACCTTGTCCTTCGACAGCAGCACGCAGGTCTTCACCTCCTTCGCCCCCATCTCCAGCAACTTCGCCGACACCGCCTGCAGCGTCCGTCCCGTATCCAGAATATCATCCAGCAACAACACCGTGTGCCCCTTCACCTCCGGAAGCTTGTGATCCAAAAAGTCCACCTTCCCCGACGACTCCGTCCCCCCGTGGTAGCTCGCCACGTTCAGGCACTCGATCTCCAGTTTCAGCGGCACCCGCCGCAGCAGGTCCGCCATAAACACCAACGCCCCCTTCAAAATCGCCACCACCTGCAGCGTCTCCTCATGCCGGAAGTCCTCCGTGATGCGCTCTGCAATCACATCCAGCCGCTTCTCGATCACCTCCTCGGCGACCAGTATTTTTTCAATATCGTCGTGCATCGTTTTTTCTACTCCGCGTTGCTCGCCCAAACCTGTTTCACAATCGCCTTCTTCAGCTCCACCGGATCAATCTGACCCGAGTGCCGATAGAGAACCTCCCCCTCCGGCCCTACCAAAAAGGTATACGGCATCCCGCCATCCCATTCCGCATCAATCGCCTTCGCCATCTCCTCGGTATCATCATCCAGGATGAAATGGTTCGTCTTCCGCCCTTCCTCCTCAAGCAACGGCTTCGTCTTCGGAGACAACCCCGCCTGATTGCGCTTCAGAAATTTCGTCACCTTCTCCAGGTCCCCCGGCGGGTCCAGACTGATCGTCACAAACTCAAACTCCTGCCAGCAGTACTGCCGGTAAATCGCCGCCAAATCCGGAAACTCCGCCACGCAAGGACCACAACTCGTCGACCAAATATTAAACAACCTCATCCCCGTCCGCCCCTTGTTCGCCACCAGCTTCTGCAGCGCCGCCGCCTTCGTCAGCTCCACCGTCACCGGCTGCTCCTTCCACTTCCGGTCCTCATCGGCCACCATCCCCGCCTTCTCCTTCCACTTCGTCGAACACCCCGCCGGACGCGTCTTCGTCACCGCCGGCTCCTTCCCCGCCAAGATCGCCTCAATCGCATCCCGCGCCTCGTTCTTCTCCACCGGTCCCACCCTCCGCCGACCGTTATCCATCCGCCCGTCGTAACGCAGCTTCAGGTCACCATCGAAAACAAACACGTGCGGAGTCGCCACCGCCCCGTAGGCCTTCGCCACTTCCTGCGTCTCCCCGTCATAAAGATAAGGCAGATTGAATTTCTGATCCTTCGCAATCCGCACCATGTCCTCGAACCCATCATCATAAATCGTCCACCCCAACTCCGGCGGATGCAGACCCTCCGGAGAATTGCTGTTGATCGCCACAAACTTCACCTCCTTGCCCTCAAAATGATCCACCAACGCCACCATCCGGTCATGCGACGTGATCGCATCCGGACAATGGTTCGTCGTAAAAATCACCGCCAGCGCCTTCCCTCCCGAAAAATCCTTCAAGGTATACCTCTTCCCGTCCGTCGCCTTCAGCGAAAAATCAGGAGCCTGGGTTCCTGTCGTGATCGTCGTCGGCTTGTAGGCCTGCGCCACACCCATCGAGAGAGCAAAGAAAGGGATCAAAAGTTTCATCGCAAAAAGCTCGCAGCAGAATCCCCCCGAGAGAAGGGAAAAAGCCCAAAAGCATCTCCCAACCCCAAACACCCCGCCCCACAACAAGATTCCTCAAAATTTTGGGTTGCCAGCCCCGCCGATCACTCCTAGCCTCCGCCCACCTCAAAAAACGCTCGGCTAGCTCAGGGGTAGAGCACCACATTGACATTGTGGGGGTCGCTGGTTCAAATCCAGCGTCGAGCACCATCTCTTTCCCGAAGGGCTGCAGATTTCTGCAGCCCTTTTTTTTATCCCCGCGATCCCCCTTTGCAAATCCCCCACTCTCGCTCTATCCTTTGCCACGCCTTCACCCCTCCCATGCCTGTCGCCCGGATCAACTCCCTCATTGCCCTCCTCGATGACGAGAACGAGGAAGTCCAGCAGGCTGTCGAAACCGCCCTTCTCGATTTCAATGGCGACGCCTCCGATGCCCTCGCCGCCGCCGGCCTCCGCCTCAAGCCCAAGCAAGCCCGCCTCCTCTCTCAAGCCCTCCACCCCGGTCGCCAAAAAATCCTTCGCGACGAGTGGGCGTTCCCCAGCACCCGGCTCGATGCCATCGATGGCGACTGGGAATCACTCGAAGGCCTCCTCCGCCTCCTCTCCGATTTCCTTCACGATGGCGTCACCATCCGCCAGTCCCTCTCCGACGAGCTCGACCTACTCGCCGACGCCGCCCGCCCCACCGTCTCCACCCCCATGGAACTCGCCGAACACCTCTTCAAAAGCAACAAGCTCGTCGGCAACCGCCTCACCCCCTTCAACATCCTCAACTCCGACCTCGCCTGGTGCATCGACCAGGGCGAAAGCAACCCCCTCGGCCTTTGCCTCATCTACATGCTCGTCGGCCAACGCCTCGAACTCCCCATCTTCGGCTGCAACTACCCCGGCCACTTCCTCGCCTTCATCTCACACGATGGCGTCCCCACCCTCATCGACCCCTTCCACAGCGGCCGCGTCACTCCCGTCCGCATGCTCCTCAAGGATCACCCCGAGATTTCTAAAGAAGCCCGCGCAGCACTCAAGCAACCCTGCACCCTCACCGACATGCTCCGCCGCGTCCTCGCCAACCTCCACCTATCCTTCTCCAAGGCCAACCGCCCTGAGGACGCCACCCTCGTCGAAGAACTCATGCTGACCATCCCGCGATGATCCTTGAGCAAACCACCGTCTGCCACCTCGGCTATCATCTCCACCGCCTGATCCTCCGCCCCGAGGGCACGTCAAAAGCCACCCTCGTCTTCTTCCACGGCCAAGGCGATTTCATCGACCGCTACCCCGACACCCTCGAAATCTTCGTTGAAAAAGGCGTCACCTGCATCCTCATCGACCTCCCCGGCCACGGCCAATCCCCCGGGAAAAGAGGACACATCCCCGGCTTCCCCTTCGTCGACTCCCTCCTCGCCAACACCCTCGAAAACGTCTCTGGCCCCGTCGGCATCGCCGGCCACTCCATGGGCGGACTCCTCGCCCTCAGAGCCTACCTGCAAAACCCGGATCACTTCGCCTTCGCCTGGTTCAGCTCCCCCATCCTCGACCCCGCCCGCCAAGGCACCCCCTGGATGCGCACCATCCTCCCCCTCGTCGCCCGCCTCTTCCCCTGGATCACCTGGTCCACCGGAGTCAAAGCCGAACAATGCCGCCCCGTCTCAAACGACACTCCATCGTCAGAAGAATCCCTCTACCACAGCAAAATTTCCCTCGGCTGGGCCCTCGATCTCATCAACGCTGCCAACGAAGTCCAACAAGCCTTCCTCTCCCTTCCCACCGACCGCCCTGCCCTCTTCACCCAGGGCGGAGCCGACCCCATCTGCCCTCCCGAACTCCTCCGTCAACAACTCGACAAACTCCCCTCCGGAAAAGTCACCTACTGCGAAATCCCCGACGCCCTCCACGAGCCCTTCAATGGAGACCACCGGGACCAGCTTCGCGCCGCCCTCGCCAACTGGTCATTCTAAGAGACCATCTCCACCTCACTCCGGATCCACTCCGTTCCGGTTGCGGTTCTAATCCAATTCAACCAAGTAGACCTATGCCCTGCGGTCGACCTGCTTCTGCTCCTTCCGCTCATTCTGTGGTGAAAAATCTTCTCCCCCCAACCAAGCCATCCCCTCCATCCTGTTCATCTGCGGTTCCAATTCAATTCAACTAAGTAAATCGAAATCCCGCCACCGCTTCGCCGATTCCTCCCCGAAGACCACCTCGTCCCAGAGAATCTTCTCATTCTCAAAAAGAAACCGCGCATCAAAGGTCTGCCCTTCCAGCGCCTCGCGCAACCAGTAGGAATCGTCCTCCCACATCTTGTCGAAAGGAATATCCGCGATCTCGCACCAGTAAGGAATCGCCTCATCCGTCGCAGTCGGAGTCCCTTCGTACTTCGTCGCGGTATAAACATGACAGTGAATGTCCGGCAGATCGGACATCACAAACCAAAGCTCCCCCCGCTTCACCGGATCCAGCGCCGTAATGTGCAACTCCTCCTGCACCTCCCTCACCGCGCACTCCAGCGGCGTCTCACCCGGATCAATCTTTCCTCCCGGCCCGTTGATCTTCCCCTCCCCGATGCCCCGCAGCTTCTCAATCAGAAGCACCCGGCTTCCCTGGTGAATAAACAAAAGCGTCGCTTCAATCTCAGGCTTCCAGGTCTTCCACTCGGGAACGGAAAAGTTACTCGGTAGGTCGGGCATAATTCTCAACGGTATCGCAGGTGCACACAAGGTTCCTGTCCCCGTGGACGTTATCGACCCGACCCACCACTGGCCAGAACTTGTGCCTTCTTAATCGCGCCACCGGAAAGGCCGCCTTCTCCCGCGAATACGGATGCGCCCACTCATCCCGAATCACCATCTCCGCCGTATGCGGCGCATTGCGCAAAACATGGTCCTCCCGGTCGGCCTCACCTGAAATGATCTCCTGAATCTCGCCATAAATCGCCAACATCGCCTCACAAAAGCGATCCAGCTCTTCAATCGACTCCGACTCCGTTGGCTCAATCATCAACGTCCCCGCCACCGGCCAGCTCATCGTCGGCGCGTGAAAACCATAATCAATCAAGCGCTTCGCCACATCCTCCACCGTCACCCCGCTCTCTTTCGTCAGCGGCCGAATATCAATGATGCACTCGTGAGCCACCAATCCGTTCCGCCCCTTGTAAAGAATCGGATACGCCTCACCCAACCGCTTCGCCACGTAGTTGGCATTCAGAATCGCCACCTCTGTCGCCTCCTTCAATCCCTCCGCACCCATCATCGCCACATACATCCAGGAAATCACATTGATCGACGCACTCCCCCACGGAGCCGAACACACCACGTTCTCACTCCCCGCCAACGCACCATGCCCCGGCAAAAACTCCACCAGGTGCGCCGCCACCCCGATCGGCCCCACCCCCGGACCTCCGCCTCCATGCGGAATGCAAAACGTCTTATGCAGATTCAAATGACACACGTCCGCCCCAATCAGACCCGGACTCGTCACCCCCACCTGCGCATTCATGTTCGCCCCATCCATGTAGACCTGGCCGCCCGCCTCATGAATCGCCGCACAAATTTCCCGAACCCCCTCCTCATAAACTCCATGGGTCGAAGGATACGTAATCATCAATGCACCCAACGCATCACCGTGCGCCTCAATCTTCGCCTTCAGATCAACCGCATCAATATTCCCCGCCTCATCACAACCCACCGGCACCACCTGAAATCCCGCCATCACCGCTGATGCCGGATTGGTCCCGTGAGCCGATGTCGGAATAAGACACACCTTCCGCCCTTCGTCGCCTCGGGCCAAATGATACGACCGGATCGCCAACAACCCCGCATACTCACCCTGCGACCCCGCATTCGGCTGAAGCGAAACCGCCGCAAACCCCGTGATCTTCGCCAGCCAATCCGAAAGCTCCCCCAACATCTCGCGATAACCCTCGCTCTGATCCTCCGGCACAAAAGGATGCAGCTGCGACACCTCCGGCCAACTCACCGGCATCATCTCCGCCGCCGCATTCAACTTCATCGTGCACGACCCCAACGGAATCATCGATTCATTCAACGCCAAATCACGCGCCTCCAACCGATGCAAATAACGCATCATCTCCGTCTCCGTCCGATACGAATGAAACACCTCCTGCGAAAGATACCCGCCCTTACGCAACAGCTCCTTCGGAAATCCCAACCCGCCACCGGTTCCCGGCCTCACCCCGAACACTTTGCAAATCTGCCGCAGATCACGCTCCGTCGTGGTCTCATCAAAGGCGATCCCCACACACCCATCCCCAAAGTCCCGCAGGTTGTATCCCCGCTCCACCGCTGCCGCGATCACCTTCGCCGCCTTCTCCCCGCAATCCACCGTCACCGTGTCGAAATAATATCCCGTCACGATCTCATAGTTCTTCTCCTCCAACCCCTCCACCAAACGCCGCATCCGGTCCGCCGTATCCAGCGCAATGTCCAGCAACCCTTCCGGACCGTGATACACCGCATACATCGATGCCATCACCGCCAACAACACCTGCGCCGTGCAGATGTTCGACGTCGCCTTGTCCCGCCGGATATGCTGCTCCCGCGTTTGCAGCGACAGCCGGTAAGCCGGATTCCCCTGCGAATCAATCGACACCCCCACCAGCCGCCCCGGCAGCTTCCGCTTCAAGGCATCCACACAAGAAATAAACGCCGCATGCGGACCCCCAAAACCCATCGGCACCCCAAAGCGCTGACTCGACCCCACACAAATATCCGCCCCCATCTCACCCGGCGTCTTCAGCAGCATCAGCGCCAGCAGATCCGCCGCCACAATGAGCTTCCCCTTCGCCTCATGCACCTTCTCCGCGAACTCCGTGAAATCTCGTACTTCGCCCAGCGTCGACGGATACTGCACCAACGCCCCAATCAACCCCTCATCACCCGTAAAGTCATCAATATCCTCCACCCTCACCTCAATCCCCAACGGCTCCGCCCGCGTCTTCACCACCTCAATCGTCTGCGGATGACATTCCTCATCCACCCAAAACACCGTCCCCTTCGGCTTCATCGTCAGCGCCAGGCTCATCGCCTCCGCCGCCGCCGTCCCCTCATCCAGCAACGACGCGTTCGCCACGTCCATCCCCGTCAATTCCGTGATCAGGGTTTGAAAATTCAACAACGCTTCCAGCCGCCCCTGCGAAATCTCCGGCTGATACGGCGTATAAGCCGTATACCATCCCGGATTCTCCAGAATGTTCCGCTGAATCACCGGCGGCGTAATCGTCCCCGAATACCCCTGCCCGATAAACGACTTCAGAACCTTGTTCTTTCCAAGCGTTCCCCTCAACTGCCCCAGTGCCTCCGTCTCCGTCAGCGCCCCCGGCAGCTCCGGCCCCTCCTTCCAAAAAATCTCCGCCGGAACAACCCCCGCAATCAGGCTATCCAAATCCGAAAAACCAACCTTTTCGAATAAGGCCTGTCGCCCGTCGCTCGGGGACCCGATGTGACGTTGGACAAACGGTGCGGACATAACGAAATTATCTCACGACTCCCCGATAGGATGAAGCATCCATCATCGCGTCATACTGGGAACTGTCGGTCACGCGCATCTTGAAAATCCAACCCGTGTCATAAGGGTCCGTATTGATCTTCGCCGGATCAGCCACCAGATCGAGATTGATCTCAATGATCTCCCCCGAAATCGGCGCGTAAATATCACTCGCCGCCTTCACACTCTCCACTACCCCAACCGGCGACGCCTTCTCAATGTCGCCCAAATCGGGAAGCTCCACAAAAACCACATCACTCAGTTCCGCCTGCGCGTGATCGGTGATCCCCACCGTCGCGATCTCTCCTTGTAGACGGACCCACTCATGGTCCGGGGTGTAACGGCAATTGTCAGGAATGGTCATCTGCTTGGAAACTAACGATTTCTTATTTCCGATAGAAAGGCTTTTTCACCACTTTTGCCGGGAGAATCTTCCCGCGCACCTCAATCCCTACCGGCGTATTGATCTTCACCTCTTCCACCGGAAGGTAGGCCATCCCTATCCCTTCGCCAAGAGAGGGCGACATCCCGCCCGAGGTCAACACCCCGATCGGATATCCCTTGCGATCCATCACCGGATATCCCGGCCTCGGAGGCGCTCCGGGACCATCCATCTTGATCGCCATCAGCCGCCGCTTCGGCCCTTTTTCCTTCTGCTGCCGAAGCACCTCGCCCCCCACAAACTCTCCCTTCTCCAACGCCACAAAAAATCCCAACCCCGCCTCCAGCGGCGTCCGCTCCGTCGTCAGATCCGAGCCATTCAGCGGATAACACATCTCCAGCCGCAGCGTATCACGCGCTCCCAATCCGCACGGAACCACCCCTTCATCCACAAAACTCTGCCACCACGATTTCGCCTGCCCCGATGGACAAAACAACTCAAAGCCATCCTCGCCGGTATATCCCGTGCGGCACACAAACGTCCGGTGCCCCATCATCGTCAAATCATCAACATGGTTCCGCGAGGGCAGCGTTCTCCCCTCCGTGACCCGCGTGTAGATCTCCGACGCTTCCGGCCCCTGCACCGCCAGCCCGGCCCACCCCTCGCTCACATTCTCCACCTCCACCTTTCCTTCCAAATGCTTCGCCAGCCATTCCAGATCCCTCGAAATACAGGAGGCATTCACCACCAGCAAAAAATCCTCCTCACCCAGCCGATACAAAATCAAATCATCAATCACCCCGCCCTCTTCATTCAGCAGAAAGGTGTAATGCGCCTCTCCCTCTTCCAGCACCGCCACTTCATTGGTCAGCATCCCGTCCAACCATTCCTCCGCATCCTTGCCCCGCACAAAAACCTGCCCCATGTGGGAAATGTCGAAAATTCCCGCCTTCGATCGCACCGCCAGATGCTCATCGATGATTGAGGAATACATCACCGGCATCTCCCAGCCGGCAAAGGAAATCATCCGTCCGCCCAACTCCCGATGTTTCTCATCAAGCGGGGAAAGTTTCAACACGTCGCTCACGCGCGCAATGTGCCTCCCACTTCACCCCTTGTCAACGCGACCACGCCTCAACCCGTCACAAAACCAGGATCACTCAAAATAGGTATCATCATGCTCATACGGCGGCGCACAGCAGCACAAAAACCGCATCCCCTCTCTCGCCCGAATCTGATGCCATGCCCCCACCGGAATCAAAATCGCATCCCCCACCCCCACCTCGCGCTCCTCACCCTCGATCTCCATCACCCCCGCCCCCTCCGTGATGTAGTAAAACTCCTCACTCACTTTGTGATAATGCCGCTCCGTCTCCCCACCCACCGGCAGGGTCGCTTCCGCCAAACTCTGGTTCGCCACCGGCGCGTTGCTCAAGTCCAACAAGCTCCGGATCGTCGACCCATCCTTGGTCGTAAAAGGCTCCTGCTCCTCATATCGGCGAACTTCCATGCTCGTGCTTAGCAAACATCCGTCACCACCACCACTCCCGATACCACCCGCCACTTCACCTCCCGCCCCACCAGCCGACACCCATACACCCGCTCCGCATCATCGTGATACGCCGGCCGGGGATCCACCGACAACGCCCCGATCACCAGCTCAACCTCCTCCGCGCTCAGTCCCTCTCTCAGCTCATCCGAAATCTCCACTTCCATCCGCTCCGGCGCCGCACTCGCAAACCCGCCCACCGCATCCGGCACCGACTCCACATACGGCAAGTACGGCTTCACATCCAGAATCGGCGTCCCATCCACCAAATCGATCCCGCTCACCTCGATCACCCGGCCCGTCACGCCCTCCAGCCGCACCAGAGACAACCCGATCCGGTTCGGACGAAAGGGCGACCTCGTAGCCAGCACCCCCTTCTTCTCATTCCCGCCCAACCTCGGCGGCCTCACCAACCACCGCACCTCATCCTCCTTCACCTGATCAAAAACAAACACCAGCCACACATGGCTAAATTCCTCCAGCCCCCGACACGCTTCCTCATCCACCTCGGCCGAGAGCACCACCCGCCCGCGCGCCGCCGCCACAATCCCGCTCTGCCGTGGCGTCCCAAATTTCTCCCCGAAGCAGCTCTCCACCACCCCGATCGGCGACATCACGAACTCCTCGGTCATCGCACTTTGCTACGCTAAAAATTCCGGAGCCAAATCGGCCCGCGTGTATTCCACTCCCACTTCATCACACAACATGTTCGATGAAATCCGACCGCTCTCCAAAATCGTCGGCAGCCCGCTTCCCGGATGCGTCCCGCCTCCCACAAGATACAAATTATCATACCCCTTCAGCCGGTTGTGCGGGCGGAAATACAGCATCTGATCAATCGTGTGAGCCAGATTAAAGGTCGCCCCCATAAACACTTCAAAGTCATCCCGCCACTCGGTCGGCGTCAGTATCCGCTCCTCCACAATGTGCTCGCGCAGGTCCTTCATCCCCGTCCGCTCGATGATCCGGTCCAGCACTTTGTCACGATACTCCTGCTTCGTCTCTTCCCAGTCGTGATCGTGACGACAATTAATCGTCGGCACCAAAATATACAACTGCGAGTGCCCCTCCGGAGCCACCGTCGGATCGGTCACACTCGAGTTCCGCACATAGATCGACATGTCGTCGGAGATCGTTTCCTCGCCCCGGATATCCTCCACGTTCTGCTCGTAATCATCCGCGAACAGAATGTGATGATGCGGCTCATCCTCATAAATCTTATCAATCCCCAGATAGAGCATGAAGGTCGAACAGGAATACTTCTTCCCCGCCATCTCCGCCGGCTCCTTGCTCTTCCCGTTCATCAGGTTGACCATCGCATGCGCGTAATCCGCATTCATCACCACATGGTCCGCCTCAATCCGCTCCCCATTCTCAAGCACCACACCCTTCGCCGTATCCCCGTCAAATATCACTTCCTTCATCGGCGTATTCAGCCGAATCTCCGCCCCGTCCTCCTGCGCCGCCTTCGCCATCCCCGCCGAGATTTTACAAAGCCCGCCCTGCACGTGGTAAATCCCGTACTTGTATTCCGTATACGACAAAATACTGAACAAGGCCGGACACTTCCACGGACTCATCCCCAGATATTTTGCCTGAAAGGTAAACGCCAACATCAGCCGCGGATCCGAAAAGTAATTCTCCAGCACATCCACCACACTCTTCGCCGTCGCGATGTAAGGCACCACCCGCAACAGGTCCCGATGCACATACGATGAAATCTTATGAAAAGGCTTCTGCAGGCACGGATAAATCGCGCGGAGCTTGGCCGCGTGATCCTTCATGAACCGACGATACCCGTCCTCATCCCCCGGAAAAACCTCTGCGATGTTCGCCGCCATCGTCTCCTCATCACAGCTCGTCTCGATCGTCTTCTCCGTCCCCCAGCTCAGCTTCGTCATCGGATCCAGTAGCACCAAATCCATGTAATCGTCGCTCCTCCGCCCCGTCTCCGCAAAAATCTCATCCAAGGTGAACTTCTGGTGCAAGAAGGTCGGCCCCAGATCAAAAGAGTAATCCCCCACCCGCACTTCCGCATTGCGACCACCCACGCGATCCGCTTTTTCAATCACCGTGACATCAAATCCCCGATTCGCGAGAATCATCGCAGAGGACAATCCCCCGGGTCCTGCTCCGACAATGACGACTCTTTTTCCCTTACTCATGGACGCGCAACCCATAGACTACCAATCCCTTCGTCGCTAATTCTTTTTTCATCGATGACCACCCGCTTCGCCCCCAGCCCCACCGGATTCCTCCACCTGGGACACGCCTACGCCGCCCTCCTCGCCCACCAACGGGCCCGCGATGCCGGAGGCTCCTTCCTTCTCCGCTTCGAGGACATCGACCACACCCGCGTCCGCGAGGAATACTACCTCCAGATCGAATCCGACCTCCGCTGGCTCGGCCTCACCTGGGATCTCACCCCCTGGCGCCAACTCGACCGCCTCCCCCACTACGAGCAAGCCCTCGACCACCTCAAATCCCTCGGCGTCGTCTACCCCTGCTTCTGCACCCGCCGTGAAATCGAGTCCGAGCTCGCCAACCTCACCCGCGCCCCCCAGGGCCCCGAAGGCCCCCTCTACCCCGGCACCTGCCGCTCCCTCACCCCCGACCAACGCGCCGATCTCCTCTCAAAAAAATCCCCCTCCTGGCGTCTCGATAGCCAACTCGCCGCTCAAAAAGCCGGCCCCCTCACCTTCCGCGACACCATCCACGGCCAGACCACCGTCTCCCCCACCCTCCTCGGCGATGTCATCCTCGCCCGCAAAGACATCGGCACCTCCTACCACCTCGCCGTCGTTACCGATGACGCCGCCCAAAACATCACCCTCATCACCCGCGGCCAAGACCTCCTCCCCTCCACCCACATCCACCGCCTCCTCCAGCACCTCCTCAACCTCCCTCAACCCACCTACGAGCACCACCGCCTCATCTGCGATGAAACCGGCACCCGCCTCGCCAAACGAAACGACGCCCTCTCCCTAAAAACCCTCCGCCAATCCGGCACCACCCCCCAAGACATCCTCACCCAACTCTTCCCCTAAATCCTCAACCCAAATCAAAAGGCAGGGACCTTTCTCCGAAAGGTCCGGCTGCACTTTCTTAAAGACCCCTAAATCAAAACACTCGTTGGGCATTTTTCAGACGGTCTCCTAGAGGCTCATTCTCTTCGACCATCTCCACTGCGTTCCGGTTGCCGCTTATCTTTCTCGCGGTGATTCCGGCCAACAAACTCCGCCAGAGCCGCTAGACTGATTCCGGCCTCCTCCCTGACAGGAGGATTCGATTCCTTCCAGGCGATGCTGTCCAAATCGAGATGAGGACACCCCGCCTCGCCCGAAAGCCTCTTCGCCAAAGAGGTCTTCCCGGAACCAGAGTTTCCAAAAATCAGCGACCTGGAGGATCACCGGAATCCAACAAACCTCCCTTGATCCCAGCCCTTCCCAACTCTCTCTCACCGACTCTTTTAACTCACACAATTCCGGAAGACCGAGCGCCATCCCATCATCCCTCCGCCCCCCAACCCAAGCCCCCCAAGGCTCGATGCACCTTCATCTTAGCTTCTCGCTCGCTTGACCAGATGGCACAACCAAACCGCAATTGAGATGAGAAGAAAAATGGCCGATACAACGAGAGACACAAACAATAACAATCCGGCACCTCCTGCATACAAAAGATCAGGAGAACCAATCAGCCGATAATAAATAAAGGGAATCGCTGCAATTAACGAAGCCAAACCCGTCCACACCGCAGTCAGGACCAATGGCTTTGTGGTGACCGCGTATAAGATGATGAGAACGGCGATGAACGCCGGAATGATCGGAAGAAAAATAGCTGATCCCAAAAATCCACTGAGTCCAACGATCCGCCGATCATACTTCCACCCAAGGAGCAGGGGCGCGGCTGCCGTAACGACAGGGATCGCCAAAAACAGCACAGCCACCGGAGTGACATCCTGCCATCGATTCAATCCGCCCATAAAAGGTGCTACGACCCGATAAAGCAGGAAGGCCGAGCCAACTAAAATCGCCCAGAGCTCGTGAGATTTTTTGAGCACCATTTGCAGAGTTCTTGAACGCTTGAGCTGTCTCGGGGGCTGAGTTGATCTCCACACACCTGACGGCCTTGCGAGAACTTTAGGACGCCGAAGCCGTCAAGACCAGCGCCCTGTTCTCCTAGTATGTTCAGTGTGAAACTATCCCTACGAAGAAGGTGTTAGGAACCATGATCGACAAAAAAACACGGCTATACTGACTAGCAGAGCAAAGAGAGAAATCCATTGAGGTCTCTCATTTCTACACAGCCCGATTAAAGCAAGTAGAGCAGTAGACATCGGACCAAAAAACAGCACAAGAGTCCCAACTATCGTCCCTCCAAAATTCGACGGACCAGCTCCAAAACTACTCTGGAAAGTTGAGTAACCGATTAAGGCAACTTAGAATATAGTCACTAGCGAACCAACTCCAAATGCTGGAACTCTGGTGGTCTCTGGATTGGTCATTTTGTGGAGAACGTCGAAGTCCTCTCACATCTGCCCGAGGGCGAGGCTTCGACTGTGGGTTGAGGGTGGAATGGTCATGACGGATTGAACTCGCGGCGAGGCAGGTGTTGAGAGCGACGTCTTGTTAGCGCCGTTGGTTTGTTCATAGGCGCTCGAAGTCACCTTCGTAATTCTCTGGCCAGACTACTTCGTATCGCTCGCTCTTGAATCTCTTCACGATGAGCGACGACGCTAGCAATCCCTTCAGCTTCAGGTGCGCCTTCGCCACATCGATTGATGGCCACGAATTCCCGTTCGCCGGAAGTATGAAAATATTCGCGCCGTCCGCTCCCCAATCGTGCCCGTCAACATCTCCGGTGCGGCTCTGCGCCATCCCCTGGATCAGTGAGTCCTCGACCTCTACAAGCCGATCGAAGTCCAAATCAGCATTGAGCCGCTTTGGAAACTGAATGATCAGCGTGTTCTTGGGCATAGCCATTTTTTTTGCGCTAACAGTAAGGATCATTTAGCCCAACGGAGTTGGGATTGAATGCATCCCCCTATTTCCCCCTTCACAGGCTTCGGACATTCTACTGATCCCACGAACACCCCGTCAAGAATCAAGTCCGCAGCCCCCAACTCCCAACTCCCAGCTCCCAGCTCCCAGCTCCCAGCTCCCAGCTCTCAGCTCTCAGCTCTCAGCTCTCAGCTCTCAGCTCTCAGCTCTCAGCTCTCAGCTCTCAGCTCTCAGCTCTCAGCTCCCAGCTCCCAGCTCCCAGCTCCCAGCTCCCACTCCAAAAAACGTTCAAAACTAATCCAAAATTGCCCTCTTTTCTTTTTCTCCCATTCAACTTAGCCTCCTCCCATGTCCTTCCTAAAGACAGCCTCTTTAACCCTCCTCGCAGGCCTCCTTTGCTCCTGCTCAAAAAACCTCGATAGCGCCCAACTCGCCTCCACCGTGAAGGCCAGCCAAGGCAGCGCCAAAGCACTCTACGACCAGGGCCGCGCCGCCGAGTCCGCCGGCAAGACCAAGAGCGCCATCAAAATCTACCGCAAGGTCACTCGCGAATACCCCCTCTCGGACTCCTCCGCCGACGCCAAGTTCCGCCAGGCCCACCTCCTCGACCAATCCGGTGAACTCATCGATGCCTTCGAAGCCTACAACGAACTCCTAGCCCGCTACCCCGCATCCCCCCACTACTCCACCGCCATCAAGCGCCAGGAAGCCCTCGCACACGCCGCCGCCGGCGGCACCCTCAAGACCGGCTCATTCCTCGGACTCAAAGGGAAAGTGGAAGCCAAAAAATCCACCGCCATGCTCGCCAAGGTCCGCGCCAACGCCCCTCGCTCCACCTCCGGCGAGAAAGCCCAGTTCACCATCGGCGAAGTCTGGCAAAACAAGGGCGACGCCAAACGCGCCATCGACGCCTACCGCGAACTCGTCCGCGAATACCCCGAGTCCAACTACGCCCACGAAGCACAATACCGCATCGGTGCCATCCTCCTCGCCGAATCAAAGGACAACAACCAGGACCAGGCCAACCTCAGCCGCGCCCGCGAAGCATTCGATGACGTCATCCTCCGCTACCCCAACAGCAAGCGCGCCAAAGACGCCCGCCGGGAAATCACCAAACTCGGCTCCCGCGACATCCAAAGCTCCTACGACATCGCCGAGTTCTACCGCAAAAAAGGCAACACCACCTCCGCCCTCCTCTACTACCGCGAGGTCGTCAAAAAATCCCAGCCCGGCCCCCTCCGCACCAAGGCCCAGGCCTGGGTCGCCAAGCTCGGCGGCTAAAACAAATCACCGGGTATGAAATCTCTCCTCCTTCTTTGCCTCCTCGCCCTCACTTCCTGCACGGGCTACCAACTCGGCGGCCAAAAACCGCCACACCTCACCGACGTCCACCGCATCTACGTCCCCCTCGCAAAGAACCATACCCTCTTCCCCCGCGCCGAAGCACTCGCCACCAACTCCGTCGTCGACCAACTCGTCCGCGATGGCACCTACCGCATCGGCACCGACTCCCGCTCCGACGCCACCCTCCACCTCGCCCTCCGCAAAATTCAATACCGCCAGGTCCGATCCTCCTTCTTCGACACCCTCAAATCCGAAGAACTCGAAATGGAAATCACCCTCGCCTGGACCCTCATCGACCCCGCCAAACCCGGCGCCCCCCTCGAAGAAGGACAAAGCGTCTCCCGCTCCCGCTTCTTCGTCGACGACAACCTCCAGACCGCCCGCGCCAACGCCCTCCCCGACGCCCTCCAACGCGGCGCCCGTAAGATTGTCGCCCGCCTCGCCGACGGCTTCTAGCCGGCGCAATTCAGGATTTTAAAAGAATGCTCACCTTCGTCCCCACCCCCATCGGAAACCTCGGGGACATCACCCTCCGCGCCATCGAAACCCTCCGCGAGGCCGACCTCATCGCGTGCGAGGACACCCGCCACTCACTCCGGCTCCTCAACCACCTCGAAATCTCAAAACCCCTCACCGCCCTCCACGATCACAACGAGGACCGGCGCATCCCCGAACTCCTCGAAAAAGCCGCCTCCGGCCTAAAAATCGCCATCATCTCGGATGCCGGCACCCCCTGCCTCTCCGACCCCGGCCACCGCCTCATCAAAGCCGCCCGGGATGCCGACATCCCCTTCACCGTCCTCCCCGGCCCCTCCGCCATCACCACCGCCCTCGTCGCCTCCGGCTTCCCCCCGCACCCCTTCTCCTTCCACGGCTTCCTCCACGTCAAAAAAGGCAAACGCGGCAAACAACTCCAGGCCGCCCTCGACTCCCCCGAGACCACCCTCTTTTTCGAGTCCCCGCACCGACTCCCCTCCACCCTCGAAATCCTCAAGGACCTCGCCCCCGACACCTCCCTCTGCATCGCCCGCGAACTCACCAAAAAATTCGAGACCCTCCACCACGGCACCGCCTCCGACCTCTTCGCCCACTTCTCCACCCACAAACCCAAAGGCGAAATCGTCCTCCTCCTCCCCCCCGCCCCAAAAGCCTAGCCAAAGCTCCCGGGCTTCAAATTCCCTCCCCCCGTCGTTCGCGACACAAAAAAAACGCAGGATCCGTCCCGCCGTGATTTTAAAAAGGCGCCCCCCTACGCACGCCGACGACGCAGCACAACGAGCCCCGCAAGCGTCACCAGCATCGCGGATCCCGGCTCGGGCACCGCTGCCACACTCACATTATCCACATAAGCCAGCGCCTTCTCGGTCCCCGTCCGGGAGAAGGTCAGCCGATAGGTCTCACCCACCTGCCCTTCCGCCACACTGAAGGAATAGGACCTCGATGACGTCTGCCCGTCATAACTCTCCGTAAAGGTATCAGAAATCAGATTGCTCGCCCCCACTCCCGTCGTTCCCAGCACCACCGAGAGCCCGATCGCCGTCGGATCACCCAACCCTTCGGGCACATCCATGAAAGTCTCAAAATCCAGCGAATAATCTCCCGCCGAATCAAAACTGAACTGCTGAAAAATCGAACCGCTCCCCGCCCCCATCGCTCCCGCCGAATTGGGATCCCCATCGCTCGTATAACGATAAACCCCGCTGTTCATAAACCAATCGGTCGCTCCCGCGGTCGCATCAACCCTCTCAAACCCAAAGGCGTCATCCTGCTCGGTGATCACCTCACTCCCCTTCGTGTAATCATATGAATTGATCTCAAAATCCCCATTTCCCACAAGATTGGACCCACTTCCCCCGCCGGAGTCCAACTGGGCTTGCGCAACCGGTGACATCAGCAAAAGGGCAAAGATCGGATTGAACTTCATTTCAAATCAAAGGTTCAGTTGGGAGGGGTCAGCCAAGTGGCTCCATTCTGAAGAACGTTTGATAATTTAGTTAATTTTTGCAAAATGTAAACAACTTTTAATAAAAAGGCAAAACTCCCCTAATTTCTAAAAACCCGCCCCTCCGCCCTATCGCGAAAGCTTGATCATCTGCACACTCAGCGCAGGCACCGCCGTCAAAACCGCCCGTCCCCCCTCCAACGCTCCGGAAACCTCTCCGGACCCAAACACCTGCTTCAACTTCGGCGCCCCCTCCAGCTCCGCCCAGCCCAAGGCATCGTCGGGAACCTGCACCACCAGCCGGTCAAAAGATTGTTGCGGATGCAGATTCACCACCACCAGCACCGTCTCCCCCTCCTTCTTCTGCTCGCTGCGCAAAAACGCATACACCCAATGCCCGCTCGCCGTCTCCCCGTCCACCCGGCCGAATTCCTCATTCCCTTGGTTCGCGTGGTTGAGTCCGTAAAACTCACCCTCCGTAAACGCCGGTCCCGCCGTCACCTTCAGCAACTCCGCATACCAGGCCCGCAGCTCCTTCTGCTCCGCACTCAATCCACCCCCATCAAACTTCCCCCCATTCGTCCACTGGTTCAAGGTCGGCAGACTCCAGTAATCAAAAATCGTCGTCCGCGCATCATCCCCCCCAAACCCTTCCGGACCCGCCGCCGGCTCTCCAGTCTCCTGTCCCGAATAAATCATCTGCGCACCCCGGCCCAGGCCAAAAAGAAGACCCGTCACCGGACGCCCCACCTCCATCCCCAGCCCACCCCAGGTCTTCGGACTCGCCAGACGCACCTCGTCGTGGTTCTCCGCATACCGCAGCGACTGATGCAAACGCCCGCCATGAAGCAGCGCATCCAGATCATTCGCCCACTTTCCCCCGTCATAAATCTCCATCAACAAATCGTAGGACTGGTCATCATAAACCGCGTCAAACCCCGAATCCAACAAATCATCCAACACGTTCCCATCCGTCAGCTTCGCCGGATCCGTATCATAAGCCTCCGCCGCAAAAAACACCCCCGCATCACGCTGGCGCGCCTTCGCCAGCGACCACTGCCAAAATTCCATCGGCACCATATGCGCCATATCCACCCGGAAACCATCCACCCCCATCCGCTGCCAATGCGCCAAAATCGCATCCATCTTCTTCCACGTATCCGGCACATCGGTATCCGATAGATTCCGCAGGTGCGCTGTATCCCGCCCCTTCGTGTAATCATGCCCGTAATTCAGCTTCACCGTCTCATACCAATCGTGGATCGAAGGCTTCCAGTTCGCCGAATTATTCCCCGTCACCCGCCCATACTCCCGCTCCGGCTCATAGACCTTCCCCGATGGCATCACCAACGGACCTTCCCCTTGAAGATAGAAAAAATTGTTATCCTTCCGGAAAAACTCCGTCTTCAGATCCCCCTCCCCAAAGGACAACTCCGGCATCACATCCGAGTGATAACTCCGCGCCACATGGTTTGGCACAAAGTCGATCATCGCCTTCAGCCCCGCCGCCTTGCATCGCTTCAGCAGCTCCTGAAATTCATCCAGCCGCTTCGTTGGATCATCCGCGTAATCCGGACACACATCAAAATAATCCCGGATCGCATACGGACTCCCCGCCTTCCCCTTCAGCAAATCACTCACATCAGCCGGCCGCCCCGGATAATCCGTCCCGCTCGCCTGCTCCAGCACCCCCGTAAACCACACATGGGTAAACCCCATCCCCTTGATCTCTCCCAGGGCCTTTTCATTAAAAGCCGAAAACTTCCCGCACCCGTTCTCCGCCATCGTCCCATCGAACTTCCGCGTCTCATTCTCATTCCCGAAATGCCGCGGCATCACCTGATAAATGCTCACTCGTTCGGCCTGACTCGCAGAAATACTCATCGCCGCCACTAAGCAGTTCTTGAACCATCGACTCCAGATCATTGTCATAAATCTACACCGATTCGTCACTTTCCGCCTCTTTCCCCACAAAGAAACAACACAACGCCGCCACCGCCATCGATGCCCCTCCCAACTGAACCACCTTCACCGGGTCGTCCCCGAAGACATGGTGCACAATCGGCTCCAGCGCCACCGCCGCCAGTATCTCGGGAATCACAATGAAGAAGTTAAAGATCCCCATGTAAACCCCCATCCGCTTCGCCGGAATCGAGGTCGACAGCATCGCATAGGGCATCGAGAGAATCGACGCCCAGGCAATCCCCACCCCAATCATCATCAGCTTCCACGTCATTTTATCCGTAATAAATCCCGTCGCCAGCAAACTCCCCCCACCCAGGATCAAGGCCAGCGCATGCATCTTCCGCCGCCCGATCTTCGCCGCCACCATCGGAATCAGGAACGCCACCAGGAAACACACAATGCTGTAAAGCCCCAACGTGCTCCCTCCAAAGGTCGTCCCCTCGTCAAAGGCCGCACTGCTCGAATCATTCGTTCCAAAAACCTGCTGCGCCGTCGCCAGACCAAACATCATCCACATGCAGAACAACCCCAGCCACGTAAAAAACTGCACCACCGCAAGCTGCTTCATCGTCTTCGGCATCTCCCGCAAGGCCGCCGCCACTTCCGCCTTGGACATCACCAAAGCGATCGCCGTTCCAATCAATCCTCCGACCGCTGAGTGCAACACCGAAGGATTGGAATCCACCAACCAACTCCGCAGAAAACCCAGAATCGCCCCCGAAACAAATCCAATGATCAGCCAGCGCGGCACAATATCAAACAAAGGCCCGCTGTTCTCCTTCTCCCTCAAAAACTCCTCCATATCCTCCGGAGGATCCTCCCTCGTCGTAAACACCGTCCACAGAATCGCCACCAACAACCCCAATGCCCCAATCTTGAACGCCCAATAAACATCCAACCCCAATCCATTGGGAGCATTGCCGCTCACCCCCAACTTCGTCAGCCACCCCGGCAACGCCCCACCAATATATCCGCCAAGCCCGATAAAGAAACTCTGCGTCACAAAACCCAACGTCCGCTGGGATGCCGGAAGCTTATCCCCCACAAACGCCCGAAAGGGCTCCATCGCCACGTTAAAGCTCGTGTCCATCATCCACAGCCCCAGCACCGCACACCAGATCACCGGCGAATCAGGAATAAAAAACAACACCACCGCCGAAGCAATCGCCCCAAACAAAAAATACGGACGCCTCCGTCCCAACCGATTCCACGTCCGGTCACTCATCGACCCGATGATCGGCTGCACCAACAATCCCGTCAGCGGTGCCGCCAACCAAAGAATCGGAATCTCACTCGGCGAAGCTCCCAGCTTCGTAAACAAGGTGCTCATAAACACCAACTGCAGCATAAAGCCGATCTGCACTCCGAGAAACCCGAAGCTCATATTCCAATTCTGCCAAAACGAGAGACGCGGTTTCTCTTCCATCATTGATGAAATGTTCTCCCATCGCGGAGGGTTACACAAGTTTTCACCTCCGGACCCACTTCGTCACCATCGAGACCGTCCACTGGAACTTCCGCGCCGTCTCCCGGATCAAAAACGCCTCATCGGCCTCCCCCGCCAACTCAAACTCTCCCCCCAGTTCCGCCTCCAGCCAATCCCGCGTCCGCCCCACCGGCCAATTCTCCTTCGCCGTAAATTCCTCCAGCCACGTGCACGGCGTCGCCAGCACCAACTCCCCGCCCGACCTCACCAAGTCCGGCAGCCTCCTCAAAAAACGACGTGGCTCCGGCAACCGGCACACCAGATTCGCCGCATGCACCCGATCAAAACTCCCCAAATCACCCCGCAAATTCATCGCATCCCCCACCTCAAAGCTCACCCGCTCCGCACGACTCCCGGCCGGCAACCCCGCCTCCAGCGCCGTCCGCACCCCCGCCTCCTCCAGCCGCGAATACCCCACCGGCTCCCCCGCCGCCAATTTCTCCGCACACCCGATGAACGCCTTGGAAAAATCAATCCCCACCACCTCCCGCGACGACTGACTCAGCTCAAAGGACGACCGCCCCACCGCACATCCCACATCCAGTGACCTCTCCACCGGCCCGCTCGAAAAATGCCGCACCGTGCGCACCGGAAAATCCAACGCCTCCCGTGGCCCCCCCGCCCACGGCAGAATCTCCTCCGCACTCCCGTAATGAAATAGAAGATACTCATCCACCACACCGTCCGCCTCATACAAGTCGCTCATTCCCTTTGACCCAAAGGCATTCCGCCCGTTTGTCTAGGAAATCCTGACTAAATCTCACAAAAAATGGGATTGAGCTTTGAACGAATCCAGTCATATCCGTGTCTAGTTAATGGAGGAAATTTTCCTCCGCTAATTGCCTAACCAATGAAAACCCCCTTCATTCTCCTTTCCCTCGCCTTCTGCCTCCTGGCATCCTGCGGCTCCGTGCCCTCCGTCTCCGGCCTCAATAAGAACGACCTCCGGAACTTCAAGCTCGCCGACCTCCGCGGCAGCAAAGTCCCCATCGTCGAAGTCAAAAAAGGCTCCCTTAAGGAAATGAAGACCGGCCAGGAAAAATACCTCGCCTGGAACCGCGCCCTCAAAAACAAAAGCTACTCCGCTGGCGGAACCAATGGCGCCTTCTTCGCTCCCAAGGACTTTAACCCCGGCGACCTCCCCACCGGAGCCGGCATGCCCTCCTTCGGCCTCCTCCCTCCCCTCAACCCCGGAGAAAGCTCGGGACTCGACATTTCCGGCGGCCTGGAAGGCCTCGGCGGCGAAAAATCAACCGCCCCCGCCCCCGACAAAACGGATTAATTCCACACTTCCCCGCACTTCGGGGTTTCCAGCCGCCCGTTCCTGCGCTACTTCCCCCGGCATCATGCTTCAAGCCGGAATCGTCGGAATGCCCAATGTTGGAAAGTCCACCCTTTTCAATGCCCTCACCCGCACCCGCAATGCGGAGGCCGCCAACTACCCTTTCTGCACCATCGACCCCAACGTAGGCGTCGTCACCGTGCCCGATGAGCGACTCAACAAGCTCTCGGAAATGTCCAAGTCCACCAAGGTCATCCCCACCGCCATCGAGTTCGTCGACATCGCCGGCCTCGTCGAAGGCGCCTCCGAAGGCGCCGGCCTCGGTAACAAGTTCCTCGCCAACATCCGCGAGGTCGATGCCATCGTCCAGGTCGTCCGCTGTTTTGAAAACGACGACATCATTCACGAACTCGGAACCGTCGACCCCACCCGTGATATCGACATCATCAACTCCGAGCTCATCCTCGCCGACATCACCGCCCTCGAAAAGCGCAAGCAGTCCCGCGAAAAGAAAGCCAAGTCCGGTGACAAGGAATCCGCCGCCGAGGTCGCCCTCATCACCAAGCTCCTCCCCCACCTCGATGCCGGAAAGCCCGCCCTCACCGCCGATCTCTCCGCGGACGAGCGCAAGCTCCTCAAGGAATTCTTCCTCCTCTCTTCCAAAAAGACCATCTTCGCCTGCAACGTCAACGAATCGGAACTCGCCGCCGCCGTTGCCGACCCCGAATCCCACCCCCTCGTCTCACAGGTCAAAAAATACGCCGCCGAATCACATGGCGCCGAGATCATCGTCATCTCCGCCCAGATCGAAGAAGAACTCGTCGACCTCTCCCCAGAGGACACCGCCGAATTTCTCGCCGACATGGGCGTGACCGACTCCGGAGTCTCGGACCTCATCAAGGGCGTCTACCACCTCCTCGGCCTCCGCACCTACATCACCACCGGCGTTCAGGAAACCCGCGCCTGGACCATCACGGAGGGCGACAAGGCCCCCGCCGCCGCCGGAGTCATCCACGGAGACTTCGAGCGCGGCTTCATCGCTGCCGAAGTCATCCACTACGATGACTTCGTCGCCCTCGGCGGAAAAGCCGCAGGCCGCGAAGCCGGCAAGCTCCGCATCGAAGGAAAAGAATACGTCGTCAAAGATGGCGACGTCATCGAATTCCGCTTCAACGTCTAATCAATCTTCCGCCTCCGGCTCCCGCTTTGCGGGAATCCCTTCTGCGGCGTATTCTTCCCGATCGCGGGAAGATCCCAACGCTCTTGCTCGCCCGATCGCGATTCTCCGCGGAAGCGGTAGCTCCCCCCGCAATACTGGCAATTGACCCGCGGGCATAACACCAGAATTCGCGTAGCCGTTCGCAAATTATAGCTCCCCAATAATCTCCGGGCATTTCCATGCCGTGAGCAGGAAGACCCGCCGAACGCTCCCGCTCCGCACATCGGACAACGCGCGCTCGAAGAACAGAAATAGTAGATCAAGCCGACCAGTATCCCTCCCCCAAAAAGGGAGGCCACCACGTAGACCGCAACCTCATTCTCAAAATCTGTCGCCACCCATACCACGGATCCCACAAACGCAAGGATCAGGGCTGCCCTCACAAAATAAAGGAAAGCGGAGGCAAAAAATCGGCCACGGGAAATACGGACCTTATTCATAGTCTGGGTTGGTAATGGGAAAACTGGGGGACAACCTGATTATCAGAGCTGTGCAAAGGCTATATCCGCCTTCACTCCTCTCACCAAGGTCGAAATCACCCCTCCCCCCTTTTTCACAACAGATACAAAGAATTTCCCAACCTATTGATAATCAGTATCTTTTAAGTATCCAAACTAATCCCAATCCGTCCGATTTCCTCCTTTCCAATGAAAAAAGCGGACTTAGTTTTCCTCCCGATGCGCTTGCTCTCCTGCCTCACCTTGGCCCTTTCCCTGTCCTCTCTGGCACCCGCCCAGCTCCTTGATTCCGCCCCCGTCGCCACCCCGCCCACTCTCTACGATTCCGTCGTCCGGATCGAGGTCGCCACCCAAACTCCAGACTACTCCACACCCTGGAACTCCGGACGCTTCTCCGGCGGGATCGGCACCGGGTTCCTCATCGGCCCCAACCGCTTTCTCACCAACGCCCACGTCGTCTCCGATGCCCGGCGCGTCCTCATCACCCAACGCGGATCCTCACAAAAACACCCCGCACGCGTTCTCCACATCGCGCACGACTGCGACCTCGCCCTCCTCGAAGTCGAAAACTTCACCCCCTTCCTCAACCTCCCCACCCTCACCTTTGGCGGCATGCCCCGACTTGAATCAGAAGTCAGCGCCATCGGCTACCCCGTCGGCGGCGATCGCCTCTCGGTCACCCGCGGCGTCGTCTCCCGCATCGACTTCCGCCCCTACTCCCACTCCCGGGCCGATTCCCACCTCGTCATTCAAATCGATGCCGCCATCAACCCCGGTAACTCCGGAGGCCCCGTCATCCAGGACGGAAAAGTCGTCGGCGTCGCCTTCCAGGGCCTCACCCAGGCCGACAACACCGGTTACATCATCCCCATGCCCGTCGTCAGCCGCTTCCTCAAGGACATCGAGGACGGAAAATACGACCACTACGTCGATATCGGCATCTCAACCTTCCCCCTTTTTAACCCCGCCATGCGCAAGGCCTTCAACCTCCCCGCCGATGGCAAGGGCGTCCTCATCGTCCGCGTCATCCCCGGCACCCAGTGCGAAGGAATCCTCCACCAAAACGACATCCTCCTCACCATCGACGGCCACGCCATCGACAGCGCCGGAAACATCCGCGTCGGCGGAGAATTCCTCGATATGAACGAGGTCGTCGAGCGCAAGTTCGCCGACGATGAAGTCTCCTTCACCTTCCTCCGCGACGGCGAAAAGATGGAAGCCAAAGTCAAACTCAAGCCCTTCGAGGCCTCCCGCATGTACGCCATGAAATACGGCGAGCAACCCCGGTTCACCGTCTACGCCGGACTCGTCTTCCAACCCCTCGATTTCAACCTCTTCGTCACCTACAAGTTCGATAACCGCAAACTCCGCCAACTCTATGATGACTACGTCTCCGAGGGCGGCTTCAAAGACCGCCAGGACCTCGTCGTTCTCACCCGCGTCGAAAGCGATCAACTCACCAGCCACATGGCAGGCTTCTCCGGCATGGTCGTCGATACCGTAAATGACACCAAGATCACCAGCCTCACCCAACTCCATGAGCTCCTGCGCGCACCCAATCCGCCCGAATTCCACGTCATCAGCTTCGTCGGCGGAGCACGCCCCCTCATCCTCCCCTCAAAGGCCGCTGCCGATGCCCACCCGCGCATCATGAAACAAGTAGGCATCAGCAAAGAAGCCCACCTCAACTAACCCCTTCCCCTTTCCGACCCATGAACATCTTCAACACGGCCCTCCTCTGCACCATCCTGGCCACCACCCTGCACCTGCAGGCAAATCCCGCTGACTCCGTCGTCCGCATCAACTCCACCCTCCAGAACTACAGCGCTTCCCAACCCTGGGAAAAAACCTCGCCCCGCCAACGCAAGGGCCTTGGTTGCCTCCTCGATGGAAATCGCGTCCTCACCACCGCGCAAATGGCCGCCGATGCCATTTATCTCGAGTTTGAATCCGCCGACGCCTCCCACACCGTCCCCGCCAAGGTCGCAGCTATCGACTACGATGCCAACCTCGCCCTCCTCGTCCCCCAACAGGACCCCGGATTCCTGGCCCAACTTCAAGCCATCCGCCCCGGCCCCGCCAACAAACCCGGCGATGAACTCGAAATCATCCAACTCGAGGACAATGGCAACAGCCAACGCACCCTCGGCACCATCAGAAGCATGGAGCTCCTCAGCACCTTCGTCGGCGGTCGCTACTTCCTCTGCTACGAGCTCAAGGCTTCCATGCAAACCGAAAGCAATTCCTACACTCTTCCCGCCTTCCGGGGTGACGCAATTGCCGGCCTCCTCACCAGCTATAACTCCAAGGACCAAATCTGTGACATCATCTCCATTGATATCATCAAAGCCTTCCTTGATGACGCAAATGACGGAGACTACTTCGGATTCCCCAGCCTCGGTGCCGGATACAGCACCACTGAAGACCCTCATTTCCGCGATTGGTTGAAAATTCCCGCCGACCAGGGAGGCCTCTATCTCAATCAGATTGTTCCCGGAGGTTCCGCCGAGTCCGCCGGAATGAAGGTCGGAGACGTTCTTCTCTCCCTTGCCGGATTCCCCATTGATCGTAAAGGCTACTATCAACACCCCGACTACGGCCCCCTCTTCTGGACCCATCTCGTCCGCGGCGCACACCAGGTAGGCGAAAAAATAAGCGCGGAAGTCCTGCGCGATGGCGAAATCCTCAATCTGGAATTCACCCTCAAAAAATCCTCTGACCGCTTGGTCCCCACTCATTTGTTCGACCAGGCTCCCCCCTTTCTAATCAAGGGCGGCCTCGTCTTTCAGGAGCTCTCAAAACCCTACCTCCAGGCCTTCGGTAAGGACTGGACCAGTCGTGCTCCACTCAATCTCCTCGATGTTCTCAGTCATCCGGACGACTACGAGGAAGGTCGTCGGAGAATTGTCGTCCTAACCAGAGTCATCCCGACCCAAGCCACTATTGGCTACGAGCGGATATCAAACCAGATCGTGAAATCGATAAATGGAAAACCCGTCGCCGGACTTCCCGAATTGGAAAAAGCCCTGGCCCAAACTCCGACCAACGGTCTCCACGAGATTGAAACTGATGATACTCCTTATCGGATATATCTGGATCAGAATCTCGCGGATAGCGTCGATCAGCAGTTTAAAGCCAGCGGCCTTCCTTCGCTATCACGTATCTATCCGGTTGAATAATTGTGACTAGGTTCGGGCGCGACGGCGGACCATCGCACACTGCATCAGACCCAGGATCACCAACAGCGAACTGCCGGGTTCCGGTGCTGCCACAGCATCTTCCAGTTCTGGAAGGCTTGCCGAATACTCGGCGATGTTAACGATCGCAGTCTTGTTTCCAAAGGCCGCAGTCTGGTTGGGCTGTCCGCCTCGCTTCAATACGGTCGAGATCACGCCAGCCAGTTCATACTGACCGTCACGATAAGCGAACACCGGACCACCGGAATCACCACCCGATGCCATGGCTTCCCATGAAGAGGTGTAGTTTCCTGTGCCGGGATCATCAAACGACGCGAAGAAATCTTCTTCGTAATTCCCAAGACTGTTGGTGTAGGCCATCACTGGATCTCCGCTTCCGAAGAAAGGAACCGCCTGGTTCTCACCCCAGCTCAATGTGCCAGGTGATCCCCACTGATAAACATCATACCCGCTGACATTGACCAGGTCACTGACATTGGGATCGTTTGCTGTTCCCTGAACCCTGCTGCCATGTCCAAGCATAATGAGACTCTCGTTATACACGGGGTCTGCAGTCGCAAAGCTGACGCGGGGTAGGTTCGGCATCGTTTCTCCGCTAATTTCGTATACACGAAGATCAGCCGTTCCAATCGAGTTGTTATCCACGATCGAGTAGGAGGTTCCCGAGACCGAGATCGACCCCGAACTTGGGACCATGACGTGCTTGGCCGTCAACACATAACCTGTGTCGTCGCCAGCACCCTTTCCGAGGTAGATTCCCGTTCCATTCCCAACAGACACCACATTGTTCCAATACTGGAACTCGGGGTGCTGCGAGAGGAGGGACTCCTCAGTGCGATTTGCGTTACCGGCTCCATTGGAGCCCGCAACAATCAAACCGGAGCTCGTTCCAATGCCCATCAGAGCACAGAACAGCGTTATTTTTATTCCGGATACGTTTCGTTTTTTCATGCTATAAAGGTAGCTGAATCGGTAGGTTTTATAAGTTATTAAGAAAAGTGGGTCAAGTGGTTTTTTAAAAAATCAGGAAATGTTTACATTAAGTTTTTAAAAACCCGTAGAATAAGGGGTTTTACGCACCCACTTCTCCTCATTTCCCACTCCTCATCGTAAAAATTGCCCGTGATTTTTGGCCTCAACAGGGTCTCATTATCAGTTTCTGATGCCCAAACTCTCCCCAATTCCAGACTGACCACACCACCCCCATCCCAATTTCCACCCGAGTCCCGGGCACAAGCTCCCCGGATTCCCGCACGGCATTCAAATCAATCCACCCACCACACGGACCCTTGTCCCATCTGACCCCAAATCTCGCCTAGGCCAATGGCCATCAATCCCCATTTCCACCACCGGACAGAATCCCGGACGAGCTCATGATCCATTCATCATCCAATGACCCGGTCTGCCCCTCCTACCCCCACCACACCGGGAACCCGACCTTCCCGGCACCCTCTACCCTGAACGTAATGCCGATACGTAGAAAACCCCGTGACCGAAGTCACGGGGCTCCTAGAACACCCTAAATCCAATGAAATATAATAAAAGACCTACCGACGACGTCGGATGAGGCCAAGGCCGGCAGCAAGGCCGACAAGAATGGTGGAGGAAGGCTCGGGAACCGCAGCACCCGATACATCCACGACCATGGAAAGAGTTACCGGAGTATTGGCCTGATTCGCGTCAGAGAACGCAAAGGCATACTCGCTGATGTTAGGATCATTCCCAAGTGAAAGGAGTGATCCACCAATCGTAAGCGTTGAGGCTCCTGAGTTTGCCGCAGCAAGGAAGTCGCTGTTCAGCGTTATGGAAACCGTTCCGCCCTGGGAACTTGAGTCGATCAGGGAGACACCATAAAGAGGTCCGTCACCGAGGTCATCAAAGACACTCGCGCCGTTGGAAATGTTGCCGCTAATTGCCGACGCACCGGAAAGCCCAAACGCTTCCGATCCCGTAGGTGAAGAGAATCCGTTCTGCGGCAAATCAAGAGTAAGCGTTGCCGACTGAACCGTTCCCACCAAACCACTCAGGTCAAAGGTGAAGTAGTTCCGATACTCCGTGCCACCAATGGAACCAGCAATGTAGTTTCCGTTGTTTGCATCACTAAGACCGGCATCATCAACCCAACCACGCTGCGAGGTATTCAGATCGATGTTAAAGATTTGCCCAAACGCTGATCCTGCGGGCAGGACCAGGAAGAGAAGTGCGGATGTCAATTTCATGTCGCAGATAGTTAACCATCCTTGATGATTAAGGTCAATAGCTTTCTTAACATTTCTTAACTAATTTTTTGCAGCTAAATTCCACCTGTTTTTCACTAATCCTCCCCCCTCTGGCAATTCGGGGAGATCCACTCTTGAAAACCACCATTCTCTAACTAGTTTGTCCCTGTCCATCACTTGGACATACACCTCTCGCTATGAGCTCATCAACTTGCTCCCTCTGCGCTTTTGCCAAATCATCCATCGGTCGTAAATGGATCGTCGCCATCACCGGCCTCGCTCTCGTCCTCTTTCTCGCCGGTCACTTGACTGGAAACCTCCTGATATATGCAGGTCAGGAAGCCTTTAACGACTACGCCCAATTCCTCCACGAAGCCCTCCACGGCGCCGGTGTCTGGGTTGCACGCATAGGCCTGCTGGTCTGCTTCGTAGGACATATCTGGTTCACCATTCTCCTCACCAGGGAAAACAAGGCCGCCCGAACCAAATACGAGCACGATGCCACCGTCCAGGCTCCCAAATCATCACTCATTATGATCTGGTCCGGACTCACCATCCTCGCTTTTGTCATCTTCCACCTCCTCCATTTTACCGTAAAGGTGGATGCCGATTTCGCGGCAATGATTGATCAGGACTACCTCGCCGCTACAGGAGAAGAACGGCACGATGCGTGGAAAATGGTCATCGTCGGCTTCCAAAACCCACTCGTCTCCCTCTTCTATATAGTGGCAATGACTCTTCTCTGCTCCCACCTGAGCCACGGAGTCGCTTCCATCTTCCAAACCCTGGGCCTTCGCTCCAAAAAAACCGCCGGGCCCATCAAGGCCCTCGCCAAAGCCTACGCCATCGTCATCTACCTGGGCTTCATCTCCATCCCTCTTGCCATCTGGCTCTTCGGCTTCGGTCAATAAACACCTTTCCCCACTTTAGTCATGTCACTCGATTCCAAAGTCCCCGCAGGCCCGCTCGCTGACAAATGGACGTCCCATAAGATGGACTCCAAGCTCATCAACCCTGCCAACAAACGGAAATATAAAATCATCGTCGTCGGCTCCGGCCTCGCCGGGGGTTCCGCTGCCGCCACCCTTTCCGAACTCGGTTACCAGGTCGATTGCTTCTGCTACCAGGACTCCGCCCGCCGCGCCCACTCCATCGCCGCCCAAGGAGGCATCAACGCCGCCAAAAACTACCAAAACGACGGCGACTCCATCTTCCGCCTCTTCTACGACACCATCAAAGGAGGCGACTTCCGCTCCCGCGAAGCCAATGTCCACCGCCTCGCCGAGGTCTCCACCGAGATCATCGACCAATGCGTCGCCCAGGGCGTCCCCTTCGCCCGCGAATACGGTGGCCTCCTCGACAACCGCTCCTTCGGCGGTGCCCAGGTCAAGCGCACCTTCTACGCACGCGGCCAGACCGGACAACAACTCCTCATCGGCTGCTACCAGGCCCTCTCCAAGGAAGTTGCAAAAGGCGGTGTCAAAATGCACACCCGCACCGAAATGCTCGATCTCGTCGTCGTCGACGGCCACGCCAAAGGCATCATCGTCCGCAACCTCGTCACCGGAGAAATCCAGTCCCACGCCGCTGACGCCGTCATCCTCGCCACCGGCGGATACGGAAACGTCTTCTACCTCTCCACCAACGCCATGGGTTGTAACGTCATGGCCGCCTTCCGCGCCCACAAGCGCGGAGCCTACATGGCAAACCCCTGCTACACCCAGATCCACCCCACCTGCATCCCCGTCAGCGGAGACTACCAATCCAAGCTCACCCTCATGTCGGAATCCCTCCGAAATGACGGACGTATCTGGGTTCCCAAATCAAAAGAAGACGCCGCCGCCATCCGCGAAGGACGCAAAACCGCCACCGATATCCCTGAGGAAAACCGCGACTACTACCTCGAGCGCAAATACCCCTCCTTCGGTAACCTCTGCCCCCGGGACATCGCCTCCCGCGCCGCCAAGGAAGCCTGTGATGACGGCCGGGGCGTCGCCACCTCCGGACTCGGCGTCTACCTCGACTTCAAGGACGCCATCAAACGCGACGGCGAGGACGCCATCCGCGCCCGCTACGGCAACCTCTTCCAGATGTACGAAAAAATCTCCGGCGATAACCCCTACCAATCGCCCATGCAGATTTACCCTGCCGTCCACTACACCATGGGCGGCCTCTGGGTGGACTACAACCTCATGTCCAACCTCCCCGGACTCCACGTCCTCGGCGAGGCCAACTTCTCGGATCACGGAGCCAACCGCCTCGGCGCCTCCGCCCTCATGCAGGGCCTTGCCGATGGCTACTTCGTCATCCCCTCCACCATCGCCGTCTACCTCTCCACCCAAAAAGCCGGAGCCGTCACCACCGACCACCCCGAGTTTAAAAAGGTCGAGAACGAAGTCCGCGATCGCCTCAAATCCCTCATGGAAATCAAGGGCAACCGCTCCGTCGACTCCTTCCACCGCGAACTCGGACTCCTCGTCTGGGACAAGTGCGGCATGGCCCGTGACAAGGCCGGCCTCGAAGAAGCCCTCGAACGCATCCCGAAAATCCGCGACGAATTCTGGACCAACCTCCGCATCCCCGGCTCCGCCAACGGACTCAACCAGGAACTCGAAAAAGCCGGCCGCGTCGCCGACTTCCTCGAGTTCGCCGAAGTCCTCTGCCACGACGCCCTCAACCGCGAAGAATCCTGCGGCGGACACTTCCGTTCCGAGCACCAGTTCTTCGACTCCGACCCCGAAGTCCAGTCCGGTAAAACCCAACCCGGCGAAGCCAAACGCCACGACGACCAATTCAAATACGTCGCCGCCTGGGAACACACCGCCCCCGGCCAACCTCCCATCCTTCACAAAGAAGACCTCATCTTCGAAGAAGTCCAACCATCCATCCGCTCCTACGCCTAATCGCCATGCCCCTTTTAAACCTTACTCTCAAAGTCTGGCGTCAGGATAACGCCGATGCCGAAGGTCGTATCGAAACATACGAAGCCAAGGAAATCCCCACCTCCGCTTCCTTCCTCGAAATGATCGACATCGTCAACGAACGACTCATCAAGGACGGACACGACCCCATTCACTTCGACCACGACTGCCGCGAAGGCATCTGCGGCATGTGCTCCATGACCATCAACGGAGTCCCACACTCCAAGGAACGTGGCATCACCACCTGCCAACTCCACATGCGCAAGTACTCCGATGGCGACACCATCTGGATCGAGCCCTTCCGCGCCAACGCCTTCCCCGTCGTCAAAGACCTCGTCACCGACCGCTCCTCTTTCGACCGCATCATTGAGTCCGGTGGATTCATCTCCGTCCGCACCGGATCCGCGCCAGACGCCCACGCCGTCCCCGTCCCCAAACCGGATGCCGACGCCGCCTTCGACGCCGCCGCCTGCATCGGCTGTGGAGCCTGCGTCGCCGCGTGTAAGAACGCCTCCGCCATGCTCTTCGTCTCCGCCAAGGCCTCCCACCTCAACCACCTCCCCCAGGGACAGGTCGAAAAGGACGCCCGCACCCTCGCCATGGTCCGCCAAATGGACGCCGAAGGCTTCGGAAACTGCACCAACCAATACGAGTGCGAAGCCGTCTGCCCCAAAGAAATCAGCGCCGACCACATCGCCAAGCTCAACCGCGACTACCTCGCCGCCAGCGCCCGCGAAGCCACCTCATAACGAGCCCCGCTCCAAAAACTCCTCCCAAAGCGCCCCTCCAAAGGGCGCTTTTTTTTGCACTAAAAAGGAGTCGCGGCGCCCCGCCGCTTCGCTTCGCAAGCCCCTCAACCAACTTCAAACTTAAATGTTAAATGTTAAATGTTCGGTGTTCCCCCCAACCAAGCCCCCCAACCAAGCCCCCCAACCAAGCCCCCCAACCAAGCCCCCCAACCAAGCCCCTCAACCAAGCCATTCCTAATTCCTAATTTTAAATTCCTAATTCTCCCCCCCCTCACCCACCCACCACAAAATGCCTCGGCGCCTCCACCCCGCTTTCCCCCTCCAGAAACATCTCCGCCAGCAAATAAGGCCGCATCGCCTCCCGCACCCGCACCTCCAGCACATCCTCTTCCAGCCCGTAATCCATTCGCAAGGCCCGCCGCTGCACCGCATCCAGCTCCGGATTCACCCGCAGCCGCACCACCACCCAATTCTCCCACCCCTCATCCACCGGCACCTCCTCCTCCTTCCCCGGCCACTCCGCCTCCTCAATCCTCCCCAACACAAAATCCCGCCAATCCCCGTTCTCCAGACAAAACGCCCGCGCATGCCACCGCCTCCCGTCCCACCCAAACGTCCGCGGCACCATCTCCCGCCAGCGTGACCTCCCGGACTTCACCGACCCATACTTCACCCGCACCCGCCGCAAACCACCCGCCGCCAGCACCATCACCCGCTCCACCCACGGCCGACCCTCCCGCACCGGCAGATTCACCGCCCCCAGCAGACCCGGCTTCCTCCCGTCCCACACCCGCTCCCGCTGCCAACGCTCCCCCACCATCTCCCCAAACGCCAACGTAAGCCCCTCCTCCATCACCGGCCCGTGCAACACACACCCCATCCCCTGCGTCGCCTCATACCGCTTGCTCTTTGTATTATAAAAACACGCCCCCTCATTCAGCTCAAAATACCGCTGCAGATCGGATGTCGCCTGCGCCGCCGAAATCCCAAACCCCTCCGTCAATTCCTTCCGCCCCACATGCCCGCGCCACCACAACCGCACCTCCACACTCCGCAGCCGCTCCCGCGCCGCCCAATTCCCCTCATTCGTCGCATTCCCCATCCCTAATATGGAGCACGGGTCTTCAACCCCGCGTCCCCTCCGGTCAAGTTTCCCATAAATTCAATCACACCGAACTAACTAACCCCTCTCCCTCAATCAGTCACGTCAAAAACGTGTGTGTCGTTTTTTTGGCTTGTCTCGTTTAAGTAAACCTATAAACATAGGGTGCAATGAAAAAAGACCTAACCGAAATCGCCTACATCCTCGACCGCTCCGGATCCATGTCCTCCATGACCGATGCCGCCATCTCCGGATTCAACCACTTCCTCAGCGACCAAATCGAAGCCCCCGGACAAGCCAACCTCACCCTCGTCCTCTTCGATGACGAAATCCTCACCCCCCACACCTCCACCCCCATCTCCCAAATCCCCCTCCTCGATCCCACCACCTTCGTCCCCCGCGGATCCACCGCCCTCCTCGATGCCATCGGCACCACCATCATCACCCTCGGCGAAACCCTCGCCAACCGCCCTGAAGCCGAACGCCCCGAGACCGTCATCATCGCCATCTTCACCGATGGATATGAAAACGCCTCCACCCTCTTCACCCACAGCCGCATCGCCAAAATGATCCGCCACCAGGAAACAAAATACTCCTGGGAAATCCTCTTCCTCGCCGCCCACCAGGACGCCATCGCCACCGCCTCCTCCATCGGCATCAAATCCCAAAACTCCGCCGCCATCCAATACTCCAAAGTAGGCGTCCGCACCTCCGCCTCCAGCCTCTCCCGGAAAACCTCCGCCCTCCGCGACAAATCATCCCGCCACGAAGCCGCCCACAAAGACATGACCCAAATCGTCACCGAAGAATCCGCCAAATTCCAAACCACCGATTAACCACCCCCTCATCTGCCCCCACCACCCAACCCAAGCCCCCACAACCACTCCAATAAGGAGAGTGGACATCCCTGTCCGCCTTTTCGTCTTCGATCATCTCCACTTTGCTCCGGTTCCCCTTCGTTCCGGTTGCGCCTCCACCTCATCGGCCTCCCCATCCTCCTCGGAACCCGCGAGGCCAACTGGCACTCCGCCCGCTTCCGCATCACCCAACCCAAAAAACGCCACCTCAAAAAGAAATCCCTCCCCCTCAAATCCACCCATGATCAAAGCCCCCTACAAAACCCTCCGCCAAGCCGAACGCAACTACCCCGGCATCCTCAAAACCCTCCGCCAAATTGAATCCCAAAACACACCCACCACCTCCTCCGGCATCACCGGCCGCACCATCACCCTCGCCTCCCTCACCACCCTCTTCTCCATCACCCCTCCCCACCAAAAGAAACTCACCCCATAGCAAACCTCACCCCCAAACCACCATCCCCACCGCGTGCAGCACCACCCCCACGCACCCCCCAATCAAGGTCCCGTTAATCCGGATAAACTGCAAATCCGGCCCCACATGCGTCTCCAGCGTCTCAATCAATTGATCGGCATCCCACCGCGCCACCATCCCCGTCACCAGCGCCTCCACCTTCTCCCCGTGACCTTGCAAAAGACGCTCCAGCATCTCCCCCATCCGTTCCTCCCACTGCTCCAAAACCTCCTCCTTTTCCTTCAACCCCTGCGCCACCTCCCGGATCATCGTCACCACCCGCGGATTCTCATCCCCCGCCAGTAACTCATCCGAGAGCAACTCCCCCGAACTCCGCAGCACCTTCTCAATCACCGCCCCCGTCTCCGGATCATTCAAAATCCGATCCTTAAAAACCTCCCACTCCCGCACCGTCTCGCTCCCCTCATCCAGCTCCGTCACCGCCTCCCCCAGACTCTCCTCGATCTTGTCATAAAGAGGATGCCCGTAATCCCGCGACGCCTCCGCCAGCTTCACCCCCGCCTTCTCAACCGCCCGTCCCGAAAACGCCCGCGTCACCCCCCGCGTCAACGCACCCAGAACCCGCTTCTCCTGAAAAGGCGCCTCCTTCTCCGCTTCCGAAATAAAATAGCCCGACTGCTCCTCCACCAATCTCGCCAGCCGCGCCAGCACCGGAGCCATCAACTCCCGCCTCCTCGGATTCTTCAAGAACGCCTGCACCCCGTATCCCATCACCTTCCCCACCGGCATCTTCCTCAGCCCATCGCGCAACACCTCACTCGCCGCCCGCGCCGCGCCGCTGCCCTCCACCGTTTTCAAAAAGGACGGAGCCACCTGCTCCACCCGCAGCGCCAGAGCCTTCCCGTTCTCCTCATCCGCCGCCACCGCAACCAAGCGATGCAACGGCCGATACTCCCGCCACTGCTCCCGCACCACCGAAGGACTCAGAAAACTCCGCCGCAAAAACCTCCCGATCATCTTCCCCACCCGCACCTTCTCCCGCCGCACAATCGCGGTATGCGGGATCGGCAAGCCCAACGGATGACGAAACAACGCCGTCACCGCAAACCAATCCGCCAACGCCCCCACCATCGCCGCCTCCGCAAACGCCATCACCCAGGGAAATCCCGACCACGCCCCCTCAAAGCTCCGCGACACCGCGTAAACCACCGCCATCAGCACAAGCAGACCCGTCGCCCACATCCTCATCCGCCGCAGCCGGTCGCGGTCGCCCCGCAAAGGTGATTCCATGCCCCAACCCTAAACCCACATCCCCAAAATGCGAACTCCAGCCCCCAATTTCCCGACTTGGCGAACCCTCCTCGCGATGTTAATAACTCCCCATGCGCTGTTTTCACCCTTCAGCGCTGCAGAATCTAGGCTTCGGTTCACGCATCGCGTGTGCCGCCGCATTTGCAGCGCTCTCCCTCTCCTTCGCCCACCTCGGCGCAGCAGCGGAACCCATCCAGCTCGCCTCCTCCGCCACCCTCTCGCACGATGGCAAATCCCTCGTCCTCGCCTGGGCCGATGACCTCTGGACCGCACCCACCGATGGCGGAGAAGCCACCCGCCTCACCAACCACCCCGCCCCCGACCACACCCCTCTCCTCTCCAAAGACGGCAAGTCCGTCTTTTTCAACTCCTCCCGCACCGGATCCACCCAGGTCTTCCGCATCCCCATCCAGGGCGGCACCCCCGAACAACTCACCTTCCACACCGAGGGCAACCTCCTCGAAGACCTCCACCCCCAAAAGGATACTCTCCTCGTCAGCGGCGAGCGCGACCACGCCGGACGCCGGCCCACCCGCCTCCTCGAAAAACCCTTCGATTCCACCAAGGACGAATCCCTCCTCTTCGATGCCACCGCCAAGGACGGCCGTTACTCCCCCGACGGCCGCTTCGTCCTCCTCGTCCGCGGCGGCGCACCCACCTACCGAAAAGGCTACCACGGCTCCCAACACTCCCGCATCTGGCTCTACGATCTCAAACACAAAACCTTCGAAGAACCCGTCTCCGACCCCTCCGGCTGCCGCTACCCCGTCTGGGCTCCCGATGGCCTCTCCTTCTACTACGTCACCTCCCGCAGCGGCGCCTTCAACATCTGGCAACACCGCTTCGGCGAAAAACACGACCGCCAACTCACCGAATTCCCGAACGACAGCGTCTTCGCCCCCCAAGTCTCCGGTGATGGATCCACCCTCGTCTTCCGCCACCTCCTCGACCTCTACTCCCTCGCTACCAAACCCGGATCCAAGCCCGAAAAAATCCGCCTCTTCCACCGCGCCACCCTCCCTCACCCGGAGCACGAAACCCTCTCCATCCGTTCCACAAATGACGCCACCGTCACCCCCAGCGGCCTCGAATGGGCCTTCGTCGCCGAGGGCGAAATCTGGGCCATGGACACCGTCCTCAAGGAACCCCGCCGCCTCACCGACTCCCCCGCCTATGAGTCGGATATCTACTTCAGCGAAAAAGGCGACCACCTCTACTACCTCAAAGACAACGGCATCACCGCCAACTACTGGCGCATGTCCAAGCAAAACAAAAAAGACTTCTGGTGGACCGCCGACCAATTCCACCACCACCCCGTCACCAAAGGCCCCGCCACCAAATCCTCTTTCCGCCTCAGCCCCAAGGGCGACCTCATCTCCTACGTCGAATACCCCGGCACCCTCTGGATCGCCAAGCCCGATGGATCCGAACCCCGCAAGCTCCTCGAAGGCTGGGACTCGCCCGACTACGTCTGGTCACCCGACGGCCTGCACCTCGCCTACGCCGTCGCCGACCAAAATTTCAACAACGACATCTACATCATCGCCACCGATGGAAAGAGCGACCCCGTCAACGTCTCCCGCCACCCCGATAACGAATACTCACCCCGCTGGTCGCCCGATGGCAAAATCCTCGCCTTCGTCGGCCGCCGCCACTCAACCGCCACCGACCTCTTCTTCGTCCACCTCAAGGAAAACTCCCACTTCACCAGCGACCGCGACAAACGCCTCGAGTCCGCCAAAAAAACCATGACCCGGGACCCCCTCTACAAACCCGACGAAAAGAAAAAGGCCGAACCAAAAAAAGAAGAGCAGCCCAAAAAAGAGGAAGCCAAAGAAGAAAAAGGCGACGGCAAAAAGAAGGCCGTTGAAGCCCAACCTGAGGCCGAAAAGAAAGACGAACAAAAGCCCGCCGAAAAAGAAGAAGCCAAGGAACCCGTCATCGACTTCCAGGACATCCACCGCCGCATCCAGCGCATCCCCCTTAATGGACTCTCACCCGGCAGCCTCCACTGGATGCCCGACTCCAAATACCTCTCCTTCCAGACCAACGGCTCCATCTACCGCGTCGAGGCCAAGGCCGGAGCCAAACCCGCCACCGCCATCCAGGGCACCGGCACCATCATCCGCTTCAAGGATAACGAGCGCATCTACGTCGTCTCCGGAGGAGTCCCCGCCCAATTCTACAAAGGACGCCTCACCAAATACTCCTTCTCCATCCCCTTCGCCCGCAAGCGCGAGGACTACCAGCGCATCGGCTTCCGCTTCGCCTGGCGCACCATGCGCGACACCTACTACGATCCCGCCCTCAACCACCGCGATTGGGACCACGTCCGCACCAAATACGAGCTCGCCGCCGCCAAAGCCCCCACCAAAATGATCTACGGCCGTGTCATGGCCCTCCTCCTCGGAGAGCTCAACGGATCCCACCTCGGATTCTACCCCAATCCCTGGCCAAACGAGTGGACCTACCGCGCCGCCTGGAGAAATTACACCCCCCACCTCGGCGTCACCCTCGACTCCGCTCGTACGATCACTTCCGTACTTCCCAACGGCCCCGCCGACCGACCACAGAGCCATCTCGAAGTAGGCGAGCGCATCATCGCCATCGATGGCCAACGCCTCCGCTCCGACACCCCCCTCACCACCGTCCTCACCGGACGCCTCGATCGCGACATCCGCCTCACCCTCAAAAAAGGTGACGCCGACCCACGGGAAGTCACCATCCGCCCCATCTCCTTCGGCCAGGCCCGCGCCCTCGCCCACAGCGCCCGCCTCGATCAAAACCTTCAAACCGTCGAAACCCAAACCGAACACAAACTCGGCTACCTCCACGTCGCCCGCATGGCCTGGGAGGAATTCGAGGAATTCGAACACCACCTCTACGAGCGCGGCGCCGGCAAGGACGGCCTCATCATCGACGTCCGGGATAACGGAGGCGGCTTCACCGCCGACCACCTCCTCACCGCCCTCACCCAACCCCGCCACGCCTTCACCGTCCCGCGTAATGGCAACCCCGGATACCCCCAGGACCGCCAGGTCTACGCCTCCTGGCACAAACCCATCGTCGTCCTCTGTAACGAAAACTCTTTCTCCAACGCCGAGATCTTCTCCCACGCCATCAAAAACCTCAACCGCGGCAAGCTCATCGGCATCCCCACCGCCGGCGGCGTCATCTCCACCGGATCCACCAACATCCTCGGCCTCGGCCGCATGCGCCTCCCCTTCCGCGGCTGGTTCCTCGTCAACGACGGCCAGGACATGGAACTCCACGGCGCCGTCCCGCACCACATCGTCGACCTCTCCCCCAACGACCTCCCCTCCGGCCGCGACCCCCAACTCCAAAGAGCCATCGAAGTCCTCAAACAGGAAGTCACCGAAAAATCACGGAACCTTCCCAAACCCATCTACCGCTCCCAGGAGAAAAAGTGAGAGCCCCTGCCTTGCAGGCACGTAAAGGATCGTTAATCTACCCACCACATGATCCGCCCCTGCTTCGCGCTCACCCTCCTCACCTTCGCCCTCACCGGATGTGAAGCCCTCAAAGGGCCCCAGGCCGTCGCCACCTCAAGCATCGAAACTCCCGCCGTCTTCGCCGCCGCCCGTTCCGGCCAAAATGCCAAAATCTCCACCGGCTGGCTCAACGAATTCAGCGACTCGCGCATGACCAGGCTCGTCGACGAGGCCCTCGCTCATAATCACGACCTCAAAGCCGCCGGCTACCGCCTCCGCGCCGCCAAAGAAGGCACCATCATCGGCAAGTCCAACCGCCTCCCCTCCGTCAGCTCCTCCACCTCCTACCGCCGCAGCGGGGGAAAAAATGACGCCACCAGCGAGAACTACTCCCTCTCCCTCAATGCCAGCTGGGAAGCCGACCTCTGGGGCCGCCTCCGCAATATCGAGCGCGCCAGCCGCGCAGACTACGCCGCCACCCTCGCCGACTTCCGGGGCGCTCGCCTCTCCCTCGCCGCCAACACCGCCCGCGCCTGGTGCAATCTCGTCACCGCCGAACGCCAGCTCGACCTCGCCGAACGCACCGTCGAATCCTACCGCAAAGCCCTCCCCGTCGTCGAACGCCGCTACAAGGCCCAAACCCTCCGCGCCGTAGACGTCCAGTTCGCCCGCAATAACATCGCCAGCGCCGAACGAACCCTCCGCTCCCGCCAGCTCGATCGCGACGACGCCGCCCGCTCCCTCGAGGTCCTCCTCGGCCGCTACCCCTCCGCCACCGTCGCCTCCTCCAGCACCCTCCCCACTCTCGCCAAGACCATCCCCGCCGGACTCCCCTCCGACCTCCTCGCCCGCCGCCCCGATCTCCAGGCCGCCCGCGCAGACCTCTACGCCTCCGCCCAACGCGCCGAGTCCGCACGCAAAGACCTCCTCCCCTCACTCACCCTCACCGGAAGCGCCTCAAATGGTGACTCCGGAATCCGCCGCGCCTTCGATCCCAACTACCTCGTCTACTCCGCCGCCTCCTCCCTCGCCCAAACAATCTACCGCGGCGGCGCTCCCTCCGCCCAAGCCCGCGCCGCCCTCCAGCGCAACAAGGCTGAGATTCACGACTACGCCCGCATCGCCCTCACTGCCTTCCGGGAGGTCGAGTCCGCCCTCGCCGCCGACCGCTCCCTCCTCGAACAGGAAGGATTCCTCGAGACCGAAGTCGAACAATCCAACCGCGCCGAAAAACGCGCCCTCAATGACATCACCCTCGGAATCGAAGGCGCCTCCTTCCTCGAATACCTCGAAGCCCAACGCCGGGCCGAGAACGCCCGCGCCTCCCTCATCCGCCTCCGCAATCTCCGCCTCCAGAACCGCATCGACCTCCACCTCGCCCTCGGCGGCGATTTCCGCACCAAGGCAAAATAACCCAACTTTCCGGGAATAAATAACCCTTAGGCACTTACGCCACATTTATGCTTAACTCTCCGATGGATGGAGAAATCATTTCCCGTCCACAACAATTAAGTAAAATGAAAACCATTACCACTATGCTGGCTGCCTCGGTAGCCCTGACGGTTGGAGCTCTTGCGGCTCCTGCTGTGATCGGTGCGACCACGGCCCCCGAGGTCGTCGCAGCCGATGAAAAAACCGTCACTCTTGAAGTGACGGGCCTTAAATGAGCCGCTGGATGTCCAAAAAAAGTGCAGGCTGCACTTAAAAGCGTCAAAGGTGTCTCCAAGGTCAAAGTCGGTCCCAAAGAGGGAACCAATGCAGAAACAGTCGTCACGGCCGCCGATTCGGTGAAAGTTGATGACTTGATCGAAGCCCTCAAAAAGAAGGGATTTGGTGCCACCGAGAAGGCTTCATAACCTCCTCAAAAAATCAACTTTTAGCCCCGGCCCGCTCTCCAGTGGTCCGGGGTTTTTATACCAAGTAGAGTTTCAAAATAGCGGAATGCCGAAGTGATTTCTTGAGAGAGCAAGGCATGACGAGGGCGTGGTCTGGAGACCACAACCGAGGAAAAACGCCGCTATCTCAAGAAAGCGCTCGGCTTGATCAACTCCACACAGTGCTGTTCAAAAATGAGCCCTTAAAACAAACATTCCGCTATTTTGGAACTCGGAGTGGTATTATTGCCCCTCAATCATCATTTCCGCTTCCCTCACTCGCCGCGCTTCATCCTCTCTCCGAAGCATCGCCTGCAACTTCCTCCCCTCAAAGCGCTCGATCTTCAGCGTCCCGTCCCCGGCCTCAACCAGCACTTCCTCCATCGGCCAGTCGTCACTCCGCTGCGTTGCAAACGGAATGTCTGTATTGTGATGCGCCTGCAAATTCCCCATCGGATTCCGTCCCCACGCGTAGCGAAAATGCACCGGATCAGGAACCATCGCACTGCTCAGAAGAATCATCTTCCTCTCCTTCTGGGGCTTCCCCTGCCCGTTCTTCTGAATCTCCAAATGATCCGCTCTCGCCGGGTGAAACTTCCGGTCCTCCCCCGCGATCGCAAAGCCCTCGATCACCCCCCCATCATCCACTCCACTCACCTCTTCGCTCATTTCCAAAACAAGACCTCCCTTCGTCCTCTTCATTTCACGAAGCACCGGCGGTTTCCAGCGAAGCTCCTTCTCCATGCCATACTCACTCACCAGCGCCCACCGCGCAATCCGCTCACCCGCCGGAACTTTCAGCTGCGGATGATACCAGCGACGCCTCAGATCATAAGTGCTCGTGAACCCAACATTCTCATCTCCTGATTCCACCAAATCCAGATAAGTCTGATACTGCGCCTCCCGAATCAACGGCCCCGCATTCCCCATCAACTCACTGTAATTTTCCAAAGTCTGCTTCGTCCCGTCCGTGCACAACGAAAGAATCCCAAAGGGCATCTCCGCATCATTGAAAGCCCCCCTCCACGCCTCAATCATCTTCGGAAAAATCGCCCGATACATCACCGCTCCCTCCGTCCCCTTAAAGCAATTGTTATACCCCTGGTGGAAGATCGCCCCCTTCACCGCCAACCCCTTGATCGGCCCCACCATCCCCGCAAAACAATTCCCCGGACGGTTCGCATCATAAAGCGGCCCCGGCCGAAGGTCCGTCGGCAACTCCCGCCCATCCGTCCTCTTCCCCTCCTTCGTCATCCGCTCCACCCACTGATGGTGCCGCTCGATCCGGTTCTCCAGATCCGCCTGCGCATCCCACTCACTCACTTTCGTATCCCACTCCTCAAGCAGCCCCTTCACCGTCTCGTCTTCCATCCCCCGCAGCACCTCCTCGGGCGTCCACGTCTCCACCGTCGTCCCACCCCGCGAAATATCAATCACCCCAATCGGCACCTGACTCGCCATATGAACCCGACGCGCAAAGACATAACCAATCGCCGATAACTCCCGCGCAATCTCCGGCGTGCACACATCCCAATCCCCCTTCCGGAAATGTTGCCCGAACCAGCTGCTCCACTCATGCAAGCGCGCAAATGACCTCGCCACCTCCGGCCCCGCCTTCACCGGCACCGTCAAAATCCGAATCTCCGGATAGTTCGCCGAAACAATCTCCAGATTCCCGTTCTCCACCTTCGACAACGGAAACTCCATATTGCTCTGCCCACCCAAAATCCAAACATCCCCCACCAACACATTCTCCAGCGTCACCTTCTCGCCTCCACTCTCCACCAAAATGCTCATCGCTTCCCCGCTCGCCGGCATCGCCGGAAATGTCACCCGCCACAACCGATCACCCCCGGCCTTCACCATCTCACTTCGCCCCTTCATCGTCACCTTCACCTCCACTCCTGCCTCTGCCCACCCCCAAAGCGCCACCGGCTTGTCCCGCTGAATCACCATCTTCGATTGAAACAAATTGTGAACCGAAAGCCCTTCCCCCACCGCCGGCACTTCCACCACATCCTCCTTCGGCATCTTCTGCGCCCCCAGCACCCCCGAAAAACTAAAGAAAAGCCAACCCACGCACACCAAATCTCGAAACTGCATCAGATCAATACGTCGAATCATCTCCGGGTGTATCGAAAGATCGTCGCCACCATGCCCCTCTCCTTCCTCACCCCATTCTCTCGCAACATCTTGCAAATCCCGCCATTTCCCCCTAATCCCCTCCCATGTCCCACACCATCACCGTTCTTTCCGGCGACGGCATCGGCCCGGAAGTCATGGTCGAAGCCCTCAAAGTCCTCGACGCCGTTTCCCAAAAATTCTCCTTCGAAGTCTCCCGCTCCGAGCACCTCGTCGGCGGCGCCGCCCTCGATGCCACCAACAACGAGACCCCGCTCCCGCAGGAAACCATCGCCGCTTCCGAAAAAGCCGACGCCATCCTCTTCGGCTCCGTCGGCGGACCCAAGTGGGAAAACCTCCCCCCCGACATCCAGCCCGAACGCGGCGCCCTCCTTCCCCTGCGGAAGCACTTCGGCCTCTTCGCCAACCTCCGCCCCGGCTCCTGCCTCCCCGCCCTCACCCACGCTTCTCCCGTTAAAAACGAACTCATCCCGAATGGCTTCGATGTCCTCTGCGTGCGCGAACTCACCGGCGGCATCTACTTCGGCGATCCCAAAGGCCGTGAAGAACGCGATGGCGAGACCGTCGCCTTCGACACCATGGTCTACAAAAAATCCGAGATCGAAAACATCCTCCACGTCGCCTTCAAGGCTGCCATGGGCCGCGACAAACGACTCACCTCCGTCGACAAGGCCAACGTCCTCGCCACCTCCGTTCTCTGGCGCGAAACCGCGAACGAAGTCGCCAAGCAATACCCCGAGGTCACCATGGACCACCTCTACGTCGACAACGCCGCCATGCAGCTCGTCAAACGTCCCGACTCCTTCGACGTCCTCGTCACCGAAAACCTCTTCGGCGACATCCTCTCCGATGAAATGGCCATGATCTCCGGCTCCCTCGGCATGCTCCCAAGCGCCAGCCTCGGAAACATCAAGGACGACGGACTCTACTTCGGAATGTATGAGCCCTCCGGCGGCTCCGCACCCGACATCGCCGGCCAAGGCATCGCCAACCCCATCGCCCAAATCCTCTCCGTCTCCATGCTCCTGCGCTACTCCCTCGGAGAAATCGCCGCAGCTGACGCCATCGATGCCGCCGTCCAAAAAGTCATCGACTCCGGACTCCGCACCGGCGACATCTTCACCGGCGCCGCAGGCGAGACCAAAGCCAACACCGCCGAGATTGGCGCAGCCGTCGTCGCCAACCTCTAACACAAAGGAGCCGGGGCATCCTGCCCCGTTCAACAAAAGAGCCGCGGCGCCCCCGCCGCTGATCAACCAAGAACTCCCATCTTTAAAAGGACTCCGGCCCCGCGCCCGAGTCCTTTTCTTTTGCCCACCCCTATGCCACCCTGCCCCCGATGTTAAAGGTCCTCCTTCCGCTCCTCCTTCTCCTCGCCTCCTGCTCCCGGGAAACACCGCGCCAATCCGGCGTCCCCACCTACGCCACCATCCACCACCTCACCCTCCCCGGCGCCTACTTCCACTTCCAGCACAAAGGCAACCTCTACCTCGCCTGCTCCATCCACCAGGGCGGAACCGCTCCCGGCGGACAACTCAAACTCCCCGACGAAAAAGGCGCCCTCGTCCTCAAAAAACGCGTCCACACCCAAAACGACCTCCAGGTCTGGACCTACACCGCGCCCTCGCTCGACACCTCCAACGCCCTCCCCTACACCGGCGAAACCGAACTCCAAATCGGCGACCGGGTCTTCATCCTCAACAGAAGCAAAAAAATCCCTGCCACCATCGCCCTCACCCCGCAGGGCGGGCAATTCCGATACATGTTCAAGACCTCCCGCCCCTTCTCCGCCGGAGGCATGAGCGGCTCCCCCATCTACAGCCCCCGCCTCGGCACCGTTGTCGGCGTTCTCCAGGTCGCCAACCACAAAAAATCCGCCACCCAAGGCGGCTTCGAACCCCTCAATATGCCCTAGCCGGGCAGCTACCTCCGCGAATTCTGCCGCGCCCGCACTTTCTCCCGCTGCACAAACAACGGAAGCAGCTTCGCCTCAATATGGTCAAAGCCCGCCTGCAAGCCACCTTCCTGGTAAATACGGCCAATCTCCGCCTCAACCGAGGTCGGATTCCCCACGATCCTTAAAAAATCGTTCGAGCTAAATCGAATGAACGCCTCCCCATCAATCTTCCCCTTCTCCCGCAATAACCATTCACGGACATACAGCGCCAATACGGCATCACCCACCCAAGCCTCTTCACGCTCGCGGTTTAGTTTTTCTAGATCAGCTTTCATTGCTCGGTAACCGTAGGAGCCTGCTCACGGGCCTTCCTCATCGTCTCACGCAGCGCATCATCGGATTCGCGATCCCAATAGCCGGTGTCCAGTTCGATGAAGACGTTCGAGTAAGGCAGAGTCGTCCTCGTTTTCAAGACCAGCACCGCAAATTTTCCCGAATTATTCTGCGCCAGAAGCGCCAGCGACCGGTGATCCATCTCCCGCACTTCGTTTCCATGCAGCGCCTCCTGCAGCCGCTTGCGAAATTCATCCACCCCCGGGGCCCGGTCATTCTCCACAAAGGGCAACTCCCTTGCCGTGTTGAACCCCGGCCGCACATTCTCGGAATGGTCGTAGCTATCCACGATGTAATCCACCACCTCCGGAATTTCCGCATCCACCACCACCGTGCGCACCCCGCGCCCCGAATGCACCGGAAACGATGCCTCCGCCACAATGATCCAGTTGCCGAAACCCAGCGCCCGCAGCTCGTTCGAAACCGCAGGTCCCCACGCCGGTGGCGCCGCTTGACGCGGAGCACCACACCCCGCCAGTAAAGCGAAGCCAATGAGGAAAAGTCGATTCATCAAGGAGAAGGACGTTCAAAAATGCCCAAAACTTACATCAGGCGCGCACCTGCTTCCGCAAGATCGCTTCGCTCACCCCGGGTCAGGGTCACATGCGCCGCAAAGTGTTCGCCCCGCATCCGCTGCCGCGTAAATACAAGACCATTGCTGCGACTATCAACGTAAGGATTATCAATCTGATCGGGATCGCCCACCATTACCAGCTTTGATCCCTTCGACATCCGCGTCACCACCGTCTTCGCCTCCTGCGGCGTCAACTGCTGCGCCTCATCCAGGATGAAATAACGCTGCGGAATGGAACGCCCGCGAATATAAGCCAGAGCCTCCACCTCGATAATCCCCTGCGCCAGCAAATCATCATACGGCTTCGCATTCACCTGCGCCTCCGTCTTGTTTGCCCGCTTCCGTCTCGGTCCCTTCGGAGTCTCCGGGCTCATCAAGAGCTCCAGCGCATCATAAATTGGCTGCAACCAGGGACGCATCTTCTCCTCCAGCGAGCCCGGCAAAAATCCCAGCTGATCCCCCATCGCCACCACCGGACGCGAGACCGTCAGCCCCGTGTAGTCACGTTGAAAAACCCCGTGCAATCCCGCCGCCATCGCCACCAGCGTCTTGCCCGTTCCCGCCTGACCGTAACAGGTCACCAACGAAATTTCAGGATTCAACAACGCATCAATAAAGCACTTCTGACCCAGATTCAACGGCTTCAGACTCTTCCCGTCGGGAATCCGCAACGCCTCGGGAATCATCAGCCGCACCAATCGTCCATGCGTTCCGCCCGGTGCCAGGCGCGCCGGCATCGTCTGCTTTTCCCCCGCCTGCAAAAGCACGTATTGATTGATGTGCAGCGCTGCCAATCGCTCGGCATCCAACTCCAGCTCGCCGGAACTCGCAAAGCGCTGAAGTTCATTGGAATCCACCTCAAGGCGATACATTTCCTTCTTCGCCACTTCCTGCGGATCCACCTTATCGTTCAGATAATCCTGACAGGCAATACCCACCGCACGCGCCTTCAACTGCATATTCAAATCCTTCGTCACCAGAACCACCGGCGGCTCCACGTGCTCTTGCAGCAAAAGGGTGCACGCCAAAATCCGGTGATCCACCCGCTCCCGATCCGGGAAAATCCGATGGAACTTTTGCAACTCCGCCGAGCTCTTCTCACACATCGAAGGATCATAAATCACCAGCCGGATCGTCCCCCCTCCATCCGTCGGAACCCCCTCGGTCACCTTCCCGCCCGGCTCAAAGAGCGCACTCAATTCACGGTGCACCTTCCGCGCATTCGCCCCCCGCTCGGTCTGCTCGTTCTTAAACCGGTCCATCTCGGAAAGAACATCCGTCGGGATGCACAGATGGTTGTCCTGGAACCGGTTCAAGCACCCCGGATCGTGCAACAGCACATTCGTATCAAGCACGTAATGCTTCCCCTGAACTCCCGGGGATTTGAAGCCAAACTCGGCTAGTTGTTGTGGAGAAAGGCGAACCTCTTCGGAAGAGGTCTTCGCCGACGTCTTGGTCTTTTTCGGGGACTCAATCATGTTGTTGGGGGTTTCAAGGCTCCGGGGGTCTTCACCCCCACCTGCCTCACTTCGGGATTTTCTCAAAATTTAAGATTACTTAAGTAAAACGCACCTCATCTCGAAGGCAATGCATTTCACGATGAATTTTTATCATCTCTGCCCGGTCAATTTTACCCAGCGAACTGACCGGCAATCTCTTAAGATTCGTCCATCCCTCCAGCCTCTCCGGACCCGGAAGCCCCTCGTTCTTCCCACCGATCCCCTCGCCCCCACCCTCAAAGAAAAGATGCAATCTCAAGCCCCGGCGCTCATCAGGCTCCGTGACAAGGGCCACCTCACCTCCCGTCACCTCACTCCAGAATTCCTCCAGCGCCTCCAAATCCACCAACTCGCCCAACACCTTCACCCGCCGGTCCGCCCGCCCCAAGACCCTCAACTTTCCTCCATCAACTTCCACCCGATCCGACGTCCGAAACCACCCCTCCACCTTCGGATCCACAAACTCAAACCCCTCTCCCACCCGCGTGATCACCCCGCTCAAAAGCCCCCCGCCCCGCACTTCCAAAAGCCCCTCCCTCACCCGCACTTCCCACCCCTCAATCAAAGGCAATCCCTCCCCCGTCGCAATCTGCGATCCCGTCTCGGTCATCCCGTAACTCGCCACCACCGGCCACCCCAACTCCCGCGCCTCCGCTGCCAATTCATCTTCAAAACTCCCGCCTCCCACCACCACCACCCGCAGCCCCTCCGGCCCCCGCACCCCCGCCGCCACCAAATCCTTCACCTGCGCCGGAACCAGCGAACTCACCGTCACCCCCTCTTCCTCACATAGCCTCACAAAACCCTCAACCGACCACTTCCCCTCCAACTCCACCAACCTCCCACCACTCCGCTCCGCACGCACCACCACCCCAAACCCACCCACATGACACACCGGCAGCGCCAACCCAAAAACATCATCACCCCCCAACCCCAAATGCCCAATCACCCGATCAGCCGACCACTCCAGCGCCTCTCTCGCAATCGCCACCCACTTCTCCACCCCCGAACTTCCCGACGTCCGGAAAATCACCGTCCCCCGCAACTCCTCCTGACCCGCCGCCCAATCCTGCAATCCCCCATCCCGGTCCATCAGCAAAGGAGCACCATCCCCGGCCCCCTTCCACTCACATTCTCTCATACCAAAATGGTCGAGCCCCTTCGCAAATCGCGCAAGCCGTTTGTTTCACCATCGTCGCCAATCCAACCCCTCTAACAACCCGTCAAATCCCAGCCCCGTTCCCGACGCCCCGCCAAACTCCGGGCCCACCGGACCCAGGCACTCCGTAAACGCCGTCGCCGCAAACAACCCGTGCGTCTGCAAACCACAAACCTCCCCAATCCCGCACCGCCCCGCCTCATACGCCGCCCACGCCTGCCCCACCGGATGATCCATATAACTCGTCACCACCACCCGGCCTCCATGCTCCGAAAAATCATCCACCTCACTCACCGCCGGCTTCACCACCACCACCCGCGACCCCTCATCCCGCTCCGCCTCCCGGTCATTCGCCAGCGTCACCCCCAACTCCTCACCCAACGCCCGCCACCCCGCCACATCATAGACCACCGGATCCTCCACAAAATCAATCCGCTCCGCCACCGCCTTCAGCTTCCTCAACTCCCCCACCTCACCCGCTCCATTAAAATCCAACCGCCACCGCACCTCCCCAAACTCCCTCATCAACTCAACAAGTCCATCCAACTCCCCACCCGCCTTCACCTTCACCACCTCAAATCCCGCCTCCAGCGCCCCCATCACCGCCTCCCGGTTCGCCACCGGAAGCGTCGCATGACTCACCGGCACCCTCACTTCATCAAAAAGCGAAACCCCGCGCTCCCGCGCCGCACCATCCGCCGCCGCACACCGCAGCGCCCGCCGCACCAAACGATTCCCCCGATCCTCCAAACACTCCTCCACCGTCGCATCACCCAACTCCGGCCACGGATGCACACACCCGTAACCACTCCCGGACCGAATCAAAAAACCGCGAAACTTCCGCCGCTCCGACACCGCGTTCAAGGCACCCGCCGACTCCAGCTCATAAGACGCCACCCACAAATCATCCCCCGCACTCACCGAAATTAATCCCACAGATACGATTTCTTCACCGCCACCGTCTTCCCGCCCTCCAATAAAGTCATCCGCCACGCCAACACCCGCCCCCCCTTCTGAAACGCCTCCCCAATCACCTGAAACTCCGTCTTCCCCTCCACCGACGCCGGAAACTCCCGCTTCATCCGCTTCACATCCGCACCCGTCTTCGTCTGCCGATACTCAAAAATCACCCCCACCTTCTCACGCCCACCTAACAAGTCCCACGACACCGTATAATAATCACCCTTCCGCGCCTCCCGCTCCTCCTTCGTCACCGCCCCGTATACCCGGTTGTTAATCTCGCCCCGAATAAACTGATTCTCCCGCGACGACCTGAAATAATTCCGGTCCACCTCCGTCTCCCGCAACGGAAACTGCCTCACCCGCAACATCTCCTCGTTCGCACAAGACACCACCAACAAGCAAACAAGACCCAACAAAATTCTCACCCCCCCACCCTCCAACTTCCCCAACCCACAATCAATCCCAAAACCAATCACCCCGCAACCAAGCCCCCGCAACCAAGCCCCCGCAACCAAGCCCCCGCAACCAAGCCCCCGCAACCAAGCCCCCGCAACCCAAGCCCCCCCAACCCAAGCCAATCATCCATTCGTCCAATCCTCAAATCATCCATTCCCTCCCCCCAACCAAGCCTCTCAATCTTCAAATCTCATCTCTCAAATCTCAAATTTCATTCCCTTCCCATTCCCCTAAAAAATCACTACCATCCCCCAAGAGCATGGAAAACGACATCCGCGAACGCCTCAACGAATTCATCCGCAAAAAAGGTCTCCGCCAGACCGGCCAGCGCGATGGCATCGTCGACGTCATCTTCGCCTCCGATGAGCACTTCACCCCCGAAGAACTCTTCGACCGTCTCCGCTCCGCCGGCTCTCGACCCTCCCGCGCCACCGTCTACCGCACCCTCGCCCTCCTCGAGGAAGCCAACCTCATCCACGAGATCGACCTCGGCGACGGCCAAAAAACCTACGACCCCAACTTCGTCGACCACCCCAACCACAACCACCTCGTTTGTGTCGACTGCGGAAAAGTCGTCGAGTTCGAAGACTCACACCTCGATCTCCTCAACGACTGCGTCACCCGCCGACTCGGCTACCGCCCCGTCCGCCAATCCCTTCGCATCGAGGCCGCCTGCGAGCGCCTCCGCAACGGCGGCTCCTGCCCGGAGCTCATCAAAGCCCGCGTCGGAGGAAAACGCCTCCCCAACCGCAGAAAATGAGGCTCCTCTTCCTCATTCTCCTCCTCGCCCTCCCCGCCCCGGGCCAAATCCGCATCGATGCCCAAAGCTTCGACGTCCCCGCGACCGAAGTCCGCGCCATCATCGACGCCACCATCTCCGTCTTCCCCAAGGCCGACCTCCCGCCCCTCTTCATCACCAACTCCCCCAAAGGCCCCCTCACCCTCTTCGATCGCTCCCCCCGCGGCGAGTTCATCATCCACCTCAACGTCCGCCAGCGCTACTGGTGCCAGTACATCTACCAATTCGCCCACGAGCTCACCCACGTCCGCGCCGGATTTCGAAATGACGCCACCGATAACAAATGGCTCGAGGAAACCCTCTGCGAAACCGCCTCCCTCTTCGCCCTCCGCCAACTCTCCCTCAAATGGCGCGATCACCCCCACTGGAAATCCTACCGCCATCAGCTCCACACCTACGCCCAAAACATCATCGCCACCCGCGAAAAAATCACCCCCGAAACCCTCCCCGCCTACCTCCAACAAAACCTCCCCGCCCTCCGCAAAGACCCCACCCTCCGCGCAAAAAATGGTGCCATCGCCAACATCCTCCTCCCCCATTTCCAAATCGACCCCAACCACTGGCTCGCCCTCACCACCCTCAACAAAAACCCCGCCCCCCCCGGCCAAACCCTCTCCGCCTTCCTCCTGAAATGGCACAACGACTCCCCCTCCAAACACCAACCCTTCATCCTCCACCTCACCACCCTCCTCAACTAATCCCACCCCCAACCATCTGCACAAATCCTCTTAATCTGCGGACACCTCCCCCCCAACCAAGCTTTCCATCAAGCTCCCGGCTCAACCCTCGCCAGCCCGCAAACAATCCCCGCAAACCCCAAAACTTTGCCTTCACCCCATCCCCATCATCTGAAACTCTCCCTCCCAACATGACCATCTCAAACAACTCCGGCGTCAAACTCGGCATCCTCGGCACCCACCTCGGCTTCCTCGACGCCCTCGTCCCCGATGACAACGGCAACCTCCCGCGCAATGCCGATGGCGAACTCGTCGTCCTCGCCGGCGCACGCGACATCGTCAACCTCGCCCCCGTCATCGTCGACGAAATCCAAATCTCCTCCTTCGGCACCACCAAACCCGCCGACATGGACGAGCTCATCACCGGCGTCAAAGCCCTCGGCCTCGACCCCCAACTCGTCATGATGGTCGGCGGCGTCAACCCCATGGACCCTGCCGATGAAGACGCCTCCCTCGCCCAACTCCAGGTCAACATCGGCTGCGCCATCCGCAACGGCATCACCCAAATCAACTCCACCTCCATCGAAGCATGGATGGTCGGAGACCCGCCCAAAGACCAGGCCGAGTTCGACGCCCGCGTTGCCCAAAACATCAAACTCCACGCCCGCGCCTACCGCGAGAGCGGCCTCGCCGACTCCTGCGTCCAAAACTGGAACATCGAATTCCTCCGCCCCGGCGAATTCCAGAACTTCACCTCCCTCGCCAAACTCATGCCCATCATCGATGGCCTCCGCGAGGAACTCGGCCACTCCTTCTTCCGCGTCCTCGTCGATGCCGCACACTGTGGCGACTCCGGCCTCACCATGCAGGAAAACGAAACCCTCATCCAGCAGCTCGCCGCCAATAACCACATCGGCCCCTACCACTGCTCCGTCCCCACCACCCGCGGCTGCCTCACCTCGGACCTCGGCTGGGTCCCCGCCCTCCTCGCCGCCTGCGCCCGCACCGGACAACTCCCCAGCGCCTACGTCGAACTCTTCCGCCACGATGACCCCGCCCTCCAGGGCCTCCGCGACCTCGAACCCGGACACGGCGTCGACACCACCGACGGCCGCGACTACACCCAGGTCATGGTCGACGGCCTCATCGAAACCGCCCACCGCCTCAACAACCTCAAAGCCCGCGGCATCCTCGCCTAGGCACCAACGAAGGTTCGGAGGCGGCGCGCCGCGACTTCCCTCGCTTTTCATTCACCCGCCCCAGGCCCATTTTTCGCCTCGGTGCGAAACCCTGGCTCCCCCTCCTATCCGGACGGGGTTCCATTGGGCAGGTGACTTTTCACGGGAACCTAGCCCCGCGGTGCCGCAACCAGCCCCTTGAAATTTCCGCGCCAGGCGATCAGCAAAAAGAGCGACAACACCCCCACCAACGCCCCAACCGGATTAAAGGCCTTCGCCAAAAAAACATCAAAGAGCGCGATGTTAATCACCACCGGACCCAACAAGGTCAGCCCCAACGGCGCATACCGCCCCGTCAACAACAGCAGCCCGCCCGCAATCTCAATATTCTTCACCACCCCCAGATATCCCGACTGATAAATTGCCCCCATGAACTGCCCTGCCAGCCCCTCTTGCGGAGGCATCGAAAGGAAACCAAGATAGTAGTTCAACCCGAAGGTCAGGAAGGCGGCTCCGAGGAGTATCCGTGCGATCAATGTAGCGTTTTTCATAGATTCTTGTTGTTAAGATGATTCGTGAAGGCTCCCAAAGCAGCCAAAAATTTCTCCCGTGACTCAGCATCGCTGATCCCCTCCTCCGAAAAGGAATCGTAAAAGGATGGCAGCGAAAACGTCGCCACCAACTCCGCCCCCATCCTGGGAAAGGTCGCCTCTCCCGCTGCCAACACCGTCGCTCCTCCCCGACCACCGGGCGAGGTCGCCATCAGCAACATCGGCTTCCCGCCCCACACCTTCTGCTCCTTCCGCGACGCCCAGTCGTAAATATTCTTAAAGGCCGCCGAGTAACTCCCGTTGTGCTCCGCCAGCGAGAGAATCACCCCGTCCGACTCCTGAATCGCATCAATAAACCTTCCTGCCGCTTCCGGAATCCCCGTGGCCTCCTCGCGATCCTCCGAGTAGATCGGCATCTCATAATCATTGAGATCCAAAATGTTCAGCTCCGCTCCCGGCACCAGACGCCCCGCATGGCTCGCCAAAGCCAGATTGATCGACTCCAGGTGACTCGTGGCTGCAATAATCAGTAATTTCATGGTCGTAATCGTTTAGGAAAGTGAAAAGAGGATGAAGTCCGAGTCTGCACCCGCTGCCAACTCTTGCAAGGAACCGGTAATCGCCGCCCCATCCCCCTCACCAAGCACCTCTCCCCCCACCGCCACCGATCCGGAAATCACATGCAGCCAATGACGCGGCATCTCCGACTTCAGAGCCACCTTCTGCCCCGCCACCAATCTCCCAAAGCGCATCTCTGCCTCCTGCCGAATCGCAAACGATCCCTCACGGCCATCAACCGATGCCACCAGCGTCAGCGGCCCTCCTGCCTCCAGTTGCCCCACCGCCCGCTCCTCATACCGCGGCTCCGCTCCGCGCTCATTCGGCTGAATCCAAATCTGCAAAAGATGAACCGGATCGGTCGCCGACGGATTGAACTCCGCATGCCGCACCCCGCTCCCCGCCGACATATATTGAAACTCCCCCGCCTTGATCACCCTCCCATTACCCATCGAATCCTGGTGCTCAAGTTCACCCTCAATCACGTAGGTGATAATCTCCATGTCCCGATGCGGATGCTCCCCAAATCCCTGCCGGGCGGAAATGGTGTCGTCATTGATCACCCGCAGGGAACTGAATCCCGTAAACCCGGGATCATAGTGATCGGCAAAGGAAAAGGTGTGCCACGCCTTGAGCCATCCATGGTCGGAGTGAAAGCGCTCACCAGCACGTCGGACTTGAATCTTCGGTTGGACTGTCGTTGTCATGCCTTTTTATACCTCCTCGTTTCCATGCTGGCTAATGCTGTCTTTTTGGCCTAACCATGCTTTTCAGGCATGGACATCAACTTTCGGCAATTGGACTACTTCCTCAAGGTCGCCTCCCTCCTCAACATCTCGGAGGCCGCTCGTCAGCTCAACATGACCCAACCCGCCCTGAGTCGACAAATCAAAGCCCTCGAAGATGACCTCGGATGGACCCTCTTCGAGCGGGGAAACAGATCCATCACCCTCACCCGCGCCGGTAGGACCGTCCAAAAGGAAGGCCTCCAAATCCAACGCGCCGCCAAGCTCGGAGTCCAACGCATGCGAAGCCAGATCGATGGCGCCGAGATGCGCATCGGCTTCGCTCCCTCCCTCGCCTCCGGCCTCATCGAAGTCGCCATGTCCTGCTTCGCCGAACGCTTCCCCCGCGTCCGCGTCAGCTGGTTCGACTGCTCCACTCACGAAATGGCCGTTAAACTGGCCAATGGAGAACTCGACCTCATCATCGAGGTCGCCACCGATGACCCCGCCATCCGCTGGGAACCGCTCCGCAAAAAGGACGTCCGCATCGCTATCTCCACCAAGCACCCTTTCGCCAAAAAACGCTTCATCAAACCTGCCGATCTCGACGGCCAGCGCCTCCTTCTCCTCTCCCGCCACGACTACCCCGGCTACTGGAAGAACGTCACCGGCTACTTCCGCACCAATCAAGTGAATGCCAAAATCGCCGGTGAGTTCGATGGCATCTCCAGCCTCCGCCTCGGCATCGAAGCCGGTCTTGGCATGGCCTTCGTCGCCGAAGGTGCAAACATCGGCCCCTCCATCAAAATCCTTCCCCTCAAACCCGCGCCAAACCCGGTGTGCGTCTCCCTTGGCTACTCCTCCAAACGCTCTCTCGAAGAATGGGAACGCGCCTTCCTCGACGCCCTGCGGCCATGATCCCGGGCTTCCTCAAATCATATATTCAATCTCCTGCCGCGTCTTCTGATCCTTCATCAACTTGCCGCACACCAATTCGCAAAGCTCATAAATCATCACGTCCGCCACCGCATAATAAACCTTCGTCCCCTCCTTGCGCCGACTCAACACTCCGGCCTCATGAAGTGACTTGAGCTGCCTCGATACCGCCGCCTGACTCATCCCCGAGCATTCCACCAATTCGTTCACGCTCCTCTCCCCCACCTTCAATTCCTGAAGTAAGGTCAAACGCCCCGCCTCCCCCAACACCCGGAACAGGCCCGCCACTCGCTCCAGCCCCTCCGCTGTCAGCTTCCCCTCTTTTTTCTTCGCTTTTTTCATTCGACAAATCTTTATATGCGAATATCCGTATATTCACAACCCCGAATTCCCATGAAACTTCTCCCCCTGCTTTTTCTTCTACTTTGCATTAACTCCAACGCCCAATCCTTCCGCGGCCCCCTCCCTCAGGAACAGCGTGACATCATCCACTTCATGGCTGAACACCACAAGGAGCTCAACCGCAAGGTAACCATTACGCCCACCGGATATCGGGCCGAAACCACCAGCGACAACAAAGAGCTCGTCGCAAAACTCAAAACCCACGTCGCCTACATGGAGAAACGCCTCGACTCCGGTGCCATGGTTCGTCGCTGGGACCCCGCCTACGCCGAGATGGTGGAACACTACGATCACCTCGACGCCACCATCACTCCCCTCAAAAATGGAATAAAGATCATCGTCGTCGGTAAAAACCCCCGCGCCATCAAGGTCGCCCAAAACCACGCCCGCATCGTCTCCTCCTTCGTCAAAGAGGGCGCAGCCTCGGTAGAACGTGAACACCCCGACACCACCTCTCTCGATAAGAAACAATCGAAAAACAAATCCCAATAAACCCATGAAAACCCTCTCCCCAAAAGACAGCCAGGGCCACCTCAACGACCCCGCCGCCACCGCCCTTGACCTTCGCACCGCTATCGAGGTCGAGGAAAAACACATCTCCGGAACGCCCCACCTCCCCGTCGACGAACTGGAAAATCGCTGCACCCAACTCGACCCCGGGAAGTCCTACCTCCTCATCTGCCAATCCGGCAAAAGAGCCGAACGAGCCCACCGCATCCTTACCGAAAAAGGCTTCACCAAACTCTGCATCCTTGAAGGAGGCATCAACGCCTGGGAACAGGAAGGCCTCCCCCTTCAACGGACCTCGCGAAAAATCCTCCCCCTCATGCGTCAGGTCCAACTCATCATCGGCCTCGGTGTCCTCACCTTCTCACTCCTCGCCCTCTTCATTCACCCCGCTTTCGCCTGGGGATCCGCCTTCTTCGGAGCCGGCCTCACCATGGCAGGTTCCACCGGCTGGTGCGGCCTCGCCCTCCTCCTCGCCAAAATGCCCTGGAACAAAACCACTTCTCCCAAGGCATCCTGCGCGATCTAACAAAGAATACCCTCTGTCCTAAAAACCACCATTCCGCAACAGCCCCACCATCACTCCCTGCACCACCAACTCGCGGGCCGGGATAATATCGGGAAACTGCTCGTTCTCCGCATGGAGAAACGGCCGACCATTCTCCATCACAAACCTCTTCAACGTCGTCTCCCCATCGATCAACGCCGCCACCACATCTCCATTACGAGGCTCGCGAAATTCCAGAATCACCGTATCGCGATCACAAATGTGCGCATCAATCATCGACTCACCACGCACCTTCAGCGCAAACGTCCGCGCATTGCGGGGAATCCCCAGCGAGGCGATATCAATCGAGATACAACCCTCTTTCTCCTCCTCCACCGACTCCGCCATTCCCGCTGCGATGCTTCCGTAAACCGGGATATCGACAATTTCCTCGCGCTCCAACTCCTCCGGAAACACCACCGCCCGCGCCTTCCCCGCCAATCGGAGAATCACCCCCTTCTTTTCCAACGCCCTCAAGTGACTCATCGCCGCCGTCTGACTCGCAAACCCAAAGTGAGCCTGAATCTCACGGGTCGAGGGCATCACCCCATTCTCATGATGATGGGATTTTAGAAAATCGAGAAGCTCCTGCTGTCGTGTCGTAAGTCCTTTGGCCATAATTCTTGAACAGTGATTTCCTGAACACTATTCATAAAGCCACTTTGCGTCGAGAGAAAACTTTGAGAGCTCTTGATGAACTTCCCATTCAAAGGCACAGTCCCGCCATGCCCGTCGCGCGAATTTTTGCCGCCTTCTCCCTCATCCTCTTCCACGCCGCCTGCAGCTCGGCTGCACCGCCGGCTCCCGTGATCGCCACACCCGTCCGCGTTCAACCCAGCATCGTCCGCCCCGCCCTTCCGGACCCCGCCGCCCCCTCGGTCTACGCCGCCAGCGCCATCGTCGTCGATGCCGTCACCGGCCGCATCCTCTTCGAAAAAAATGCCCGCACCGAGCGCGCCGTCGCCAGCACCCAAAAACTCCTCACCGCCCTCTGCGTCGTCCGCGCCGGCCCCCTCACAGACGAAGTCGTCATCGAGCACTCCGACACCCTCGTCGAACCCACCAAGCTCTACCTCAAGCCCGGCGAACGCTACACCCGCGGCGAACTTCTCAAAGCCCTCATCGTTAAAAGCGGAAATGACGTCGCCATGGCCCTCGGACGCGATGTCGCCGGCTCCAAAGAACAGTTCGCCGACCTCATGAACCGCACCGCCCGCAGCATCGGCATGAGCCAAACCCACTTCGTCAACCCACACGGACTCACCGAGCCCAACCAGTTCTCCACCGCCCGCGACATGGCCATCCTCGCCCGCGAAGTCCAAAAATACTCCGCCATCCGCGAGTCCATGCGCATCAGGAGCTACGTCTTCACCTACCCTGATGGCCGCACCCGCACCCTCTCCAACACCAACAAAATCCTCTCCCGCCTCTCCTACTGCGATGGCATGAAAACCGGCACCACCAACGCCGCTGGCCGCTGCCTCGTCTCCTCCGGCCGCCTCAATGGCCGCGCCGTCATCGCCGTCGTCCTCGGCTCCAACTCCGCCAACGTCTGGGACGACTCCGAAAAACTCCTCCGCTGGAGCCTCGAGTAGATGAACGACGAGCTCGCCCAACTCCGCGACGCCGGACTCCTCCGCTCCCTGCGGAAAACCTCCTCGCCCGCCCCGCCCCTCGTCACCCTCGACGGGCGCGAGCTCATCAACTTCTCCTCCAACGACTACCTCGGCCTCTCACGCCACCCCGCCCTCGTCAGCGCCGCCACCGCCGCCCTCGAAAAATACGGCACCGGCTCCACCGCCTCCCGCCTCGTCTGCGGCTCCCTCGATATCTACCACCAACTCGAGGAAACCATCGCCCGACTCAAAAAATCCCAGGCCGCCCTCACCTTCGCCAACGGCTACGCCACCGCCCTCGGCACCATCCCCGCCCTCGTCGGAAAAGGCGACACCGTCATCCTCGACAAGCTCTCCCACGCCTCCCTCATCGATGCCGCCCGCCTCTCCGGCGCCACCCTCCGCGTCTTCCCCCACAACGACCTCAACAAACTCGAAAAACTCCTCACCTCGGGAAAAAATCGTACCTTGATCATCACCGAGTCCGTCTTCTCCATGGATGGCGACCTCGCCCCCCTCGCCGAAATCATCGAGCTCAAAGAACGCCACAACGCCCTCCTCCTCCTCGATGAAGCCCACGCCATCGGCGTCCTCGGACCTACCGGCCAGGGCCTCGCCGAACAACTCGGCCTCCAGGACCGCGTAGATTTCCAAATGGGCACTCTCGGCAAAGCCCTCGGATCCGCCGGTGGCTACCTCGCCGCCTCCCAAGACTGGATCGACCTCCTCATCAACAAAGCCCGCTCCTTCATCTACTCCACCGCCCCGCCCCCCTCCCAGGCCGCCGCCTCCCTCGCCGCCCTCCATCTCCTCTCCACCCCCGAAGGCCAGGCCATCAGAAAAAAGCTCCACTCCAACATCTCAAATTTTAATTCTCCCTCCCCCATCATCCCCCTCATCATCGGAGAAAACCAAGCCGCCCTCGACGCCTCAAAAACCCTCCTCGACGCCGGCTTCCTCGTCCCCGCCATCCGCTACCCCACCGTCCCCCGCGGCACCGCCCGCCTCCGCATCACCCTCAGCGCCGCTCACTCCATCGAGCAAATCAACGCCCTCCGCTCCCACCTTCCGGATTAACCAGCCCTCACCCTACCTCGGCCAGAGCAAGACCAGGTAGGCCCCATACCCCAGCAACAGGATCGTCCCTTCAAACCGACTGATTCGCCGGCCCGTCATCGCAAAGGGAACCAGCAGCGCACTGAAGCCCAACATCACCCACCCGTCCCGCATCCCAAATCCCGCGGCATCAATCGGGGCCACCGTCGCCGTCACTCCCAGAATACAGAGGATGTTGAAAATATTCGAGCCCACCACATTCCCGATCGCGATCGGGGACTGACCTCGCACCGCCGCCACCACACTCGTCGCCAGCTCCGGCAGACTCGTCCCCGCGGCCACAATCGTCAGCCCCACCACCGCATCGGACACGCCCAAGGTCTTCGCCAGCTGCACCGCGCCAGTCACAAAAAACTGCGACCCCGCCACCAGCATCCCCAGACCAACCAACAGAACCACCACATCGAACCCCCAGGGCTTCGCAAACACCTGCTGCGCCCCGATCTCCTCCCCCCCATCCTCTCCTTCCCGCTTCGCATCCCGGATCGTAAACCACAGATAAACCACCAAACCCAATAACAACAAAATCCCCCCCGCAGCCGAAATCCCTCCCAACATCAAAAAAACACAAGCAACACCCGCACATCCCACCATCACCGGAATATCCCGCTTGATCAGCGGCAACTCGATCGCCACCGGCTTAATCATCGCCGCCAACCCCAGAATCACCGCAATATTGAAAATGTTCGACCCCACCACATTCCCCAGCGCAATTCCCGAGCTCCCGCTCAGCGCCGATGACACACTCACCCCCAACTCCGGCGCACTCGTCCCAAACGCCACCACCGTCAGCCCCGCGATCAACGGAGACATCCCCACCCGCCCCGCCAGGCTCACGCTCGACCGCACCAGCGCCTCAGCACCGATAAAAAGCAAAACCGCCCCAATAAATATAAACCACATCGTGTAATCCTTCGGAATAGACCGCTGAAATTCCCGGCCACCCGAATGATCTGACGGAATTTCAAAACATCCAATGAATTCCGCAAACCCTCCCTAAATTCCCTACCGCTCAACGCCCCTCTCCCGTGAGTCAAACCGACTCCGCCACCAACCCTTGGCACAAAAAACCCGCCACGGTTTCCCGTGGCAGGCTCAAGATCGTAAGAGGACCGCTAATCTAGCGCTTGCGACGCACCATCAGACCAAGCGCACCAAGAGCAGCGAGCATTGCCGATGACGGCTCGGGAGCCGCATTCGCTCCACCGGAAGCCAGGTCGAAGAAGTCACCGCCGACGCTCTGGGTAGTCAGAATCGATCCATCACTCTTGTCCAATTCGTAAAATGCGCCACCACTCTGCCACTCATTCGCATGCAGTTTGCCGGTCGTCGCATCAATCGCAATCTGGTAAACCGACGGCGTCGCTCCAAGATTTGTGACCGTCTTCACCGTCGCATTCAAATCCACCTGCCAGAGATAGGGAGTGGTATTTCCTCCTGCCGTGAAGTTGGGAGTCGAGCTCCCGTAAAGGAGCCCGGTAGCGGAATCGACCGCAAAGTCTCCAAAGTCTCCGATTCCCGACCAACCGGAAGGAAGGCTCAGGCTCAACGCCTCTCTCGTAGCAATGGTCGTTCCGTCGTTTCCAAAGGTGAGCGCATTGAGAGTGGCCGTATCGCCGGTAGGCTCCGAAATGTAGTAATAAGCGGAATCAAAGAAATCACCGCCACCGCTCAACGCTGTGCCTGTGGGCATGCCGTAATCGGTAAGGTCACCAATCAAGGTGTTGCTGCCAACAAGAGGATCGAACAGGTAGAGATTGGTTCCCGAGTGATCCCCGTAGTAGTAACGGTCATTATCGGTGTCGTAGGCAAAGCTGTTGGGAGTGACCGCCGTAGGGGAAATACGCGTCGCGATCCCGTTCTCAATCTTATAGATCGAATTGTTCTGCAAAGTTCCCTGGCCGCTCGAGCCGGTCACTCCGTAGGTCTGGGCATTCGCGCTAAGACCAAAACTGGCCGAAACGGTCACAAATGCTGCTAACTTACTAATCTTTAATTTTCTTTTCTTGTTACTTTCCATTTACGTTAAGGGGTGAACGCGGCGGAAATTGCATAAGTGTAGGAATCCAAACAAGATTAAATGTTAAAAAATATAGACCTTATTCTTAAATATTAAGGAGTCCTTTTAATTCATGTTTCTTAAATAACTAAGTTGTTTAACTTTCCCTAACTATTCGCTAAAATTAAGCTCATAGGCCACAGCCCCCATACCAGCGTCACTCTCCACTAAACAAATTTCTTCCCGAACGGATCCTACTCGAAACCCACCGGATCACTGCACTGAAACGGGCACACTCATTCCGTTAAAAAAACGACCAAAAAATTTTGATCATCATCGTGAGCAGACGATTAATGATCCTTAAATATTTAGCGCATCCTGCCCTAAAAGGCCCTGAAAATGGCGATCCAGCCACCATTCACCCTGCCAATCACCAACTCAACCAACCCCCATTCCACCCTCGCTCAGGCGCCATTGGGCGCGTCTGATACCAATTCACCCCTAAAAAAACCCACACCTTACCCCTACCGTGACGCCATCTGCGCCTCAATCTCCGCAATCCGCTCCTGAATCCGCTGATTGAACTTATCATCGTTGAATCCTCCTGTGATCGCCTGCTTTTGCAGTTCCTGATGCGCCGCCAACCCCGCATCGAGGCCATCTCCCAACTGCGTATACCACGCCCCATAAAGGAGATTCCAATACTTCGAATTGTCATTCGCCAGCCCCGCCGACTCCCGCGCAGACTCCGCAGCCTCCTGATACTTCCCCGCCTGCTTCTGCAAATCAGCCAGCGTCATCAGATCACCCGCCTTGTTCTCGGGATAAATCTCCATCAACTCCCCCTGGATCGCGATCGCCTTGTCCAAATTCCCCGCCTGCACAAACGCCCGCCGCGCCATCTCCGCAATACTCCGGTGCTCCGGATGATCCGGATGAGCCTCCAAAAAGGTCAAAAATCCCTCCCCCGCGATCGCAAACTTCCCCGCCTCATAATACTCCGCCGCTCTCAGACTCCCCTCATCCGATGCAAAAAGCGCTTCCCGGTCTTCCAATACCGGAGCCACTCCCATCCCGTCCACTGCCGACTCCAGCCTCTCAAGCGATCGCTCAATCGCCCTCACCCGCCCCTCAAGCCCGTCATCCTTCCATTCCCCGCCCCCCTTGGGCGCCACCTCAAGAGCCGCCACCGCATCCCGCAACTCCTCCAACGAACCTCGAATCTCATCAAAGTCACCCGCCTCCCTGCTCTCGCCCACCGCCTGAACCTGCCCGCCATCTCCCTCATCCACCCTGAATAGAGACCAACTCAGCAGAAGATTTCCCGCCAATCCAACGCTCAAAACAACAATCCAAATCTTCATCACAACATCGATTCCCACCAAGCTCGCAAATCCCGCCCCCTCACACAAACCTAAACCACTCCCCCTCTTGACCGGAATCGATTGCACCATATAGTCACCCCACCATGAGTATCCAAGTTGGCGATAAAGCCCCTGATTTTTCCCTCGTCGGCCTCGGCGAAGGCGGCCCCGAAGTAGTCAAACTCTCCGAGCAACTCGGCGAACAAAACATTCTCCTCCTCTTCGTCCCAATGGCCTACACCGGCGTCTGCACCACCGAGTTCTGCGAAATCTCCGCTGGCCTCGGTGCCTACACCGACCTCAACTGCAAGGTCCTCGGCATCTCCGGCGACAACCCCTTTGCCCAAGCCGCATGGGCCGAAAAGGAAAACATCACCCTCAAACTCCTCTCGGACTACGATCACAAGGCCACCGAAGCCTACGGCATCGCTTACGACCAGTTCCTCCCCGAGAAGAACCTCATCATGGGCGGCGTTCCCAAGCGCTCCGCCTTCCTCATCGATAAGGACGGCGTCGTCCAATTCGCCCAAGTCAACGACTCCCCCGGCGACCTCCCTGACTTCGACGCCATCAAGGCCAAGCTCGCCGAGCTGTCCTAACCCTCCCCCGATCTTTAAAATGAGCCCGTCACTCCGCGCGAGTGCCGGGCTTTTTTTCTTCAAATCTCCACCTCAAAGAAATCCTTCATCACCGCACGATAAACCGGCCTCTTGAACGCCGGTAGCCACTTCACCTCAAACTCCTCCGGATGAATCCACTTGCCCTGGGAAAATTCTCTCGGCTCCCGCATCAAATCGATCTCAGGCCGATCCTCCTTCACCCGGCACAAAAAGTAAGTCTGCTCCTGCCCCACAAAATTCATCTTATGCGGTGGCTTCGCACGCCGGACACTCTCCGGATAGTCATACCGGTAACCTCCCCTCGACGGCCCCACCGTATAGGCTTCGACCCCCAGCCCAATCTCCTCTTCGATCTCACGAACCAGCGCCACTTTAAGATCCTCCCCCTCATCCACTCCGCCCTGGGGAAACTGCCACGATCCCGGAATCTTAAACCGCTCGCATACCAAAATTTCTCCTCTCGAATTCACCATCAACGCAGCCACGTTCGGTCGATATCCATCCATGCACGACCCTACCCCCATTCCTGCTCCCCTGCCACCGAAATGAATCTTTGACGCGCGCGATTCATCACTTGATAGTTCCTATAACAATGAAAGCCCATCTCCTCACTGCCCTCCTCGCCTTCGCATGGCTCCCCGCCTTCTCCCAAACCTCCCCGCCACGGGATGAAGACCCCAAGGAAGAAGGCGCCGAGGCACCTGAAAACACCACCGACGAACTCAACAAAAAACGTCGCTGGGAAGCCAACCTCCCCGGTGGCCGCTACGCCGTAAATCTCGGAAACATCGTCGCCATCAGCGAGCACTCCTACGTCCTCGATGGCACCGTCATCGTCTCCGAGGTCACCATCGACACCACCGGCACCTCCCTCGTCCGCTTCTACTACATCGAGCCCGTCACCGAGGACACCAAGCTCGACGTCCTCAAACGCATCCAGGGACGCGGCACCGAACTCCGCAACCGGGCCCGCGAGCGCACCGGCATCAGCATCGATGAAATGGCCCAAAAGCACTACCCTGACACCACCCACGCCAAGACCATCGAATTTCGCCTCCTCAGCCGCGGCGAACTCCGTGCCCTCTACGGCTCCGTCTACACCGCCTGGGACACCGGCAAAGGACGCACATTCAACGTCCGCTAGTCAACGCGTCAGCCAGTCTCCGCTGTCGACCACTTCATAGCCGTCGACCCCCTTGAGCCACTCGTAAATCCACACCTCGCGCGGACCGTCCTCCAGAAGCACGGTCGCGCGAATCCGGTGGTATTCCCCGTTCCGGTCATCGGCCAACCCGATCCCTTCAAAGGCATCCAGCTCGGCCAACAAATCCGTGGAAACTTCATAAACCTCCCCCTTCACCGGCCCGCCCCTCTCACTCAGCACCAGCCCGGGATACCAGTCAATCTTCACCAGAGCCCCCGCCACCTCTGCCGGACCCAGCCAACGGGCATCGTTCATCCGCCAATCATTCGAGGCCCCCTTGCGCAACGCCCCGTAGACGAAGAGCAACTCACGCATCTCCGGACTTCATGATCTCCTCCAGTGCGGCCCTCACCTCATCAAGACCCTCCTCCTGCTCGGCAGAAATCGAAACCGTCTTGATCTTGGAAAAACGATTCTGAAACGCCGCCAGATTCTCTTCCGCTCCCTCAAGATCCATCTTGTTCGCCACCACCATCCAGGGGAATTTGGACAGCTCCTCGTCGTACATCTTGATCTCGGTGCGCAGCGTCTGCACATCCTCAATCGGATCACGCCCCTCGCTTCCCGCCATATCCACCACAAAAAGCAACACCCGACAACGCGTGATGTGACGCAGAAACTCGTGCCCAAGGCCCCGGTTTTCATGCGCTCCTTCAATGATTCCCGGAATGTCAGCCAGCGTGCAACGCAAATGCCCGGTCAAAGGCACCACCCCAATCTGGGGAGTCAGCGTCGTAAACGGATAGGATGCCACCTTCGGCTTCTTCGCCGAAAGCTTCCCCAACAAGGTCGACTTCCCCGCATTCGGAAATCCCACCAAACCCGCATCCGCAATGCGGCGCAGCTCCAGATAATAAACATGGTCCTCGCCCTCCGTCCCCAGCTCCCGCTCCTGCGGCACCTGATTCGTTGCCGACCGGAAATGAAAATTACCACGCCCCCCTTTTCCGCCTTCACAAAGAACCAGCTCCTGCCCGTGCTCCGTCAAATCGGCCACCGGAGTCAGCTCAATCCCCTCCTCACTGCGCTCCTGCGCCACCGCCTCACTCACCGTCTCCGCCGAACTTTTATAAATGACCGTCCCCGGAGGAACCCGTCCTATCGCCGGCTTGCCATTCTTTCCATGACGCTTCCAGCTCTGACCCTGACCACCATTGTCAGCAATCAACTTGGGATCGTAATGAAAAGAACGCAGATTGTCGGTGTTCTCATCCACCACAATAATCACGTTCCCCCCATCGCCACCGTCACCACCATCGGGACCACCACGCGGAACAAACTTTTCCTTACGAAAACTAACCGCGCCATTCCCCCCGTCGCCCGAGCGGCAACGGATACGGATGTGATCCACAAATGATTTGTCCCCTTTCATAATTCTATTCTATCCAAAAGCTTTCATCAGGCAGACCTCAAGCGCGAGAGCCTCCGTGACATTGGTTTCGAGCAACTGCCGTAACTCTTCCACCGCGGTAACACGTTGTAGAAGAGAGTCCAGATTTTCATTCGATGCGGCCGCCTTTGTCACTTCCGCATATTCCGGATGCTCCAGCCCCGGCCCCTCCGCCTTCTGCCGGATCAAATCACCCATCCAGGATAACAAGGTCGTCACCACCTGCTTCCGCTCACCCAAATAATCCGCCGAAATATACGCCTCATACTCCTTCTCCCTCTTCTCCAGCCAATCACCCTCAATCGCCTTCTTATATTTCGCCGACTCCTCTTTGAACAACGCCTCGTATCCCTTCGTAATCGCCACCTTGCGCTCCAGAAGAATCGCCTCAATCCCCCCCTTCACCCGCAGCCCCGTCTCCAGCCGCCCCAGCCCTTCACCCGTGGCCGATGCCAACAGCGGCAACAGCGCCTCCTCCACCGCACCACGCTCCATATCCTCGGCTCTCAAAAGGGACAAATGCACACAGCGCGACCAAATCGTCGGCAACAACCGCTCCGGCTCACCCGAAAGCAACAAAAGCAAACTCTGCGGCGGTGGCTCCTCCAGCGTCTTTAAAAATGCATTCTCAGCCGACTCGTTCATCCGGTCCGCATCCACAATCACCCCGATCTTCCACTTCGCCCCCGGCGCCGACTGATGCATCATCTTCTCGATCGATCTCATCTCATCCACCCGAATGATCCTCGATTTCGACCGCGGCCGCACCAAGCGCACAAACTCCCCCTCCACCCCGTCAAGAGTCGGCTCCTCCTTCTCCTCCGGCTCCCCCCAAAGATCCCCTCCCGCATCGGCCTCCCCGTTCAGAAGATCCGCCATCCGTGCCGCCAAAGCCCCCTTACCGCTCCCTTTCGGTCCCGTAATCAAAAAGGCATGCGCCAGCCGCCCCCGCTCATGGGCGGACTCAACCAAATCAAAAGCTCTTTCAACCGTAAACGCCACACAAGGGATCTAATCCACCCTCCCCATACCCGCAAGCCTCCCGTCACCGAACTCTCTGCCGCTTCCTCCACTTCGGCGCCATCGCAACATCAGGGGATGTCACCAAAACCCATTCCATTCCTGAAGGGACTCACAAGAATTCTCCCCTCATCTCCTCCCCCAAATCCGATTCCACCGCAGCATAATGAGCGCTTGGAACATCAAATCACCCCTCAGAGCCGCAACTCAACCCGCTTCTCCTTCACCGCCGGAATCTCCCGCCGATCCACAATCACCGATCGCCTCAAAATCCCCAACAACACCCCAACCATCGCCAGAGTGAACACCAGGTTCGATCCACCGTAACTCACAAAGGGCAACGGCAGGCCCGTGTTCGGAAGCATCGAGGTCGTCACCCCGATGTTCATCATCGCCGGCACCACAATAATTCCAGTCACTCCAAGGCCAAGAATCCGCCCGAACAAATCCGAGGCATACAGGGAAATCCCCACCCCCACCAAAAAGATCACCACAAAACAAAGAATAATTCCCAAGGTGAATACCAGACCCAATTCCTCACCAATCACCGGAAAAATAAAATCCGTGTGGTGCTCGGGAAAGTTCATCTGCTTCACCAATCCGTTCCCCAATCCAACCCCGGATGGACCCCCGTTTCCAAAGGCCTCAATCGAGAGCGCCTGCTGCCAACCCGCTCCTTCACGATGCTCCTCCGGAGCCATAAATGCCGTAATCCGGGCCATCCGCACCGGATCCTTGCTCACCATGTAGACCAACATCGCCACCGCACTCGTCACAGATGGAATAAGATATCGAAGCCTCGTCCCTGCGATGAAAATGATCATCAGACCCGCCGCTCCCAGACCCGCCGCCGTTCCCATGTCGGTCTCAAAAAGAATGAGCAATAAGGGCACCCCCAGGATCATGCAAGGCGCCACAAAACCCTTCCAAAAACTCCGCGTCTCAGCCTGATAACGCGAAAACCAGGTCGCCATTCCTATCATCACCACCAGCTTCGCAGGCTCGGATGGCTGAAACCTCCCCAACACCGGAAGCACAATCCAACGACTTTCTCCTTTCGCCGCATCCCCGATTCCAGGCAGATAACAAGCAATCAAGGCCAGACAGGTGACCAAATATAAGGGCACCGCAAAGCGTCGTAAAATCCGATAGTCCATCAGAGCAAGTCCTACCATCCCAACCAGGCCCACAACCAACCATCGGACCTGGCGCGCGAGATAGAAATACTGCTCGTCATCGGCGTCCCACTTCGCACTCGCACTCGTCAACATCACCAGCCCGATCGTAATCAGGGCCGCGACGGCGAGACAGAGGAAGATGGAAGCACCTTTTCCCATGATTTTACTGGGCAGGAATATTCAATTTGGCTCCAAGACGAATCTTGGAGGGATCGCTGATCCCGTTGGCTTTCAACAGGCTGTCCTGGGACACCCCGTATTTCTTCGAAAGCCTCCAGATACTGTCACCCTTCACCACGGTGTGAACCTTGCCCGAAAGCGGTTCCGCTACCGGAATAGCCTTGGGAATCGGTTTGTCATGGCGAATGCGGGGCTTGATCAACAAAGGCTGGCTCTCGGGGGCCGAGGTCCGCGCCGGAGGCGTTGACTCCACCTGCACCATCGCACCGGGAGTTGAATTGCCAATCACATCTGTATCGTTCGGCTGGATCACCGGACGCTCCACCGGCCGGACTGCCGGAGTCGATTCCACCGGAATCACTGCCGGAGTCTGATGACCAATGACCGCCTCGGATGGCATCGTCGATTCCACTCTGCGGGGAGGAACATTGATCTTCAATCCGGGGCTCAGCGCCGCCGCATTGTTGGCCTTTTTAAGAGCCTCAACATCGACACCGTGTTTCCGAGCAATATTGAGATAATTATCTCCCCGCTCAACAAAGTAGTGCTTCCCTCCCGGAATAAGATTCGGCTTCACTTCCGGCGATGCCGTAACCGCCGCGGCCGGGGTGGCTTCGAGATTGTTTTCATTGCTCCATTTGTTGTGGAGCCAGATGCCTCCGATGGCGACGACATGTAAAAGAAGGATCACCACGAGAGCTCGGGCCACTCCGACTCCCGGCACTTCGCCAAGATCATCAGCCGTCGCAGTCGCGGCACGTTGTTTGCGCTTCTTCCGGTTACCGGTCGCAGCGTTGAGAATCCTAAAGGCTGAACCTTTGGGCTTCGTTCGTTTTGTTTGCAAGGTCAGGTTGGGTTTCATCATGGGTTGGGTTGGATGATTGGTTACTTTAGTGAAGGGCAAGAACTGAGGCTTTGAAAACGTCTCCACGTTCTTCATAGCCGGAAAATTGATCAAAGGATGAGGTGCCCGGAGAGAGCAGCACGGTCTGCCCGGAAGTCGCGTTTTGCGCCGCAAATTTGACCGCCTCATCAAGGGTATCGACAGTCTCCGTAGGAACGACGTCGAAGAAGGTCACCGCCAACGCAGGGCCGATCTCTCCATAGAAAACCGCCTGCACCACTTTCGCTTCGAGAAGCTCCTTAAGCGGTTCGTAATTGAGGCCTTTTTGTTTCCCTCCGGCGAGCAGGACCGTGGGACGCACCTGGGACCGCAGAGCCGATTCCAGAGCATGAAGATTCGTCGCCTTCGAATCGTTGATCCATTCGACGTCATCGAGAATGCGAACCAACTCACAACGATGAACCGGAGGCGCATAATCCCTTAAAGCTTTCTCAGCCACCTCCGCCGTGAGCCCGTCAATCACCGCACAGGCCGCCATCAGATTCTCGGCATTGTGAAGCCCGCGAAGCTTTGTCCCGCTCATCGCGATAAAGGGCTGCCCACCTTTGAGAATGTTGTCTCCGTCAAGCGACCAGTCGGCCTCTTCCTCGGAAGCGAAGGTCGTAACCTCACCCTTCAGACCGGGCAGGGACAGCAAGGTCTCACCCTGTCGAATCACCACCGGAGTGTCGTTATCGATATTCTTGAAGATTCGCTGCTTGGCCTCAAAATATTCCATCAACGACTCGTAACGATCCATGTGATCCGCCGAGAAATTCAGCCAAATTACCGCATCGGGCTTGAAATCAACAATGGTCTCCAGTTGGAACGAACTCAACTCAAGAGCCACCACCTCAGGCACCTCGTCTCGCAGGACAATCTCGCAAAGGGGCACTCCGTAATTCCCGCAGGGAGCACATGATTTCCCGGTGGCACGCACCAGAAGGTCAACCAGCTCGGTGGTCGTGGTCTTTCCATTGGTCCCGGTAATCCCGATGGTCACGCCATCGAAGCAACGCCAGCCCAATTCAATCTCTCCCCACAACGCTCCACTGTTCTGTGCAAACGCTTGCACAAAATCACCGTGGGTTTCGATCCCCGGACTCACCACCACGAGATCAAAGTTCTTTCCGCTCGCAGTCTCGGGCGTCGCCTTCGCACAGGTCGCAATGTCCGCCGGAAACGAGGCAAACACCTCCGCACCCCGGGAATCAAATACCGTGACCTCGCCACCACACTGGCACGCAAGCTTCGCCGCGGCCAACCCGCTGCGTCCTGCGCCAAGAATGGCAACTGTCTGACCGTAAAGTTCGAGCATTAGATGACTTTTAAAAGAGCGATCCCACCCATCCCGAGCAGAATGGAAAGAATCCAAAAACGAATGATGACCTGGTTTTCATGCCAGCCCCGAAGTTCAAAATGGTGGTGGATCGGCGACATCGCAAAAATGCGCTTACCCCGCAGCTTGAAGGACCCGACCTGCAGAATCACTGAAAGCGCCTCCATCACAAACACCCCGCCGATGATCACCAGAAGCAGCTCCTGCTTTGCGCAAATCGCCGTCATCCCGATCGCTCCACCGATTGCCAGCGAACCGGTGTCGCCCATAAAGACTTTCGCCGGATGACAGTTGAACCAAAGAAATCCAAGCCCCGCACCCACCAACGCCATCATCACCACCGATAGCTCGGCGAGACTCTTGTTGAAGTAGATATGAAGATACTCGGCCGCAGGTTGCGTCCCGGAAAGATAGCATACAATCGCGTAGGCCATCGCCACCGTGACCGTCACCCCGATCGCCAAACCATCGAGCCCGTCCGTGAGGTTCACCGCGTTCGAGGTCCCCACCAACAACGCCACAAAAAACGGAATAGCCAGCAAGCCAAGCGGAACCACAAAGGTCAGCAGCGGAAAACTGAGTGAAGTCACCTTCACCGTCTGCACCGCTCCCGCTTCGCCACCTGAGAAAAAGAGATACTCGCTCGTCTGGGGATTGTAATAAAGAAACAGCGCGGCGCCCAGACCCACAACCGCCTGCCAGGCAAGCTTCAACCTCCCGCTCACCCCATCGGAGCTTTTCTCCACGATCTTTTTGTAGTCATCAAGAAATCCCAAAACTCCCAAAGCAAGAGTCACCGCCAGAACCACCAACACAAAGGGGTTGGCCATGTTGGCGCAAAGCGCGACCGCGACCACCACCGTGCCCAGAATCATAATACCGCCCATCGTCGGAGTCCCCGCTTTCCCGCCATGCAACTCGGCAAGCTTATGAACCTCCTCCGCCGTCCGAATCGGTTGGCCCACTTTAAGCGAAATCAACTTCCGGATAATCCGGCCACCGAAGACAAGACTCAGGCCAAAGGCAAAGGATGCCGCCAACCCGGCACGCAGCGTGATGTAACCCAGCAAACGAAGAAACGAAAACGTATCGGCCCACTCGGCACCAGCGGCCTGAGCGTCCTTCCATATAGTGTAAATCCAGTGGAGCATTTAATTTTGGGGAAAAGCGATGTTCATGACCCGCTCCATCGCAGCGGCGCGAGATCCTTTGAAAAGGATAGCGTCACCCGGAGCGGCGGTTGATTGGAGAAAGCTGGCTGCCTCGGCCGCTTCCTTAAAAAAGTTGGAGGACCCTCCGGCCTCGCGGGCCGCTTCATCCATCGTCGAGGCCTCTTGCCCCACAATCACAAGATGCAGTCCAAGATCAGCCGCCAGCTTGCCTATCTTCCGGTAGGCGGCAGCCGCATGATCACCCTGCTCGGCCATAATCCCGAGCACCGCATGCCGCACGCCACCATTCAACGGAAGTGCTGCCAGGGTTTCCAATCCGGCCGTGATCGACTCGGGATTGGCATTGTAAGTATCATCGATCACCAGAACGCCATCTTTATCGAACTGTCGAAGTCGACCGCCGGTCAACTCGGCAGCTGCCAAACCGGCGGCAATCTCTTCCAGGGTCATACCAAGAACATGACCGGTTCCCGCTGCCAGAAGCGCGTTGCTCACCATGTGCTTTCCGGCTACCGGTATCGCTGCCCTCACCCGACCCACCCCGTCAATCACGAGATCAAAGGTCGACCCGGATATCCCGGTCTCAAGATTCTCCGCCCGCACACTTCCCCGCCCATTGCCCACGATCACGATCTTGCCCTGCGTCCGTCCGCGATATTGCTCAATAAATTCACAATCGGCAGGAATCAACAATGTCCCGTTCGAACCCAAAGCACGGGCCACCGCTCCTTTTTCTTCCGCAATCGCTTCGCGACTCCCCATGTTCTCAATATGGGCCGTCCCCACATTGGTGATGATGGAAATATCCGGACGGGCAATCTCACAAAGCGGCGCCAACTCACCGGAATGATTCATCCCCATTTCAAAAATACCCACCTCGTGCTCCTCCTCGGTCGCCAGAACCGTCAGCGGAAGTCCAATGTGATTATTGAAATTACCCAAGGTCGCATTCACGCGGAATTTTTGCCCCAGAACCGCCTTGGTCAGATCCTTGGTCGACGTCTTCCCGTTCGACCCGGTGATCGCGACCACCCGAATCCCCAATTCACGCCGATACCAATAAGCCAGACGCTGAAGTCCGGAAAGGGTATCCTTCACCACAATTGCCTCACGCCCTACCGGAACCATCTCGGCCCGATCCACCACCAGAGCAATCGCCGCTCCCGCCTTATCCAAAAAATCATGCGCATCGAAGTTCTCCCCCCGCAGAGCGAAGAAAAGCGCACCCTCTCCAATCGATCGCGTGTCGGTCGACACCCCGCCCGTCACCACAAGCTCTCCCCCACCCTGCCCATGCAGCGTGCCACCCATCGCGTCAGCGAGTGTCTGGAGAGTGTAATGCTTCATTCCTGTTCTTTGTCCTTCCGCCGGTAAATTCTGATCTCCCCCGATTCACGCGGCTCGATCTCATCTTCGGATGAATTCTTGCGATCCTCTTCATCACGTTGCCGCTGCCGTTCCTCGTATTCCGCCTCTTTCTTCTTCGAATAAACCACCAGCGCTTTGCGGGCATGCTCACGATCATCAAAGTGACGACGCTCGCCATTGATCTCCTGATAATTTTCATGCCCCTTGCCTGCGATCAAAATAATGTCACGGGGCAGAGCCATCTCGATTGCCCGCGCAATCGCCTCACCCCGATCCACAATCAGTTCGTGGGGTGTCCCTCCCACGCCGGGAAGAATGTCATTGAGAATCTCAAAGGCCACCTCACTCCGTGGATTGTCGGAAGTAATAAAGAGACGATCACTGTATTTCGCCGCAGCCTCTCCCATCAAAGGACGCTTGGTCCGGTCCCGGTCGCCGCCGCAACCAAAGACCGTGATCAGACGACTTGGATTCAACTCACGAAGAGTCTCACAAGTCTTGGCCAAGGCATCAGGTGTATGGGCGTAGTCCACAATCACCGCAAACCGGTCCCCGCCCACGTTCTCCATCCGACCCGGGGTCTGCGGAGTTTCCGGAAGGTATTTGATCGCGTCACGGACCCGCAAACCAAGACCCGAAATCACCGCCAGCGCCGCCACCGCATTCTGGGCATTAAAACGTCCCACATAAGGAAAACGCACCAAATACTGACGCCCATTGGCCGTGAGCGCAAATTCCTGACCCTTAAAGCTGGGCCAGACGTCACCTATGCTGAAGTCCGCCTTGGAGCTAAATCCGTAGGTCGTTACCTTCAGTCGCCCCGCAAATTCATCAGCCAGTTTCTGGCCGTAAGCATCATCAATATTGATCACCGCCACCCCGTCCTTACCCTCCTCGGCCATTTGCTCAAAAAGGAGCTTCTTGGCCTCGAAGTAGGTTTCCATCGATCCGTGGTAATCCAGATGATCCTGCGTCAGATTGGTGAACACTCCCACTCGGAACGGAATCCCCTCGGTCCGCCCTTGCTCCAATCCGTGGGAGGATGTTTCCATCACCACCGCCTTGCAGCCATTCTCGCGCATCGTCGAAAGAATCTCCTGCATTTCAAGCGCTCCCGGCGTGGTGTGTGTGGCATCACGAAGCTCCTTCCCGTCGTGCACCCTCACCGTCCCGATCATGCCGGTCCTGATCATGAACTCATTAAGCAAAAACTGCACGAAATGAGTCACCGAGGTCTTGCCGTTCGTCCCCGTGATCGCAACGCACTTCATCGCCGCTCCGGGATGATCGGCGAATTGCGCGGCAAGCCGTCCCAATGCCTTCCGGGAATTGGCCACTTGAATCCAGAGTCCGGAATAGTCGGCCGGAGCCTTGCGCTCGGCCACGATGGCCGCCGGGCGTTTCAAGATCACTTGATCCAGGTAGTCATGCCCGTCTGCCTGGGACCCCTTCACGGCAACAAAAACCGAATCCGACTCCACACGCCCACTGTGGTCGGTCACCCCGGCCACAGAAACATCCTCGATCCGAAGACGCGAGGCTTCGGGCAATACTTCTAACAGGTAGGAAAGATTCATTAAAAAATTTAGTTGGAGGTGGTTGCCACTTCGCTGGGGTTCAGTTCGATAGGCTCGGTAGGATCGATGTTAAGCAAATCCACCACTCGTTCGGCGACTCGCTTGAAAACAGGAGCCGCCACCGTGCCTCCGCCAATCTGCGCCTCGGGATCATCAAAGGACGGATCATCAATCACCACCACCGCGACAAATTTCGGATCGTGGGCGGGCACCATTCCGGCAAAGGAAAGGGTGTAGCGATTCTGGTCATACCCCTTCAACTCGGGAATATACTTCCATGCCGTTCCGGTCTTGCCGCCCACCCGATATCCCGGGATCGCGGCCCGACGGCCCGTGCCATCGGCAACAACCTGCTCCAGCGCAAGACACATCTCACGAGCCGTGTTTTGGTTCACAACCTGACGCACCAGAACCGGCTTGCGTCGCTCAACCACGATTCCGTTGTTGGCAATGACCGACTTGATCAGCCTTGGCTTCATCAACTTTCCTCCATTGGCCAGAACGCTGTACGCCATCGCCAACTGCAGGGGGGTCACACTGACCCCATAGCCGTAGGTCGCCGTCGCAAAATTCTGCATATTGGAGCGATCCGCAATCCGTCCCGAGGCCTCATTGGGAAGCGGAAACCCGGTCTCCTCACCAAATCCGAAGTTCTCAAGCGACTCGTAAAAAGCGGCGCGCCCCACCTTCTCCGCGAACAGAAAGGCCCCCGGGTTACTCGACTTCATCAGCACCTGATCAAAAGTCAAATCCCCGTAATTGTGGTGATCCCGCACCGTGATTCCCGGCCGCTCGATCTTTCCCCATCCGCAATGTACGACACTTTTACGATTTGCCACCCGGCGGTCCAGCGCTGTGGACATCGCCACAATCTTCATCACCGACCCTGCCTCATACTGCTCTTCCATCGCGTAATTCTGCCCCCCCTCTTGGAAATCCTCCCGGGTGTTCAGATTGTAATGAGGCCGATTGGCCATCGCCAAAACATCACCGGTATGGGGATCCACGATGATAATACAGCCCCGTTTCGCCCTGGAATGATCAATCGCCAACTGGAGCTCTTCTTCCGCGATCGCCTGAATACCGATATCCAGCGCAAGTTGAACATGTTTCCCCAAAATGGGAGGACGGATCGCTGCCGCTTCCGTAAGGAGAACGAGACCGTTGGCATCACGCTTCAGCTGACGTTCTCCCGGCCGACCCTGAAGATATTTCTGCATCGTCCGCTCAATCCCGGCTTGCCCGATTCCCTTGTGATTGACGAAACCCACAATGTGGGGAGCCATTCCCGGCATGGGGTAAAAACGCTTCTGGGAACGATCAAAGGAAAACCCCTGAATATACCGTTTCTCCAGCTCCGACTCGATTCGACGCGCCTGATCCTCGCGAATCTCCTTCATCACAATGATCCGCTTTTTTCCCGACTCAATCCGTTCCCGAAGGACGTCTTCCGTAGTGCGCAACTCACGGGCTAAAACTCCCAGAGCATAGTCGAGATGTTCGGCACGCAACTCCTCAGCCGTCAGCGTCTTGCGAACCCTCGCCTTCGTAGCCCGAAACTTTTTCTGCTTTTCATCGGAGGAAAAAGTCTCCCATCCGGGAAGCTGGGTGACATAGCGGTGAGTCACTGCCGAGGTCAGATTATCCTCAAATCGAAGATGGTTGGCATCCGCAATCAACGTCGCCTCCGGCCGGTTCTGCGCGAGAATTTGCTTGTGCCGATCCACTACCAACCCGCGCGAAGCCGGCAGGACCTCCGTCATCTTGAAGCGGTTAATCTGGCCTTTCTCGGAAAATTTTCGATCCCAGGATTGCAGCACCAGTAGCCGGGCTGATAGCGCAGTCAGCCCGGCCACAAGGACCAGGCAGACGAACACAGCACGATTACGAAGTGATTTATCCATGGTTTCGGTCAGCGCTTGGCCACCGCATCTGAAGCAGGTGGGTCAGGCTCGGTTGGGTTCAATACCTCCACCACTCCCTTCGGAATGGATTGAAGTTGGGATTTGTTCAGAGTTAATTTTTCACGAAGCTGGAAGACTCCCAATTCCTGCTCGATGTCCGATTTGTGCATCGTGATCGCCACGTTGTGCTCCACCATCCGCTTCTGCACTTTGGTGATCTGGCCGCGCAGTGAAACCTGCTTGTTCTTCACCATCACGTAAGTCACACCACCGATGGACAAAATGATTCCGGCCACCAGAAGGACGATCAAGGCGGGAACACTGAGATTGGAGGTGTGACGACGACGGTTCATAAGGTCAGATTCTTTCTACCACCCGGAGGCGTGAGCTTCGGGCGCGGGCATTGCGTTCAACTTCTTTGCCGCCAGGCGCAACTCCTTTTCGAGTTAACAGGCGATAACAATAGTCAGGATTGGGACGGGGAGCCGGCCACTCCCGGCGATCAATTGTCTCCTGGGAACACTGGCGGAAGTTCTGCTTCACCATCCGGTCCTCCAAACTGTGAAAAGTGATGATTGCCAATCGGCCACCCGGCTTCAACAGCCCCGCGGCAGTTTGTAAAAATGTCTCCAACTCCCCGAGTTCATCATTCACCACCATCCTCAGGGCCTGAAAAACCTTGGTCGCAGGGTGAATTCGGCCACGACGCCCAATCAATTTCTCGATTCCCTCTGCAAGTTGAAGGGTCGTCTCAAAGGGGGACTCCTCGCGCTCGGAAACGATCCACTGCGCAATGCGCCAAGCCGATTTCTCTTCCCCTAGCTCCCGGAATATCTTTGCCAACTCCTCATCGCTCCACGAATTCACAATATCCGCAGCGGTTTGCTCACTCTCACCCATCCGCATGTCGAGCGGGCCGTCAAAGCGGAACGAAAACCCTCGCTTCGCAGCGTCGATCTGCCAGGACGACACTCCAATATCCAACAAAATGCCATCGGCCTTGGGCCATCCCCGCTCTGCCGCGATTCTGGACATCTCACTGTAACGGCCGGCAACAGCCTCAAACCGATCTCCGAATTCCTTCAGCCGCTCGCTCGCAAACGCACGAGCCTCCGCATCACGATCAATCCCCTTCACCGTCGCGCCATCGCGCAAGAGCGCTTCCGTGTGACCGCCGCCACCTAAAGTCCCGTCGATGTAGAATTTCCCTTTGGCAGGGGCGAGATAATGGACCACTTCCTCAAGAAGAACGGAATCGTGGTGAAATTGCTGCTCCCCGTTCTCGGCAGGAGTCTCTCTGTTGATGAGCGAATCTTCCATCTCCGGTGTCGCTCCGCAAGGCAGGGGCCAAGTGTTGAAGCTGCTGAGCCACCAAAAGTCGGGCGACACCGGGATGGGAAGAGGATTCGTCATGTTTTCAACATGGTGAAAAATAGTTCTGTTTAGAAAAGATTGAGCATTTGGTTGAGCTCTTCGTTCTCCGCCTTTTCCGCGGCCTGCATGGCTTCGGCGTTGGCGGGACTGAGCATTTCGAAATGATTGCCGCGACCCACAAGTGTCACTGCGCCTGGCAGCGTGAGCTCGCGCTCTTCCGCCCACGCTTTGGGAACAAGGAGCTTCCCCTGTTCGTTCACCGAGGCTTCTACCGAATTCGCATAAAGCATCCCCGTCGCGTTGTCCTTCTGTCGGGGCGTCAACGCTTCGGCCTCTTCGATCTGCTGAAGCTTCTGGGAAAAAGCGTCCTCGCTCAGAACCCGCAACGCGGGTTGACCATACGAGGTGGCACGCAGAAGAAAGACCGACTGACCGGTGGGAGGCCTCCAGGTCACCGGCACCGAAACACGGCCCTTCGCATCGAGCTTGTGCTCGACGATGCCGCGTTGTGCCTGAATCTGAATTGCCATAAATGAAGTCGGTAAAGTGTCTCTGTGGGCACCAAAGTACACCAGAGGACTCCCGAGGTCCATTTTTAAAGCTCAGAGTACACGGAACGAAATGACAAATGTCCGTAAACATCAAAAGATTGCCCAGTTTACTTAAGAAGTCCAAAATATCAAGGCTCATGTTCTTTGATGTCATTTTGATGATTTAAGCCAGTTGACTCTCATCAATTGACCACAAATACGATCTCCCTCTTGTCCATGGTTTTTTCCTGTTCCGGCAACCAAGTGGGATCCCAACAAAATGAGGATTTCCCCTAAGAGCCTCCAAATCATCCACCCGTCCCCCTGGGAAGCCCCGCAGATTTTCTATCGCGTTGCCTCTTAATTACCTCTAAGACCCCCCACCCCTTTAACACCCTGCCGACCTGCTCGGTCTACAGGGTCTTTTCCCCCATGAAATCTCCCCTCCTCACACTCCTCTGCCTTTTCTTGACCCCTCCCGTCTTCGGACAGGTCATCATCAGCGAGCTCTACTCTAACACCAACGACCGTATTTTTACCCGCGACGCCCAAGGAGTGGCCCGTCTTGGCGGTGGCATCCAATGGTGGGAAGCCGAATTCAATGACTCAAACTGGAACACCGGCACCACCCCCATCGGTTTCGGCTACGGCGATATCGCCACCAACGTCCAGAGTGCCGTTCAAAATATCACCCCCACCCTCTATCTCCGTCACGAGTTCACTCTCACCGGCGGCCAAGCCTCTTCCGGACAGACCCTCGAGCTCACCATGGACTACGATGATTCCTTCATCGCCTACCTCAACGGAAAAGAGATCGCCCGCATGGACGCCGCCGCCCCCGGATCCCCTCATTACCATGACCAGGTCTCCTACAACTCCAATTCCGCCAACGGAACCGGCACCACCATCTCCATCGGAGTAGCCAACCAATTCCTTCAAACCGGAACCAACGTCCTCGCCATCGAGATCCATAACGATCAGGTCTCCTCCGGCACCCTCAAAGCCAAAGCCACCCTCCGCACCAGCTCCACCACCTACGTCAATTCTGGCGACTCCTGCGCCTGGTTCCCCGGCATCATTTCTCCCTCCGGAGGCGTGTTCGACTACAGCCTCGCAGGGGCCGGTGCCAGCCTCACCGCCCCATGGGGAACTCCGGAATACGACGACTCCTCATGGGCCGCCGGCCCCGGACCCATCGGCTACGAAACAAGCTCCTCCGGCCAATACGCCCTCGGCACAAACCTCTCCGGAATGAGAAACAACTACTGGTCTGTCTATATGAGGACCTCGTTCAACCTCACCGCTTCCCAACTGGCCGCCATCACCCAACTGGAATTCACAGTCGACTATGACGACGGCTACATCGCCTACCTCAATGGTCAGGAAGTCAGCCGTGGCAACATGGGCGCACCCGGCACCCCCTACCCCTTCGACTCGGGATCCGAGGGTGGCCACAATGCCACCACCGATGGCGGAGGAACCTTCGCCGCCCCCACCATCACCATCGATGCCTCAGCCCTCCGCGTCGGAGAAAACATCCTCGCCGGACAGCTCCACAACTCCGGCCTCAGCTCCTCCGACCTCATCCTCTACATGGAACTTGGCGATGGAACCTCCACCCTCGTTCCCTCAAACGCCACCTACTCCTACCACATCGGATCCTCCGAGCCCGCCGGAGGAGGCGCAACAGCTGTCGAAGGAGAACTCGCCTTCTCCGATTGGATCGAGCTCCACAACATCGGCTCCACCTCTGTTGACCTCACCGACTGGAAGCTCAGCGATGACTCCGCTGCCCCCGATAAATGGACCTTCCCCACCGGCACCACCATCCCCGCCGGAGGATACCTCCTCATCCTCGCCGACGACCAGGAAGAGCTCAACAGCCCTGGCAACACCATCCACGCCGGCTTCAATCTCTCCGCCTCCGGTGAAGAAATCATCCTCACCGATAGCTCGTTTAACACTGTCTCCATCCCCGGTGGCTTCCCCTCCCAATACCCCACCCACTCCTTCGGCTGGGACCCCAACTCTTCAACCTGGGCCTACTTCGACACCCCCACTCCAGGTCACGAAAATACCGGAGCCGTCCTCAGTGACCGCGTCGATGCCCCGGACTTCTCCCCCCTCGGCGGCTTCTACGATTCCACCCAAACCCTCACCCTCACCTCCAACACCCCCGGAGCCACCATCCGCTACACTCAGGACGGCTCGGAACCAACCGAAACCAACGGCATCATCTACACTGCCCCCCTCAGTCTCACCACCATCAACAACAACACCGGCCACGTCATCCGTGCCCGTGCCTTCAAGCCCGGCCTCATCACCTCCAAATCAAAAACCCACACCTACCTCATCGGCCAGGACTCCCGGCTCAAGGCCGCGCCCGCCCTCATCTTCAGCGGAGAGGAAGGTGAAATCTTCTTCAAACCCCACGGCATCATGGCCATCGAGGGCGGAACCTACAGCAACTCCCAATGGCAGGAAAACGGCCCCTCCTCCTACAACATCCCCCTCATGCGCGGCCAACAATACGAACGCCCGCTCCGCCTCGAGTTCTACCACAACGACGCCACCCCCGGCTTCCGTGAAGATGCCGGAGTCCGCCTCTCCTCCTCCGGCTACTCCCGCCCACGCCTCATCCTGAATAACACCTCGGCCTCACCCTGGACTTCCGCCCCCGAGCACAAACCCTCCTTCAACCTCTACTTCCGGGACGACTACGGCCCCGCCTCACTCGACTACCCCTTTCTCGGCCAACAATACCCCGCCACCAAATTCGAGCAGCTCCGCATCCGTGCCGGAAAAAACGATATCTCCAACCCCTTCATCGTCGATGAGGTCGTTCGCCGCCTCTTCGATCAAATGGGCCAGGAGAGCTCCGTCGGAATCATCAATTCCCTCTACATCAACGGCTCCTTCAAGGGCTTCTACAACATGTGCGAACGCCTCCGCGAACCCTTCATGCAGACCCATCACAACAGCAATGAAAAATGGGACGTCCGCCAGGTGAACGATTACGCCAATGGAGACATCTCCGCCTGGAACACCATGATGGGCATCCTCAACCGCAACGGAAATAGCGACCTCAGCCAAAGCGACTGGGAGGACGCCCTCGCCTACCTCGACCCCGTCAACATGGCCGACTACTTCCTCCTCAACATCTACGGAGCCACCTGGGATTGGCCTCAAAACAACTGGGTCGGCGCTCGCGAGCGCACCCCTGAAGGAAAATACCGCCTCTACGTCTGGGATGCCGAAGGCTCCTACCAGGGCCAAGGATACTTCAACCCCGTCAATCACAACACCTTCTCCTCCGACCTCCTCTCCAAAAACGACACCCTCTCCCAACTCTTCCAACGCCTCATCAAAGCTCCCGAATGGCGCCTCATCTTCGCCGACCGCGTCAACAAACATCTCTTCAACAACGGCGTCCTCGATGACCGCCTCGGAAACAACTCCACCTTCGGGCAAACCACCCTCCAGGTCCGCGACGAATTCCAACCCCTCTACAACTTCGTCCACGGCGGCAACGTCAACCTCAACTTCCTCTCCAACTGGACCTCCTCATCCTCCGGTCGCCGCCGCTACCTCTTCGGACCTTCCCGCACCGACTTCGCCGACAACAACCTCTGGCCCTCCGTCGCCCCCGTCAACTTCAGCCAACACGGTGGCGACGCCCCCATGAACTACTCTCTCTCCATGACCTCGCCAAATGGCGGCACCATCTACTTCACCCTCGATGGTTCCGACCCGCGCCAACTCGGAGGAAACGTCGCCACCACCGCCCAATCCTACTCCTCCCCCGCCACCCTCACCCAAGGCACCATCACCGTAAAATCCCGCGCCCGAAACGGCAGCACCTGGAGCGCTCTCACCGAAGCCACTTTCTCCGTCGAACTCACCGACCCCTCACCCTCCAATCTCGTCATCTCCGAGTTCCTCTACCACCCGCCCGCACCCACCGCAGCCGAACTCGCCGCCGGCTTCAACGATCAGGATGACTTCGAGTTCATCGAACTCCTCAACACCTCCCCCACCAACGTCATCGCCCTCGACGAACTCATCTTCAGCGGCGCCATGAACTTCGATTTCTCCACCAGCTCAAAAACCGAACTCGCCCCCGGCGAACGCATCATCCTCGCCTCAAATTCCGCCGCCTTCAGCCTCCGCTACGGCAACCGCCTCGCCCTCATCGGAGAATACTCCGGCACCCTCTCCAACAGCATGGAAACCATCACCCTCTCCCGTGGCGGAGCCTCTCCCCTCACCATCCGGAACTTCACCTACCTCGACGATGCCCCCTGGCCCGTCTGCGCCGATGGCCCCGGCCACTCCCTCATCCTCCTTAATCCCAACTCCAACCCGGACCACGCAACCCCTTCAAACTGGACCTGCTCCACCCACTTCGGCGGCTACCTCAACAACCAACCCCTCGTCTTCGACTACGCCGCCTGGACCGAACACAACTTCACCCCCGCCCAAATCACCGCCGCAGGTGCCTATGATGCCGACCCCGACCGCGACGGACTCACCAACTACCACGAGTTCATCTTTGGCTCCTCCCCCCTCGCAAACAGCAGCGTCACCTACCCTTTCTCCTCCGTAACCCAAATCGGCGAAGAACAATACCCCACCCTCCACTTCCAGCGCTCCCCCTTCGACCTCCCCGTCATCACCATCGTCGAGACCTCTGACAACCTCTCCACCTGGACCCCGGTCAATCCAACAGACGTCACCATCCTCCCCGCCATCCTCAACCCCGATCAGTCCCGCTCTGAAACCTACCGCGTCGACATTCCCTTCTCCGCCCGGCAACACAAATTCTACCGCCTCAAATTCTCCCCCCAACCCTGACCCCAATCGAATAGATTGACAAATTCCCCAGTCTAAAAAGGATGTCGCAACTCATGAAGCAGATCATCCTTGCAGCCCTCGCGCTCACCTCTCCCCTCTTCGGCCAGGTTCCCGACCATAAGCCCGTCCCCAATCCCATTGCCGACTTCTCCCCCGAAGCCCTCACCAAGGATGGCTTCACCGCTCTCATCAAGGGAAACACCCTCGACGGCTGGTCCATCAAGGGCAGCAAAGCAAACTTCACCGTCGAAAAGGGCGAAGTCATCGGCTCCGCCACCAATCTCAAAGGGAACTCCTTCCTCTGCACCGAGAAAACCTACGGAGACTTCATCTACACTTTCCAGTTCAAGTTCGATAACCTCAAGGGAAACTCCGGCTGCATGTTCCGTGGCCTCGTAAATGAAAAAGGTCGCGTCAACGGCTACCAGTGTGAAGGCGACAACACCCCGCGCGCATGGACCGCCGGACTCTACGATGAAGCCCGCCGCGGCTGGCTCTTCCCCAAAAAGAGCAACGAAGAGCACATGGCACAATTCACCAAGCAAGGCCTCAAAGTCACCAAAATGGACGACTGGAACCAAATCACCATCAAATGCGTCGGTAACCACCTCCAGACCTGGCTCAATGGCGAACAACGCATCGACTTTAAAGACACCGACCCCAAGAACTTCACCCCCGAAGGCTTCTTCGGCCTCCAGGTCCACGGCGGCCCAAAATGTGACGTCCGCTGGCGCAACATCTACGTCAAGGAACTGAAGTAAACCTTCACCCCCCCTTTCTAACAAGCTCCCCGCCTCACCGGCCGGGAGCTCTTTTTTTGCCCTGATAATACCGAAAAGGCTTTTTCTTTTCCAAATTCCACCCTTCCCCTACATTTTCCCTGCAACGATCAATCCATGCTTCAGACCAACCGACCACTTACCGATCTCGTAGCCGACGCATCCAAATGCCTGAGCGACCACTACCACGCCCAAGCCACCGTCGTCGCCGCTGCCCCCGGCCGGGTCAACCTCATCGGTGAACACATTGATTACTGCGATGGCTTCGTCCTCCCCCTCGCCATCGAACGCTACATCGTCATCGCCGCCGCCCCCAATGGCCTTGATCACGCCCGCCTCACCTCCGAAAACCAACCGGAAATTCAAATCAATCTCAGCGCGCCCCAGATCACCGGCGACCCCAAATGGTCCAACTACCTAAAAGGCGTTATCAAAGGCTTCAATGACCTCGGCCATGACATTCCCGGCTTCGACGGGTGCATCGTCTCCTCCGTCCCTCTCGGCGGCGGCCTCTCCTCCTCCGCCGCCCTCGAGTGCGCCATGGCCACCCTCCTTGAAGGCCTTCTCGGCATCACCCTCGGCATCCGGGAAAAAGCCCTCCTCGCCCAAAAGGCCGAGCACGACTTCGCCGGCGTCCCCTGCGGCATCATGGACCAATTCGCCTCCGCCTTCGGCGAAAAAGACCAACTCATCCTCATCGACTGCCGCTCCGGCGAACCGGAAATGGTCCCCTTCTCCAACCCCGACCTCTCCATCATCGTCGCCAACACCTGCGTCTCACACGACCTCTCGGATGGCGGCTACGCTTCACGCCGGAAGAACACCGAGGACGGCATCGCCATCATCGGCAAACCCAGCTGGCGCGACGCCTCCGCTGAAGACGTCCTCGCACATCAGACTGAAATGGGCGACGTCATCTTCCGTCGCTCCCGCCACGTCGTCGGAGAAATCCAACGCACCATGGATGCCGTCACCGCCTTCAAATCCGGCGACTTCTCAAACATCGGCACCCTCATGGCCGACTCCCACAACTCACTCCGTGACGACTTTGAGGTCTCCTGCGAAGAACTCGACCTCATGGTCCAAATCGCAGACTCCCTCCCCGGCGTCCTCGGCGCCCGCATGACCGGCGGCGGATTCGGTGGCTCCACCGTCACCCTCTGCGAAACCAAGCACGCCGAAGAAGTCGGTAAAGTCCTCCACGAGCAATACCTCGCCAAGACCGGCATCACCCCCGTCATCTTCGCCACCCGCCCCGCCAAGGGCGCCCACCTCGTCGCACTCTAAGGCTGGGACCCATCTCCGAAAGGTCCGGCGGCTTCCACTCCCGCACCCTCTGGGGATGCGCCGATGAAAGGTGTCGTTCGCTGCTCCAAGTAATATTGAAGTCTGGCAAGGCGCGAGAGCGAAGCTTCCCTAGCTCAAAAGACTCTTGCCCGTCATCTCTTTCGGCGCAGGAATCCCCATCATATCCAAAAGAGTCGGCGCAATATCCGCAAGGATTCCGTCCTTCACCTTCCGGCTCTTCCCTTCATCGGAAACATACCAGCAGTGCACCAAATTGGTCGTGTGTGCCGTATGCGGGGACCCGTCGGCATTGCGCATAAACTCACAGTTCCCGTGATCCGCCGTGATCAGAAGTTTCCCGCCCAAACGAAGAGTCTCCTCGGTCACCGCCTTCACCGCTTCATCGATTCGCTCCACCGCCTTCACCGCAGCCTCCACCACCCCCGTGTGCCCCACCATATCGGGATTCGCAAAGTTGATGATCACCAAATCGTAATCCTTCAAATGACTCACCACATACTCCTCCACCTCCTCGGAACTCATCTCCGGCTTCAGATCATACGTCGCCACATCCTTCGGTGACGGAATCACCTTCCGGTCCTCCCCCTCATAGCTCTTCTCCAGTCCCCCGTTGAAGAAGTACGAAACGTGAGGATACTTCTCGGTCTCCGCAATTCGCAGCTGCTTCTTCCCCGCCTTCGAAACCACCTCTCCCAACACCATGTCCAAAGTCTCCGGCGGGAAAACCACCGGGCAGGTGTAAGTCTCATCGTACTCCGTGAGAGTCAGAAACTCCACCTTCGGACGATCCCCGCGATCAAATCCATCGAAGTCATCATTCAAAAAAGCCTCACAAAGTTGACGCGCCCGATCCGCACGGAAGTTGAAGAAAATGATGACATCCTCATCACGCACCCGGCGTTGCTCGTGGCTGAAGAAAATCAGCGGCGGAAGAAACTCATCCGTTTTTTCCTGCGCGTATTGCGCCGCCACCGCATCACTCGCCAGCAAATCGTGCTTCTCTCCCTTTCCAAAAACAATCGCATCCCACGCCAGCTTCGTCCGCTCCCAACGCTTATCCCGGTCCATCGCATAATAACGGCCAATCACCGTCGCAATCCGCGCGTTCGACTTCGCCAGCTCATCCTCCACCTGGCTCAAATAACCACGCCCACCCGTCGGCGACGTATCCCGACCATCCGTGATCGCATGCACCATCATATCCTCCACCCCGCTCTCTCGCGCCGCCTTCGCCAAAGCCACCAAATGATCCTGATGACTGTGCACCCCACCATCGGATAGCAGCCCGATGAAATGCAGCCGCTTCCCCTTCGCCTTCGCAAAAGCCTTCTTCAGATTCTCCATCTCACTCAGCGTCCCCTCTTCGATCGCCTTGTTGATCCGCGTCAAATCCTGATAAACAATCCGCCCCGCACCCAAATTCAAGTGCCCCACCTCCGAGTTCCCCATCTGCCCCTCGGGCAAACCCACATCAAGCCCCGAAGCTGACACCAGCCCCTTCGGATACTTCTCCTCCATCTCATAATGAAACGGAGTATTCGCCAGCTCCACGGCATTGCCGTCCTTTTCTGCCGTTGCTTTTCCGCCGGGATTCACTCCCCAGCCGTCGCGAATAATTAAAACTGTCGGTTGATGCGCCATGACGACTACCGTCCTAAGCCCATCCGGAGGCTACGAAAAGCCTTAATCAGTGCCCCACCGCTCTTTCCATTCCTGCGGCAGTCGCTGCGGACGGCCGGCCGGCATCTGCACCATCGCCAGAGCCTGACGACACGTCACCAACGGACGATCCTCCCCCTTCCTCACCATCCTGAATTCACACCAAAACCGGGCCCGCTCAATCTCCGCAAGCTCCCCGTGTATCTCCAAATGATCCCCCAGTTTCGCCGGACTCCGGTAATCAATCTCCGTCCGCACCACCACCGGAAAAAGCTGCGTCTTCGCCATCTCCGCCAAATCCATCCCCATCAACGCCGCCAACCTCGTCCGGCACGTCTCAATCATCCGCAAATACGCAATATTGTGAACCACCCCGCCACAATCCGTATCGAAAAACATCACCTCTTCCTCCGTCGTCAGCCTCGGCTTCTCCATCCCCAAACCTCCCGAAGCCACATCCGGATGACGAGCAAAAAAAAGAGGCCGCCCCGGAGGGCGTCCTCTTCAAATTTGAATCGCTTACGCTTACTTCTTCAAAAGATCGCGAATCTCTTCCAACAGGACTTCCTGCTTGGGTGGCGCAGGTGGCGCTGCCGCCTCTTCTTTCTTCATTCCCGCCACCACCTTCTTCACCACAATGAAGACGGCAAAGGCCAGAATGATGAACGAAAGAAAATCCTGCACAAACTGCCCGTATCCGATCACCGGAAGCCCGGCCTCTTTCGCTTCCGCGAAGGGAAGATCATTATCGCCGGCCAGGTTGATGTACATATCCGAGAAGTTGATCCCTCCCGTAATCTTACCGAGAACCGGCATGAACACATTGTCGACCAGGGATTTCACCACCGTGCCAAACGCACCACCGATGATGATACCAACGGCCATATCAACCAGATTGCCTTTGAAGGCGAATTTCTTGAATTCTTCTAACATATTATTTTTTTGGGGGTTAACCGACGATGTAACTAACAGAATTGCAGCATTTTGCAACCCGAAATCAATTCACCCTTCCCTCTTCTTCCCAAACATGAACCATCACCCTGTCCACGGAATCCATGTCCGATCCACCCTCTGTCACCCCCGATCTTCTCCACCGCGTCCGCATTGGAGAGGAAGAAGCTTGGCGCGAGCTCGTGGAAATTCTCAATCCCCAAATCTACAAAATCATCCGCAACCAGGTCCGCAGCCAGGCCGACCACGAAGACCTCGCCCAGGAATCCTTCACCAAAATCTTCCTCAAGCTCGACCAATTCGTCGGTAAACAACCCTTCACCCACTGGGTCTCCCGCATCACCATCAACACCTGCTACGATTGGCTCCGCCGCCACAAGGCCCGCCCACTCGTCAGCTACTCGGACCTCGGCGAAAGCCAGGCTGAAATCATCGAAAAGAACCTCGCCGGTCAAAGCAATGATCGGGAGGAAAATCTCGCCACCATGCGCGAACTTCTCGATCGGCTCATCGCCACCCTCAAGCCCCGCGAACAGATCGTCATCCGCCTCCTCGACCTCGAGGAAAACAGCGTGCAAGATGTCTGTGATCTCACCGGTTGGGGAGACTCCAAAGTCAAAGTCACCGCCATGCGCGCCCGCCGCAAACTCACGGAACAACTTAAAAAACTCCAACCCCAAGATCGCCCGTCATGAACCAACCGGATGACCCATGGAAACGCCTCGTCGACGCCACCAAAACCGTTGGCGACCAAAGCGAGCCCCCACCCCCGCCCCAACCCAGCATCAAGTCGCTACGCCAACGCGTCCACGCCCTCATGCTTGCCCTCACCTGGCGCAAATGGTCCCTCCTTGCCGCCATCCTTGCCGGCCTCATCTTCCTCGCCATCTTCCTTTTCCTCCGTGATGATGCCCCGTCCCAAGGCCCCATCATCCAGCCCGAACCGCCCACCAATCCCTCCGCACCATGAAACCCAGCCTTCGCGACTACCTCACCATCCTCATGGCCCTCCTCGCCATCTTCCTCTGCGGATACGGAGTCGGATACCTCTTGGGAGAAAAAAAAGGCCGGGATCTCTCCCCACCCCTCGCCCTCGCCGGAAATTCCGATGAAGACGCCGCAACCTGGGAAGGGCGCACCGTCGACCGCCTCAACAACTTCCTCGCTCTCACAGATTCCCAACGGGAAAAAGTCGAATCCGAGGTCAAAACCACCTCCCGGGAGATTCAAATCAGTCGCGATCAGGCCGTCGAGGACTACTACCTCCATCTCCTCGACCTCCATGATCGCCTCCTCCCCCACCTTGATGAGCAGCAGCAGGCCAAAATCAAAAAAGATCGAAAAAGTTTGCAACGGGCCATCAATTCGCGGTTTAAATCATCTGCCGAATAACACTTTACGGCAAATTAACCTCCCAACCCCATGTCCCGATCCCAGTTTATTCTAGGTGTTACGATGCTCGTCGTAGCAGGGACCTTGGCGTTCACCATCTCCTTCATCAACAGTGAGGACAAGACCCGGGCACAAGCCAACGAGGGTGCTCGCAGCCACCTGACAAACGATCACCGCCCCTCCATGAGAGTCGAGCGATCAAGGGAACGATCCCTCAGAGCCCGTGCCACACGGTCGGATGATGCCGCCCGCTACGATCTCGGCCTCACCGATGACTCAATCTCCCGCCTGAGTGATCAGCACCTCGCCCAAGCCAACGCCATCATCTTCGGAACCCGGAGCCACGCCCGCCAAAAACTCGAGTCACTCACCGAAAAATACAACCTTTCGGATGACCAGCGACGCCAAATCTTTCCCCTCATCGTCGCCCACTCCAATCAAGCTCATCCCGCCATGCTCGTAAATGGCAACTCCCTCCCCTACGTCGCTCCCGGAAGCACTCTGGATGAAAGCATCTACTCCCTCCTCGACTCCGATCAACAGAGCGCACTCGCCGAAGCCGCAGTCGATGACGACGCTTGGTGGAAGGACGTCGTCGGCCAACTTGAGGACGACCTCGATGAAGCCATCGACAATGGCGAAATGATCGCCGTAACCGATGACACCGCTGGAACCGGTGGCATCAGCTTCTCGGATTCCGCCGCTGCTGGTGACGGAGAAGCCTCCTCCCACTCCGGAGGAAATCTCTTTGAACTCCTCGGACAGTAGGCGTCCCGACGTTCCGGAGTTCTTGCGCGAGCCTCCTGCCCGCCAATTCAAGCCCCCCTCAATCGGGACACCCCAAAACGCTTGGGAACCACGCGGAGAAATAACCCCGCAACTCCCTGATCCACAACCCTCTTAAAAAAAGATCTCATTTTTGTAACCAAAAGTAACCGCCCCGCGTCACTTCCCATGACAACAGAAAGTGAAAACACCAAACCACTTTCGAAACCCTCACCAAACTGAACAAATGAAATTAAAATCCCTACTGATCGTTGGAACCTTCCTTGGTGGAGCTTCCTTCGCACAAGCTGACGAAAAATCCTTCGGCGACGGCACCCTCCCTGAATTCCTTCAGGAGTATGACGTCAATGAAGACGGCACCATCGACGAAGAAGAGCGCCAGGCCATCAAGGAAGCCCGCAAGGCTGCCCGTGAAGCCCGCCGCGCTGAAATCGATACCGATGGCGACGGAGAAATCTCCCAGGAAGAGCGTGAAGCTGCCCGCGAAGCCATCCGTGCTGAAATCGAAGCCAAGCGCGCTGAGAAATTTGCCGAGATCGCTGGTGAAGACGGCCTCCTCACCCTTGAAGAGTTTGCCGCTATTCCTCACCTTGAAGGTGCCCCTGAAGAGCGCGTCGCTGCCATGTTCGCACGTCTCGATGCAAACGAAGACGGCTCTGTCGATCTCGATGAGTTCAACGCACGTCTCCGTCACCACCGCCCACGTCCTTTCGTTCCACGTCCTGGAGATGGTGAAGATCGTCCCCGCCCAGGTGACGGCCCACATCCTCGCCCAGGTAGTGAAGACCCAGCCGCTGGCGAATAATTCAGTCTGATTCCCCCATCAGAATTAGAGGTAGCTCGTAAGAGCTACCTCTATTTTTTTACCCCACAGTTAAACGGCTTTCCAAAATGCTCCCTTGTGACAGACCCTAATTCCCGATAAAAAACGCTCCTTCTGTGAAAGCGCTTTTTGTCCTCTTATTCATTTCCCCTTTCCTGCAAGCCGATCTTTTGTACGAAACCGACTTTGATGACTTCCCTTCCGGAATAAATCAATGGGCAGGCTTCGACGGCTGGATCTCCAACGACTCCACCTCGGGAGCCCAATCGATCGACTCCGATCTCATCCCTGCGCTCCTCCAAACCGCCTCCCTCGGGTTCAACCGACCCGCCTCCACCTTCACCTTTGTCTACCTTGATCTCGGCTACGATCACGTCGCCACCGGTGTTCCTCTTGTCGAAATCGATGCCCTCCTCGGCATCGAGGACTCTACAGAAGACACAAATTTCCGCCGGGATGACTTCTACCTTAGCATTTACAATTCCGCAGCAGAACGCCTTGCCTCCATCCGCTTTGACAACGAAGACCCCGCCGCAGATCTCTCAAAATTCGGAATCTGGAGGGATGACGGAAGCAGCAATTTCGACACCCAACTCGACTTCATTCCCGGCGACCTCTTCAACCTCTTCATCACCCTTGACCTCGAAAACAACACCTGGTCAGCCGACATCGGAGGAAACCCGCTTTTCGAAAACGCCCAATTCACCGCCACTTCGAACCCTGTCAATCTCGGGCTCGTAGCCTTCGAGTGGCAACTCAACGCCACCTCCAGATTTGGTTACGGTGACAACTTCCTCCTCCTCGCTGATCTCAGCATCCGCTCCGCCACCGTCGAGCCCAATCCCCCCTTCGCGGTCACCCATTCCTTCTCCCCCTCAAATACCATCTCCCTCACCTGGTCGACCGGAGTGGGCTTCGATGACCAGGTCCAATATTCCACCGATCTCGAAACCTGGATCGACACCTCTCTGCCAAATTCCTCCTTCACCAACGTCACCAGTCCCACCACAGTGACCTTCACCGACACTTCCACCCCGAAAGGCCCCTTCCGCTACTACCGCGTGAAACGAACCCCCGCTCTCTAGAGCGACTCCGGTCCAAAGCTCTCCGGCAAGAGCTCCGCCAGCGACATCTCCCGCACCAGAGTCCCGTTCTCATCGGACATCAGCACCCGCAGCTCCGGCGCAAACTCGCGCAACACCTGACGGCACGCCCCACAGGGACTCCCGCCTCCTTTGACCGCGATCGCAATCGCCTCAAACTCCCTCTCCCCCGCACTCACCGCCGTTCCCATCGCCACCCGCTCCGCGCAAATCGTCAACCCGTAGGAAGCATTCTCCACATTGCACCCGGCATAGACCTTCCCCGACTTCCCCAGTAACGCCGCACCCACTAGGAACTCGGAGTACGGCGCATACGCCCGCTCCCTTGCCGCCAGCGCCTCCTTGATCAATTCCTGATCACTCATGACGCCACCTTTCTCGCGGCCTCAAGCGCCACCTTCATCATCGCCGTAAAGCTCGTCTGCCTCTCCTCACTCGTCGTGCTCTCCCCCGTCCGGATGTGATCGCTCACCGTACAAATCGCCATCCCGCGCGCCCCAAACTCCGCACACACCCCAAACAGCCCCGCCGCCTCCATCTCCACCCCCAGCACATTCATCTTCTCCATCCGGTCAAACATCTCCGGCTGCGGTGTGTAAAAAAGATCAGCCGAAAACAAATTCCCCACCTTCACCGGAACACCCAACTCCCTCGCCGCCTCCACATGCGCCGCCAGCAAATCATAGTCCGCAATCGCCGCAAAATCATACCCGCCAAACCGCGCCCGATTCACCCCGCTGTCCGTGCAGCCCCCCATCCCGATCAACACATCACGCACCTTCACCTCCTTCGACACCGCCCCGCAACTCCCCACCCGAATCAAATTCTTCACCCCGTAATCCGTGATCAGCTCCTTCGCATAAATCGAAATCGAAGGAATCCCCATCCCGCTTCCCATCACCGAAATTCGCACCCCCTCATACGTCCCCGTAAACCCCAACATATTCCGCACCCCGTTCACCTGCTCCACATCCTCCAAAAAAGTCTCCGCGATAAAATTCGCCCGCAGCGGATCTCCCGGCAGCAGCACGGTCTCCGCAAACTGCCCTTCACTCGCCTCCAAATGTGGTGTCGCCATGCGCGCACCTTACAGGATCGATTCCCCTTCGTCCACCTCCAGACCCAGCCACTTCGCCACCGTCGCCCCCACATCACAAAAACTCTCCCGCACCCCTCCGTTCCGCTTCCCCCCACCATAAATCACCACCGGCACCCGCTCCCGCGTATGATCCGTCCCCTCCCACGTCGGGTCATTCCCGTGGTCCGCCGTAATCACCACCAAATCCTCCTCACCCAGCTCCGCCAAAAAACGACCCAACTCCGCATCCCACTCCTCCAACGCCAGCCCATATCCCTCCGGATCACGCCGATGCCCGTACAACATATCAAAGTCCACAAAGTTCGTCATCACCAACTCCCCGCTCCCCGCCAACGCCTCCCGCGTCCGCTCCCACAGCCTCTCATGCCCGCTCGCCTTCAACTCCTCACTCAATCCCACATGGGCAAAAATATCTCCAATCTTCCCCACCCCGCACACCTTGCGCCCCCCATCCTTCGCCACCTCCAGCACCGTCGCCTTCGGCGGCGTCACCGCGTAATCCTTCCGGTTCCCCGTCCGCTCATACGCCCCCTCATCCCCCACAAAGGGCCGCGCAATCACCCGCCCCACATTCATCTCCAGCGTCAACTCCCGCACCAACTCACACAGCTCATAAAGCCGCTCCAGCCCAAACGCCTCCTCATGCGCCGCAATTTGAAACACCGAGTCCGCCGAAGTGTAAAAGATCGGCTTCCCGCTTCGCACACTCTCCGCACCCAGCCGTGCAATCACTTCCGTCCCGCTCGCATGACAATGCCCCAGCGACCCCTCCAGCCCCGCACGCCTCTCAATCTCCGCAATCAATTCCTCCGGAAAACAACGCTCCACCTTCGGAAAATAACCCCACTCCCAGCTCGCCGGCACCCCCGCCAACTCCCAATGCCCGCTCGGTGTATCCTTCCCCGTCGAGATCTCCGTCGCCGCCGCAAAGCAACCCTCCGCTTCCACCGCCTCCCACCCATCCGGCCGACACCCATGCACCAATTCATACGCCGCCCCCAAACCCAGGCGATCCAGATTCGGCAGCGCCAACGAACGCCCCTTCTCCTTCATAAACCACTCCGCAATGTGTCCCAACGTATCACTCCCCTCATCCCCAAAAGCCGCCGCATCCGGCGCCCCGCCGATCCCGACCGAGTCGAGAATACACCAGATCACACGCTTCATGACCTGATCAAAGCCTAGCGCCCGCCCCGAATCAAGCCGCCCGCTTCTGACCCTTCTCAATCCGGTGCACGATATACCCCGCCAATCCCACAATCAGCGCCATCACTTCCGCGTAATAAAAGAACCAAATCACCTCACCCCCGCTGATGAATCCGTAACTGTGAAGTCCCACCTCCAGCATGTTCACATGCCACCAGGAGAACGCCACAATCATCCCCATGAAGATGCACGCAAAGTGAATCCCCCAGTCCTTCATCCAACCCGCCAATCGCGCATGAAGAATCAACAACGTCCAGAGCACGATCAGCAACGCACCATTCTCCTTCGGATCCCATCCCCAGAAACGACCCCACGAATCATTCGCCCATATCCCTCCCAACACCGTCCCCACCAGCGAGAAAAAGAGCGTAAAACAAACCACTCCATAAACCGCCCGCGTGATAAACCGCTGGAACGATTTGTTCTTCTCGATCAACCCCGCCAAACGAAGGTGCACGTAAATCTGCGACAGGAAACACGCTACCAGACCACCCGAGTAACCCAGGGTCACCGTCACCACGTGCGTCGCCAACCAGTAGTTCGAGTTCAGCACCGCCACCAAAGGATCCATATGGTCCTTCGCATCACCATACTCAAAACGAAACGCCAGAAAGAGCCCCGCGATACCTAAAAAGGACGCCACCGAAATCAACAACCGACGCCGCGTCAGCAACTCGCCAATCCCCAAAATGATCGTCGCCCCCGCCGTAATAAACGGAATGGTATCGTAAAGATTCCCCACCGGAGGCCGCCCCATCACAAACGAGCGATGGAAAATTCCCGCCACCAAATACGCCACCGCCGAAACAAACATCACGGCCCCTATAATCTGAATCACCTTCCCCGCCCTGCCCGTTGTCACAATCCAACTCACCGCACAAACCACAAAAGCGAAGATGAACAACACAATCGCATTCATGAAATAGTTCCTCTTGTAATAGGAAATCTCCCCCTCAATCCCCTCACCCCAACCCCGCGCCGCACTGCGCGCCGTCAGGTCTTCCTGCCAGGCGGTAAAGGCCTTCAGAAAAGCCTCCGAGTTCGGCTTCTCCGCAAGCGGCACCAGCTGCTCCAGCTTCTGCAAGTCCGCCACCGGCGATGCCCAATCATCCGAGCGCCCCTCAATCAACGCCGTCAGCGTCCGACCCAGCGGCTGCCATTCCTCGGAGTCCGTGTAAGGCGGAATCCAGTTCAACCCAAAGCGCGTCTTCGTAATATACTCCTCAATCGTCGCCAAGGTCTCACGCAGCGCCTCGGGAATCTCCCCGTTGTTCATCGCCGCCGCCTGACGCACCGCCTGGCTCACTTCCGGAAAAATCGCCATCCAGTGACTGAACTTCTGCAGACTCTCGGGATTTTCCACCCCCGGAGGCAACCGGTCCGCCGGGATCGACATCCCCTTCCGCGCAAAATCCAGCGCACTCGTCAACGCCTGATAACTCAGCACCTGCTGCGCAAATTCCGTCAGCTGCTTCTCCTCACGCGTCAACTTCCGGTTCTCGGACTCCTCCATCAGCGTCCGCCCCTTGTTCATCAGCTTGTCATATCCCTTGTAAACCTCGTTAAAACTCAACCGCGTCCGCAGCTCCTTCACCTCAATCCCCGTCCCCCTCAACACGTCCGAGTTATCGATCCGAAACACCGGAAGCTCGTCCGCCAACTCGGGCCGGAAAAGACAATCCAGCAACCACTCCGTCGCACTGATCTTCACCTTCTCCCCGCCCGTCTCAATCTTGATGCTCACCTCACCGCGCAACTGCAACAACTGGAAGCGCGCAAAGGTCGCAAACGGCTTCACCCGTCCTCCGTCCTGCACCGGAATCTTCGCCGCCACCTCCACCACCTCTTCGGACCACGCCTGATACCCCGACACTTTCGGAGGTTCGTCAAACCTAATGCTCCCCTTGATCGCGTAGCTGATCAACGCAAACTCAATCACCAAAAATAAGGTGACCAACCCCCAGCGGAGGCCAAGATTCGAAGGCTTTTCGGAAATGGAAGTTTCGCTCATCAACTGGCTTTGGAAGAGGTTTTGTTCATGCTGCGATACGTATACGTGACCAGCATCACTGAAAAATGAACCAACAGGGCAATCCCCGCTACATAAAGCGCCCATTCGGGCCACTTGTCGGAAGGATTCTTCACCACCGCAAATCCCGAGCGCGCCTTGCCCTCGGGCTTCTCCCACTGCGCCTGGAAAAGAGTGTAGCCACCATGACGCATCGGATGGTTCATGATGATCTCATAGTCGGTTCGCTCCTCGCCCGTCACCTTCGTCACATCACTCTGGAACCACCGCGCCTTGCGCGTTCCCGGATAGTACTCTCCCACCGATTTGTGCAGCTCCACCTCAAAGGGCATCGGCCAAATCTTCCGCGTCATCAAAATCCCGTAGCGCACCCCCTCCACCGTCACCGTCACCGGAAACGGATTCCCGCTCCACAAAAGAAGCTCCTGCAAATCCTCCCCGTCCTTCCGCACCGTCACATAACAGCCCTCAAAGTTCAGCACCTCATCAGTGGTATTCTTCTCCACTTCCTGCAGCACAAAACCATCAATCACTTTACCGGAACCTTCCCCCACACTCCCGGCCATCCTCATCTCGCTCGCCTGTAACATCCCCGTCACCTTCAAATCAAAAGGCAGATCCGGTAGCTCCACATTCAACACGTCCGTCGACCTCATCGACTCCAACGGCTCCGATGGCACCACCACCGGCGCTCCTCGATCCCCGTTCTCATCGTAGGCCGCGATCTCGATCGTCGCCTGATTGTAGCTCGACGCATAATCGGACTTCTCGCCCTCCGTCACCCCCATCGATCCCTCTTCCTTGTAAAGACTCGATACCGCACCCGCCACCAACATGAACAGAATCGCAAAGTGACTCACCAGCACCCCGGCCGTCCGCCAGCCCTTCCGCATCCGCACAATGCCGCCCAGGAACATGTTCACCGAGAGCACCACGATCACCCAGTAGGCACCGGGAAGCGGCAGGAAAATAATCTTGTCGTAAGCATTCCGCGGAATCACCAGAAACGCCTCATAATCAAAATACTTCTCGATCGCCCCATGCAACCCAATCCAGGTCTGCTCGATCGTTCCGAAAAAGGTCAGCAGCGTCAGCAGCGCAAAGCACACCACCGCGATTTCGAATCCCGCGAGCACGCGAAACACCTTCTGACCAAGAGTGCGGGGAGGTTTGGAAGAACTCATCTCGTTTGTTAGTTGGATTCGGGATCCTCGATCGCCTGCGGCATATGCACCTCAAGCGCCTTCGCATACGCCACAAATTCTTCGCGCAGCGCCATCACTGCCTCCTTCGGCCCCGTCATCTTCAGCGTCAGCACCTCATCCTGATTCTCCCGGATCATGCCCATGATCGCCTGATCAGGCTTCGCCGGCTGCCCCATCCCCCCTTTGAAATCTCCGGACACCTCCACCAGATAAGCATCCGTCCCCAACACCTCGATTTTCTCAAAATCATCCACCGAGGTCTTCGGCGGCAGACCCAGCTGCCCCAACCAACGGTTCGCATTCGGCAACACGCCTCCTCCCGAATTCCCCATAAAAATCTCCACCTCCTCATTCGGCCCCGCCACATAATTCACCGCCCGCATCTGCGTTCCCGGAATCCGGCGCCACCCCAACGGAGGATAATCCTTGATGTTTCCGGGATACTTTTGATCAAAAAGCGTCAGCTCCCTGGTCTCGGTGACACTGATGGACTTCTCGCTCTCGTGACAGCTCGCAAGGAAAGCTGCCAAAGATGCAATGAGGGCGGGGATGCGCATGGCTGAGGGAGACGTAGCCTTGAACCACGAAATTTCAAATTTCATTTTACGTAAATCGGCCCATTGTCTCCCCGTGGAGCCAATTCAGTACCTCAACCGCGAAACCGGACAGATCGAAACCGAACAAGTCTACGGCGAAGGCTTCCTCAAATGGGCCTACGGCAACCCCCTCGGTAAGATCGCCCTCCACGCCTTCGTCAAACGCCCATTCTTCTCAAAATGGTACGGAAATCGCATGAATCAGCCCAAAACCGCTGAAAAAGTCGCCCCTTTCCTCGAAACCTACCGCCTCGGCAGTGACGACTTCGTCAAACGCCCGGACCAATTCACCTCCTTCAACGACTTCTTCTACCGCAAACTCAAACCCACCGCCCGCCCCCTCGCCGACTCCCCCGTCGTCCTCCCCGCCGATGGCCGCCACCTCGGCTTCGCCAAAGCCAGCGAAATCACCTCCGTCTTTATCAAAGGACAACAATTTGACCTCCCCGCCCTCCTCGGCTCCCCGGAACTCGCCGCCCGCTACCAGGACGGCCCCCTCCTCCTCTCCCGACTCTGCCCGGTCGACTACCACCGCTTCCACTTCCCCTGCGCCGGCACCCCCGGCGAAACCCGCACCCTCAACGGCCCCCTCTTCTCCGTCTCCCCCATCGCCCTCCGCCAACGCCTCGCCTACCTCTGGGAAAACAAACGCACCATCACCGAACTCAAAACCGAATCCTTCGGCACCGTCCTCTGCATGGAAATCGGAGCCACCTGCGTCGGCTCCATCCACCAAACCTTCACCCCCGGCCAACCCGTCGCAAAAGGCGACGAAAAAGGCTACTTCGCCTTCGGCGGATCCTCCACCCTCCTCCTCTTCGAGCCCGGCACCGTCACCCTCGACCCCGACCTCCTCGACTCCAGCTCCAAACAAATGGAACTCTACGCCAAAGTCGGCACCAGCTGCGCCCGCTAAAGCCCGCTCTCTGGCCCGTCACCAAGCGCGCGATTCATCACCACACTCCGGTAGTTCGTGCTCTTCCAATCCACCAGCTCCACCACCTCATACCCCCGTCTCTCATAAAGAGCGATCAGGTGCACCGCTCCCTCGGCCGTATCCAATGCCAGATTGGCAATCCCACGCCCCCGCGTCTCCCGTTCCAGCTCGGCCAGAAGCCGACTCCCGATCCCCTGCCGTTGAAACTCCGGATCCACCGCGAATTGGCCAAAGTGAGCCACATCCGCACGACCATACCACGCGCAACCCGATGAATAGGGAGGCAGATAAAGAGTCGCCGTCCCCACCACCCGACCCTCGCACTCCGCCACAAAGGCCACTCCCTTACCAAGCCGCTTCAGAGTCGTCGCATCATCTTGCCACGTGGCGTTATACCGAAACCCCATCGCCGCCAACTCCGCATAAGCGCGGTGAAGCATCCCCGTGATCGAGGAAAGATCATCTTCCTCTCGCCACAATCGAATAAGGACCCCGTTCATTGTCCGGAATCGCCTCAGACCAGAAGAGGAATAGGCGGTCAATCAACCTACTCCTTCAACAATGCATCCACCGCGATATTCACGAAGGAACCGGGCGAACCAACATACTTGATCTTCCGCTCCCCATCCAGGACGTAAACCTTTGGCCACTCCTCAATGCGATATTTCTTCGCGATCGATTTCGTCGAATCGGAAAAATTCCGCCACGGAGTTTCCCCATCCGCCGTCATCTTCCGCAGCGTCAGCGCATGATCGATGTTCGCCCCGATCACCACCGCATTCTTGCCCTGAAGACTATTGTGAAGCTCCCGGACCAATTTGATCGAGCGATTGGCCTCAGGCATCCAGGTGTGCCAGAAAACCAACACCACCACCTTGCCCTTGTAATCGGAAAGGGAAAATGGCTTCGCCGTGATATCCACCCCCATGATGTCCGGGGCCACCGTGCCCACCCCGAGATTGTTCATCATAAAAATCTCATCCTCCGCAATCCGTAGCACCGTCGTCTTCCCCACCGGAAGGTCGTTCCCCTGAATAATCGCCTTCTTCAACTTCTCCTGGCGCTTCTTCATGATCTTCCAGTCGCCTCCCATCCCGCGCAGAATCATCGCTTGCCCCAGCGCCGCAGCCCCTTGCACCCGTGGATCGGGATTCTGGGCCTCGATCTTTTCCAGTAAACCCAGCGCCCCCGGATCGGGAAAATGGGACAGCGCCACCGCAAAATATCCCACCCGCGGACTCTTCACGTGGAATCGCTCCACCGCCCGGCGAATCTTCAGCGCATTCGCGGTTCCACCGCTCGACTGACTCAACACTCCCGACGAATTTTCATAAAGCCATGCCGCGTAATCAAGGGTCCACGATTGATCCAGATCATTGCGTATCTCCGTCCACAAACGAAGACCCGCCTCGTCCGGCCTGGGCTGCTTGGACCAGGCCGCCACCTGGGCTTCGTTGCCCACCGCTCCCTGGACCTCCGCGACCCATTGATCGAAGGATTGTTCGTAGGACCGGACAATGTTCCGGGCTTGGGTGGCCGTTCCCGCAAATGCGGGGAAAGTCATCGATAGGAGAAATACAAGCGTAGCGCGCATGGAATCAAAAGGTGGTGTGCTGAGGCAATAGCGACAACCGTCAGGTGGCATGTCTATTCTTCTTCAGCGGCAAGAAGCTCCTGCAGGTCATCAAGATAATCCTTCCCCACGATATAACCGATACAATTCGCAGACCCGCATCGGCACGGATGATCGGCGTAGGAATCGGCATCAAAGCCATAGTCAAAGGTGATCTCCTCGTCCTTCTTGATCGCCCGCGTCGCCACAATGTAAATCCGCTTCTTGTCCTGCTGCGCCTCACAATTCGGATCACAGGAATGATTGATCAATCGCGCCGGATTCCACTCCACATCCCCGTCAAGATCCCACTTCTTCGTCAGATTGAAAATGTAAACCGCCGCTCCTCCCGTTTGCTCCGCCTCTTCAAACAGTGCCCACGCTCTCTTCTCACTCTCATCCTTGTCGATCAAATTGCCAACATACTCAATGACATGCTCCTCCGGCTCAATGTCCCGCGTCGCATACACCCCGCGCCCGTGGATTCCGGATCCACGCACTTCCACACAGTCACTTTGACCCCGCTTCGTGAGCTTCTTGATCCGCTTCAGCTCCTTCTCTTTTTTCTTCTTCTTTTTACCCACCGCTTCCTCGGTTTTATCGTTCTCTAATCACTTGGCCACGCACCTTGGGCAACCCCAACTGGTCGTCCTGCTTCGGCAAATAAGGGAATAACTGACGCAGACTCACTCCCTTCAAATCGGCTCCATCAATGAAAGTCCAATTGTTCGCCCCCTTCGGACATAGCGCCACCTGGAAGCTGTCACTGCGAATCTCGTAAGTCTTCACCGGACGCGCATTGCGGTCGATCGCCGAAATCTGACTCACCGTTGGCACAAAAACCATCCACTGCTTGTAGACTCCCACCTTCTGCTCAACCCCGTCCACCATCACCGTCCGATGGCCAAAATCAACCTCCCAGCCCATCACCGGACGCTTCGCCTCCGCAGCCTTCAAGGTAATCCCCTTCGCCTGCAACGATGCAAAATTCTCCCGAAGCTTCTCCGCAAGCTTCTCCGCTCCGCCATTCTTGCGCGCCTCGATCTTCTTCCAGTCCGGATTCATGTGAAGAAACGCCGCATCGACATTCCCCCTGACCACCTGATTCATCAACGCTTGAGTCGCTTTCTGGGCCTCCACCATCACCTCCTCCGGCACCGCCTGACGGGCCGGCAATCTCACAAGACCCTCCTGCCCAAACCCCGTCAGGGTGGAAAGGATGACAATGATGGCGAATTTCATCGTTCTCCTATGGCGGTTGCCTTACGGGCCGTCAAGCCCGCGGACCCCTTGATGATTTTGAATCGTTAAGGAAGCAATCTGGCTTTGCATTTCCGGAGAACCCTCAGTAAACCTTCGATCGGTATGGCAAAGAAGGCACTAGGAAAAGGATTGGGAGCGCTCATCAAAAACACCTCCACTCCCGCGGCAGCACCCGACACCAAGGTCGATCTCCTCCCCGGAGAGCGTGTTCAGAAAGTCGAACTCGCCCGCGTCGCCCCCTCCCCGCTTCAGCCGCGCAAGCGTTTTGCCGAAGGCCAACTCGATGAACTCATGCAGTCCATCAAGGAGCACGGCATCATCCAGCCCCTCATCGTCCGCCCGATCAACGGAAAACTCGAACTCATCGCCGGTGAACGCCGCTGGCGGGCCTCCGAGGCACTCGGACTCGCCACCGTCCCCGTCATCGAGCGGGAAGCCACCGATCAGGAAGTCCTCGAGATGGCCCTCATCGAGAACCTCCAGCGCCAGGACCTCGACGCCATCGAGGAAGCCGCCGGTTACGTCAAGCTCGCCAAAGAATTCTCCATGAAGCAGGACGAGATCGCCCAGCGCGTCGGCAAGTCCCGTGCCAGCGTCGCCAACGCCATGCGCCTCCTCGACCTTCAGGAACCCATCCAGCGCCACGTCGCCGATGGCCTCCTCACCGTCGGCCACGCCAAGGCCATCCTCGGTATCAAGGACGCCAAGGAACAAATCGCTGCCGCCGATCACATCCTTCGCAAAAACATGACCGTCCGGGCCGCCGAAAAGTTCGTTCAGGACTTCAACAAGCCCACCAAACGCAAAACTTCTTCAAACTCCAGCGGCCCCGAGGAACTCCGCGATCCCCACCTCATCGCCCTCCAAAACAAACTTCGCGAGCGCTTTTCCACCCACGTCCACATCCACCACGGTGACAAAAAAGGGAAAATTGAAGTCGAGTATTACGGCAATGATGACCTCGAACGCATCCTCACTCTCCTCGGACTTCCCGTTGATTAATTTATGAATCGTTTTTTCCCCTCTGGTCGCAGCGTGAAGCAATTTGTCCACACGACCTAGTGGTGTCATGATCCGCTCCCTCCTCTGCCTCACCGCCTCCCTTCTCTTCGCCTCCTGCGGCGAAAAGGATACCCCTGCCCCCGATTCCCAATCCCGGGTCGTCACTCCCTCCGCAGAAATCCCCGCCACCTTCGTCGATGACTTCTCCGGCGACAAGGCGCTCGCCCACATCGAAACCCTCACCTCCTACGGCCCCCGTCCGCCCGAGTCGGAAGGATACCAAAAATCCCTCGCCTACCTCGAAAAAACCCTCGGCGCCCTCGGCTGGAAAACCACCCGCCAAAATTTCACCAGCGTCACCCCCATCGGCCCCCTCAAGTTCACCAACCTCCTCGCCCGCTTCTCGCCCGACGCCGCCCCCGATTGGCTCGACTCCGTCCCCTTCGTCATCGGCTCCCACCTCGATACTAAACGCTACCTCTCCATCACCTTCCTCGGCGCAAACGACAGCGGCTCCTCCACCGGCGTCCTCGTCGAACTGGCCCGCGTCCTCTCCCAAAATCCCACCGCCGCCGCCCAGGTCGAACTCGTCTTCTTCGACGGCGAAGAAGCCCTCCTCTCCAATATTGACCCCAAGCGCGACGGACTCTACGGCTCCCGATACTACGCCTCCCTCCTCACCTCCCGGAAACGCCAACCCTTCGCCGGGATCGTCCTCGACCTCGTCGGTGACCACCGCGTCCCCCTCCTCATCGGCATCGATTCCACCAAATCCCTCCAGGCCCACGCCGTCGACGCCACCAAAGCACTCAAACTCAACGATGGCACCGTCCAAATGGCCCCAAAATCCATCATCGACGACCACATCCCCCTCCTCACCCGGGGAAACCTCGCCACCCTCCACCTCATCGGTGACTTCAATAACATGAAGGACGCCAAGGGCCTGAGATACTGGCACACCAAAAACGACACCCTCGAACAACTTTCTGCCCGGGGGCTCGCAAACGCGGGTAAGCTCACTCTCCGGGTCCTCCATCAGCTCACCACCCCGTAGCCGGTCTCTCCCGCTCATTTCAAATGTTTGAACTGAAAAATTGTAAATTCAGCCTCAACATCTCGTATAACGAATTACTCTAATTTGCATCATGGCTTTCACTCGCTTCCTTCTTCCCCTCCTCCTCGCCACCTCCCTGCACGCCAAGGACGTCCTCTTCGAGGCCTTCGAGTCCGATGGCTTCGGCGAATGGAAAGTCGAGGGCTCCGCCTTCGGACTCTCCCCCACCGCCGCCAGCCCCGATGGCCTCAATGGCAAGGTCCAAAATTACGCCAACGACTACTACGTCAGCTCCGCACACCAGGGCGACGCCTCCGTCGGCACCCTCACCTCCCCCGGGTTCACCATCGACCTGCCCTACCTCGCCTTCCTCGTCTCCGGAGGCCAGCATCCCGGTAAAACCACCGTCCAGCTTCTCCTCGATGGAAAGGTCGCCATGCAAAACTCCGGCCAAAACGACCTCGTCATGCGACCCGTCGTCTGGAACCTCGCCGACCACAAAGGCAAAAAAGCCCAAATCCGCATCAAGGACGACCACCGCGAAGCCTGGGGCATCATCAACGCCGACCACTTCATCTTCACCGACTACCCCAACCCCAAATTCCCCGACACCACCAAGGGAGGCAAAACCTACACCGGCGAGCTCGTCGCCACCGACGTCATCCCCGGACTCACCGTCCCCCAGGGAACCGAGGTCACCATCTTCGCCGAAAACAAAGACACCGGCCTCTACTCACCCACCGCCCTCACCATCGATGAACAAGGCCGCGTCTACGCCGCCGAAACACACCGCTTCCGCTTCGGCGTCGAGGACAACCGCAACCACCTCTACTGGCTCATGGATGACATCTCGGCCATGACCACCGACGACCGCGTCGCCATGCACAAGAAGTGGCAGGAAAAACTCCCCCTCGAAAAACTCACCTCCGTCTCCGAAAAAATCCGCGTCCTCATCGACACCGATGGCGATGGCGTCGCCGACGAAACCAAAATCTTCGCCGAAGGATTCAACGACCTCCTCGATGGCACCGCCGCCGGCGTCATGGCCTTCGAGGGCGAAATCTACTTCGCCTGCATCCCTAAAATCTGGTCCCTCCGTGACGAAAATGGCGACCTCGTAGCCGACTCCCGCACCGTCATTCAGGATGGCATGGGCGTCCGCGTCTCCTTCTCCGGTCATGACCTCAACGGCTTCGCCCTCGGACCCGACGGACGCATCTACTCCACCATCGGAGACCGCGGCTTCAGCTTCACCACCAAAGAAGGAAAATCCTACAGCTTCCCCGGACAAGGCGCCATCTTCCGCTTCGACCCCGATGGCTCCAATTTCGAAGTCATCCACACCGGACTCCGCAACCCCAAGGAAATCGCCTTCGACCAATACGGCACCGCCGTCTCCGTCGATAACAACTCCGACCAGGGAGACCGCGCCCGCGTCGTCATCATCACCGATGGCGCCGACTCCGGCTGGCGCATGGGCCACCAGGTCCTCCACTCCTTCCACACCACCGCCGGCATCCCCGAGCGCCCCGTCAACCGCTGGATGCAGGAAAAAATGTGGGAACCCTACAACGACACCCAACCCGCCTACATCCTCCCCCCCGCCGCCAACCTCACCTCCGGACCCTCCGGCCTCGCCTTCCACCCCGGCACCGGTTACCAGCTCGGCTGCGAAGGCCAATTCCTCATTTGCGACTACCGCGGTGGACCAGCTCCCTCCGGCATCTGGAACTTCTCCCTCGCTCCGGACGGAGCCTCCTTCAAGCTCGGCACCTCCGGAAAATTCAGCTGGGGAACCGCCGTCACCGACCTCGAATGGGGATACGATGGCAAACTCTACGTCTCCGACTTCATCACCGGATGGCAGTCCCATGACGCTGGCCGCATCTACACCATGACCCAACCCGGCGTCAGTGAAGACCCCACCGTCGCCGGGGTCGTGAAGCTTTTTAAAGAAGGCTTCGATAAACTCGACGAGCAATCCCTCGCCGACCTCCTCCGCCACCCCGACCTCCGCGTCCGCCTCCGCGCCCAATACCACCTCGCCGGCAAACCAAACGCCGTCCCCCTCTTCACCGCCGCCAGCAACCAAACCCAGAACGACCTCGAACGCCTCCACGGCGTCTGGGGTCTCGGAATGGTCGCCCGTAAAGACAACAACAAGGTCGCCACCAGCATCCTCCTCCGCCTCCTCACCGACAAATCGGACCTCGTCCGCGGACAGGCCGCCCAAGCCCTCGGAGAAGCCCCCCTCGACGACCCCATCGCCCTCGTCGCCCTTCTCACCGATCCCTCAACCCGCGTCCAGGCCCTCGCCGCCCTCGCCCTCTCCCGCCGCCCACACCCCGAGGCCGTCGCCCCCCTCATCGCCATCCTCGATAAGAACAACAACGAGGACCCCTACCTGCGCCACGCCGCCATCATGGGCCTCATCAGCTGCTCACCCAGCGACATCGCCCAACTCCGCACCCACGCCAGCCCCGCCGTCCGCCTCGCCGCCGTCGTCGCCCTCCGCCGCCTCCGCGATGACCAACTCGTCCAATTCCTCACCGACTCCGATCCCAGGGTCGCCGACGAGGTCATCCGCGCCATCCATGACACCTACATGGAAAACGTCCGCCCCGCCCTCACCTCTCTTCTCGATGACTACGCCCCCGGCGGCACCGGCCGTGACCTCACCCGCATGATGCTCCGCCGCCTCATCCACTCAGGCTTCCGCCTCGGTGGGGAGAAAAACATGGAGCGCCTCATCAAGGTCGCCCAAAACGACAAGCTCGATATCAACGAGCGCCTCGAAGTCCTCCGCCTCCTCTCCATCTGGGCCACCCCCCACGTCGTCGACCAATCGACCGGCAAACACATGCCCCTCCCCAAGCGCGACCTCGGGGAAACCAAAGCCGCCCTTGCCAGGCACATCACCCCCCTCCTCAACGCCGAGACCGCCATCAAAAGCAAGGCCATGAGCCTCGCCCTCCAATACGGCCTCGCCCTCGACGCCCTCGACTCAGGCTCCCTCACCCTCATCATCCGTGATGAAAAACTCGACGGAAACAACCGCGCCGAAGCACTCAAGCTCTTCCTCGCCAGCGATCCCGAAAACGCCGGCGAACTCCTCACCGAGGTCGCCCAGTCAAAGGACGACGTCCTCGCCACCGCCGCCCTCAAGCTCGCTGCTGAACGTGACCCCGCCGCCAACGTCGCCGCCCTCAAGGGCGCCCTCACCTCCAAATCCACCACCCGCCGCCAGACCGCCTGGACCATCGCCGGTGACCTCCCCGGAGAATTCGCCGTCCCCCTCATCCGTGACGGCCTCACCGAGCTCGCCTCCGGAAAAGGCGACCCCGCATCCACCCTCGAACTCCTCACCGCCGCCGAAAAACGCACCGAGCCCGCCATCGTCCAAATGCTCGACGCCTACCGGGAAAGCATCGACCAAAACGACATCTACCAGGTCTGGGCCCCCACCCTCGCCGGTGGAAATGCCGACAACGGCTTCAAAATCTTCCAGTCCCACGGAGCCGCCCAATGCATGCGCTGCCACCGTCACGAGGGCGGACACACCGAGGGCGGAGAAGCCGGCCCCAACCTCATGGGCGCCGCCCTCCGGCACAACGCCAAAGGACTCCTCGAATCCATGATCGATCCCAGCGCCAAAATCGCCTCCGGATTCGGCCTCGCCTCCGTCAAACTCAACAACGATCAGGAAAAAACCGGCATGATCCTCCGCGAATCGGACGACTCCATTGACCTCAGGGAAAACGACGACATCTGGAAAATTTCCCGCAAGGACATCGCCAAAATCACCACCCTCCCCTCCTCCATGCCCCCCATGGGAGCCATTCTCCAACCCGCAGAAGTGCGTGATGTCATCGCGTGGCTCTTGACTCTCACCAAAGAATCCGGTGAAACATCTCCTGCATACGAAGCGAAGCCCCTCGTCCTCGAGGTCGCCAAGCCCGCACCATCACCACAACCTACAGAGAAAACCGTGAGCACAGAAAACGCAATCGACCCCGCCGTCATGGAAGCCGGAAAAGCACAATACGTGATGTGCATGGCCTGCCACGGTCAAAACGGAGAAGGAGCACCAAACCTCGGACCTCCCCTCGCCAACTCCGAGTGGGTCACCGGCCCCGTGGAAAACCTCGTCCGCATCCAGTTCCGCGGACTCTCCGGACCCATCACCGTCAATGGACAGGACTACACCTTCCCCGCCCCCATGGTCGCCATGGGCGCCGGACAGTCGGATGAAAACGTCGCCTCCGTCCTCACCTACATCCGGAACTCCTTCGGGAACTCAGCCTCCGCCGTCACCCCCGAGATGGTCACCCCCCATCGCGGTGAAATCGGGAAACCCGCCCTCACCGTCGCCGACCTCATTCAACCAAAGGTCGCCGTCGCTGAAGTCGCCGCTGATGGCTCCGCTCCCACCCTCGCCGAAATCCCCTCCAGCGGACTCGGCGCCTCCACCTGGGGCATCCTCGCCTTCATCGTCATCGCCGGACTCACCGTCCTCGGCTCCCTTCGCATGAAGGCCTCCAAATAAGGAAACATTCTTCCCCATCTTTCCAAAACGCGCACCGGAAACGGCGCGCGTTTTTTCATGCCTGATACTCCACATCCCGCGCCTCCTCCACCCCGACAAGTTTTCCCCCTGTCATCCCTTCCCAAATTTGTCACACTTCTCCCAATGAAGTCACTCGCCCTCATTCTTCTCCTCTCAACTCCGCTGCCCGGAGAGGTCGACTTCAACCGCGACATCCGCCCCATCCTCTCGGACAAGTGCTTCCACTGCCACGGACCCGATGAGGATCACCGTGAGGCCGAACTCCGCCTCGACTCCTTCGAGGGCGCAACCGAAGGCGGCGAATTCGATATCCCCATCGAACCCGGCAAGCCCGATGCCTCCGCGGTCATCGCCCGCATCCTCACCACCGACCCCGACGAGGTCATGCCCCCACCCGAAACCCATAAAAAAGTCACCCCCGGGGAACTCGCACTCCTCCGCCAGTGGATCACCGAGGGCGCCAAGTACGACGAACCCTGGACCTACAAATCTCCCGTCAAACACCCCACCCCCGATGTCCAAACCAAGGACTGGCCCGTCAACTGGATCGACTCCTTCATCCTCGCCCGCCTCGAGGCCGAAAAAGTGCCACCCTCGCCTGACACCGACCCCGTCACCCTCCTCCGCCGCCTCCACTTCGACCTCACCGGACTCCCTCCGGGCTTCGAGGACACCCACCGCTTTGATTCCGCCTACCGAAGCAACCCGCAAGCCGCCATCACGACCGAGGTCGACCGACTCCTCGCCTCCCCCCACTTCGGCGAACGCATGGCCATCTACTGGCTCGATCTCGTCCGCTATGCCGACACCGTAGGCTACCACGGCGACCAGGATCACAACATCTCCCCCTACCGCGACTACGTCATCGACGCCTTTAATCAAAACCTCCCCTTCGACCAATTCACCCGCGAACAACTCGCCGGCGACCTCCTCGAAAACCCCAACGAAGCCCAGCGCATCGCCACCGGATACAACCGCCTCCTCCAGACCACGCACGAGGGCGGCCTTCAGAAAAAAGAATACCGCGCCATCTACCAGGCCGACCGCGTCCGCAACGTCTCCGCCGTCTGGATGGGTGCCACCGTCGGCTGCGCCCAGTGCCACGACCACAAATACGATCCCTACACCGCCAAGGACTTCCACACCCTCGGAGCCTTCTTTGCCGACATCGATGACGAAAAGCACTTCACCTCCGGCACCAACTCCCTCCCCACCAACCGCCCGCCAGAAATTCCCGTCTTCTCCGACGCCCAAAAACAACAACTCGACACCCTCAACACCCAACTCAACGAACTCTCAAAAGGCCAACGCAACGAGATCGCCCGCCTCATCAAGGAATCCGCCGACCGCTCCGCCCGCGCCAAAAAAGCCAAAGACGCCAAGGAAAAGAAAAAGTGGACCGATGGCCTCCAGCGTACCAACGCCGCCCTCGCCAAACTCATCTCCGGCGACCAACTCGACGAGTGGAAAAAAACCGACGCCGCGCGCCAAAAAATCGAATCCTCCGCCCGCCGCACCATGATCACCATGGCCCTCAAAACGCCCCGCGAATCCCGCATCTTCCCACGCGGAAACTGGCTCGATGAATCCGGCGAAGTCGTCCAACCCGCCGTCCCCCACTTCATGCCCCAGATCAAAAAAGACGGCCGCCAAAACCGACTTGACCTCGCCAACTGGCTCACCGACCCCACAAACGGCACCGGCGGACTCACCGCCCGCGTCACCGCCAACCGCCTCTTCTACCTCTTCTTCGGCACCGGCATCTCCCGCTCCCTCGGCGACTTCGGAGGCCAAGGCCAACCACCCGCCAACCCCGAACTGTTAGATCGCCTCGCCGTCGAGTTCTACCAATCCGGTTGGGACATCAAGCACCTCGTCAAACAACTCGTCACCTCCCGCGCCTACCGCCAGTCCTCCATCACCAACTCCCTCCACCGAGAGCGCGACCCCTACAACCAACTCGTCGCCCGCCAGTCCCGCTTCCGCCTCCCCGCCGAGATGATCCGCGACAACGCCCTCGCGGTGTCCGGCCTCTTAAAAACCGACATCGGAGGCCCCTCCGTCAAACCCTACCAACCCGCCGGCTACTACCGCCACCTCAACTTCCCCGTCCGAAAATACAAACAAGACACCGACAACCGCATCTACCGCCGCAGCCTCTACATCCACTGGCAGCGCCAATTCCTCCACCCCATGCTCAAAGCCTTCGATGCCCCCAGCCGCGAGGAATGCACCGCCGAGCGCCCCCGTTCCAACACCCCCGTTGCCGCCATGAACCTCCTCAACGACCCCACCTTCGTCGAGGCCGCCCGCAACCTCGCCCAACTGGTCATCAACAAAAGCAAATACCAAACCCGCTCCCGCCTCGATTACGCCTTCTTTATCGTCCTCAACCGGGAAGCCACCGATGCCGAAATCGAAACCCTTGGCAAACTCCACAACTTCGCCCACGCCGACTTTAAAAAGAACCGCAACTCCGCCACCGCCCTCGTCTCCATCGGCCAAACAAAACCACAGGCCGACCTCGATCACGTAGAACTCGCCACCTGGACCACCATCGCCCGCGCCCTCCTCAACCTCTCGGAAACCACTACGAGGAATTGAACTCTGAACAATCAGATTTGAACACGAACGATGAACTCAAAAAACACATCAGCACCTGACTTGAGCGAGCGACTCATTGAATACGCCACACAGATCATTCGCCTTAAAAGAAATGCGCGAAACCCGCCGCTGGCTCGAACTAACTCGCCGCACCCCGCTCGTCCCTTCTCCGGAAAAACTCATCCCTCTCATCGATGAAACCGATCAACTCGAGCGCATCCTAAACGCTTCCATTTCCACCGCAAAATCACGCAGCACAAAATAGTTCAACGCTCATATCTCACTGTTCAAATCTCACCGTTCAATCTCCACCTGCCATGATCGATCCCCATCAAAACTTCATCAAGCGTCGCACCTTTTTAAGTAACACCGGAATGTCCTTCGGATCCGCCGCGCTCATCTCCCAAATCATGCGCGCCGAAAGCCAGGGCTCCGACTACAAAGGTCTCCCCGGTCTCCCCCACCACACCCCCAAGGCCAAGCGCGTCATCTTCCTCTGCATGGCCGGCGGCCCCTCCCACCTCGAGACCTTCGACTACAAACCCCAGCTCGATAAACTCGACGGCAAACCCATGCCCGAGTCCTTCACCAGGGGCCAACCCATCGCCCAACTCCAGGGCAAGGAACTCAAAGCCCTCGGCCACACCACCAAGTTCAAACAATACGGCAAGTCCGGCCAGTTCATCTCCGACTACCTCCCGCACCATCAGAAAATGGCGGACGACCTCACCGTCATCCGCTCCATGGTCACCGAACAAATCAACCACGACCCCGCCCACACCTTCATGAACACCGGCACCGCCATCAGCGGTCGCCCCTCCATGGGTTCCTGGATCAACTACGGCCTCGGCTCCGAATCCGAAGACCTCCCCGGCTTCGTCGTCCTCTCCTCCGTCGGCGGACGCAACCCCCAACCCATTGCCAGTCGCCAGTGGGCCTCCGGCTTCCTCCCCTCCCGCTTTCAAGGCGTCGAGTTCAACTCCACCGGCGACCCCGTCCACTACGTCTCCAATCCCAACGGAGTCGATCGCCAACACCAAAACGCCCTCATCAAAACCATTCAAAAACTCGACGCCCAACGCAACGAGCTCGTCGACAACCCCGAGATCGCCACCCGCATCAGCGCCTACGAGATGGCCTTCCGCATGCAGGCCTCTGTCCCCGAACTCACCGATCTCTCCGGCGAGTCAAAGAAGACCCTCGAAATGTATGGCGCCACCCCCGGCGATGGCTCCTACGCCTCCAACTGCCTCCTCGCCCGCCGCCTCATCGAAAAAGGAACCCGCTTCGTCCAGCTCTACCACCGCGGCTGGGATCACCACGGCGACCTCGATAAATACATGAAGGTCTGCTGCCGCCACACCGACCAAGCGACCTACGCCCTCCTCACCGACCTCAAACAACGCGGCCTCCTCAACGACACCCTCGTCGTCTGGGGCGGCGAATTCGGACGCACCCCCATGTTCCAGGGAAAAGGCGGCCCCGGTCGCGACCACCACATCAAAGGCTTCTCCACCTGGATGGCCGGCGGCGGCGTCAAGCCCGGCCTCAGCTACGGAGCCACCGATGAACTCGGCTACAACGCCCAAAAAGACATCGTCCACGTCCGCGACTTCCACGCCACCCTTCTCCACCTCCTCGGCATCGACCACCACCGCTTCTCAAAAAAATTCCAGGGCCTCGACATGCGCCTCACCGGCGTCGAACCCGCCAAGGTCGTCAAAGGAATCCTCTCCTAGCTCTCCAAAAACGAACTCACCTTCGCATCAAAGGCAAACGGACACGCCACATCCTTCAGCCACGCCTCTTTCTTCAACCACGCACGTTGCGTCTTCGCCGTCCGTCGCGTGCTCGTGTGGAATCCCTTGTGGCACTCCTTCAGCGTAAACTTCCCATCGAGGTGCTCCTCAATCTCCGAAAACCCAATCGTCTTCCGGCAAGTCTCCGACGCGCTCTCCCGCAAATTCTTAACCTCATCAATGCCACCCTTTTCAAGAATCTGCATCGTCCGTGAACTAATCCGCTGCTTGCTGTTGTCATTATCCCACAGCAAATAAAGACCCCGCAGCGACTGCGTAATCTCATCAAATCTCTCAAACTGCTCCTGCTTCAAAACCGACATTTTCTGTCCCGTAAGCAAACAAATCTCCAGCGCCCGAATCAAATAACGCCGGTTCTTCAGATCCGTCGCCGCCGCCCCCTCGGGATCGAGCGACTTCAACTCTTCCGCAAGGTCCTCATTGTTCCGGTCCTCAAACTTCTTCCGCAACGCGTCATCCCGCTCGGGAAGCGTCGACGGCCCATGAGTCAAAGTCTTCAAATAAACGCCACTCCCACCCACAATGATCGGACACTTCCCCCGCGACTGAATCTCCTCAATCACCGGAAGCGCCAGATTCCGAAATGCCAACGGATCACAAACCTCGGTCGCATCAAGAACACTGTATAAATGATGCGGCGCCTGAGCCATCTGCTCCGCGGAAGGGACTGCGCTGAGGATCTCCAGCCCACGATAAGCCTTCGCCACATCGGCGTTCACGATCTCGCCATCGAGCTCCTTCGCCAGTGAAGTTGCAAGATTGGCTTTGCCGGAGGCCATCGGCCCGCAGACATAAACAGGAGTGGTAGACGAAGCAGACACGTCGGGAAGAAAGCAGAACCACGGACACAAGTCCACCTGTGAGCGCGTTTATCTCACCCCCGCTCAACAACCCCATCACTCACTTCCCCTGCCGCAGCTTGAAGTGAACCTGCGCCACTTTCCCCATGTAGTGATCCATCTTAAAGTCCACCGCCGACTTCTTGATATGCCCCGCTGACTTCTCCTTCTCACCCAGCACCTCAAAATAGAGCCCCAGATAAAGGTGCGCGTAGCACAGCTGATTCCTCAGCTGCAGCCCCTCCGCATCCTTCCTCGCCGCCGCCAGCACCACCTCCGCTGTCCCCTTTCCTCCGAAAAGAGCGTGAATCTCTTTCATCGGCACCCGCGAATCGCCCTTGATCGGAATCAACTTCTCCCGCGCCTTCTCCACCGATCCATCCGTCCCGCGCACCACACAGAGAAAATGCCACGCCGCATTCTCCACATCGTTCCCATTCACCTTCTGGTGACTCTCAAACTGCGCCACCCCCTTGTCGTATTCCCCCAAATAATAAAGCGCCAATCCCCGCTGCCAATGATGCGGCCCGCGCCGCGGCTGCAGCGCAATCGCCCGATCCCAATCCACCACCGCTTCCTTCAGCTTCCCTGCAAAAAACAACTCCACCCCACGCCCATGCAAGGCCGCCGCATCCCCCGAAATATCCCGCTCCTCAGCCATCACCGGCAACCCTGCCATCAACCAAAAAATCAACAACATCCGCCTCATCCACCCACCAAAACAAACTCCCCCCCACAAGTCGACACCACACTCCTCCGTCTCAGGCTCTCAACCTCCTCAAAAGCAACGCCCCACCCGGGCCGCTGCTTTTATCTTAAAGGCCACAGTGGGCTTTCCATTCCGGCCGCCTATCAACCTTCATCTCACTCCACCCGGAGCCGACCAAAGAGCCGGTCATAGGTCGTCAGCGCATTACTGATCGTCACCGTCACCGTCTCCAGACCATTCACTTCCGGCCCGATCGTCACCTCCGGATCCGGCGTGCCGGTAATATTCACCTCCGTCCACACTCCATCAAGAGTCGGAGAATACTCGAAAATCTGAACCGTATCCTGGGCCGACTCCGCCCGCCGGGTGAAGGTGCACACGTAATCATTCCCCGATCCCGCCATCATCGGAAGAATGGTGTAATCGGTCACCCCCGGATCACCATTCAAGACATACTCCATCCCGGTCGCAATGTTGTCCTTGTCCGGATCACCACCCCACGACGAGTCACTCAGCCCTGCAAAACTCCCCACCCAGAAGACAAAAGGACTGCTCTGATAAAGGGCCCCCACCTCCACATCCGTCATCGCGTAATTGAACAACTTCACTTCATCCACCATCCCCTGATAACCGACCCCGGAAATCTGACTCCCGATAGTCGCCGCCGTGATTCCCGAGATCAATCGCGACTTATCCGACCCACTACTCCAAAGCACCCCATTAAGATGGATCTTCATCACTCCGGACGAAGCATCCTTACTGAAAACCCAATGATTCCACTGCCCCTTGATTTCCGCCGGGGTCGCATCTTTCAAAATGCGATCATATCCCGCGTCACTTCCGGCATCCCAATACACTTTCGAGTTACTCCACGGGAGATGGACGTTGAGAACGCGATCGTTCGCTGAATTTACCGCGTAAAAGACCGAGGTATCCTGAGGCAGAGCCGCATCACCAAACGCCCACATTGAAAGGGTAACCTGATCTGAAATCCCCGCAAAGGCCGAGGCCGGAAGAGAAACTCCCGTATTCCCCCCAACAAAATCCAATGCCCCCCGGTCGATGCCATCCACCCAACTTCCCGACACCAAGGTGCCATGATGCCCATTGCCCGAGGAGTCCATCACCGATGTTCCGCTCGTCTCATTCAAAGCCCAATGGGCCAAAAGCTGCCCCTCCCACACCGTGATCGAAACAGTCGCCGTATTACTGTCATACGTCCCGTCATTCGCCTGATAACTAAAGCTGTCATTCCCCGAAAAAGAAGCCCCTGGAGTGTAACTCAAATTTGGAGCAGTCCCGCTCAAGACCCCGTTGGCAGGCCCGCTCACCACGGTGTAGGTCAGCGAATCACCAATCTCATCGGAAACCGTCAGCGTGATATCCGCCACCGTGCCACTCCTCATCGTCAAACTCGCCGGCATCGCAACCGGAGGAGTATTCAAAGCATACCCTTCATAAAGCGAACCGACCTCGCTCTCAGTCAGGGCCATGCGATAAAGCTTCACCTCATCAATCATGCCGCTGTAACTCGAGTTTCCGATCCGGCCACCGATGGTCGCCTCATCGACTCCGTCCATCGGGCGGGTTTCCCCAATCCCCGCCATGAACAGGACCCCGTTGTGATAGGCCTTCATCGTTCCCTCGGTCGCATTCTTCGTGAACACCCAGTGATTCCACTGCCCCTCAAACTGACTCACCGCTGCGGCCTTCTGAATCCGGTCATAGCCACCCGAATTACCGGCATCCCAGTAAACGCTGGAATTGGAATAAGGCAGATGAATATTGAACACCCGGCCATTTGAAGAATTCTCCGCGTAAAAAACCGAATCCTCCAGGGGCTGCGATGGCGCCCCGTAAACCCACATCGCAATCGTGACTTCATTGTCGATATCCGAAAACGCCGCACTCGGAACAGAAACCTTGTCCCCCCCACCATCAAAATCCAACGCCGTCTCCGCATAGCCCGGCACCCAACTCGCCGACGTCAAGGTCCCATGATGACCCATCCCGGAAGAATCCAACCCGCTGAGCCCGGCACCCTCATCAAATTTCCAACACCCCACCAAGGACTCCGCCTTCCGGCTCGCCGCATCACTCTGCCCATGGCCCAACACCAACGAATCAAGATTTAGCAATACCCCCGACTCCCCGGTAAACACCAAATAAAGGTCATGCAGCCCCTGCACCTCGGTCAACTCAGCCGACCGCGTCACCCACGTCTCCCCGACCGCGCTTCCCGCCACCTCGCATGTCCCAATCAACGTCCCTGACACCCCACCAAGCCGAACCTCAATCGTCCCTCCGCCAGTGCCACCCGCCACCCGCGCTTCAACCCGGTCGGGCCCAACTCCAAAAAAGACATCATCAAACCTGATCCAGTCCCCGTCCTCAATCATCCCCACGCTCATAATCCCTCCACCCCCGGACTCCACCACCACCCCGCTTTGTCCGCAAAAATCCTCCGCCTCTATGGTCTTGCCAATCGAAAACCCACCGCATCCACTGATGGTAGCCGAAGACAAACCATTGCTCGTGCCATTATCCGTCACCATCCCCCCGGATTGGCCACTCGTCCCCGTACTCTTCGCCCCCAGCACCACCGGGTAGTTTGTCAGATTATTCAACACCACATTGTTCGAGGAAAAATCATTGTACTGCGGATTCACCGCAAACTGCCGCAGCCCCTGCCGAATCCCGTTCACCATGATCTCCAAATTCTGATTCACACTCGCAGCCGGCTGCCGAAGGGTGATGTTGTGGCCGTTCCCCCCGATATAGGCCAAGGGATGATCCCCATAAACCGCCCCGGAATCCAAAACCGTCAAGTCCACCACGCTATCCCGATCATTCTGATAGTTGTTCTCCAAAAGCGGCCCAAACTGCGCATCCCCGGCACATTCAACTATCTGCCCCTCCGTCCCCACCCAGAAACCATTCTCACACCCCAGGGAAACACACCCTTCGACGTACTTCGTATTGTCACAGAATCCGATCGTCACCCCCGAACGCATGTTCTTCACCGTGCAATCAATCACCTGAAGGTTCCGCGTGTTCCGCGTCACCCCGTCAGGATCCGGCCCCGTATTGTAGGCCCGGATGCCATCCTCCTGTAAACTAAACATCCACCCCGCCTGAAGAGTGTAGCCGGGACCCGTCGGATCGCCCACCGGATCCGCCGCCCAGTCGGTCTCAAAATTCACCACATCGGCATGAGTGCCCGTCCCCGCCTCGGCAAGAACCTCGTCGCTCGACCGCATCTCACCCTCCACGTAACACCCCTCAATAACGGCATCGAGCGACCCTTGACAAAAAATCCCGTGCCCGTAGGCCCGATGAAAAACATCACAATTCAACAGATGGTTGCTATCCCCCCGCACCAAAATCGCCGAATGCTTGAAATGCTTGACCACATACCCCGCCCCCTTCCCGAAAATGTCGCCGTATCCGTAGGGATACGAACCGCGAATCGTCTGGCTGAACCCCTCAACCCGATTCCTCCTTCCGTCCAACACCATCCCCAGCGCAGTCCTCTGCGGCCGGGCCGTCCCGATATCAATCAGCGTGAGATTCTTTAACACCAAATCCTCTCCAAAGACTCCGACCTCAACCACATCGACATTCCCAAATGATCGAAACACTTCCGTCTCAACCTCAATGGTCACCCCCGAAAAATCAAAGGTGCTGTTGTGGCCACTAAAATTCAACAAAGGCGTACTCGGAAACAACCCCGACGTCACATCCGCCGGAGTGATCCGATAGGTCCCCGGCGTCATCACCACATTGGCATTGTCATCATCCAGATACGGAATCAACTGATTCAATGAGCTCACTACGCTCTGCGCAGATACAAACGAACACATCAATGCAAGCAGGGGGAAGAGCCTCAGATTTCTCACGACGCGAACAAGACTCCTCAAAAGAGCAGCGGAAGCAAAGATATTCCACCCACCCCGCAAAAACCCAATCTCCCACCCAACCACACTCCCCCGTCTCATTCTGGAATTTTGGATTTCTCTCCTTGGTCTCCCTCTCCCCGAATCATACCGTCCCGTCATGCTGCGCTGGCTTCTCTGCCTTACTCTGGTTCTGCCCGGATTCCTTCCCGCGCAGGATCAGAACCTCGACCAACTCATCGCCCGGCTCGGAGATGGCTCCTCCTCCGATCGCGACGCCGCCATTGAGAACATCCTCAACCTCGCACCCGGGGACTACCGCGACCTCGTCGACCAACTCCTCCCCGTCTTCCGCACCAACGACGACCCCGAAATCCGCGCCCGCGCCCGCCACATCCTCGAGTCCCTCTACCGCACCCACGTCATCACCGAAGGCCAGGGCGTCTTCGGCTTCGTCCTCGGCTGGTTCCTCGATCACAACGGAAAAGAAGTCACCTCCTGGCCCCTCGTCCTCCAGGTCGCCCCCGACACCCCCGCCGAAAAAGCCGGCTTCAAGGAGGGCGACGTCATCATCGCCTGCAATGGCGTCCCCACCAACGGCCTCGACTCCCGCAACGCCCTCATGCGCCGCCTCGCCCGCCTCAAACCCGGCACCCAAACCACCTTCAAGATCCGCTTCAGCGACACCCCCGAAGCCCTTTCTCTGGAGCAAAAAAACGAAACCGTCGAGCGCACCCTCGCCCCCATGGTCCGCACGGACCTCGGACTCGAAAGCCGCTTCAGCGAAAAAGAATTCCGCACCTGGCTCAGCTCCTTCTCCTCGGACGACCTCGCAAACTAAGGCTTCACCGTTCCGTCCTCACTTTCGGCATAGCGCTCCAGGAACTTCGCCGCCTCCTTCTGGAATTCCTCCGCCAGCGGAAAATTGCGCCTCATCAGCCCCTCCGCCTCCGTAATTTCCTCCGGAGTCATCTTCTCCTTCGCCGCCTCCCCAAGCGCCTCCATCTCCTTTCGCCTCGCCACCGAAAGCCCGCGCAAAAATCCCTGCCTCGCCGCCAGAGCATAACCCCGCACCAGATCCCGCTCCTCCTCCGGCCCCGTCAGATGCGCCTCGATCAGGGCATCCACAATTCCCGAATTCCTCCGCACCCCCAACACCAAATGCGCCACCCCGCGCGCCTGATCCCGAAACGGATTCGCTCCCGGCAACACATAAAGCCTCCCCAGCATCTCATCCGCCCGTCTCCCCTTCTTCACCGCCAGCTTCCTCACAAAAGGCTCCGCCTTCACCGCACTCGGCTCCCCCTCTCCCCACTGATGGAAAAAAGACTCCGCCAAACTCGCCAAAATATTCTCATGCTCGTTTCCCGATTCATAGGCATCCCGCGCAAATCGATACACCGTCGCATACTCCCCCACCGTCCCCGCCCCGCGCGAAAACGTCCCCCCGCTCGCGTAATCAAACGCGATCGCTGACGCAAAATGATGCGGCTTCCCCGCCGCCTTCAAAATCAACGGAACCCCCTCCTCATCCCGCTCCGTCTCACACAAATACCGCCCCATCCTCGCCATCGCCTCCACCCCTCCCGCATCCGATGACCTCTCGATCCGACGCCACACCTGCATCAGCACCTCCTCCGTCAGCCTCCGGTCCCTCCGGTTGTCCCGATGATACCGCGCGATCAAAAACGCCGCCTCAATCCCCTGCCCATCACGCACGATCTCCACCGCCCGCCGCACCCCTTCCGCCTGGTCCACCTTCATCCCCCACTTCCCGTAAAAATGCGCCTTCATCAAATTCTCCCGCGCAACCACACACCCCAATCCCGCCGCCTCCTCCGTCAGCGCCAGCCCCTTTTCAAAGTCCGCCTCCAGCCCGCCCGCTCCCGCCAAATAACAATTCGCCAGATTCTTCATCCCCAAAGGATGCCCCGCCTCCGCCGACTCCCGCGCCAACGCCAACCCACGCACCTCATCCTTCCCCACCCCCTGCCCTACCAAATAACAACGCGACAAAATCGCCTTCCCGTAAGCACTCCCCATCGCTGCCGATCTCGCCGCCGCAAAAAACACCGCCCCCTCATCCGGCCCCACCCCTCCCCAACCCACCCGCGCCCAATAAGCCCACTCCGCCAACGCCTCCGCATCCCCCGTCCTCACCCCCTCCATCACCACCTCCTCGCTCAGCGGCTTCCCGTTCCAAAGCCCGTCCCGCACCTCACCCCACGCACCACCACCCACCAGAGCAACCAAAACCAACAAGCGAACCAAACCAAACATCCCCACAAGATGAAACAACTCCCCCCCTCAATCAAGCACGACCCACCCCTCAAGCACCCCCCACCAAGATAACCCCAATTCGTAAAATCCACGCCCTCGCCCCCAACCCAGCAATTCCCAATTCCCAATTCCCAATTCCCAATTCCCAATTCCTAATCCCCCCCTTAATTCCCCGAATAGATTTCTAATTCTGCCTGAGCACGCCGCTTTACTTCCTCATCTCTGATTGCGGAAGCCCACTCTTTGGCAAATTCAAAATCTTTCTCCTTCGCAAGGTATCCTACCAAAGCAAGCCGAGAATAATCCTTTGCTGACCCCTCTGGAAGATCATTGACCCAGATACCTGCTTCTTCTGTATTTTGAGCCAGCCACATCCCTACACTCGCCTTAATCGCTAGATTCCTGGAATCCGAATCTGGAAACGTACTCAGCCATTCACTGGCGCTTCTGGGCTTCTGCTGCGCATAGGTTAGGGCTACCTCAGGCAGCTTTGGCTCGATCACTTCGGAAGGAATATTTCCAGCATCAATCTCTTCAACCAGTTTTCCAATGTTTTCACTTACTCGGGATGAAATCCATTTATCGGAAGCCAAATGTTGATCCTCAGGATCAATCACCTGGAGTTTATCTTTAAACTCATTCCAACTGAGACCTTCTCTTCCCGCTGAAACCCCAAGTGCGTTGATAACAGCGAGCCGAATAGACACATCAGCTCGACCAATCTCGTTAATGAGATTCGCAACCTCACGACTCGATCGCCGATAAAGCTGATCCACCACAATCGCCCGGGCTCGCTTCTTCTCTTCATCCATTTCAAGCACCTCAACCATCTCCAGCCCCTTAATCTCCCCATTTTTGACAATTCCCCAAAAGGTCGATTCCAACACCCTCTGCCGGGTCTCACCATATGGAATCAATTCGAGGCGCGCAATCGCCGCCGCAGGACTAATTTCACCAAGGCGCTTAAATAGACGCCCTAGCACCCTCCGTTCTTCATCACCTTCCAGGTTTTCAAGCGCTTCAGCAATCCCTTCCTCACAAGCAACCACATCAAATCCTCCAATCTCCTTAACACTCCACTGTCGAACACTATTCTTTGGGCTGCCTATTCTTTCATGCGACCCACCTATTTTAGAATTTTCGGAAACCTTCTGATTCACGACAACTTGAGGAACCTCTCTTCCTTTATCACCAGATTGGGGAGCACCATCCCCCTCATTTCTCAAGTTGCCTCCATAGTAAACGAGCGCAACCAACCCAACAGAGAATGCCATGATGCCTAATGCCCTAAACCTAATACTCATATATCACCTTTTTTTGAAAAACCCTTCCATTCTAAACGCCTCTGCCTTAACCGCCTCCTCGCTCATCGGCTTCCCGTTCCATAGGGAAGCGCAGATTAAAGAGGGAGTTCGCTGCTGCAAGTCATTTTGAAGTCTGGCAAGGCGCTAAGGGTGACGCTGATGATCAGCGGCTCCCTGAGCAACGTCGCCAGAATCCAAAAGGGCTGCAGCCCCTGTCACCTCGGAAGCGAAGCTTCCCTGCCTAAAAAATCCATTAAACCTTTCAGCGTGCTTCATCTTTAATCAGTGTTTCCCTAGCCCGTCCCGCACCTCACCCCAAGCCACAGTCATCCCGAGAACCATCAGTATCAAATATCGTAAAAGTGCGGGCATGGCTCATCGTGGCGAAACCTCTACCCCTGATCAAGCACCGGAAAACTTCGCAGACGTGTGGAACTCCCCCCACTTTACTCAACCTGGGGCGATTCCCATTCTCGGGCCAACTCCTCCTGACCAGCCTCACGGAGATAGTTCACGATCGCCTTCCTGGCGACATTCTTGGTCGGGCCCTCCTCCAATTGATTGGCCCAATTCCCCACCGAGACAGAATCAGCACTTAACCATGTTCCAAGGTAGCCTTCCAAATACTGAAAATCATTTTTGGCCTCCGCATTCTTCGCAACAAATTCAACAGCGTTCTGCCCTTCCCGCTGCCCAACGGACTTCACAACATCTTTGCGGAACGCATCCTGCAATAACTGATCATCAGACAACACAAGTCTTAACGTCTCGGTCGGACTCTTTCCCGCGTACGTGCGGATAATCGTCCGGACCATATATTCACGATACTGGGGCGGTGCTGAATTGGCCACCTCTAGCGCAGGTTCTATCCCGTTACTATCTCTCACCACTACAATTGCGGCATAATCCAAGAGCATCAACGCCGGGATATCGCTCCTACAAAGACCCTCACCAGTCATTTCGATAGCCGTAGCTGGCGATATCGGAACTTCCATGACGTTGAGCGTCAACCCGATACGCGTCCAATCATCTTCAACATCTGAACCGAGCAGCGCCCTTACGAGGCCTTCCCTATCCCTCATCGGAGTCTCACTCAACAAGACCTGTAAAAGTCGGATTCGCTTCGCTCCCGGGGGTTGTTCGAACACCAGCTTCAATGCCGATTCCCAATCAGATCGAGCTAATACCCCAAACTCCCTCTCCACATCGCCAAGCAATGAGATCGGAGTCTCCTCTATCCGCCTTGAAAAACTCTCGGTTTCAAAAATCACCACGGCTTCCTCCCCGTCAGGCCTACCTGATGAGTCCTCAACAATTAAAGTCGTAGGTTTCCTGCTTTCCCGATTTTCCAGTTCACTTTCACTTCGCTCACCTTCGTCATTTTTTGTGAAAATAAAGATCAGCACACCAAAAAATGCCCCTGCCAGAAGAAGCAAAACGTGAATGGAACGTGAACTCATAGAAGCCTAATTGTATATTGAAACTTGATAACTGAAGAACCTTAAACTTGAAAAGAATTTCATTTCTGACCCTTCCCCCCAACCCAGCCAATCATCCCTTCGTCCAATTCTTAAATTATCCATTCCCCTCCTCCTCCCCCCTCAGCTCCTCCAGCGCCCCCGCCAACATCACCTCATACTCCGCCTTCGGCACCTCATACCCCCCAAACTGCCTCAGATGATCCGTCATCCACTGCGTATCCAGCAACACCACCCCCTCCTCACGCAGCCACTCCACCAACTTCACCAGCGCAATCTTACTCGCGTCCGTCTTCCGGCTAAACATGCTCTCGCCAAAAAACGCCCGCCCAATCCGAATCCCGTAAAGCCCCCCCTGCAAGCCCTCCTCATCCCAGCACTCCACCGAATGGGCAAAGCCCAAATCATGCAGATCACAGTAACTGTCCATAATCACCGGATCGATCCACGTCTCCTCCCGATCCGAACATCCCTCCATCACCTCGCGAAAGGACGTATCCCACCGCACTTCAAAAGGCCGCTTCTTCAAACTCCTCCGTAATCCCTTCGGAATGTGAAAACGTTCATCCAGCGGAATCACCCCCCGCATCGTCGGCGCAAACCAAAAAATCTCCCCATCTTCCGCCATCGGAAACACACCTTCCGTATAGGCACCGAGTAGTAAGGAAGGGGGAATTTTCTCCACCAATCCATTTTCACAATGCAAAGCTCAACTTTCAACCTACAATTCACCCCATGAAGATCGAACTGGTCAACTTGCCCGACGAAGGCGTCTCGCTCAACGGTGAACTCCCACCCGAAACCTTCGACCTGAAGGAAGAACACACCAAAGCCGCCAGCCCCCTCTACTACGACCTCCACGTCCAACGCTTCGACTCCGAGCTCCTCCTCACCGGCGCCCTCAAGGCCACCTTCGAGCTCACCTGCATGCGCAGCCTCCACCCCTTCCTCCAAACCATCGAAATCCCTGAAGTCGCCATCAGCATCGAGATCGGAGAAAGCGGCATCATCGACCCCACCGACGAGCTCCGCGAGGAACTCATCATCCTCCTCCCGGGCAATCCCCGCTGTGATGAGGGCGACGAAGGCGGAAATTGTGAAATTGATCCGAAGTATTTAGCAGTGGACAATCCCGTGGAAGATGGAGTAGACAACGCCCCCGCGCGGGACGAACCCAACCCTTGGGACGCACTCGACTCGCTCGAATCCACCGATTAACCCTCTACTTCCTAGAACAATGGCCGCACCAAAACGCCGCACCTCTAAGCACAAGCAAAAGCTCCGTCGTGGAGCCAACCGCTGGCGCAAACCTCTCCTTAAGACCTGCCCGGAATGCGAAAGCCGCATCCCTGGACACATCGCGTGCCCGTCCTGCGGGACCTACCGCGGTCGTGAAGTCGTCGAGGTGGACCTCGTCTAACCCTTTTTCAAAAAGGCGCGGAACTGATTCCGTGCCTTTTTGTGTCCTGACATGATGAAGATCGCCCTGGATGCCATGGGAGGTGATCACGCCCCCGGCGTGAATCTCATCGGCGCGCGCGATTTTCTGAAGGAAAACAAGGAGGTCACCCAACTCATCCTCACCGGACCCGAGGACCGCCTCCGCAAGGAAGCCGCGGAATGCGGCCTCACCGACCCCCGCGTCTCGTTTGTAGACGCCCCCGAGGTCGTCGGCATGGAGGAATCCGGTGCCAAGGCCCTCCGACGTAAAAAAAACTCCTCCATCGCCGTCGCCGCTGACCTCGTCAAACGCGGCGAGGCCGGAGCCTTCGTCTCCGCCGGAAACACCGGAGCCGCCGTCGCCGCCGCCACCGTCAAACTCCGCCTCCTCAAAGGCGTCGCCCGCGCCGGCATCGCCTCCCCGCTCCCCAATGAGTTCGGAGTCTGCAACCTCCTCGATGCCGGAGCCAACCCCGAGGCCAAACCCAGTCACCTCGTCACCTACGCCATCATGGGCTCCGTCTACGCCCGTGAAGTCCTCAAGGTCGCCGACCCCCACGTCGGCATCATGTCCAACGGCGAGGAAGACGAAAAAGGCACCACCTTCACCAAGGAGACCATGGTTCTCCTCAGACACCTCGTCGACCGCGGCCACGCCCCCTTCACCTTCCGCGGAAATGTCGAGGGCCACGACCTCTTCCAAACCAAGCTCGACGTCTGCCTCTGCGACGGCTTCACCGGAAACATCGTCCTCAAATCCTGCGAAGCCACCGCCAAGGCCATGTCCAAGTGGATGAAGGCCGAGTTCAAAAAGAACCCCGTCCGCATCGCCGGAGCCCTCATGGGCAAGGGAGCCTTCAATGCCGTCAAAGAACGGACGAACTACGAATCCTACGGCGGCTCCCCCCTTCTCGGCGTCAATGGCGTCGTCATCATTGCCCACGGCGGCTCCTCCGCCCTCGCCATCAAGAACGCCACCAAAATGGCCGCCTCCGCCCTCAAGCACGAGATCAACCCCAAGATCGAAGAAATGCTCCGGGAAATCGCCATCTCCGCTCCTCCCGAAAAGGAAGAAGCCCCTGAATAGCGTCGCCGATCGCCCCAAAAGAGGTCGAGCCCTCCTCTTTCGTTGCACAATTGCGACATTTCCTTTACGCGGATCCTTTTTCCCCTTCCCTAACACCCCCCTTTCGCAATAGCGTCCTTCACCTCAGAAGATTCGCGTCTTCCGGGGAAACAACACACATTCCCATAAAATGCTAACCGTCGTCTCCTTTATCCTCTTCACCGTCTTTGCCGCTGCACTGACCTGGTGGATTACCCGCCGTGATGAAACCAGCAGCTCCGAGGGCTTCTTCCTCGGTGGCCGCAGCCTCACCTTCCCTATCATCGCCGGCTCCCTCCTCCTCACCAACCTCTCGACCGAACAAATGGTCGGCCTCAATGGCTCCGCTTTCAAAAACGGATTCAGCGTCATGGCATGGGAGGTCGTCGCCGTCATCGCCCTGGTCCTGATGGCCACCTTCTTCCTGCCCAAATTCCTGCGCACCGGCATCACCACCGTCCCGCAGTTCCTCGAGCAGCGCTTCGACAAGCGGACCCAGAGCGTGGCCAACTCCATCTTCCTCGCCGCTTACGCCCTGCTTCTCATCCCCATCATCCTCTACAGTGGTGCCAAAGGCCTCATCAACATCATGGACCTGAAGGCGATGACCGGCATCACCAATGACTACGCCCTTCTCCAGATCGCCTGCGTCGGCATCGGCATCGCCGGCATGCTTTACGCCCGCTTTGGCGGCCTCCGCACCCTCGCGGTCCTCGATACCATCAACGGCATCGGCCTCCTCATCGGCGGCTTCCTCATCGCCTGGTTTGCCCTCGGACACCTCGGAGGAGATGCCGGAGTCTCCGGCGGTTGGGACACCCTCAAAAACACCCACCCCGAGCGCATGGACTCCACCGGAGAAGCCGGCTCGGAAGTTCCCTTCGCCACCCTCTTCACCGGCGTCGCCCTCCTCAACCTCTTCTACTGGTGCACCAACCAGCAGATCATTCAGCGCACCTTCGGAGCAAGCTCACTGGCTGAAGGCCAAAAAGGAGTCCTCCTCACCGGCGCACTCAAGCTTCTCGGACCGATCTACCTCGTCCTTCCCGGCCTCATCGCCTACCACATCTTCTTCGGACAAGAGGTTGGCAATGACGACGCCTACGGGAAACTCGTCTCCCTCGTCCTTCCCGGACACCTCACCGGATTCTTCGCTGCCGTCATGGTCGGAGCCATCCTCAGCTCCTTCAACGCGGCGCTGAACTCCACCTCCGCCCTCTTCTCCATCGGACTCTACAAGCACAAGATCAACCCCTCCGGCACCGAGACCCAAACCGTCAACGCCGCCAAGAAGTTCGTCGTCGTCATCGCCATCGCCGCCATGATCGGCGCCCCGCTTCTCTCGAAGACCGGTAGCCTCTTCAGCTACCTGCAGACGATGAACGCCATCTACTTCATCCCCATCTTCGCCGTCGTCGTCATGGGCATGCTCAACAAGCGCGTCCCCTCCGGATCAGCTTACCTCAGCATGATTGTCGGACTCGTGATCCTGATCTCGACGCTCATTATCTACCCCGCACTCAACGGCGGAGATAGCATCGAAGGATTTACCGGATTCAGTAATTTCCACCTCATGGGAGGCACCTTCGCCCTCCTCATCACGATCATGTTTGTCGCTTCCAAAACCTCCCCGCGCAGCAAAGCCTGGGAAATGGAAACCCAAACTCCCATCGACATGACCCCATGGAAGGGCGCCCCCATCGCGAGCGCCATCCTCATCGCATCCGTCCTCTTCATCTACATCTCTTTCCACCAGTAGATTGGGAAACCCTCTTCCCAAGCCCCGCCCCTCCAAAGGGCGGGGCTTTTTTCATCAAAGGACCCGGGGCTTCCAGCCCCGTTCACCTCCCCTCAACCAAGCCAATATGGAGAGCGGGCATCCCTGCCCGCTTCCCCCTCAACCAAGCCCACTCAACCAAGCCCCCTCAACCCAAGCCCCCCCAACCCAAGCCCCCTCAACCAAGCCAATCATCCATTCGTCCAATCCTCAAATCATCCATTCCTTCCCCCCCAACCAAGCCACCCCATCCATCCTGTCCATTTGCCCAAAGGCTATCTCCACTTCGTTCCGGTTGCGGTTAAAAACCCCTCCCTCATCCTCCTCCCCCTCAACGGCTCTGTGTAAAACCAACGCGCCTCACACCAAACCACCCCGCAACCCGGCCTTAAAGACCTTCGCGTCTTTGCGGCCCCTCCCTCCCCTCTCCATTCTTGACACTCCCGCCCCCTTCAGGCACTCCAAAGCCCTCTCATTATGAATAAACTCACTGTCCGTGATCTCGATGTTGCCGGTAAAGAAGTCCTCGTCCGCGTCGACTTCAACGTCCCCAAAAACGACGCCCTCGAAATCACCGATGACACCCGCATCCGTGCCGCCCTCCCCACCATCGAGCACCTCAAGGCCGCCGGTGCTAAAATCGTTCTCTGCTCCCACATGGGTCGCCCATCCGCGGAAAAGGAAGTCAAATACTCCCTCGCTCCCGCTGCCGAGCACCTCGGCACCCTCCTCGGCTGCGCCGTCGCCTTCGCTCCCGATTGCATCGGAGATGACGCCGAAGCCGCCCGCGCCGCCCTCGAAAATGGCGACATCATTCTCCTCGAGAACACCCGCTACTACTCAGAAGAAAAAGCCAACGACCCCACGTTCGCCAAAGCCCTCGCCGGCGATGCCGAGCTCTTCGTCAACGACGCTTTCGGCACCGCCCACCGCGCCCACGCTTCCACCGAAGGAGTCACCCACCACGTGAGCCAGTCCGCCATGGGCTTCCTCATCGAGAAAGAACTCGAGTTCCTCCAGGTCAAACTCGACCAGGCCGAAAGCCCCTTCGTCGTCATCATGGGCGGCGCCAAAGTCTCCGATAAAATCGAAGTCATCACCGCCCTCCTCGACAAAGCCGACACCATCCTCATCGGTGGCGCCATGGCCTACACCTTCCGCAAAGCACAAGGCTACGAGATCGGCATGAGCCTCGTCGAAGACGACAAGCAGGAACTCGCCCTCGAAATTCTCAAAGCCGCTGAAGAAAAAGGCGTCAACTTCCTCCTCCCCGCCGACACCCGCATCACCAAGGAGTTCAAAGAAGGAGCCGAAACCTGGAACACCGAAGTCTACGGACAAGGCGGCGCCATCCCGGCCGACAAAGAAGGCATCGACATCGGCGACGTCGCCATCGAGGAATTCAAAGAAGTCATCGCAGGAGCCAAGACCATCCTCTGGAACGGCCCCATGGGTGTCTTCGAAAAAGACTGCTTCGCAAAAGGAACCGACGCCATCGCCAACGCCATCGCTGACAGCGGTGCCCTCAGCATCGTCGGCGGAGGAGACTCCGTCACCGCAGCCGTCAAATTCGGAGTCGCCGACAAGGTCTCCTTCATCTCCACCGGCGGCGGTGCCTCCCTCGAACTCCTCGAAGGAAAACCCCTCCCCGGAGTCGCGGCTCTCACCGACAAGTAAACGGCACCCCATATTTCCCAAAAGCCCGGCTCACGTAGAGTCGGGCTTTTTTATTGCGATAAAACACCGCCACCATCCATCGTATCCCTCCCCTGATGCCCCTCATCATCATCGCTCTCATTCTCCTGCATCTCCCCCTCTCCGCTTCCCCCTCCCAAAAGCCACCCTTCACCGACTACTGCCAGCAGCTCACGCAGGAAATCCAAGGCCGTAAGCACGGCTTTCTCGCTGGAAACCTCACCTACTACATCGGCGGCTACCACGCCAGTTGGCAACTCATCGAGCACGAAACCATTGGCCTCACCCACCCCTTTCACCACGACCTCCGCTCCCGTGGCATCGGACTCCTCGAAAGCCAACTCCCCGGCACCGAGCACACCGGCACCGGAAACGACTACCACGGCTGGGAGTTCTACAAAGACACCCGCGTCCTCTACGGCAGCGTCATCATCGATGGCATAACCTACCCCCACCCCAAGCCCGTCAGCATGAAATGGCGGCCCGATAAACTCATCTGCGAATACCAACTCGCCGGCGTCACCATCACCGAGGAAAAGTTCATCGCCGCCAATGACGCCGCCGCCTCCCTCATCACCGCCTCCAAGCCCGTCACCCTCCAATTCTCCGGCCACTCCTTCTTCCACCGAAACAGCGTCACCTCCACCGCCGCCCTCACTCATCACAAACCACAGAACACCCTCCTCATCACCGAAGGCGGCACCGTCAAATCCCGACCCGATCCCGACGCCCCCGAGCGCATCGGCCCCTGCGTCTACCAGGGCATGACCACCGCCCTCAGCGCTTCCCGTGATTTCTCCACCTCCATCAACACCCGGACAGACGACCGCGGAGCTCAACACTACACCCTCTCCCTCCCCTGCGACCCCCAAGGCACCACCGTCTCTTGGGCCATGCACGACGATCAAAAAACCGCCCTCACTTCCGCCCGCAACATCATCCAAAACACCCAGCCCTACCTCACCGCCAAAACCGCCGAAATGAACCGGCAACTCAACGACGAAATCCCCCACTTCCGCTGCCCCGATCAAAAGTTCGTCGATATCTACTACTACCTCTGGTCCCTCTACCTCATGTATTCCATCGAGGTCGGCCAAGGCTGGGAAATGGAAAACCACACCCAGTCCGCCGTAAATAACTTCCTCGGCCTCCACCGCTACGATGCCGCCTTCCAGATCAAAGTCGGAGCCTGGACCACCAACAAACCCCACTACGCTTACGGCAACGTCCTCACCTGGAAACACCTCACCAAAAACAACCGCTTCCGCGAACTCCCCAACGGCCTCCGCATGCTCTCTGATAACAAAGGCACCACCTGGCACAGCGGCGCCTACGGAGTCGAAACCACCGAGCACGTCATCGGCGCGTGGCAAATTTATGAGCACACCGGCGACCTCGACTTCCTCAACAATTGCTACCAGGACCACTTCGCCAAACTCTTCCGCAAACGCATCGGCAGCTTCTCCATGAACCAATTCGAGGTCGCCGAAATCCTCGAAAAAATGGCCCGCCTCACCGGTCACGAAAACGACATCCCCCACTGGCAAAACATCATCCGCCGCGACCCCGCCCACATCCGCGAAATGTTTGCCCAACGTTGGGAAATGAACGGCGTCCCCCACTACTTCGAAGCCCCCGAAAGCCGCATGCTCATGACCAACGGATTCTGGGCCATGCGCTCCCCCCACTTCCCAAGGGAATACGCCCAGCCCTTCGTCCAATCCTGGGCTCTCGATCAAGATAAAGGATTCCTCGGCGCATGGTTCCCCCTCGCCATGGCCAAGCAGTCCATGAAGACCTTCGCCTCCCAGGACGATCACGCCTTCGGCTACACCCCCGACACCGCCTACTTCACCATCGATGGCATCTTCAGCCAGGGCCTCAAAAAAGAAGCCTCCCAACTTACCCTCAACCACCTCGAAAACTACAACTTCCACCGCGAGTGGAACATCCCCGTCGCCCCCGAAGCCTACCGCCGCGATCTCACCCTCTTCGGAGACCAATACTCCAACTTCAACGCCGGAAAAATCCTCCTCTACCTCGAAGGACTCGCCGGCCTCAGCTACTCCCTCCCCGACCAAAAGCTCACCATCCAACCCGCCCTTCCCAAATCCTGGGACTGGATGGAAGTCCGCCTCCCCATCGCTGGCCAATGGACAAAAATCCACTACACCGATGAAGAAATCAAAGTGAGCGGAAGCCCCCTTCAAGTCCTGCGATAAGCTCGCCTTCGGGAAAGCACCATCACCAACGCGAACGGAATCACCGAGGCCACACCCGGCTCGGGCACCGGAAGTATTTGGCCACGTAACTCTCCGGTATCGGGAACATTGAAAGCATGGGAATGAACCTGAATGTAAATATCCCCCTCAAATAACTCGGTGTAAACACTCCCCAAACCCACCGAGTCACTCGGATCATAAGTCCCGTTGGAGCCATAGTTGACATCTTCATTGCCCCACCTCCCTCGGAGCCAGGTCCCATCCGGAGAGACCGCAAGGTCAGCATCATCCTGTCGAGGGAGACCGTAAACATTGAGGGTGTGAGGCCCATTCTCCTGACCGGGTGCCGAATGCCGGGGTGTCGCGCCCAAAATCAAAGATGATGCCGCCGGCGGCGGCGTGTATCCAATGTGGAAATGAATCCCGGTGATGTCGTCGATAAGATTGATTTGATCGAACTGAATTTCGTATTCCAGATAGGGATCACCCCCATTTTGAAAGAGCTCAAAGGTGGCCGTTGCAGATGCTTTCGAAACGCCCGCAGGAGAGGGCGCACCATTTTTGGGAACCACTTGTTTCGGCGTGAGTTCAGCTCGGAAAAGCGTGGTCGCCGATAACGGGGCCACCGCCGGCAAGACAAGCATCAAGCGCCACCTCATGGTCTCGCAGCAGATTTAAAATCCTCCCAGGCAGAAAGAGGAACTGCAAATAATTCAGGGACAACCTCCGGAATAATCCCAAACCCGCACTCCGGAGGATCCGGGTCCTCAACCCCGGCGAGAGGGAACTCCAAAGAATAAACAAATGAGCCATTAGCAAAACTGTTGTGCCAATGAGGCTCCTCACACAAATCAAAGGGACTGTTCGCCAGCGAAAACTGGAACAGGGGATAATGCTCATCTAAATCAACAAGCACGAGTGCATTGACGTATTCTAATCCACCCGGACCAGTGTAAACCGGAGGATTTTCCAGAACATCCGGAATTGGCGATACTCTTACCGAATAAACTGGAGAGGCCGAAAGACCGGGGATGGATGGAACGATTACATAGGTAAATTCAATCGGCCCCCCAAAACTCAGCAAGCTCACCGTAAACGACCCATCTTTGTTAAAATTAAAGAGCACCTCGTCCAATCCGGGCCCCTCAACCAGTTCATAACTCCCGCAGAGATCGTTTTCCCTCGAAACATCAAGACAGGTTCTCACCCCGGGCACCGCCTCCAGCTCCAACAACGGACCTCCTGGCGGTGGCAAAGTGTCACCACTCGAAAATCGGAAGAAGTTACTCGGCGGCCCCCCCGGATCACCGGGACCGTCAAACTCGAAAAATGTCTCTCCAAAACAGTTGGCATTTTGTCCCGGACCACTCGTCCAAGCACCGCCGGGGTCCGTGGTCGATTGGGGAACCACTTCCTCACCGGGCCAAGAGGTTGTCCCAATCTGAATCCATCCGCTGCTCCCCCGATTGCCAAAAGGATCATTCTCCACAATCCCCGGAATCGGTCCCGGAGCCGGAGCACAGACAAAAATCGGAGACTCAGCTCCACTACCGTCAATGATCTGAAGACCATCGTTCCCATTAATCGGAGAAGACAGGTCAGGGCGGGCAAACCCTTTCCACCCAAAGGTGCCTTGTCCAATCATCTCGGAGGGACCCTCAGATGGGATGGCATGAATCTGAAAGCTCTCACCCGGAGTCCCGACACAAGGGAGATCATTCCTCCCCTCGAATGGAAGTCCGGCAGGCGCAGGAGCAGTGTTCATCTCATCCTTCCAAGGCTGTGGCGGACCACCGATAAAGTCATTTCCTGGACCCGTCCGGCTGGCCGTGGAGAACATTTGGGAGCAATCTGGCACAGTCCCTTCCATTTCAGGGTAGCCAATCAAAGTATCCTGATCCCTAAACTGAACCCACCCCACAGTGTGATCAGGCCCTTGGCCCAATGTCCCCTGAGCTAGAAGAGCATCGGGGCACCCGTCGCCATTATTATCCAAGCACCGGAAAATGTCACCGCTACCTCCGGCGACAAAGTAAAACGGGCTGCCCGACTCGAATTGATTCACGAGCAAATCTCCTCCGTTTCCAAAAAGGTCAGATGTAAAACAGGATGTGTAGGAACCGGGATCCAAAGCCCCGGTTTCGGAATCCAAATCAAACACTCCAATCCCCCCGCCGCCAGAATCCAGATCCACCTCAACAAAGATGAGCTTCGTCCCATCAGCATTAAATTCTGCATCAGAAATCACCTTGTTTCCCGGGACATCGATCACCTGCTCTTCAAGACCCGGAGCAATGATTTGCTTCATCTCTCCACTCGCCGGGGTAACGGTCCGCGAACCCGCTGTTCCCGTAATCGTCGGCGCAGACGCAAAAATCGCCGTATTAATGAGCCTAAAATCACGATTATTCCTAAAAATCCGAATCCAACTCCTAAAGGGATAAAGCTTGGTTTTGATAGCGGCCGCATCCAGATCACCATTAAGAACCGCCTGCCCGGCTTCCTTGTAGATCTTTCGAAACTTAAGAATATTTCCTCGCTGCGATTTCATGTTGGCCAGCTTCTGCAACCACTTGTTAACCGTCGTCGGTGTCGCTCCCGCATTCACAATGGCACCTCCAAAACTGGCGGTCGCTCCACGGGCATCACTTGGGACAGTCCCATTGTCTTTGATGTGCTGAACAATCCGTTGCATCTCGCGAATTCGCGTCATTTCACCTTGGTGAGCCTCAACTTCCCGACACTGAAGATCCACCGTTTCATTAAAATCAGGCCTTCCGTTCGGCTGCAGAATTCGTTGCTCGGCGTGCAAGCTCTCGTGACTCAACGCGACATACAGCTCAAAGAGATAAGGCTCGGTCAGCGGAAGATCACTACAGACGTCATAAAAAATATTGATCGGCTCAATCCCAAATTCGGTCTTACCGTCCGGGAAAATCGACATCCCCACATTGTTATCTGTCGCTGTGAGACCAAAGCAAATCTTGCGAAGTCTCAACAAGCGCTGAAGCGATTGCCCCGTTGCCCGATTATCCACCGAGATCAGATCAATCACACAAATAAGCGCCCGCCGCATCTGCTGCACCTTCGTAATAACCTGTTGATTGGTCTTCCCCTTGAAAGGTGGAAACTGCTTCAGCTGATTAATTCGTGCCTGGGATACATCCTCAAAGGGAGGATAGCTCACCGCCTCCCCTTTCGCCTTCCTCCGATCAAAGATTTCCAGCGCATCTTTGTCCAACCCACCTTCTGTGATCGGAACCGGGGTGACTCCATTCCCTCCAAATCCTCCAAATATTACCGAGGGAGTTAATATCAACGCTGATAGAAGGAGAACAATTTGAGCTTTCATAATCTATTCTATTTTACAGGTTCATCAAAAAAACAGATTCCAATTCAAACACCTACACCTTCGGCGAGTCAAGTCAGGAGGACGGGACACTCAACCGGGAACAAGGGCCGCTCCCCTGCAATCATCGCTACTATTGGAAAAACAGTTGGTTCTTTTTTCCTCCCCCCACTAGTTTGAATATCAGTCATTCTCCAAAGTTTATGAATTTTGCACGGCCTCAAAAATCAAACTCCACCCCCTCAACCCTCCCCCCCGAACTCATCGGGTTCTGGAAAATCCCGGGCAACCCCTTCCGCTACGAAATACGAGACAACGATCGCTACTACGTCCACAACATCGATATCCCCTACCAGCTCCTCGATGGCGGCATGACCTTCGTTCACAAGGGAACCCGCTACAACCGCGTCTTCGGAGACCCCGCCGACCTCCCCGGAGTCTGGCACCTCGAAGACGACCCCTCCGAAGAATGGAATCTCCGTGCTGACGGCACCCACACCTACCACTGGCCGGGCTTTGTGTATTCCGGCGAATACACCTTCGACGCCCACACCATAAGCGACTCATCAATACGCGCTCTCCTGAGCGAAAACGCCGGCATCCTCACCTTCGACCCACCCTACGAACCCACCGTCACCGCCCCCTGGTCCCTCACCGAACCCACCCTGACAATCGATTTCCCCTCCGGAACTACCACCTACAACAGAGACTAACGGCCACCCAGTCCTCCATGCCCCCAACCAAGCCATCCCCTCCACCCTGTTCATTTGCCTGGCGGCCATCTCCACTCCGTTCCGGTTGTGGTTAAATATGTCCCCAACCAAGCTCCTCAACCAGAAAAGCCAACCGCCAAAAGCCAAAAGCCAAAAGCCAAAAGCCAACCGCTCAAACTCCCACACACCTGCAAATCCTCATCCTCCACCCCTCCCCCCCAACCAAGGTTTCCAATTTGAAATTTCTCATTTCGAATTTGTTTAGAATTTCCTCATCTGGAATTTAGGATTTCTCCCTCACCCCACCTAAACGCCCCGCCCCCCAGCAACAAACCGCTTGCCCAAAGCCCCCCCAGCCCCTAAGGCGGGTCCGACATGAGGAAGCCAATTATCGCCGCCAACTGGAAGCTCAACAAAGGACCATCCGATACCGAGGACTTTATCCGCGGATTCGAGAACAAGCTCGCCGACCTCCCCAAAGGAGTCGACATCGTCCTCGCCCCTCCCTTCGTCTCCCTCGTCAAGGCCACCGAACTCCTTTCCCAGTCCCGCGTCCGCGTCTCGGCACAGAACATGTCCGAGCACGATAACGGAGCCTACACCGGTGAAGTGAGCGCCTTCATGCTCAAGGAAATCTTCGTCAACTACGTCATCCTCGGCCACTCCGAGCGCCGCTCCATCTACGGCGAGACCGACGCCATCATCAACGCCAAGATCCTCAAAGCCCACGAGGTCGAGCTCAAGCCCATCTTCTGCATCGGCGAGACTCTCAAGGAGCGTGAAGACGGCAAGCTGGAGTCCGTCCTCCGCACCCAGATCACCGACGGCCTCAAGGACGTCTCCGAGAAGCAAATGCTCGATACCGTCATCGCCTACGAGCCCGTCTGGGCCATCGGCACCGGCGTCACCGCTTCTCCCCAGCAGGCACAAGACGCACACGAGTTCGTCCGCTCCGTCCTCACCGACCTCTACGGCGTCTCCGTTTCCGAAAAAATCCGCATCCAATACGGTGGCAGCGTCAAGCCGGACAACGCCGCCGAGCTTCTCGGTCAGAAGGACATCGATGGAGCCCTCGTCGGAGGAGCCGCACTCGAGGTCAATTCTTTTGCCGACCTCATCAAAAACGGTGTGGTAGAATAAGCCCACCATGGATCGGGCGGTATTCGGAACCAAAGAAGGCGACATCCTCGTCGGACACGGTCCCTTTACCAGCCAAGCCGAGCCACCTCTCTCCGGGGTGGCTTTTTATCGCAATGATTTCGCCCTCGGAAACGCCACCCCCTGGCACATCCCCGACCACGTCGAAACCCTCACCCCCAAGGAAGCCGATCCCCTCCTGATCGCCTGGACCGAGCCCGAACCCAATTCCTTTGCCGGGGTCTTCCGTGAGGTCACCGCCGCCATCCACCGCGGCACCATCGAAAAATCCGTCCCCGTCGTCACCGCCACCGGAAAGGCCACCTCCGGTTCCCCCGAAGGACTCCTTTCCCGCCTCCGGCACACCCCCGACCGCCTGCGCCCCTACGGCTGGATCGGGCAAAACGAAGGCTTCCTCGGCGCCACCCCCGAAGTCCTCTTCCGCTACTTCGATGGCCGTATCCACACCATGGCCCTCGCCGGCACCGCCCGCAGCGATGAAGCCAGCCTCTTCGCCGTCGACGAAAAGGAAATCCGCGAGCACGAGTTCGTCGCCCAAACCCTCATCGCCAAACTCTCCGACCTCGGCATGGTCAAAAAACGCGAGCGCGAAATCATCGACCTCGGCAAACTCATCCACTTCCAGACCCTCATCGAGGTCGAGCTTTACAAGCACCAACCCATCCGGACGCTCATCGAGCGCCTCCACCCCACCCCCGCCCTCGGCCCCCTGCCCCGCACCCCGGAAACAATGGCCCTCCTCGGAGAATGGCGCTCCCGCCTCGGCTGCCCCTCCACCTTCGGAGCCCCCTTCGGACTCATGCGCGACGGAGAGTTCGAAGCCCTCGTCGCCATCCGCATGATCGCCTGGCAGGATGACAACTACCTCCTCCCCAGCGGCTGCGGTGTCATCGAGGAATCACGCCTCGTCAACGAATGGCGCGAGCTCGCCCTCAAACGCTCGGCAGTCCGGGATCTCCTCCACGGAATCTCCTCCTAAGAACTGCCAACCCGCCGCAAATCTTCTTCCACAGCTTCGTCGTCAGCACCACCGCCACGATACAGACAGCCAGGAACACAAAGAATCCCACCACCGGAGCCACCGCCATCAGGCCCAACCCTCCCAGCACCAGCCCATCCTCCGTCAGACTCGCCACGGCATTCGATACCGGCTCGGGGGACAAATTCACCAACAAACGCCCACCCGCCTTCAAGCTATGCGTCGCCAAACTGGCCCCTCCCGCAAGCAACGCAGCCACCACACTCATCGCCGGGTCCAATTCACCCAGCGCCGTCAGCGCCAGCAAAATCCCCCCAACCGGCCTCACAACCGTATGCAGCACATCCCAGGTCGAATCCACCCACGGAATCTTGTCCGCAAAAAACTCAATACAAAACAGCGCCCCTGAAACTCCCAAAATCATCGGATCACCCAGGATCGTAAACTGCTCGTGCGCCGCCGCCAAATCCACCCATCCCATCCTCACCGCCATCCCCGTCACAAACACGGTCAGATAGAGATTGATTCCGGAAAGAGTCGCAAAGCCCAAGGCGAGCCCGAGTTGTGTCAGCAGATCCATTGCCCCAAAATTACCACCTTTCCCCATCGGAGCGATGAGAAAGAACCCTCCGGATTATAACCCCTCCACTTGCTTCCGCTTCTCAAACAGCTTCTGCGCCTCATCCACATACCTGATAATCGGATCATCATCCGGTACCTCCACCTTCTCCAGCTCCTTCTTCAGCTGCAAATAATCATCAAACTCCCCGCTCTCCTCCTGCACCGTGGAAAGATGATACCAATCCAGCAAATCAATCAGTCGGTCATGCCGCCGCTTCTCCGCCTCGCGAAACATCTCCAGATTATCCAGCACCTCCGGCAAATGATCCCGCTTCTCACCCGTCAAATCGGAAAGGAACTTCAAATACCCCCCCACCACCGGACGATACGTCGGGAAACACCGGTAACTCAGGTTCGTCAGCAAATCGGAAGCATGACTCACCGCCGCCAGCCGATCCTCATTCTTCTCCAGCGCCATCACCTCCCGCCACGCCTCCAGCCCGTATATCACCGGCTTTCCCTCCTCGTCAGTCAGATACAGCTTTAGCGCCTCCCCCAGCTCCTTCTCGGTCTGCGGAATCGTCATCGTCTGCGTCACCCCCGGAGCCGCCATCGCCGCCACCTGCGACAGCCACCACTTCTCCAGTCCCTCACGCCCCAGATTGATATCCGGAAAATGCTTCCGCAACAACTCAAGCGGCTCCCCCTGGAATTCCGAGGCCTCCAGCAAAAAGGCATTCATCGACCCCTTTCCCTCCGGCTGCGCCAGCAATGCCATCGTCAACGCCCCCGCCGACGCCCGAAACAATTCCCGACTCAGCGCATCCATCTCGTCCAACGATTTCTGCTCAATGATCTTCTCCACCGGCATCCACCCACCTTGGTCTCTCAACGCCTTGTAAACCACCCGATCCCCCTTCTTCGCCTTCCACGCCAGTGCCTCCTGTATCCCATCCACCAACCACGGATCAAGCGACACCTCCGGCGCCAGCCCCCCCGCCTTCCGGCCCCGAATCCCCCGCTCAATCAAAAACAACTCCAGCATCAACCGGTTCAACCCCTTCCGGTCATACCGCTGCCCATCGAGCATCCGCAGATAAATCTGAAACCGAAATCCCCCGTCCTCTTGCTCCGGAAGCGAAAACAACTCCCTCCTCATCGCCCCCGGCTTCCCCGGCTCCGCCGGAAAAATCTCCACCACCGTCGGATGCGCCTTCCCTCCCAACGCCCCCACCAAACCATCAATTTCCGAGAATATCCGCTCTCCATCCTGAATGATCTCCGCCCGAAGCGACGGCGTCCCCCCATGAACCACCAACTGCCCCCCGTTCGTCTCACTGCGATCAGACACCGCTCCCGGCTCCTGCCCATACAGGCACGAAGCAATTCCAATAGCGGAAATTATGCGGAGAAACATCACAGGGGATCCTTCACAAACGATCCCGACATCCGCAAGCGCGAAAAAAATCGCCCACCCCTCCGGTCACGAATCCCTCTACACCGTCCTCCTCTCCAATTACCCCCGGAGCCCCGATCAAAAAAAATCTCACCTACCCAATTTACACCTTTATTTTTTCTGAAAATGCATCACCCTAGGTGAATGCACATTAATGCAATATTATCACAGTTGTCCAAGACCGCCCTGTGCGGCCTGACAATATCGTCGGTTTATGCCATCGATATCGTCGATGAATTCGATGGCTCGGAGCTCGACACCGCAGTCTGGGAGTCCGCCGGACCCAAGACCGCTTCAGTCACCGGAGGTCGCCTGCTCATGAACGATGACGGGGGCGATTGGGGCCGCTATGACATCAAATCCCAACAACGGTTCTTCCTCCCCGAACCCGGCCAAACCACCACCGTTGAGTGGGTTATCGGCACTTCCACCGTCACCAACGACATCGGTCAGTCCATCCGCTACCAAATCGGCCTCGATAGTAATAACGAGCCGGACGACAATCCCGAGCACTACTGGAACTCCACCGGCGGCATCTGGATTGACCTCGATGTCATCAACCCTGCCGATACCGCCAATGTCTCCGGTTCCGCCCGTTATGCGGATGATACTAAGAACGCCGGCGGCGAAGCTTTCAACCTTGGCGGCGTTGACATCGCCTGGAACTGGTTGACCGAAAGCAGAACCCTCCGTCTCGAATTTACCGATACCCAATACACCTGGTATGACGGGACCACCGAACTTTACACCCACACCTGGGCCGATGCCGGTATCGACGCCGAATTCCAAAACGGCTTCCGCATCATCGCCATGGGCATGAACTTCAACAACGGCTCGGGAACCATGTCGTTCGAAAAAATCTCGGTCACCAACGGACAAGGTCCCTCCGGTCTCATCACCGGATTCAGCGCCGCCAAAAACCCCGTCCGCGCCGGCGAAAAATTTGACCTCGAGTGGATCGTCGATTCCGGAGCCACCGCGGTCTCCATCGACCAGGAAATTGGCGATGTCACCGCACAGACTACCGCCGGCACCGGCAGCGTGACCGTCACCGCCCCCGAGGTGGAAGCCACCACACAGGTCATTTACACCATCACCGTGAGTAAAACAGGCGAAGCTGATAACGTCCGCCAACTCGTCGTGAACGTCCAACCCGCTCCCCCGCTCAGTGAAGCCAACTTCTTCGATGACTTCGACACCGACTTCCTCAACGAGGAAAACTGGAGACACATCGGTAACAAAACCTACTCCATCGCAGACAGCCTCGTCACTTGGGGGAATGATGGCGGCGATTGGGGCCACGGCGAGGTGGTCACCAAGAATGTCTTTCCTATCCCACCGGCCGGCTCCCCGACCACCATCACCTGGAACCTCGGGCCTGCTGATATTGAAGTCGAAAACGATGCCGACACCGCCCTTCGCCCCATGATGGGAATCGCCAGCGCCTTCGAACAGCAGACTTACAGCCTTCAGGCTTGGCAGAATACCACCGGAGGAATCTGGCTCGACGTTGCCACTATGGGCGCCAGCCGCTTGGACGGCGTATCCGCGATCGCTTATCACGCCAATGACTCCAAGGCTGCTGACACCAACCCTATCGACGCTGTCAATGTCGACATCTCGGACTGGGATTGGAAAAACGACAATCAGGAGTTCTCGCTCGTCCTCACCAATCTTGGATACACTTGGTATGCCGGTGAAAACCAACTCCATTCCGCCACCTACGCCGAAGCAGGATTGGACGACGAATTCTCAAAAGGATTCTACGTTCTCTTCTCCGCGATCAACTGGAGCATCGGACGTGGCCCGGTCAGCCTCGACTCACTCAACATCTCAAACGGAGGTAGCCCAAGCTCAGGTCCGGTCACCATCAGCGAAATCATCCTCGATGCCTCGAACATGGTTTCCCTCACCTGGAATTCCGAGCCAGGCGCCACCTACCGCATCGAATCATCCAGCGATCTCGAGTTCTGGCTCGAAGAGATCGACGGCGTCGATTCCGATGCCACCACCAAAACCTTCACCTTCGCCAGCAGCGGCGCTGCCCGCTTCTACCGCGTAATCAAGGAATAAAAACAATTTGCCCCCCGGCAAACCCCAACAAACTAAAGCGGCTTTGGATTCTATCCAAAGCCGCTTTTTTTGAACCTCCGGTTTCCCTTAAAAACTGAACTCGAAGTCGATCTCCTTCCCAAAGCTCTCCATCCGGTACTTCTCCATCGGCAGCGCCTTCGGTGACCACGAATCATCACCACCGATTCCCATCTGCCGTTTGTCCAAATGCAGCGTCCAGTAACCGGCGTCTTTCAAGTCGGTCGGGTGATTCGCCTCGTTCAGATTCTCTTCGGTATAAGGCCAGATTGAGAAATCAAAATGCGGAACGGCCTTAAAGTTGAGCGGGGGCACCCCTTCACCACCAAGGCGTAAAAAACGAACATCCGTCCGTGTCCCGCTCTCCTGCGGTCTTCCATAATCATATCGCAAATCCGCGATCGGCATCTCCAGTAACTCCAGAGGTGTCCCGGACTTCCGGTCCCACTGCGTCTCGGTTCGCCCACGCCCATAAAAACGTGCCGTCCCGTAATCCGCCACAATCCCCGCCGTGATCCCAAACCGGGGCAGCAAGGTCTCCAGATTTCCCCGAACCAGCTTCATCGAAATCGCCAACGTATCCGGTCCGCCCGCCTTGTAGCGCACCGCAAGCCACGAACCCACCGTAGGAAGACTCATCGTCGCCAGCACATCCGCGCCATCCTGCCGCACGCTCTCAAGCTTTGCATTCTTCAGCGCGTCCTTCCACTTCCATTGCGGAAGCCGTTCATACACCGGATTCACACTCTGTCGGTCGTTGTCTGTCAACGCCCTCCAAAAATGCGGACGCAGAGGCGCCGCCAGAATCTCCTTCCCTCCACGCTTCACCGAAACCAGCGCTCCGTCCTTCTTGGAAATCCGATACTCGCTCGCACCCTGCTTCATCAAAAAGGCATCCTCACTCTCACTGATCGAATGCCCGGGCTCCCCCGCCTTCACCACTTGCGCCGCCGACTTCTTGATCACCTTCTCATCCCAGGCAATGACATGCCCTTTCCCCGCCCAACTGGAATCCTCCCTGAGCGTCCAACTCACCCGGCTCACCAACTCCGCCGTCGTCTTGAACTCAGGCTGCCCAAACGAAACCTCCACCGTCGCTCCCGGCTCCACCACTGGAATCTCCAAAGGCATCGAATGCTTCACCTCGCCATTCGCCAGCAGCTCATAGACCGCATCCAGATGATCCAGCGTCGAAAAGAAATAACGGTTCTCCACCGAAATCTTCCCGTCACCCAAAAACTCCACCTTCACCGGCTGATGCACCTTCTTCAGCTCCCACGTCGCAGGCTTTGCATCACCCTCCGAATCAACAATCCCGTTCAAACAAAAGTTCCCCGTGTTTGGCGTGTCGCCAAAGTCACCGCCATAGGCCAAAAACTTCCGCCCGTCCGGCAGCTCCTTCCACACCCCCTGGTCCCGATAATCCCACACAAATCCTCCCACCAGCCGCGGCTCGCTCCGGATCAAATCCCAATACTCCGCAAAATTCCCCAACGAATTCCCCATCGCATGCGCATACTCACAGGGAAAAATCGGGCGCATCCCGTTCTCATTCTTTAACATCCCCTTGAGCTGCTCGACCGAGGGATACATCCGGCTGATCACATCCACCCAAGCCGGGTCATAAGGATTGCCATTGTAGCGCACCTCGTTCGTATAAGCCTTCTTGTCCCCCTGACTCACAAAGTCCGGGTGAAACGGATCCGAGGACGCACCCTCGTAATGAATCAACCGCGTCGGATCCGCTTCCTTCATCCATCCCGCCATCGCCGCATGGTTCGGCCCCTGCCCCGACTCATTCCCCAGCGACCACATAATGATCGATGGATGATTCCGGTCCCGCTTCACCATCCGCACCCCACGCTCCACAAAGGCAGACGCCCACTCGGACTGATTCGTCAGCAACCCACGCACCCCGTGCGATTCCACATTGGCCTCATCACAAACATAAAGCCCGTAGGTGTCACAAAGTTCATAAAAGTAAGGATCGTTCGGATAGTGCGCCGTCCTCACCGCATTGATGTTGAAGCGCTTCATCATCAGCACATCCTTCTCCAGATCCGCCCGGGAAACCGCCTTCCCTTCCGTGGCACTGTGGTCGTGCCGGTTCACCCCATAAAGCAGCACCGATCGCCCGTTCACAATCAGCTGCCCTTGCTCATCGTAACCCACCGTCCGGAATCCCACCCGAATCGGGTTTGCCTCCACCACTTCCTCACCCTTTTTCAAAACAACCACCAGTCGATACAGATTCGGATGCTCGGCCGACCAAAGCTTCGGTCCCTTCACCGGAATCGAAATCAAATTGCCAAAGAGCACATTCTCCCGCTGGGGATACCACTCGTTTACCACGCTCTTTGCCGCCGTCTTCTTACTGGCAACCACATTCCCCTCCCCATCCAACAAACGACTGTCAATTTCAAATCCATCCCACGAACCACCTCCAAGATTCTGCATCGTCGGACGCACCTCCAGATTCCACATCCCGTCCTTCTCCTGAATCGTCCTCACCGCCACATCCGCAAATCCCTTCCGCGGACGCGCCATCAACAACACCTCCCGGTGAATCCCGCTCATCCGCCAGTGATCCTGATCCTCAAGATACGACCCGTCACTCCATCGCCAAACCTGAACCGTCAGCTTGTTCCCTCCCTCCCGGATCAACCCGCTCACATCAAACTCCGAGGGCAGCCGCGCATCCTCCGCATATCCCGCAAATTGATCGTTCACCCAGACCCGATACGCCGAACTCACTCCCCCAAAGTGCAACACCACCTGATGCCCCTTAAAATTATCCGGCACCTCAAAGCTCCGCTGATAAACCCCCACCGGATTGTCCTTCCCCTCGATAAACGGCGGATTGACCGGAAAAGGATACTCCATGTTCGTATAAATTGGCGTCCCGTATCCCCTCATCTCCCAGTTCGAAGGAACGTCAATCTTCCCCCACTCAGCCTTAAATCCACCCGTCCCGATCCCTCCCGGAACATCGGCCGGCTTCGGATACCACGCAAAATCCCACTCCCCGTTCAGGGAAACCAGACGGGACTCCTCACGATCACCCGCCACCGCCGCCTCCTCATTCTCAAAGGAATGAAGGGTCGCCCGGGCAGGAAGCCGGTTGATTCCGGAAATGACCGGGTCCTGATGGGAATTGAAGTCCTCTCCCCACAACAGGCCGCTCAAAAGAAACCCCAAAGCGTAGTAGCGCATGTATGACATGATCCTGAAATGCCATTTCACACCTCACCCTGCAATCAAAAGACTTCCGGCTTTTTTAATGCCACCTCCCCCGTTTCCGGCCAAACTCACCCCATGGTCCGCTTCCTCCTCTTCCTCATCCCGGGCATCCTCGCCGCCCAATCCACCTTTGAGGGCCTCACCTTCCACAAAGCACCCAAACCCCTCGCTGAGAACGCCACCTTCTCCGATTGGCCCCGCTTCTTCGGCCCCCACGATAACTGCACCACCAACGAAGCCCCCTTGCTTAAGGACTTCAAAGACGGACTCACTCCCGTTTTCGAACTCGCCCGCGGACCTTCCTACGCCTCACCCATCATCGCCAATGGCCGCCTCCTCCACTTCCACGCCCCCGATTCCCGGGAAACCCTCGATTGCCTCCACCCCGAGACCGGCCGGCGCTACTGGACTTTCTCCTACCCCATCAAATACCGCGATCGCTACGGCTTCTCCTCCGGCCCCCGCTCCAGCCCCGTCGTCCACCACGGAAAAATCTACCTCATCGGAGTCACCGCCATGCTCCACTGCCTCGACCTCGAATCCGGAAAAGTTCTCTGGAAACGCGATCTCACCGAAGAATTCAGCATCCCCCAATACTTCTTCGGATACGGACCCAATCCCCTCGTCCACAAGGACCGCCTCATCATCAACGTCGGCGGCAAGGAAAATGAAACCTCGGGCACCTGCGTCGCCGCCTTCGATCTCACCAACGGAAAAACCCTTTGGACCCACGAGGACATCTGGGGAGCCTCCTACGCCTCCCCCATCACCGCCACCCTCCACGGAAAGGACATCATCGCCGTCATCGCCGCCGGAGAATCCCGCCCCCCGCACGGAGGACTCCTCATCCTCGATCCCGCCTCAGGCAAACTCCACTCCCGCTTCCCCTGGCGGGCCGATATCTACGAATCCGTCCTCGCCTCCACTCCCACCGCCCTCCCCAATAATCAAATCTTCATTTCCGATTGTTATGAAAAAGGTGGAGTCCTTCTCTCCTTCGATGAAAAGCTCCAACCCTCCCCGGTTTGGACCGAACGTTGGTTCGGAATGCACATGATGGTGCCCCAATTGATCGATTCTTACCTTTATGGATTTGCCGGAAGAAACATCCCCGATACCCAACTCAAAGCAATCGATCTAAAAACTGGAAAGATTCAATGGGAAGACGATTTGCGTTGGGAAGAAGAAGGACGTGTCACCGGACTTTTCCGAGGGTCCTTCATCCATACCCATGAGCGCATCTTCTCTCTCGGAGAAGATGGAAGCTTTGCCGAGCTAAAGCTTTCTCCCACAAAACCTCAAATCATTCAGCGCACCCGCCTCTTCACCGCCCGGGAGACCTGGACTCCACCCGTCATTCACCGGGGCCTCCTATACATTACCGAAAACACCAAGGGCTTCGATGGCACCCCCACCCGCCTCATCTGCTACGATTTCAGAGGAACCGCAAAGAACTAAAAAACTAAAAAGTTAACTATCCTTATCTCTTTCGATGATAAGTTGCACTAATTAACATTGACCTAACTCGTTCGTTCATAAACGTTCGGACCGTATGGCTAAACAAAAAGCAAAAGCAAAGCGCTATTCCGACGCTCAAAAAAAGGAAATACTTGATTTCATCGCAGCCGAAGGCCGCGGTGGTCAAACAAAGGCAGTTAAAAAGTTCAGCGTAACTGCTGCCACCATCAATTCCTGGAAAAAGAAAGCCGGCGGTATCTCGACCATCGCAGGAGGCGCCTCATCCAAGGAACTCAAAGCACTTCAGGAGCTTACCTCCCTGGCTGCAGAAATCGCAAACACCGAAGCCCACCTTGCCAATCTTCAAAAGAAGTACGCCAAGGCCAAGGCCAAGCTCTGATTGCCCCCCCAATCCTAACTTTAACAAAGCCCTCCGCCCCTACGGAGGGCTTTTTTTATCCCCCGAGATAACTCATCTCGGCTTTCGTTCTTTGAATTTCACCTCGCTCCTCCGAGTAGCGATCCGTCCGCTCCCGCCAGGTCCCGGATAGAAATCCAATCAATTCCTCATCGCTCGCTCCGCTTCGCAACACCGCGCGGAGGTCCCGCCCTTCACTGGAAAAGAGGCAGGTATGGCTCCGTCCTTCCGCCGATACCCGGAGGCGCGAACAATCACCGCAGAACGGCTGCGTCACCGATGAAATCACCCCGAACTCTCCCTCCCCATCCTCAAATTTCCAACGCTTCGCCACCTCGCCCCGATAACTCTCCTCAACCGGCACACAGGAAAATTCACCCTCGATCAATGACACAATCTCCGCCGCAGACACCACATCCTTCTTCTGCCATCCGTTGCTCTCCCCCACATCCATATATTCGATAAATCGCAACGTCACCTTCGCCTCACGCGCCCAACGTAACATCGGTAAAATCTCCTGATCGTTCACCCCCTTCTGCACCACCATGTTCACCTTCACCGGCAGACCGAAGTTCTGCGCCGCATTGATTCCCTTCAGCACCCGCTCCACCTTCGCTCCCACCCCGTTCATCTTCGCGAAAATCTCCGGATCGATGGCATCCAGACTCACCGTCACCCGATTCAATCCCGCCATCTGCAACCCCTCCGCATGATGCCCCAACAAAATCCCGTTCGTCGTCATCGCCAAATCCTCCACCCCGTCGACCGCTGAAATCAGAGCCACCAAATCCTCCACCCCCCGTCTCAACAGCGGCTCCCCGCCCGTCAGCCGCACCTTGCCCACCCCCATCGCCACCCCCGCACGCACAATCCGCACCATCTCCCCAAAGGTCAAAATTTCCTCCCGCGGCAAAAATTGATACCCCGGCCCAAACACCTCCACCGGCATGCAATAACGACACCGGAAGTTACACCGATCCGTCAACGACAGGCGCAAATCACGCAAAGGTCTGCCAAGTCGATCGTTCATAGACACACAGGAGCATCCTTCATTCCGTTTCACCACCTTTTTTATCCAATCCCGGTGGCGGACCATACCCCTCAAACTTCGACCGGCTCTTGCTCGAAGGAATCCGAAAATCATACACCCCGAACCCGTCACGCTGCACCCCCCGGTAACTCCGCCCCCGCGTCGCACAGATCATCACCGGACGCCCGTCCTTCTTCTCCGTCCCCAAATACATCCCCACATGCGTGATCTTCACCGTCCGCCCGTCCGTCGGAGCATACGTTCCACTCCAAAACAAAAGGTCACCCGGAAGCATCTTCTCAAAAACCGCATCGTCCACTTTCTTTACCGATCGCGGAACTGTCGTCAGCTCCTTCGCATCCCGAACCCACACATATTGCTGGGAAGACGTCCTCGGGGGCTTCAACTCCGACTTCCGCAGCAAATAATACATCGCTCCCGAACAATCAAAACCACCCGCCTTCGGACTCGCCCCGCCAAACTTGTAACGAAATCCCTGATTCTTCCGCGCCATCTCCAGCGCATCGGAAATCACCTTTTTTCGCTCCTTCGAAAGCTCCGCAAACTCCTTCAGCGCCTCCGCCTTCAACACCATCGGCTCCGCCATCGTCCCCGCATACGCCACCGAAACACCCGCCATCAATATCAATAAACACTTCATGCCACCACATCTCCTACCAATAAACGTTCCTCGGTCCAATCCTCCGGTGCCTTCGCCACCCGCTGCGCAATTCGCTCCACACAGCGCTCCCACACCTCCTCCCCTTCCAGAATCTTCACCTCAATCCTCAGGTAAAACACCGGCACATCCGCCTCACTCGGCACCGGAAAACGCACCGCATCCTTCTCCGTCGTAATAATCATCTCCACCCCCCGGTTCACACACCGCGTCATAAACCGGTCAATGTCATCCTGGGTAAACGCGTGATGATCGGCAAAGGTCGTGTGAAAAAGCACCTTCGCCCCCAACCCCTTCAACAACTTGTCAAAGCTCTTCGGCACCGCAATCCCCGAGATCGCCGCGACATACTTCCCATCCATCTCCTCCAGCGGCAGCACCTCATCATGAAAAACACCCTGAACATGCTTCGGCCCGTGCGTGCACTCCATAATCTCCGCATTCGGATTATACCGCGTGATCCGCTTCCGCAGCTGCTCGTTTGACGACCCGTCACACTTCGTGATGAACACATAATCCGCCCGCTTCAGATTCCTCGGCGGCTCCCGCAGCGTCCCCCTCGGCAAAATTCCCTTCATCCCAAAAGGCGACCCCTGGTCCACCAGCACCACATCCAGCGAGTGGGCCAAATCAAGATACTGCATCCCGTCATCCAGCAACAACGTGTCCACCCCCAGCTCCTTCACCGCAAACCGACCACCCCGCACCCGGTCCTTATCCACCACCACCGCCACGCCCGGCAGATTCTTCGCCAACATATAAGGCTCATCCCCCGCATAACGCGCCTTCAGATGCACCTTCATCCCGTCACTCACAATCTTCGGCGGACTCGTCACCCGCGCCCCCGACTCCGGATGAATCCACTTCTGCGGACTCTTCAACTCCGCACTCTTATACCCCCGACTCAAGATCGCCACCTTCCGCCCGCGCTCACTCAGCTCCCGCGCAAACCGCTCCACCACCGGAGTCTTCCCCGTTCCCCCCACTGTCAAATTCCCAATACTCACCACCATCGTCCCCAAATCATGCTGCTCCTTCCATCCCTTGCGGAAAAGACGGAGCCGCGTCTTCACCCCCACCTTGTAAAGCACCGACACCCCGCGCAGAAAAAAACGCAGCGCCGTCGGACCCACCCCACGCGCCTTCCCGGAGATCACATCCATCGCCCATTTTTCCAGCTCGTCGTTTTTCTGCGCCATCGCTTGCCCGACCCTAACCTCCCGCGCCCCATTGGGAAACCACCTTCTCCACCAACTCCCGCGCCACCCCCGGCGCATAAATCACCCCCTTCGATCCCAACCCGTTCAACATCCATCCCTTCCCCTCTTCATAAACCGTCACCGGCCGACTCTGCTGAATGATCGGCCTGATTCCAGCCACATGCCCCACCACCTCATACTCCCGATCCGTAAAACTCCGCAATATCTCCTCCACCCGCGCCCGCCCCTTCTCCGAGGGCCCCGTCTCCAGCCCATCCCATTCATAAGTTGCCCCCACCCGATAACAATCCCCCCCAATCGGAATCAACCACCCGCTCCGATTCAAAATCCGCTCCTCACCCCACCCCGGCACCCGCACCGTCAAAATCTCCCCCTTCGCACTCCGGTGCGCCACCCCCTCGAACTCCTCCCGAATCAACCCCCGCGCTCCCGTGCACCACACCCGCACCTCCGCCTCCCCCTGCTCCGCAGAAATCACGCCGCCCCGCGCCAGAAACCGCTCCCGCGCCACCGCCAGAAACCGCCGCGTCTCCAGCCAACCGCCCCCCTTCCACAACACCCCCTCCTCACTCACCTCATCCACCCAATCCGCCACTACCTCACGCTTCTTCTCAAATTTCGCCCGATCCTTCCCATCGATCCACTTCCTCAAAATCGGCACCGCATGATACATCTCCCCATCCAGCTCCTCATAAAAGGGCAAGGCCTCCGCCCAATACTCCCGCACCATCCAGCTCGGCTGAAAATTCCGACCCGCCACCGGATTCACCAACCCCGCCGCCACCTCGGTGCTCCCACCCACCCCGTCATCCACCACCCGCACCTTCAGCCCACGCTCCTGCGCCCGCAGCGCCACACAAGCACCCGCCAACCCAAAACCAATCACCTCAATCGTCACCCCCACAAACTCACCGCACCCGCCACCCTTTCCCAGCCCAATTTCCTCATTCTCTCCGGACCCATCCTGGTCCACCATCTCGCCCTCATGCGCTTCCTTCTCCTCCTGGCCCTCATCCTCCCCGCCCACGCCAAAATCCTCGAACTCAGATTCAAGGAAATCCAACACCCCATCCAGGTCTTCCTTCCGGAAAATTTCGACCCCGCCAAAAAGCACCCCGCCATCTTCCACTACCACGGCACCAACGGCACCCCCGACACCCAACTCATCCGACAACACACCGATGACCAAGGCTGGATCGTCGTCGGCATGGCCTACGCCCAAGCCGGACAACTCCAACTCACTCCCCAAAATTTCGCCCGCGAACTCGGACTCTACCACGCCGTCCGCAAGCACCTCCTCACCAACTATTCCCTCGATCCCCAAAAAGTCTACCTCTCCGGATTCTCCAAAGGCGGCTGGATCACCGACCTCCTCCTCCAGCACGAACGCACCGTCACCGGCGGAGCCATCCTCGGCGCCGGCCATCTCCACAAAGCCCCCCAGCCACTCACCCGCTACGCCACCAAAAAACCCGTCTTCATCGGCATCGGCCGCCTCGATGGCAACTACCCCTTCGCCCTCAAAGCCATCACCCACCACCGCTCCCTCGGCGGCACAACCGACCTCGAAGTCTGGCCCACTCTCGCTCACGCCTTCCCCAAGGATGGCTCCACCGCCCTCCGCCAATGGCTCAACATCCAACGCCAGGGCCCCGACTCCCTCCGGGATGAAGCCCGCCAACAAATGCTCAACGCGCTCGAAAACGCCCGCTCCCTCGATCCCATCGACCGCTGGGCCCGCCTCCGCGAACTCCGCACCCAACCCTACGCCAAACTCCTCCCCCCCGACCTCGCCGAAAACATCGCCTCCCAAATCTCCTCCCTCGAAAAATCCCCCGAAATCAAAGCCGAGGCCGACACCCTCAAACAACACCGCCGCATCCTCGCCAAGGAAATCTCCGGCACCTCCCTCCAAAGCCTTCAGCAAGTCAACGTCACCTACCTCGACCTCTCCGATCGCTTCAGCTCCACCCGACAATCAAAACTCCTCCTCCACGACCACGACCGCACCTCCACCCTCCTCAAACACTTCCAGGAACAAACCACCGAACAGACCCCAAAAAAGGAATCCACCATCGTCGTCCCCGACAACCCCTCCCGCCGCACCAACTTTCCCGTCAATCCCCTCGTCCGTTAGAGATCAATCCTGACCCCTCCCCCATCCAGACTCTTCCTCCCCGCTTCCAGAATCGCCGTCACCGCCTTCGTCCCCTTCACCGTCGCCAGCCGCGACTCCCAATCCTCCGCCCGCGACTCCCCCGCCCGCACCGATCTCGCAGCCTCCACAAAGGCCGCAATGCTCGCGTAACCATACGCCCCCTGCCCCGCAAACCCGCCCTGCCCGTTCGGCAGATAACGCATAAAAAGCGGATTCGGCGTCGCATAGCCCGCCCCATCCGTCGCCACCTCATACCCCCGGTGCGCCTGATCCACCCGCACCTCGCCACCATGGCTCAGACAGCTGAATTTCTGCTGCGAGTGCACCTCCGCCTTCGGCGCACTCCACGCCGAGGTATACACCGCCGTCCCCCGGTTCCCCGACCCCTCGTGCACCCAATCCACCATCAGGGTGATCGAATCCTCCGTCGCAATCCCCATCCCTTCCGCCACCCCCGTGGATCCCGATGCCACCACCGACACCGGCCGCGCCACCCCCTCCATCGCCCACACATGGAAATCAATGTGATGCGCATTCAAATAATAACTGATGTCACTCGCCTTCCCCGCCCACGCCCGAAAACTCTCCAGCTGCGATTTCGGCTGACTCATATACGACTGGAAGTACGAAAAATCACCGAGACCCCGAATCCGTTCCCGCGCATCCGCATAAATCGGATCCCACCGCTTGTGCACCTCCATCGCCACCAGCAGTCCCTTTTCTTCCGCTTTCCGCGCCAGCTCCTCATGCTCCGCCACCGTCTTCACAATCGGCTTCGCCACCAACACATGCAGACCACGCTCCACCGCCTCCCGCGCCATCTCGAAATGCAAATCATCCGGCGTAAACACCATCACCACATCCCCCGCTTCCAACTCATCCATCCCCGCCTTCCAAGCCTCCCCGTCCCGTTCCACCTCATCCCCCGGAAACGAACGAAAGCCCACCTCCATCCCATACCGCTCACCCACCACCGTCTCCAGATGCGCCCTCACCGCCGGAAACTTCACCCCCTGCGTCCCCGCCATCAAAACTTCCCCCACCAACCCCCGCTGCCTCAAATCAAAGAGCGTCACCCCCACCACCCCCGCACCCTTGTCCGAAGAACTCTCGGCCCCATTCACGAAGCCCGTGACATACTCTCCCGTTCCCAACACCAGCACCTTCGGCAAACTCATCGCCCCAACTTTCACACTCCCTCTAACATTTCCCAAGCCGGAAAAAACAAATCCTCCAACCCATACCGCTACCCAATACCTACAATCCCAAAATGAACGCACCACGTCCCATCCTCATCACCCTCCTCGCCGCTCTAACAAGTTGCCAGCAACCCCCGGTCAAACAAGCCGAAGCCACCCCCGTCGAAACGGCCCAACCTCTCCCCGCATGGACCAAATCAAAGGGCTCCTCTCCCCGGTCAAAACGCCAATTCAAATTCGAATGCCGCTTCATCGAAATCACCTACGAGCAAGGCGATCCCAACATCCCCACCAAGCCCTACCAGACCTTCCTCAACGACACCCAACGGCAGGTCGCCCTCCGTAAATTTGCGCAACGCAAAGGAGTCGACATCATGACCACCCCCACCGTTGTTTCACGCGACGGACAAACCGCCAAAATCGAAATCGGTCGCGAATTCCTCTACCCCGATCCCAAAAATCCCGACAACATCAAAAAAGAGCAACTCGGAGTCAGCAACCATCTCCTCGCCCGCTCCATCAAAGGACAACAGGCCGTCGAAACCAACATCCTCGCCGAGGTGAAGGAGTTCACCGGCTTCCGCGAACTCGAAAACGACCAACAGGAACCCGTCTTCGCCACCCGCCGAATCAACTCCACCGTCTCCCTAAAAAACGGACAAACCATCCTCCTCGGCGGCCTCGTCTCGGATCGTAGCCAGAACATCGAGGACAAAGCCCCCTTCCTCGGCGACATCCCGGTCGTCAAAAACGCCTTCACCGGTAAGTCCACCTACACCTTCAAGACCGAGCTCATCCTCATGGTCACTCTCACCGAGATCGACCCCACCGGCAAGCCCGTCACCGACTAGGATTTTTCCCCAAACGCCTTCTCCACCTCATCCGCGATGATCTCAATCGCCGCCTCCACCACTTCGGGAGGCATCGTGTAAGTCATCCGGATGCACTCCCGCGTGTGCTGCCAATCCGTCCCCTCCGGCAGCCCAAAGAAAAAATATTCCCCTGGCACAATCAGCACACACCGCTTCTTCAAACGCTGGTAAAGTTCCTTCGTCGTGATCGGCAGCCCCTCAAACCAGATCCACAAAAACAACGCCCCTTCACTCCGGTGCACAAAGTAAGGAAACTTCTCCCCGAAGGACTCCGCAATCCACTCCTGCGCCTGCTTCGATTTCCCCTCGTAAAACGGCCGCACCACCTCGCGGCTCAGCCGCAGCACTTCGCCCGACTCAATCAGCGGACGCATGATCTCCTGCCCGATATTTCCATTCGCCAACCCCACAATCGAGGTCATCGATGACACCGCGCGGCACACTTCCTTGCGCGCCACCACAATCCCCGTCCGCGTCCCCGGCAGACCGATCTTCGAAAGACTCAGCGTCAAAATCATCTCCTCGTCCCACACCGGATTCACTTCCGAAAAGATCACATTCGGAAACGGCGCCCCGTAGGCATTATCAATAATCAAGGGAATCCCCCGCTCCCGCGCAATCACCCGCAGCTTCTCCACCTCCCCATCCGTCAGCACATTCCCCGAAGGATTCGTCGGCCGTGACACACAAATCGCCGCCACATCCTCACCCGGATCCAACGCCTCAAAATCCACCCGATATTTGAACGAGTGCTCCCCCAACTTCTCAATCCGCGCCGGAATCGCCTCGAAAAAATCCTCCCCCACCGCCTGATTCGCATAACCGATGTATTCCGGCAGTAAGGGCAATAAAATCTTCTTCCGCCGCCCATCCGGGAACCGCCCCGCCAACGCGTTGAACAAAAAGAAAAACGCCGTCTGCCCACCCATCGTCACCGCAAAGTTTTCGTGCGTCACCTCCCAGCCAAATTCCTTCCGGAAAAGCGCCGCCAAAGCCTTCCGGAACCCCTCACCACCCGCCGGCACATCATAATTTCCCAACATCTTCTCCAGCGCCTCCGGCTCCGCCATGATCTCCGCCATCCGCTCACGCCACACCGCATCCATCTCCGGCACATGCGCCGGTTGCCCGCCACCCAACATCTTCATATCCCCCCCACTCGCCAAAGCCTCCCCCAAGTCGTCCATCAACTCACCAATCCCGCTTCCCTCGCACAGATTTTTCCCAAATGTTGATAGCTCCCAGTTCATAAGTCGTAAAATCTTCGACCATTTCAAATTTGTCACACAAAAACTCCTCTGATAAGCCTTTCGAATTATCTGCGTTTTCCCCACCATTGCAACATTCTCTTCTCAACCGATGATCTCCCGATTCGCTCCAATCCTCCTCGCCACCGCTCTCGCCCTTCCCGCGCAAGATACCGATTCCGTCTTCCTCGAAGCCGAAGCCTTCGATAACCGCGGCGGATGGTCCACCGACTCCCAGTTCATCCTCAATATGGGCTCGGCCTACCTCATCGCCCACGGCATGGGCACCCCCGTCGCCGATGCCTCCACCAAAGTCACCTTCCCCTCTACCGGCACCTACCACCTCCACGTCCGCACCAAGGACTGGGTCGCCCAGTGGGACGCCCCCGGCACCCCCGGCGAGTTCGAAGTCCTCATCAATGGCAAACCCGTCAACACCTTCGGAAACGAAGGCGCCCAGTGGCACTGGCAAAAAGGCGGCACGGTCGAAATCACCGACCCCGAAGCCACCATCGCCCTCAAGGACCTCAAAGGCTTCAACGGACGCTGCGACGCCCTCTTCTTCACCAAGGACGCCGACTTCTCCCCGCCCAACGACGACCAGGCCCTCTTCAACTTCCGCCGCACCCAACTCGACCTCCCCGCAGATCCTCCCACCGAGGACGGCTATGACCTCGTCGTCGTCGGAGGCGGATACTCCGGCCTCGCTGCCGCCATCTCCGGCGCTCGCCAGGGCCTCAAGGTCGCCCTCATCCACGACCGCCCCGTCCTCGGCGGCAACGGCTCGTCCGAAGTCCACGTCTGGGCCATGGGCGGAACCCAACGCGGAAAATTCCCCATGCTCGGACAAATCGTCGATGAATTTACCGACTTCGCCAGCGACTCCCCCGGCCTCAGCGAAGAATACGTCGATGACCTCAAGGAACAAGTCGCCCGCGCCGAGAAGAACCTCGATCTCTTCCTCAACCACTTCGCCTTCCAGGTCGACGCCAAGGAGAACAAAATCAACTCCGTCACCGCCGTCGATACCACCACCGGCAGCTTCACCCGCTTCAAAGGGAAATTCTACTGCGATGGCACCGGACACGGCACCATTGGCGCCCTCGCCGGCGCAAAATTCATGATGCTCGAAAAAGGCCACATGGGCATGTCCAACATGTGGTCCTGGAAGCCCGCCGCCCGGGAAGTCCCCTGGCCCAAAACCCCTTGGGCCCTCCCCCTCAACGTCGGCGATTTCCCTTCCCTCCACGCCTCACGCGGAGCCTACGATAAGTTCTACAAAGCCGAATGGTTCTGGGAAGGCGGATACGACAAACATCCCATCGAAGACCTCGAAGCCATCCGCGACTGGAACCTCCGCGCCAACTTCGGCGCCTTCACCGCCCTCAAGCACGGACCCGAAGCCGAGAAGCACAAAAACGCCCAACTGATGTGGATGGCCTTCATCGGAGGCAACCGCGAATCACGCCGACTCGAGGGCGACGTCATCCTTACCGGCGATGACATCGCAGCGAAAAAAGAATTCCCCGACGGCTGCGTCCCCACCACCTGGTCCATCGACCTCCACTACCCCAAAAAAGAATTCATGAAGGGCGTCGCCAAAGACAACCCCTTCATCTCCATCGCCGTCCACGAGCACAAGGCCAACCGCCAAACCGGATACCCCATCCCCTACCGCATCATGTACTCGAAAAATATCGAGAACCTCTTCATGGCCGGACGTTGCGTCTCCGTCGACCGTCGCGCCCTCGGCACCACCCGCGTCATGCGCACCTGCGGCATGATGGGAGAAGTCGTCGGCAAGGCCGCCTGGATCGCCACCACCCAGGAAACCACCCCACGCGGCGTTTACCAAAACTACCTCCCCATGCTCATCGACCTCATGCACCAGCCCGGTCGCGCCTTCCGTAAATCAATCGACGCCGAACTCACCATCCCGCCCATCCCGGAAGAAGGACTCCGCATCCACCCGAATCAAAAATGGACCGGTAACATGGCCGGCATCGTCGTCGACGACCGCAAGGCCAAGCTCTCCGGAAAATGGACCAGCACCGATAACCTCAAGCCCCACATCGATCACGCCTACCAATACGCCTCCGGTGACGCCTCCGCCACCTTCACCGCCCGCGTCAAGGAAAGCGGCACCTACGAAGTCCGCTTCTTCTGGCAGGTCCACAAAAGCCGCACCAAAGCCGCCCAAATCGAAATCACCCACGCCGGAGGAACAGACACCGTCACCCTCGATCAATCCGTCCTCCCCAAAAACAAGGCCTGCGCCATCCTCGGAACCTTCGAGTTCTCCGACGTCCTCCCCGCCACCATCACCGTCAAAAACGGCCCCTCCGGCATCCTCGGAATCGACGCCGTCCAACTCATCAAGAAGTAAGCTATGGAGCGTAGGCTTCCAGCCTTACGCCCCTCAACCAAGCCCCCCAACCAAGCCCCCCAACCAAGCCCCCCAACCAAGCCCCAGTTCGTAGTGTAGGTGAAATGCCCTCGGGTGCTTTAGCCGAACTCCAGAACCCAAGCCCCTCAACCAAGCCCCAAAGGGGCAAAACAACTCAGCCCAGGGCATCGCCCTGGGTTTCCCGTCTTAACCAATCAAGGGCAAGCCCGGCACCCCGCAGTCAAAAAAAACCCTCCCGCAGCCCGCGCCTCAACTCCGCCCCCCAAACCCTCAAAAAAACCTTCGCGCCTTAGCATCTTTGCGGTTCACACTCTCCCCATGCCCCACTTGGTCCGCCTCTACCGCCTTGCCGTTATCCTCGGCATCGCGTGGCTCATCCAGGGCTGGACTCCCTCCCCTAACAAAGAACTCCCCCTCCACGAATTCTTCCCCGAGGCCGCCACTCTCGACCCCTCCACCCACGAGGTCTCTTCATCCGAAGGCACCCACCTCGGCTACCTCCTCTCCACCCTCCCCGAGACCTCCCACATCCGCGGCTACTCCGGCCCCGCCGATGTCGCCATCGCCCTCGACACCACCGGTCGCGTCATCGGCACCGAGCTCATCCACTCCCCCGACACCCAGGACCACCTCCAGTCCGTCATCGATCACTCCGCCTTCTGGCACGCCCACCACGGCCTCAAACTGGGCTCCCCCGGCAACCCGAAAATCGACGCCGTCTCCGGATCCACTCTCACCTCCGTCGCCATCTCCCGCAGCATTATCGAGCGCCTTGGCGGCCAAACCACCTCCCGCCTTTTTCCCACCGAAATCCTCCTCGCCGAGTTCGCCGCCCTCCTCCCCGAAGCCATCTCCATGGACGACCATCCCGGCTGGCCCGGCACCGTCCGCTTGTACGATAAATCTCAGAACTTAATCGGACACGCCCTTCGCACCGCCCCTCAACTCGAATACCTCATCGGCTTCCAGGGCCCCACCGACGTCCTCATCCTCCTCGACGAAAAAGCCGAAACCGTCACAGGCCTCCGCTTCCGAAAAAGCTACGATAACGAGGACTACTACGAGCGCATCCTCGACAGCAGCGACTACCTCCAACTTTACAACGGCAAGTCCATCACCCAAATCATCACCTCGGATGAAAACATCGAGGGCATTTCCGGCGCCACCGACACCTCCTGGGCCATCGCCGAAGGAGTAAAACGCCGCCTCACCCGCTTCGAACAAGACCGCACCCCCGTCCCCTTCGAGCTCCCGTGGCGAAACATCGCCCTCGTCCTCCTCACCCTCGGCGCCCTCCTCTTTTCCTTCACCAAACTCCGCGGCAAAACCCTCGCCCGCCTCCTCTGGCAACTCACCGTCGTCCTCATCCTCGGCCTCCTCTTCGGCGACCTCCTCTCCCAAGCCCTCTTCATCGGTTGGGCCAAGCACGGCCTCCCCCTCACCGAATCCTGGGGCCTCATCCTCCTCGCCGCCGCCGCCCTCCTCATCCCCTGGTCGACCGGAAACTCCCTCTACTGCCACCAACTCTGCCCCCACGGATTCCTCCAGCAATGGCTCGGCAAACTCCCAATCAAGCCCGTCAAGGTTCCCAAAAAACTCCACAAAACCCTCTCCCATCTTCCTTCCGCCCTCCTCATCCTCATCACCTTCCTAGCCCTCACCACCATGGCGGTCAACTACGCCGACTTCGAACCCTTCGACGCCTGGCTCTGGCGCTCCGCTGGCCTCGCCACCATCCTCATCGCCATCATCGGCCTCCTCGCCTCCCTCTTCATCCCCCTCGCCTACTGCAAGTACGGCTGCCCCACCGGAGCCCTCTTCAAATTCCTCCGCCACACCTCCGCCGGCGCAAAGTTCCAGCTCCGCGACAAGATCGCCGGAGGCCTTCTTCTCTTCGCCCTCTTCCTCCGCCTCAGTTAGCCGGGAGCTTGTTCCAATAGATGATCACGTTCTTCGTCGATCTCCCCGACGCCACCAGATCAATCCGGCCGTCTCCATTCAAGTCACCCGCCTTCAGGTCCTCGCACGCCATCACATTGTCGTCGATGACCGTGTGAAGCTTCCACGAGGAACCTTCCCGATCCGTCGGCGCATAAAGACGGAGCCCCACCTTCTTCCCCTCCTTCGTCGGCATCCGCCAACCGGCCACCACCTGATCGTATCCCAGGCCTAAAAAATCACCCGTCACCAACGCGTGACCTTGGTTCAGCGTATCATCAATCACCATCCGCTCCGCCGACCACTCCCCCTCCTGCGCCTCCGGATTGATCACCACCTCATTCCCGTGCATCGGCTCGATCGTCACGATAAAACGCTTCCCGTTTGGCAGCGTTCCCAGCCTTACCTCACCCGCTCCCTCCTTCGTCATCGCCGTCGCCTTCCACGGCTCATCCTTCGCCGGGGACAACAACTGCACCCCTTCCTTACAGGCCACCAAAATGTGCTCATTCCCCGAATCATCCCACCTCACCGGATCAAAATTGTGCGCCAAGTGAAATCCCTTATGGATCAGAAAAGTCCGCCAATCCTTTGCCGGATCAACATCCGGACGATACCCCAAAAAATTGATCCCCTCACCTTCCCCCTTCCGATTCCCCGGCCCGTGCAACGGAAGCACCGCCAAAAAGTGACGCTCATTCGCCTCCGCCACCCAATGCATCCGGTGCACCGTCGGCTCATGATGATGCTGCTTCGCCGACCTCGGAGCAAAGCAGTCCGCCTGCTCGTTCAGTGAAAACACCGCCCCGCTCGTCTTCGTATCCCCCGGGTTCCACTCCGCCCCCAAGACAATCTCCGCCTTCCCGTCCCCCGTGATATCTTTCGCACAAAGACAAACATGATCCCGCTCCGTCAGCTTCCCCGTCAGTTCATGCTTCGTCCACTCCGGCGCCCGATACGCCACCGTCCGGTCGGAGTCCGCCAATAAAATATCCACCTTCCCGTCTCCATCCACATCCGCCAGCGCCAACCCATACCCCACCGTAATCTTGTCATCAATCACCTGCGCCTCAAACACCGTTTCCGGCGAAGCAAATACCGGCAACTGAAGCAGGGCAAAAAATGCGATCTCTCTGGTCATCACTCCATCTACCAAAACCAACACGTAAACAGAAAACAAATCACTCCTCCAAACTCTCCCAATATCTCCAACTCTCCTCCCGAAGTCGCTCCACCACCTCCGGCTCCTCCCCTGCCAAATTCTTCGCCTCCCCCAAATCATTCGGCAAATCATAAAGCTCCACCTTCTTCCCCGTCACCACCAGCTTCCACTTTCCTTCACGCACCGCCCTCGCCTTTCCCGACTTCCAATGAAAGGTCTCATGGGCTGATGCCGCCTCTCCCGACCCAATCACCGGCAAAAGACTCTTCCCGTCGATTTCGTGCTCAGCCGCGGGCAGCCCGCACAACTCCAGAATCGTCGGATACCAATCACACCCCGTCGCCACCTGCTCCCGCACCACATTCTCCGGCAACGTCCCGGGCCACGAAATAATCGCCGGCACCCGAATCCCACCCTCATAAAGGCTAAACTTCGCCCCCCGATGAGGCCCCGCACTCCCACCCCCACTGTGCGCCCGCACTTCCTCGGATGCCCCGTGATCCGACTGAAAAATCACGACCGTATCTTCCGTCAACCCCGCCTCATCCACCTTCTTCAACAAACTCCCGATCCGCTCATCGGTCGTCGACAAAAACGCCGCATAAAGATTCCGCGGATACGGCAAATCCTTGTAGTGCGCCAACCACTCGGGCGACCCCTGATACGGGTAGTGCGGCGTGTTCAGCGCGAAGTAGATAAAGAACGGCTTCTCCTTGTTCTCCTCAATAAACTCACCCGCTTCCTTCACCATCAGATCGGGAAAAAACTCCCCGTTGTAAAACACCTCCTCACCGTTCCGCCACAGGTCATGCTTGTTCGGCCCATTCCAGTAAAAGAAGTGCGAGTAGTTGTCGATGCACCCCACCAGGTGCCCAAAGGAATGATCAAACCCCTGCCCATTCGGCTTCGTCTTTTCATGGTGCCCCAGATGCCACTTCCCAATCTGCGCCGTCGCATAACCCGCCTTCTTCAGCTCTTCCGCAATCGTCACCTGCTCCGTCGGCATCCCCACCGCCGTGATTCCCACGTTCCCGTTCAAGCCCCCATGCTGCGGCGTCCGCCCCGTCAGCAAGCCCACCCGCGATGGCGAGCACACCGGAGCCGCCGCATAAAATTGCGTAAACCGCACCCCCCGCTTCGCCAACCCATCCATGTGCGGCGTCACCAAATCCTTCGCCCCATAACAATTCATGTCGATCGTCCCCTGATCATCCGTGAAAATGACGATCACATTCGGCTTCCGCGCCGCCAGTGGCCAAAGCATCACCAGAGACAATAAAAGCGCGGAACAAAACGGAACCTTCGTCATCATCCGCCAACCCTACCAAGCCCCCCTCACACCTCCACTTCAATCCCCCGCCACCCAAAAAAGCGGGCCACCATGACCCGCCTTTTAGAATTAAATCAAAGCCCCGCTATGGAGCTTCCCCTTCCACCACCCGGTAAAACCCCTTGGCACCGGACACCACCACCTCCGTCAGATGCGTCGCACCTCCCGCCGTGAACTCCGATCCCGGAACCGCCGCAAAGGGAGTCACCCCGCCAAGATCGGGACTAAACTCCAGATGATACTCCTGATCAGCAGTCAACCCGCTCACCAGAAGCGTCAGGTTCGCCCCCTCCAGACTCACCTCGGTCACCCTGATCTCCTGCACCCCGACCGTATCAGGCAGCACAAAAAATTGATCCCCCGTGTAGGTCCCAAAATCCACAAACTGCGGGTCGCCCAGATTCCCCGTGAACTCCGGTAGCCCCGCCAACGACTGGTTCGATAAAAAATCGTGCGCCCCGTTGTTCTGCAAAAGCATCACCTTGATCGGCCCGCTCGGATTCCCCAAATTCGCCAGCGGGATGCAAATCTCCAGCCCGGTCAGCACCTCCTTCGCCGCATCCTGATCAGCCAAATTGCCTCCCGTTCCGCCAACTCCACCCACATTGGAATTATCATACGCCACCAGCATTTCTTCCGGGATCGTGCCAAAGGTGCTGTTGTCCGCCGTCTCGCCATTCAACGGACCACTCCCTTCATCAAACCCGGGGAAGGCATCAATGTAGGTCGCAAATTCCGAAGTCCCCAGATCCGCAAAGTCCACATCGAACTTCCCGCTGCCACGACGGAAAATGAAGTGGTAGTCCGGCTCAAATCCCAAATCAAACACCATCCCGTCCATCTCACCCGCACCATCATTTCCGGCCGAGCTAAACACGTTGCCCGTCACCGCATCCGTCGCATCAATGAAGAGCTCCACCTTGTTGAAGTTCGTCTCCATATTCCCCGCGAAGAACAGATAAAGCTTCCCGCCCTCAATCCGCGAATACGCCGCGTTCCACTCACTCAAATTGTCCCCAAATCCCGTCTCAATCGTCTGCACCGCATCAGCCTCCCCGTAAGAAAGCTCCCGTGAACCATCGACCAAAAAGGCCTCCCCGCTCGCCGGATCATTCGGGTCCGTCATGTTCACCAGTTCCACATTGTCAGGCGTTCCATCGTCGTCGCTGTCACTCTCACAAGGGTTGGTCCCGTGCACCGTCACCTCCGCACCGTCCTCCAGCTCATCCCCGTCGGAGTCCGCAAAGTTCGGATTCGATCCCAAATTCTGCTCTTCCAGATTCGTCAAATCATCACCGTCTCCGTCCGCCGCCGGATCATCCACCGCAAACGCCTCTTCAAAGGTATCACGCATCCCGTCCGCATCCACATCCGTCGCAGTCGTCGATAGCCCGCCCCAGTTGTTGGAGAGCACCAGATCATCCCACACCGAATCCCCACTGCCACCCGAGGACAACCGAATCCCCGTGATCGCAGCCGCCACCGTGGCATTGTAGGTCGCCGTCGAATCCACCGTCGCCGCACCCTCACCTTGCGAAAGATCGGGATTCACATACAGGGTCACCTCATTCGTCGAGCTGTCAATCTTGGCCACCAGGATATTCTTCTCCCTCGCATTGGGAACGACATCATTCTGCGAAAAGCTCGCCACTCCTCCCGCCGTCCGGTCGGCAATCCCAAATGTCCTCGCCCCCACTCCTGGCGAAAACGCCGTCGGCACTCCCACCCGCACAATCTCCGTCCCGCCATCAACAAAGCTCAACGCACTCCACGACGCACCCGCTCTCCGCGCCAGACTCACCTTCGCATAAAGCACGCTCGATGCCCCACTCGCACTCACCGCACCCGCCATCGCATCAGACGCACCCGGTCCGTTGAAAGTACGACCCGCACCCGAGTTCCGCGTCCGCAAGGAAGCGCAGGAAACGTAGGGAACCCCCGTCACCGCCGTCCAACTCGACCGCGTCTGGGTGTGACCCACAAAGCCCCCGCTCACATTCGAAAAATCAAACCCCTCGCCACCCGCACGACCCGCCACCACTTCCGGTGCGTAATCAAAACTCTCCAGTCCAATAAAATCCAAATTCCCCGTCCCCGGTGTATCCGCCGGATTAGTCGGATCGGACCCCGCCGCCACTTCGTCCCCGTCCGATACCCCGTCATTGTCCGAATCCGGATTGTTCGGATCCGTCCCCGGATCCTGCGCCGAAACAAAACTCCCCCGATTATTCTCAATCCCATCCTTCAGACCATCATCATCCGAATCATCGGACAAGGGATCGGTCCCCGTCTTGCTCGCACTCACATAAACCTGCCCCCCGTCTTCCACACCATCCAACAACCCGTCCCCATCGGTATCAGCCTTCTGTGGGTCCGTCCCTTTCTCATACTCCTCAAGGTTCGTCAGTCCGTCCGCCCCACCCTCCGCATCGGCATCCAGGGCCGAATCATCAAGCGCCGGATCCAAACCATTCGCCACTTCCCAGGCATCACGCATCCCGTCCATATCCACATCGTAGGAATCAAGGGTCGTCACATCCACCCACTCAGTCCCCAGCTTCAATTCATCAAAGCTCAGCCCGCCCCCCCCAAATCGCGCCACCGTCGCCCGATCAATCTGAATGTTAAATCCCGTCGCCGTAAAATCAGGAGCATTGTTCGCCTCCACCCCTAGATCCGCCGGGTTCCGCCACACCGACACCACATCGCTGTCCGCCGTCGCCGAGAACTCGATCTTGATCACAAACAGATTCACGTTCGTATCCCCCGCCCCAAGGTCTCCCGCCATCGCCACGCTGTTATTGTTGAAAAGTCTCACCGCAAAGTGGTCCGCCGACGGAATCACCCCCGCCCCCACCAGCCCTCCCTCTCCGGTCGCAATCTGCAGCTTCCGGTGCGCCCCGTCATCGAACCCTCCCGAATGCAGTTCAAACGCCCGATAGCTGTCCAGCACACTCTCCAGCTCAATTAACGTGCTAAAATACACCACCACCCCGTCGCTCGCATCGGTATACCCCGTTTCCAAAAGCCGACCACTCCGCCCGTTCCCCGATCCCGGATACGAAATCGCCCCCCCCTTGCTGGTAATTCCCGTGTAACTCAACCCAGTCGCCTGCACCCCGGCCGACTGCGAACCCGAATATGCCTCCATCCACGGCCCCGTAAACCCATCCGCCAGCCCATCCTGACCCACCAGATCACCCACCCCCACCTCGTATCCCGCCCGATCCAGCGCAAACGCATCCAGACCGATCGGAACCGCACAGAGATTTCCCGAAAATACAGAGAGCAGCGAAAGAGAGAGGGAAGGTGTCTTCATGATCGTAAAAAGATTGGAATGCAGCCTAAACACTCATTCCCGCCCCTGAATATGTCAAACTCTCTCCCCCGGTTCGCTAAAATCTCCGAAAAGTTCGGCCTCGCCCTCTCGCTCCCCTCTTCTTAGTCTGCGGCCCTGATGAAACGCAAAACCCGGATCCCCCGCACCATCCTCCTCGTGGTCGCCCTGTATCTGGTCGCGGCCATCAGTGCAGCCATCACCCAACAAAATTGGGAATTCCTCGGCTTTTACATCCCCTTCTTCTTCGTCTTCCTCGGCCTCGTCACCCTCATCCACAAACGGTCCGGATTCCCCCAATCCCTCCTCTGGTGCCTCGCCATCTGGGGAGCCGCCCACCTCGCGGGTGGCCTCGTCCAACTTCCCGAAGGTTGGCCCTACGAAGGCGAACATTCCGTCCTCTACTCCTGGTGGGTCATCGAAGACCGCCTGAAATACGACCACCTCGTCCACGCCTTCGGCTTCGGAGTCACCACCTGGCTCTGCTGGGAAGCCCTCCGCGCCAATGTCCAAAGCCGCTTCAATCGTAAACTCTACCCCTCCCTCGGACCCGTCTTCCTCGCCGTCTTCGGTGGCATGGGCCTCGGAGCACTCAACGAAATCATCGAGTTCATCGCCGTCCTCAACCTCGCCAACACCAACGTCGGCGGGTACTACAACACCGGCTGGGACCTCATCGCCAATCTCGTCGGCTGCGTCATCGCCGGCGTGATCATCTTCTTCAAGGGCTAGGGCTCTGTCAGGCCCCTAGCTCTTGTCCTCTTCCATCTTGGCCAGAATCAGCGCCTTCGCTTCCGCCGCATTCTCATCCTCGGGATTGTCCCTGAGAACCTTCTCAAAACAATCCAGCGCCTCAGGCAGGGCACCCGTCTCCGCCAGCACCATTCCCCGCTCATAAGCCGCCAGGACCAAATTCCCATCCAGTTCGGTCGCCTTCGTGAGAGCCTCCCGCGCCTCCGCCAACTTCCCGCTCAAACGTAAAATCCGCCCGCGCGTATACTGCGCAAAGGCATCGTCCGGCGACAACTCCACCGCCTTCGCCGAAGCCTCCAGCGCATCCTCGGTGTATTTCTCCTCCATCAGGGCCAAGGCGTAACTCGTGTAAATCTCCCCGCGACCCTGCTCCAGCTCCAGGGCATCCTCATAATGCGTGATCGCCACCCCCAGCTTGCCCGCGCCCGCCGCATCCGCCGCTTTCATCAACAGCTCATCCACCTCGCTCAAGCCCAGCTCCTTCACCTTCGTCATCGCCTTCTCCGCCTTCTCCGTCTCTCCCATCGCATTCAGCACCACCGCATAAAGCTGCCACGTCTGCGGATCATTCGGGTCCTCGGTCAGGGAGTTCTCCACCGCTTTCAAGGCGGAAGAAAGGTCACCCGCTTGCACGGCATCGACGGCGTCATTGTAAAAATTAATACTCGGGGAAGGCATGTCTTGGATTGTTGCGGTGGAACCTGCCGCAAAGCCCGCCCCCCCGCAAGGCCAGATCATTCCCCCTCCAGCGAGACCCTCAATCGAAGAAACTCCCGCCCCGCTCCCAACAACCGCACCACCCGCCGCTGCTCAACCGGCCCAACCACCGAAACAAGTGACGACGACACCGGAACCCACCCCGCCAAATCCCCGGACACCTCCGCCACATAGACCAAATCATCCTTTCCCGAATCCACCGAAAAATCAAAAACCACCGCCGTCGCCAGCTCGGTCAGCACCGGCTCATTATCGCTCCCGGCCACCCAAGGATCCGATCCCAGCGCATACTCCATCAGGTTCTCCCGCCCGTCGCCATCCGGATCACCATCCCTCCCCCCAACGCCTCCTTCCAGTTGCTCATCCGGCGAAAAATTCAAATTCCGCCACTGCGAAAACCCGGAGATCCCCTCCGGTTCCCAGACCACCTGATCAATCCACACCCCGTCCGCCCCCGCGGACACACTGTCATCTTTTCGATACGCCCAACTCAAGCTGTGCGATCCCGCCGGTATCTCAATCGTCCGCCGCGTCCATTCCACCTGACCACTCGTCGAAAGAATCTCGGCATTGTCCAACTGCACAATGAAAAGATCGTAGTCCTCCTCGGACTCACACCGGTAATAAAATGAAAAACTCCCCGGACCCACCAAATCAACCGATAGCGTAGCGTCCCCATTGTTTGCCACATCCGGCGACTGCGCCGCATCCTCTCCATCTTGCGTCTCCAATATCTGCCCCACCCATTTCCCCTTCGTCTTCCAATTCAGCCCCGGATAATCAAGCGCCTGACCCAACGGCCGAAACACCTCACCCGGCGTAAACTCCAACTGATCCACCCACCCCTCGTCCGATCCATCATCATCCGATCCATCCTTCGAGTAACTCCAGCTCACCACGTGGCTCCCGGCGGGCACCGCCACCGATCGCCGAATCCAATCCACCTCCCCGCTGATCGAGGCCTGCTGCTGGCCATCCACCAACACCTCCAGCACATCGTAGTTTTCCTCACTCGAGACCTTCCACCAAAACTGCAAAAACCCCGGACCCGTCACCTCCATCGAAAACACCGCATCCTCACCATCGTCGACCACTCCCGTCACCAGCGCGTCCCCGTCATTCACAAACTCAGTCGACTGCAGAGCCCACAACACATCTCCCGTGTTCTCAAAAACAAAGTCCTCATTATCCAGCCCCTGCCCCAAGGGATCCACCCCGGGACTGAGCACCCGGAAGAGAACCTCCGCCGAATCACTCCCGTCCAAATTACTGACCGTTAGTGTCGTCGTCGTCACCCCCGCCACCGTCGGAGTTCCCGTAATCCGACCCGTCGCCGCATTCAACACCAACCCCTCCGGCAGAGGAGCCGCCCCATAACCCGTCGGCGCGTTCGTCGCCGAAATCTGATAGCTGAACGGCCGATCCCGAATCACCGAGATCACCCCCGCCACCTCGATCTCCGGAGGCTTGGGAATCCGCGCCCCGATCGTGATCTCCACCGAGCCCATCGTCGTCCCAATCGCGTTGCTCGCCTCAAGCCCCACATTGAAAACACCTTCCCCGCTCGGCGTCCCCCGAATCAATCCGGTCAACCCGTCCAGCGTCAACCCCGGCGGCAATCCCGTCGCCACATAAGACGTCGGCGCATTCGTCGCCCGCACCGGAAAGTTGAACACCTCCCCCACATTCCCGCTGGCCGTTCCTGCATGGCTAAACACCGGAGGATCGCTGATCGGAGCCGTCGTCGATCCATACACCTTGATCGAGGCATTTTGAAGCACTCCGGTGGATCCGCCCGTCCCGTCCACCACCTTGAGCGTCCAGATGCCCTGCGAGGTCTCACCCCAATTGTGCACCGTCATCATCGTCCAGTTGTCAAAATTCGCCCCCGCCCCCGTATGGGGCATCGCCAGAAAACTCTCCGTCCCGCTCGGCGAAATCAGCGAAACCTTCAGCTGCCCCCTGTTGGGATGGGAAATCTTCACCGTCACCGTCACGTGCTCCACCCGCAGCGGCGACAAGGCCGATAGATTGAAGCTCGAAACAATCCCCGTCGCCACCCCGTCGGGGATCGCCAGATTCACCACCTGCGCCGCCGGAGCCAGCACCTCCTGCGCCGGCAAATTCGTCCACGTCGCCGCCTGATCCACCGCCGCCTGCGCATCAATTAACCCTGCCCCGTAATCATGGTGAAACGCTAGCCCCGCCCCGTTCGTCACCCAGCCCGATTGCCCCGGATTGATCCTCTTCGCCGACCGGATCAACACCTCCTGCACATCCCGCCATCCCAGGTTCGGATTCGCTTCCAGCATCAACGCCCCCACCCCCGACGCCAGTGGAGTCGCCGATGACGTCCCACCAAAAAAATCAGTATACGTCCCCCCTTGCGTCAGCGTCGTCGTCGTCACCCCCTGCCCGCCGCCGTCCGATGGCGTCGACACCACCTTCGCCGCACCCGGCTCGGAATAATCCGCCCGCCGCCCCTGATCATCCACCGCTCCAATCGCAATCGTGTAAATCGAATTCGCATACCCGTCGAAGTTCACATTGTCACCCGAGTATCCATTCCCCGCCGCCCAAAAATGCAGCGTCCCCAAACCACCCCGCCCCGTCTCCACCGAATGCTTCAAGGCCGCCTTAAACAACGGCCCCGATCCATCCAGAGTCGATTGCGAGTCCGGCGGACCCCAGCTGTTGTTCTTCACCTGAATGACATCGTTCCTCCACCCCATCGCCTCCGCCTCATCAATGTCCGTCGGACTCCCGGAAATCAGCCGCAGCCCCACCAGAGTTGCCTCCGGAGCCACCCCGCTCACCCCGATGCCGTTGTTCCCTCGCGCCGCCGCCACCCCCGCCACCGAAGTCCCGTGATCATCAAAGGCCGTCGTCGGCGTCGGATCATCCGGCGTCCCGTCATTCCAGTCGTGATCAATTGCCGTATCCACATTCGCCGCCAGATCCGGATGCGTGACCTCCAGCCCGTCATCCACAATCGCAATCCGAATCCCCGCACCTTTGTAAAAATCCCACACCGACTCCAGATTCGCATCAATCCCCGCAACCCCGCCATTCTGCCCCGTATTCTTTAAATGCCACTGGTAACGGTTGTTCCCCGCCCCATAGGCATACCGTGGATCATTCGGCACAAACTTCTTCTCAAACTTCCGCCCCAACAAAGGATCCGCACTCACCACCCCCGCCTCACCACGAAGCAATCCCAACCCCTCCAGCACCTCTCCGGCCTCCTCAAAATCAAAAATCGCCCACCCCGGCGCATAGCCCGGAACCTCCACCCCATCGGCGCCCACCCGCACCCTAACAGCCTCCAAATCAACCCCCTCGGCATACGCCACCAGGACCTTCCGCGTCAGCACCCGCCGATTCCACTTCCCCCTCTTCTCCCCAAACGGATAAACCACCAAATCATACCGCCCTCCCCCATTTTCCTCCAGGCGCTCAATCTCCCCTGCCAATTCCCCCGCCGATCCCTGCTCCTCAAGCTTATACCGCCGCGCCACCCCCCCGTCCGCCGGATAATGCTCCAGCTCATCCAGCGCCACCCGATACCGCCCCTCCCGACCCCGATCACTGATAATCAACGGCCCATCTTCCATCAACCCGCATGCCGAAGAACACATCAGGAGAATCAGGAAAAAGAGAAGCTGCTTCATGGGGCCGATTCCCCAGCCTACCCTCCTTCCCTCCTCTTCGCAGCCCCAATTTCTCAGGAACCAAAATCTCCCTTCTCATGAGAAACACAATTCTTGAACATCGCACCGCTATCCTCTAACATCTCCCTTTACTCCTTTCGCCATGCACCTCCTCTCCATCGAAGAATCCAGCTCCGTCCAGCTCAACTCCCTTGTCGACCTCGCCGTCGAAATGAAAGCCACCCGCGGCGCACACAAAACCCAGCCGCTCGCCGGACAAACCTGGGCCCTCATCTTCTCCAAAGCCTCCACCCGCACCCGCGTCTCCTTCGAGGTCGGCATCCGCGAGCTCGGAGGCAACGTCATGTTCCTCTCCAAAGACGATATCCAGCTCGGCCGGGGCGAGGACATCAAGGACACCGCCCGCGTCATGGGCCGCATGGTCCACGGTGCCGTCATCCGCACCTACTCGCAACAGGACGTCGTCGACTTCGCCCACTTCGCACACATCCCCACCATCAATGCCCTCACCGATGAGGAGCACCCCTGCCAAATCCTCGCCGACCTCCTCACCATCAAGGAAAAGTTCGGCACCTGGGACGGCAAAAAAATCGCCTTCATCGGCGACGGCGATAACAACATGTCACGCTCCTGGATGTGGGCCGCCAAATACCTCGGCTTCGAGCTCGTCGTCGCCGCCCCACCCTCCTGCCTTCCTCCCGAGGACTTCATGAAGCGCCTCAACGCCCCCAACGTCTCCCTCACCACCGACCCCGCCGGGGCCGCCAAAGACGCCCACGTCATCAACACCGACGTCTGGCTCTCCATGGGCCAGGAAGACCAGACCGAAAAGGAAGCCCTCTTCAGCGAGTTCCAGGTCAATGCCGACCTCCTCAGCCAGAGCGCACCCGGCCACATCGTCCTCCACTGCCTCCCCGCCTATCGTGGCAAGGAGATCGCCGCCGACACCCTCGAGCTCCACTCGGACACCATCTTCCAGCAGGCCGAGAACCGCCTCCACGCCCAAAAGGCCGTCCTCGCCCGCATCGATCCCTACGATTCCTTGCGCTCATAATTAAGGAAGCGCTGATTGAAGGGGGAGTTCGCTGCTGCAAGTCATTTTAAAGTCTGAGCAATGCCGCCAGAATTTAAAAGGGCTGCAGCCCCATTTCCGCCGGAAGCGAAGCTTCCCAACTCAATTCCCCAAAAAAGATAACTCCAGTGAGCTTCCGCTTTGATCAGTGCTTCCTTACACGCGAGATCGCCAAAGCCTGGCAATACTTCCGCACCCAGGGCCTCCGCACCACCCTTCTGAGCAGGGACACCCCCTTCCTCATCCAGTTTGGAAAATACGGAGCCTGCGGGGTCGCCTCGGTCATCGTCTTCCTCATCGTTGCCAATCTCGGGCAACTCCTCTTCCCCGCGTCCTTCTCGCTCGACCTCGCTCCCGCTGAGCGCGCAAAGAACATCATCTTCCTCCACTTCGCCGCCTTCCTCCCGTCGAACTTCGCCGCCTACGCCCTCAACCGCTGGCTCGTCTTCACCCCCGGCCGCCACTCCGCCCGTAAGGAAATCTCCCTCTTCACCCTCATCTCCTTCATCAGCTTTTCCCTCGGCGAAATCCTCCCCATCTGGCTCATCAACTCCCTCAACGTCCCCAACCAGATCGCCCACCTCTCCTTCGTCCTCTCCTCCGCCCTCGTCAATTTCGTCTGCCGAAAATTCCTCGTCTTCGAAAAATAACCCCCCAATAAGGAGAGCGGACATTCCTGTCCGCTTCCCCCCATCCAAGCCCAAGGAAGGCCGATCTCCGTATCCCCCCTCAACCAAGCCCCTCATCCTCCTCATCCTAGTTTCTGATATTCTGCGCTTCCTGTGGTCACCCCCCCCAACCAAGCCATCCTCTCCATCTTGTCCATCGGCGGTTAAAAACTCCCCAACCAGGAACGCCAAAAGCCAACCGCCAAAAGCCAAAAGCCTCCACCCCGAATGAGTTGATAATTCCCCTCAACTCCGCCATCTTCCGCGCCCCGTGACTTTAAGCGCAGCCAAGAACCGCCCCGGCCATGTCCTCTTCTGGACCGTGGGCGTTCTCACCGCCCTCATCCCCTACCTCCTCATCTTCATTCGCCCCGAATGGAGAGCCTCCTGGATCCTCGAGCCCGGCCGCTTCGCCGATAACCTCGTCATCGCCGCCCGACACTTCCTCGTCGGCGCCACCCTCGGCGGATGGCTCTGGTTCCTCGTCTGCCGCGTCAACCCCATCACCGTCGTCCGCTCCTGGTTCAAAGAACCCATCCGCCTCAACTGGACCTGGTTCCTCATCACCCTCCTCATCTACGCCACCCACAACATCCTCCTCCTCTTCAACCTCCCCTTCACCACCCCCGAGCTCGTCTCCGCCTGCCTCGGACGCATCCTCACCGCCTTCGTCGTCCTCTCCCTCCTCTGGCTCGTCGCCCACATCGCCAGCCTCGCCACCCCCACCCGCCTCCGATTCGCCCCCTGGATCATCCCCTCCATCTTCCCCGGCTTCCTCGCCGCCGATGCCCTCGGCATCATCTTCTGGAAAAACTCCCTCCGCTTCATGGTCAATAAGATCGATGAAGACGGCACCTTCAACCTCGCCCAACAACTCTCCGCCGGAGGCTTCGATCAATCACCCGCACTCGTCGTCACCGGCATCCTCCTCTTCCTCCTCTTCCTCTGCGGCCTCACCTTCGCCTCCAACCGACTCTCCCAAAAAATCGCCCCCTCCCGCTTCCACTTCCGCCCCCGCTCCATCCTCCTCCTCCTCACCCTCGTCTGGATCGGCATCGCCGCCGAAAAAGCCACCGGCTTCTCCTGGAAATCCCGCAAAGCCCTCCAGCAGGAACAAAACACCTACAACATCCACCTCACCCCCATCAAACCCCGACCCGGCGTCGCCTCCTTCCACGCCACCTGGAAACCCGAAATCAGACCGCAAATCACCACCACCCCCACCTCCCGACCCGACATCTTCTTCTTCATGATCGAGAGCACCCGCTCCGATGCCATCGCCCCCGCCCACACCCCCTTCCTCGCAAAATTCCGGGATACCGAAGCCCAGCAACTCGGCCGCACCTGGGCCGCTTCAAACGCCACCCACCTCTCCTGGTATTCCTGCTTCTCCGGCCAAAACCCCAACTACTGGGGCACCGCCATCGACCGCGACCGCGCCGGCCAATCCCTCCCCATCTCCACCTGGATCGAGCTTCTCGAAAAAGCCGACTACCAAACCGAAATCCGCGGCGTCTGTGACTTCTCCTACGCCGGCATGGCCACCACCAACTTCGGCTCACCCTCCGGCGTCGACCTCCTCGAGGACGCCGGCCCCAACAGCCCCTTCGCCGGCCCCGACCAACCCGAGCGCGAGCGCGCCATGATCCGGCGCTCCCTCGAAGCCCTCCGCACCGCCCCCCTCGGCGGCAACTTCCACTTCCTCTCCCTCGACGCCCCCCACTTCGAATACGAATGGCCCGCCGACTTCCCCGTCCCCTACTCCCAGCACGACCCCCGCCCCGCCTTCCACGCCTACCCCACGGCCGACGACATCCAACGCGTCAAAAACCGCTACTTCAACGCCCTCGCCTGGACCGACCACCTCATCGCCGACTTCGTCACCGAACTCAAAGCCCAGGGCCGCTACGACAACGCCATCATCATCATCACCGGAGACCACGGCGAGGAATTCCACGAGCACGGCTCCTGGTTCCACTGCTCCTCCCTCGAATCCCCCCAGACCGAAGTCCCCATTTTCATCAAATGGCCCGCCGGCACCCCCGACATCCCCGCCCACCCCAGCGCCTCCCACCTCGACCTCCTCCCCTCCCTCCTCGACCAACTCGGCTACCCGCCCGAAACCTACGCCCACCTCCCCGGCCGCTCCCTCCTCCAACCCGCCACCCGGGAAGCCACCCAGGTCTGCATCACCCCCCTCACCGGCATCACCGGCATCTCCATGGCCTGGCACCACGGCAACCACACCGCCACCTTCCGATGGAAAAACCCCTGGGCCACCGACCTCCCCGAAACCATCCACCTCGATGACATCACCGGCCCCCAAGGCTCCCTCAACCTCGGCCAACCCGCCGAATGGGCCCAAGCCCTCAAAGAACATTTCCCCGACGTCTTCGACCGCTTCTTCCACTCCTTCGAGGAAAAGTAACCCCCGGATCACCCCTCAGCCCGCTGCTTGCGCATCTTATACTCGAAGACATCCCGCCCCTCGGACTGCACTTCCGTCGCCCGCCTCATGATCTCATATCCCTGCGACAAATAAAAATTCACCGCCCGCTCATTGTCCTCAAACACATCGAGCCACACCTCATACTTGGGGTCAAAATAACCATCGACCTCACGGAGTAGCTCCTTCCCGATTCCTTGCCCGTAAAACTCACGCAAGAGATAGAGTCGAAAAATCTCCACCACTCCGTCAATGAGATCGCTGCGCGCATGCCCCACGATTCTCCCCTCACTCACCGCCACCACACTGTGAATGTTCGGATCGTCGATCTCCTCTGCGATTTGCTCGGGCGTGTGCACCTTGTAGGACTGCGCCATAAGCTCCTCCTCCGTCTGAATCCCGTGATAGGCATCAAGCCAGACCTCCCGCAGCAAGGGGCCAATTTCATCGCAGTCTCCCGAGCGAAGCAGGCGTATTTCGATGGCACTCATGGTTCAATCCGATCTTCCGGTGAACTAAACCAATCCTCCATCCCACAAAATCTCGCAACAACCAAAAGTTCACTTCAATCATCTCAGCACCTCCTCCCGCTCGCTCCCCCACCTCGCAATCATCCCCGTTCCACGTCGTTAATCCGTGAGAAATGGCTCCTTCGGCAGCTTCGTGCCACACCAGGGGCAATGGGAAATGAATGACCATTTCCCATCAATCTTCCAACACGGATCTTCATTACGAAATAGCTCAAACTGAATATGGTTTTTTGCTCCATCGGGCTCCTCCACCGCCACAAACATCCTGGCACAACAATAGCGGGTGAGACGTTGCTGCCGTCGGAGAATGGATTTCGGAATGACATGACTAATCCACGCTCTGCACTTCGGACAGCTTCGAACATGCCCAACCGCCTCCGCATCGCGTGCGGTCTCATCATCGCAAACCGGTAAATCTTCCGAAAAATATTTCAAAGCGATCATCGCGTCGATCTGGTAGCGGTCGATCAATCGGGAACGATTCCCAAGGCAAATACCCGATGGCTCGGATCCATCAGGCTCGTTAATCGGAATGTCTGCCATATTTAAGAATGCCTCAAAATCATCCTACGCCCGACCGAGGGCGCCCTCCGATTTCTGATTTGATGGTTGAATGATCATGGTGAATTGAATTCGCGTCGAGTCAGGCCTTGGAATCGCCGCCTTGCCCGGTCCCGTTCTTCACTTTCTGTCGTGCCCTGAGAGCCAGCCCCGGGATTCCGGAAACAACGAGAAAAGCGAAGATGATCCCGAGAAAATGGAGAAGGCGGATCGCGTGTGCGGCGGAATATCCGCTAATCATCGATTTGACCGCAAGCACCAAGGCGCCAAGAAGCGCAATAAACAGGATAAGAAAAGAAGCGATAAGAGGCGCGGTGATCGCTCCGGCATAGAAAGCTGAAGCCTCTCCTCTATGGCGCTTCCTGCAGAACATGTCGAAAATCGCGATCAAATAGCCAAATATCACACATCCCAGGCCGACGTAGCTCTGCCACGGTGAATACATGAAGTATCCACTCGCCAACAGAACCGTTCCGGCGAGAAGCAGAGCCCACGCCAATCGAAGAACGCCCGGAATGATGGAAAAGAGTTTTACGCTAGCACGCATTTTCTAGACCGAACAGTGAGGAAGCCCATCGGAGTCGGGATGGAATGCACCCCACTTTTTCCCCCATTAAGAGCCATTGGGTATCCTACTGATCCCACGAACATCCCGTCAAGAATCAAGTCCTCTCTCCACAACCCAACAGCCGCAGGCAAAGCCCGTAGACCCTAGCCCATTTCTGACTTCACCCCTCCCTCTCCATGTTAGAGACTCCCTGTCTCATGCAAACAACGGACTGGCTCGTCGTCGCACTCTATTTCCTCGGTCTCGTCGCCATCGTCTGGTGGTCCTCCCGCCAACAAAAAACCACTGCCGACTTCTTCCTCGCCGGACGCAACGCCGGCTGGTTCGTCGTCGGCACCTCCCTCTTTGCCTCCAATATCGGCTCCGAGCACATCGTCGGCCTCGCCGGAAATGGCGCCACCTCCGGCATGGCCATGGCCCACTACGAACTCCACGCCTGGATCATGATCCTCCTCGCCTGGGTCTTCGTCCCTTTCTACTACCGCTCCGGCGTCTTCACCATTCCCGAGTTCCTCGAGAAACGCTTCGATTCCCGCACCCGCTGGACCCTCTCCGTCGTCAGCCTCATCGCCTACGTCTTTACCAAGGTCTCCGTCACCGTCTACGCCGGAGCCATCGTCTTCGAGGCCCTCCTCCCCGAAATCCCGAACGCCTTCTGGATCGGAGCCCTCGCAACCGTCACCCTCACCGGCATCTACACCATCTTCGGCGGACTCCGCGCCGTCATCTACACCGAAGTCGCCCAAACCGGACTCCTCCTCCTCGGCTCCGCCTGCATCACCTACATCGGCCTCGAAAAACTCGGCGGCTGGGGCGAACTCCAGGAAGCCTGCCGCGCCAACAAGGAACAATTCGCCCTCTGGCGCCCCCTCTCCGATCCCGACTTCCCCTGGCTCGGCATCCTCATCGCCTCCCCCGTCATCGGCATCTGGTACTGGTGCACCGATCAATACATCGTCCAACGCACCCTCGCTGCCAAGGGCCTCCGCGACGCCCGACGCGGCGCACTCTGGGGCGGCTTCCTCAAAGTCTGGCCCGTCGCCATCTTCCTCATCCCCGGCCTCATCGGCTGGGCCCTCCACCAGCGAGGCGAACTCGCCATCCCGCTGAAGGCCAGCGGCGATATCAACGGCGACGAAGTCTTCCCCACCCTCGTCTCCACCCTCCTCCCCGTCGGCCTCCGGGGCCTGGTCGTCGCCGGACTCCTCTCCGCCCTCATGTCCTCCCTCGCTTCCCTCTTCAACTCCTGCGCCACCCTCTTCACCATCGACATCTACGAAAAAATCCGTCCCGGAAAGAGCGAACAACACCTCGTCAAAATCGGACGCATCGCCACCGGAGCCGTCGTCATCTGCGGCATCATCTGGATCCCCATCATGAAGGGCATGGCCGGCGGCGGCATCTACAAATACCTCCAGTCCGTCCAAGGCTACCTCGCTCCCCCCATCACCGCCGTCTTCCTCCTCGGCCTCTTCTGGAAGCGCGTCAACTCACGCGGAGCACTCACCGGACTCATCGTCGGCTTCATCCTCGGCATGGGGAAACTCGCCATCGAAGCCTACGTCTCCCAAGCCCAACTCACCGAAGGCCTCCTCCACAGCTTCGCCTCCTTCAACTTCCTCTACTACTCCGGCGTCCTCCTCCTCATCTCCGTCATCATCATCGTCACCGCATCCTACAGCGCCCCCGCCCAAGATGAAGACTCCATCGCCGGCCTCACCTTCGGTTCCCTCACCGCCGAAGATAAAAAAGAAATCCGCGACAGCTGGACCAAAGCCGACATCTTCCTCACCGCCCTCGTCCTCACCATGGTCCTCGGCGTCTACCTCTACTTCAGCTTCTGGTTGGATTGACCCCTCATTCGCCAATGAAAGGCCGCTCCCGCGCCATGAGTATTCCTTAGGTCATACCTTCATGCTCCGCGCCCTCATCTCCCTCATCCTCTGCCCACTCGTCGCGGTAGCCCAAAAACCCACCCTCGAGCACCACTTCGAGACCGTCCCGGCAGAATTCGAGAACGCCCCAAACGCCTCCTTCTCACCCAATGGCCTCACCTTAAAAGAGTCCACTCTCCTCCGCTCCAAGCAACCACCCCGCCAACTCACTGCCACCCTTAAAAAATCCAACGCCCTCACTCTCTCCGCCTGGATCACCCCCGCCAACCTCGGCCAAGCCGGCCCCGCCCGCATTTTCACGATCTCAAAAGATTCCTCCAACCGAAACCTCACCCTCGGTCAGGACGGCAACAAAATCTCCATCCGCCTCCGCACCACATCCAACAGCACCAACGGCCTTCCGTCTCTCGACTCCAAACCCACCCTCAAAGCCCAACGCACCCACGTCGCCTTCACCCGCGGCCCGGATGGCAAAGCCACCCTCTTCCTCAACGGCCAACTCTCCGCCACCGCCACCATTAAGGGCGATCTCAACAACTGGGACGACTCCTACCTCCTCGCCTTCGGAAACGAATTCACTAACGACCGACCCTGGCTCGGCACCATCCACCACTTCGCGCTCTACAACCGCGCCCTGTCCCCGCCGGAAATCCAAACCCTCTTCAAAGGAGAAACGAAACCCGAGCCCATCCTCTCCAAAGCGGAAAAAACTCGCCTCCGCAGCGAGTCCCTCTTCGTCTCCCACGTCGAACCCATCTTCTCCCGCCACTGCCTTGAGTGCCACGATGCCGCCACCGCCGAAGGCGACTTCGACCTCTCCCAAAAACTCACCGCCTTCGCCGATCCCGACATCATCCGCCCCGACCACTTCGAAAAAAGCGTCCTTTGGAAAATGATCCGAAAAGACGAGATGCCCGAGGACCGCGACCCGCTCTCCGATCAGGAAAAAGCGCACCTCAAAGAATGGATCACCACCGGAGCCGCCTGGCCCGGCTCCACCATTGACCCCGCCGCCCACACCCTCCACACCAAACCCCTCGAATATCCCCGCCGCCTCACCGTCCGCGAATACGGCAACACCGTCATGGCCACCACCGGAGTCAGCATCCGCAAGGAAGCTAAAGAACTCCTCCCGCCAGACCTCCGCGCCGATGGCTTCTCCAACACCGCCTACAACCTCGGTATCGACCTCAAGCACATCCAGGCCCACGCCCGCCTCGCCGACACCATCGTCTCAAAAATCAACGTCGCCGAGTTCGCCCGCGTCTTCTCCACAAACCGCAGCCTCACCCAAAAACCCCTCCGCACCCACATCGCAGCCATCGGAAAACACTTCTTCCGCGGACCGCTCAACGACGATGAGATCGACCTCTTCCAGGGCGTCGCCACCACCGTCGGCTCAGGCGGCGGCGATTTCGATCAAGCCATGGCCTACATCATCCGCGCCATGCTCCAGTCCCCGCGCTTCCTCTACCGCGTCGAGACCGAGGGCGCACCCGACGCCTACCAAATCGCCTCCCGCCTCAGCTACCTCACCCTCGGCAGCCCACCCGACAAACAACTCATGGATGCCGCCTCAAACGGCTCCCTCCACAACACCGCCGAAGTCGAAAAGCAAACCCGCCGCCTCCTCGACGACCCGCGCGCCCGCGCCCAAATGCTCCACTTCATCTCCGAATGGCTCCACCTCGACCGACTCAATCACCTCAATCCCGGTACAGAAAAATTCCCCGACTGGGACCCCGCCCTCGCCCAAGACATGCGCCACGAAACCCTCGCCTTCGCCCAACACATCCTCTGGGAAAAAAAGCGCCCCCTCGCCGACCTCCTCGATGCCCAAGTCACCTTCCTCACCCCACGCCTCGCAAAACACTACGGCCTCACGCCCAACCCCGTTGGAAAACAAAGCGAGTTCACCCAATACGACCTCTCTAAAAACCCCGAGCGCGGCGGCCTCCTCACCCAAGGCTCCCTCCTCACCATCGGCGGCGATGAAGCCTCCATGGTCACCCGCGGCCTCTTCGTCCTCCACAGCATTCTCCGTGGCACCGTCAACGATCCTCCCCCCACCGTCGACACCACCCCCGTCCCCAGCAAGCCCGGCCTCTCCCAGCGATCCATCGCCCTCGAGCGCCTCGCCGATAACTCCTGCGCCGGCTGTCATTCCAAATTCGAACCCCTCTCCTTCGCCCTCGAGCGCTACGATGGCATCGCCCGCTACTCGCTAAAAGATCACCACAAAAACGACCTCCGCCAGGACGGCGAAATCCTCATCCCCGGCGCTCCCACTCTCGTAAAATATCAAACCGCCCCCGAACTCATGACCCTCCTCGCCAACAGCTCACGCGTCTCCGAAAACATCGCCTGGAAACTCGCCCAATTCGCCCTCGGCCGCCCCCTCGCCACCACCGACCGCCCCCACCTCCAGTCCCTCACCAAACCAAATCTCACCTACCAGGACCTCATCATTTCCCTCGCCTCCTCCCCCCTCATCAGCGAATAATAAGGAGCGTTGGCTTCCAGCCTAACGTCCACAACCCAAGCCCCTCAACCCAATCAAAATCTGCGACAATCTGCGAAATCTGCGGATCCCCCATCAACCAAGCCTCCATCCAAAATGAACCGCCGCCACCTCCTCCGCTCCCTCGCCGGCACCACCATCGGCCTTCCCTTCTTCGAAGAAATGGCCTTCGCCAAATCCGCTCCCACTCCGGAAATCCCCATCCGCGCCTTCAATCTCTTTTTCGGCCTCGGCATCCCCGCCCCTCTCCAAACCGAAGGCTTCGATGGCCCCATGGCGCCTCTCAAGCCCCTCGCCGACAAGCTCCTCATCATGCGTGGCATCGACCACGTCCGCGCCGATGAAAACGGCATCAACGCCCACTTCGATGGCGCCTCTGCCGCCTTCACCGCCACCAAGCCCGATGGCGAAGCCAAGTCCGGCGGCGCTTCCATCGACCAAGTCCTCCGCCACGCCCACTACCCCAACGGCCAGCCCTCCGGCACCGTCCCCACTCTCGTCGCCGGCACCTTTTTCCGACGCAGCCGCATCTCTCGCTACGTCCATTCTTACAATCCCGATGGTACCGTCGCCGCCACCATGCAGGAGCGCCCCATCGACCTCTTCGCTCGCGTCTTCGGCCGTATCAAAGGGATCGACGGCATCAGTGAGGCCGACGCCCGACTCCAGCGTAGCGTCCTCGATTCCGTCCTCGAACAATACAAACACCTCTCCGGAAAAAACTCGCCCCTCGGCGAAACCTCCAAAGGCCGCTTCAAAGATCACCTCGATCGCATCCGCGAATACGAACAGCGCGCCTTCCAGTTCGAAGTCGACCAAAACGCCCCCGATCAACCGCCCGCCTCCGAACTCCCCCACGGAGGAAAAGCCGACCCCGGAGGACAAGGCATCGACATCACCGTCGAAGAACTCACCCGCGAGTGGCGCCTCATGTCCGAGCTCTACGCCCTCTCCATCCAGACCGACCGCGCCCGCTTCGGCTCCCTCACCTTCCTCGCCGCCGGTGAGCGCATCCGCCTCAAAGGTGACTACCATTACGAGGGGAAAAAAATCTACCACTTCGATGACGCCGCCCAGCTCAACGCTTCCGGCGACAAAGGCTGCTCCCACGAATGGTGGCACCAATTTCGAGAGGACAAAAAGAATGAGCAACTCCGCGCCCATGCCCATTTCAAAATGCGCGAGCTCGCCCACTTCCTTAACCTGTTAGATGCCGATGACACCCGCGAGGCCAACGGTAAAACCCTCCTCGACAACCTCCTCCTCACTATCTCCACCGAGTCCGGCGACGGCCGTCACAACGACACCAAACGCGAACTCTCCGGCGTCTTCCACGCCACCACCTCCAATGGCGGCCGCCTAAAAACCGGCCAAATCCTAGACGTCAATTCCGAAGGCCTCGACCTCTACAACACCCTCATCCAAACCACCGGCACCAAAGCCAAACTCGGCCCCGACAATCGTCCCGCGAAACTCGTGGATAAAGTCATCGCCTAATATGAAGGCTCTCGTTTGTTTCATCATTTCCTCTCCACTATTCTTGCTCTCGTGCAAGTCGAACTCATCAACGAACGTCGATGCTGATTCATCTAAAGAAGATCCGACCGCCCCTCCTCTCGACGTGAACATCATTCACCCTCACCAGGACATCGTCGCCCTCGACCTCGCTCCCTCGCAAATAGGTCCGGACTGGAAACGGGCGGCTCCTTATTCCAACGAGATTTCCAAGTTCCGATATCAAAAGGGGAACAATGGTCCGGAAGTATCGGCTCGGATTGTTTGGATGGGAGGCTCACAAAAAGCTGACTCAGCACTGAAAGAACGCATGGCACTCCCTGGCTACCAGCAATACGTTCAACATCTTTGCGAAAATCCCCTGGCCTACTCAATCGAAAGTGGTGCCATGCTTTCGTATACCATGTCCCGCGGTGGCTTTTGGCTGATCGTAGAGCAAGAGGCTAAAGGAGATGATCTCAGAGAGGATGTCTTCAGAGCCTATGAAAAAAGACTCCGTGAGGCCTTCGAAGCGGTCGAGCTGAACCCTACGGAACATCCCGCTCTCACCGACTCAACGATTAAGCCACATGTAGTGTCAGACGTTTCCCCTCTCCCCGCCCTCAGCGAGATTTCCGTATCCTCCGTAGAAGACTACGAGATCGAAGTCTACCGCACAAAAATCACCTGGGTTGGGCACGGTGAATACGACCTCGTGTTCCAAACGGAGGAATCCTGGAGCACAAACGCAAAACAGAACTATTCCCTAATTCGAGAACGCTGGCCGGCAATCCTGACCGAGATTGCCAAAGGCGTTGAAGAGCAGATCATCTCCTACGAAAAGGAGGCCTATTGGCCCATCCCGGGAGAGGGATATTTCTTCATCACCATCCCCGAGGAGCCAATAAGTGAGGCAGAGGCAACCTTTTGGACCTGTGGTGTCGAATGCGAGCCGACTTGGGTTGTCGATTTCGAAGGCTGGACGATGATTGGAGGTCAGGGAGTGTTCTAATTCCCGCCCAAAAACTCATTTGCGATTCATTCAATCTCGCCAATCATTGCCTATGCTTCTCACCCCTTCGGACTACCAGTCACTCGATAAACTCGCCCGCGTCCAGCTCGCCACCACCCTCCCCGGCCCCAAGCCCATCTGCCTCGTCGGCACCCGCGGACTCGATGGTCGCTCCAATCTCGCCCCCTTCTCCAGCATCACCCACCTCGGCTCCTCCCCCCTCCTCATCGGCATGGTCACCCGCCCGGATACTGTCGACCGTCACACTCTCCGAAACATCGTCGACACCAAATCATGGACACTCAACCAAGTCACCCTTTCGACCTATCAAAAGGCCCACCAATGCGCCGCCCGTTATTCCGATGACACTTCGGAATTCGACGCCACCGGTCTCACTGAACTCAATTACCCCAATATCATTCCTCCCTTCGTCAGCGAGTGCCCAATCCGGTACGCCCTTGAGCTTGAAGACCTCATCGATATCAAGGCCAATCAGACGAAACTCATCGTCGGACAGGTCATTCTCATCGACCTCCCCGACAACTCCCTCGGACAGGACGGAACCCTCGACCTTCCTGGCCAGGGTTCGATCGCGTCCACCGCACTCAACACCTATTTTTCCATCCGGGAACTTGCTCGCCTCCCCTACTCAAAACCTTGATTTTCAGAAGGTCTCCCTCCCCGATCTACGAGGGATCAGTGCAAAAAAAGAGCCCGATTCTTTCGTTGGAAAGAACCGGGCTTATACCTGGCGACGACCTACTCTCACAGGACCTATCGTCCCACTACCATCGGCGCTAGAGAGT
>JBPOGH010000031.1:0-3209 GCA_051252135.1 Verrucomicrobiaceae bacterium | reverse complement strand
GAGGTGAGGGGGTGGTTGGGGAGGGTGAGCCATTGGGCGAGGCCGAGGCGGTCACGGGGGGCGTCTTCCGGGAAGGGAATGAGGAAGCTGAGGGAGTCGCGTTGGACGCGGACGTCCTCGGTGCGGGGGGCGTTGAAGTCGCCACGGGCGAGGATGTAGGCGGGACGAGGCTCGGGCGTTTCCTCCATGACGGGGACTTCGATGAAGGAGTCCTCGCGCTTGACGACGGCTTTGTAGGCATTGGCGAGTTGGGCGAGCTTGGTGCGGTAGGCCTGGTGATGGTTTTCGAGGTAGTAGGTGAGGAGTTGGTCGGAGGGGGCGGTGGAGAGGTCGACTTTTTGACCGGTGAGGCGTCGTGCTTCGAGCGGGGTGAGGGCTCGATCGAAGGTGGTGAGGTCATCGACATGTCCCCCCTGGAACCCACGGCCCCGGAAGATGGCGCCGATCATGAAGCGACCGGGAGTTTGGTAGGTGGGGACGTTAACGCTCTTGTAGAGTTTGTCTCCGAGCGGGGTGGTCTCGAGCGGTTCGCCATCGAGGTAGAGGGCGAAGCCGCGGTGGCGACCGGAGCCATCCCAGGTCCAGGTGAGGTGGTGCCACTGGTTTTGCGGAAGTTGATTAAGGGTGCGGACGCCGATGCCATTGTCCGGCCAGGAGCGGTAGATGCGGGCGGTGAGGTAGCCATCCTGAATGAAGAGATCGAGTCCGTTGTATCCGACGTCATGACCGTGGGTGCGCTGGGCGATGACGCTTGGTTTCTCCGAGCGGAGGGTGTCTTTGATCCAAAGGCCGATGGAGAAGGGGGTGTAGCGTTCCTTTTGGAAGAAATTGTCCATGATGACTCCGTTATCTCCGTCAAGGACGAGGGCGGTGCCGAAGTTTGGAGGTCCATCGGTGTGGACGATGGTGCCTTTTTCTCCGCGTGGTGGGGCGAGGGAGCCGCGGACGGGTCTTGGTTTTTTTATGGAGCCGTCTTTTTCCTTACGGGTGTTTTCTTCGGGCGGCTGGATGCGGGACTCGAGTGGATTGGGAGATGATTTTTCGAAGTCGAGGTGGCTGGTTTGATCGGCAATGGTGAGAGGGGTGTCCGGGGTGAGTTGAGTTTTCCAGAGTTCGAAATCAGAGAGAGCGGAGCGGCGAAGGGCGGTGAGTTGGGACTCGAGTTGGGTGACTTTTTCTTTGCGAAGTTGGTAGTCTTTTTCCTGGCTGTCAGTGGGAAGGAGAAGGCTGGGGGGAGGGGAGATGTTGCCGTGGTTGTAGACTCCGGTCTCGTTGATGGAATTAAAGAAGGAGTAGAGCTGGAAGTAGTCCTTGGCGGTGATGGGGTCGTATTTGTGGTCGTGGCACTTCGAGCACTCCATGGTGAGGCCGAGGACGGAGGTGCCGAGGGTGTTGACGCGATCCGAGACGCCATCGACAAAGAACTCGAGCCAGTTGGAACCGCCCTCATTGGTGATGCGGTGGAGTCGGTTGTAGGCGGTGGCGAGTTTTTGTTCGCGGGAGGCATTGGGGAGGAGGTCGCCGGCGATGTTCCAGGTGAGGAATTGGTCGTATGGCATGTCCTCCCGGTAGGCTTTGACGACCCAGTCGCGGTAGGGCCAGGCGTTGAAGTCCATGTCGGAGTGGTAGCCGAAGGTGTCGGCGTAGCGCGCGGTATCGAGCCAATCGAGGGCCATGTGCTCGGCGTATTGGATGGTGCCGAGGAGGGAATCGACGTGCTTTTCGTAGGCGGTGGCGGGATCGGCCTGGAGGTCCTTTTTGAAGGAGTCGATTTGAGCGAGGGTGGGAGGGAGGCCGGTGAGATCGAGAGTGACGCGGCGGAGGAGGCGGATGGGGTCGGCCTCGGGAGATGGGTCGAGGGATTCGGTTTCGAGCTTGGCGGCGACGAAGTGATCGATGGCGTTTTGGGGCCACGCGGTGTCCTCAACCGAAGGGACGGGGATTTGGTCGGGGAGGGGGACGAAGGACCAGTGGGGTTGGTATTCGGCGCCTTGCTCGATCCAGCGTGCGACGATGCGTTTTTCGTCGTCGGTGAGCGTGGGGAGTTTGGACTTGGGGGTGGGCATGACCTCGTCGGGATCGGAGGAAATGATGCGGCGCCAGGCTTCGGATTTTTCGAGAGAGCCGGGGACGATGGCGTGTTTATTTCCGGATTTTCCGAGGGCGGCGAAGGCTCCTTCGGGGGTGTCGAGGCGGAGGTCGGCCTTGTTGTTCTTTTTATCGGGGCCGTGGCAGAGGAAGCACTTGTCGGAGAGGATGGGACGGACGTCGGTGTTGTAGGTCACCTTATCCGCGGCGTGGGAGGTCGAGAGAACGCAGCCCAGGAGGATCAGGTGAATTTTAGACGCAGTCATGGAGGAGGGGGATTTGTATGACACAAATCGTCCCGGTTTTTTACGGACTGGGAAAGGGAACCTTTCGAGAGAATTCCGGAGAGGGAAAAACCTAGCGTTTCCAGATGGCGGCGTCGGTGTTGTAGATGGCTTGGCAGACGGTGGTGAGGGCGGCGGCTTCGGCGGGATCGACGGTGTCCGGGAGAGTGGTGACGGCGAGGAATTTTTTGGCGGCTTCCGGGTCGGCTTTGAAGGTTTCCCGTTGTTCGGTGAGGATATCGGAGAGGAGGTTGAGTTCCGATTCGGTGGGTTCGCGGGAGGTGACGGCGGTCCAGGCGGCTTTGATGCGCGAGGCGTCATCGGCACTGGTCTCGAGTTGGATGAGAGCGAGGCGGGTGGCGGCTTCGACGAACTGAGGGTCGTTGAGGAGGACGAGGGCCTGAGCGGCGCTGTTGGTGCGGGTGCGTTTGACGGAACAAACTTCGAGTGAGGGTTTGTCGAAGATGATCATGTTGCTCTGGGGTTTAGTGCGGCGCCAGTAGGTGTAGAGGGAGCGGCGGTGCTGGTGGTCCGCGTGCGGCTTGGTGTGGTAGAGGGGGTCGAAGGGGCGGACGGGCGGGCCGCCGTGTTTTTTATTGAGGAGTCCGGAGGTGAGGAGAGCGGAGTCGCGGACGGCCTCGCCACTGAGGCGGTGGGCGGGGCCACGGGCGAGGAGCTTGTTGGCGATATCCCGTGACTGGAGGATGGGGGTGAGGGCGGAGTCCTGCCGGTAGGTGGCGGAGTGGACGATGGTTTTTACGAGATGTTTCGTACTCCAGTTGTTGCTGATGAGATCACGGGAGAGCCAGTCGAGGAGTTCGGGGTGGGTGGGGAGGG
>JBPOGH010000030.1:0-10167 GCA_051252135.1 Verrucomicrobiaceae bacterium | reverse complement strand
GGAAAAACGCCGCTATCTCAAGAAAGCGCTCGGCTTTATCAACTCCACAAAGTGCTGTTCAAAAATGAGCCCTTAAAACAAACATTCCGCTATTTTGGAACTCGGAGTGGTATTACATCAGGTGAATCGAAGTATACCGCTTCAGCACCACCACCATCGTCCAGAAAAGGATCGCCGTGATCACTCCGTTCGCGATCAGCACCGGGTAAAAACTCCACCCCTTCCGCAACATCCACGGCAGGATCAAAAACATCGGCATCGTCGGCAGCACAAACCAAAAGGTATACCACGCATGCCCCGCGATTCCTTCCGTCCGCTCCGCCACCGTCCCCGCTGACTTCGCATGATACATCCAGATCATCGCCAGTAACGATGTCAGCGGCAGCGCAATCAGCAAAGCCGATAGCTTGTCACTGAAAAGCTGGACCTTCGTCACCACCAGAATCACCACCGCCGTCAGCAGAATCTTCACCACATCGAATGCAGTTGGCGTCAGAACTTTGAGAACTTCGTTTTTGTCCATTGCGATGAAGCCAATTTGGCGGCATTTTATCCTCCATGCAAGGTCTTCGATTCTCCGTCTCCCTTCTCCTCCTCGGCCTCGCCGCCTGCTCCCCCACTCCCGTAGTGACCCAACGGAGCCACGCCCCCGCACCCACCACCGTCCAGGCTGCCGTCAAGCTCACCGCCTCCCAAAAAGCCTCCATCGGACGCAAAATCTGGCAAAATGAATCCGGCGGCAAAGTCACCGGACTCACCCACTGGAATGATGGCGAGGAATTCCCCTCCATGGGCATCGGCCACTTCATCTGGTACCCCAAAGGCTTCAACGGACGCTGGACTGAAACCTGGCCCGAGTTCGTCCAATTCGCCACCTCTCGCGGCCTCCGCCTCCCCGCCGTCGCCTACGCCCCCGACTGCCCGTGGCCCAACAAACCCGCCTTCCAGCGCGATTTCAACGGCCCCCAACTCACCGGCCTCCGCAACTGGCTCGCCGCAAACATCGGAGTCCAGACCGAGTTCATCGCCCACAAGTCCCGCGCCGCTCTCCCCAAAATTCTCGCCGCCGCACCCGCGGCCGACCGCGCCCGCATCCAGGCCAACTACGACAAGGTCGCCACCACTTCCAATGGCGTCTACGCCCTCGTCGACTACGTCAACTTTAAGGGTGACGGCACCAACCCGCGCGAAGCCTACGCCGGTCAGGGCTGGGGCCTCAAATGGGTCCTCATGGGCATGCGTGACGTCCCTGCCGGACAAGCCGCCGCCCGCGAGTTCGCCGCCTCCGCAAAACGCCGCCTCCACCTCCGCATCAAAAACTCCCCCCAGGCTCGGGGCGAATCCCGCTGGCGCGAAGGTTGGGACAACCGCTGTGACACCTACGCGAGACCGCTCTAGCCTTTGGCGCTCTTGCACTCTCTAAAGTGATTCACGCGCCAGCGTCACGGCCGGAGCAGCCACCCGCGCCCCACCCGCAGGCAGGGCCATCGGGCACCTCGGAAGCTACTTGCGTCCCTTCTTGATATTCTCAGCCTGCTCGCGAAGCTTCTTTGCTTCCTCTTGTAGAGCCGCCGCTTTCTTCTCCAACTCGCCAATCTCGCGCTTGCGGCGCTCCATCGCTTCGTGATTCTCGATCACATCTTTCATCGCCTGTGATCTCTTCGCCAACCGTTCGTGATCGGCCTTGGCCTTCTCCGCTTTTTCTGCCGCCTTCTTTTGGGCCTTGCGCTGCCCTTCCAGCTCTTTTTCAAGTTTTGTCACACGCTCCGCCGCACCCTTCAGTTCCTTCTGAGCTTCCTCGGACGCCTTCGCCGCCTTCGCCGCATTGGCCTCCAGCTCCTTGGCTTCCTCATGAAGCTTCTTGATATCCGTCACCACCGCCACGGGCTTGGAAACGATGGGGCCCGCTGGCTTCTTCTCCACCTTGGGTCGCTTGGCTGCCTCCGCGGCCATTTGCGCCTGCTTCTCATCACGCTCCCTGATGCGATCAACAATCGAGTTGAAGCGCTCGGCTGATTTGCCCATCTCGGTCTTTTCATCAAGCTTCACCATCTCGGCGATCTGCTTCTTGGCTTCGTCATATTTTTTCTGACTCACCAAAGCCTGAATGACATACATCGAGAAACGCTGGGCATCCTCACCCTTGGCCCCGGCCGCAGCCTCACGGCCCTGCTTCACAATCTCATCCAGCTTCTGCGCCTGAAAGAGCTCCTGATAATGCGCCCGCTCTTTCTGCAAGGCTTCATCCTTTTCCAGCTTCGCAATGAAACCGGTCTCACCCTTCGGATCCGCTTCCTTCACTGCCTTGAGTTCATTCTCATAAAACTTGCGAAGATCACCCTGGGCCACTTGCTCAAGTCCCTCCACCAATGCCTTCGCACGATCAACCCCCTTGGCTTTTTCAGCTTTTGCAAATCCCTCGTCCCGCTTCACCCGCTTCGCGATGCTCTTGTCAAAATCCGCCAGAATCTTTTCCAATCCTCCGGGACCAAAGGAAGTCGAGCCAAACGGACGACCCAACGCATCGGTCAGCACCAGCGTCGGTAACCGCCGGATCGCAAACTGCTCACGCAATTCATTCAATTCCTTCGAGGTCTCCTTCTGCTCCTTGGGGAATTCAAAACTCTGAACAACAAAGTTCTTCCCGGATGCCTTTTTGAACGCCTCCTGATCCAAAACCCCCTCTTTGAACATCTTGCTCGTACTATGCCAGTCACCTCCCGTAAAAATCAACAGGACGTCTTTCTTCTGCTCGGCCGCTTTCGTTCGCGCGGCCGCAATCTCATGCGCCGGGCAATGGGCCGCAGCCACCGATGAAAGAACTAACGAAAGGGAGGTGAAAATAGTAAGTGTGTTCATGGATTGGAAATCGTGCTCGGAAAGTTCACCCAAGCCCCGCCCCCCGTCGAGGGGAAAAAACACCTCTTAACGCCTCCGCCCGCCCAGTAGCATCAACGCCACCCCTCCCAACAGGACAGTCGATGGCTCCGGCACCGCGTGCAGATCAATATACCCCTGGATATCCGAAGCATAGCTTCCCGTGTAAGTGTAGAGACTGATGTCCCGCACCTCCGGCGGTAATCCGGAAGGCGCGATATTCCCCGTCCCCGACGCCCACGCGATCCCCGCGACCTCCAAATCCCCACCGACGATCCGAAAAAGCGCACTCCCCGAATCTCCCCCGTTCACATCCGCCTCATGGGTCACATAAGAATAACCATACGTCCCGTCCCCCGGCTGATTTTTAACTGTCAGCAGGGAATCGCCCGTCGCCCCACTGATCGTGTAGTTGCTGAAAAAGCCCTCCAGACGATTCTGCCCGTGTGCCGCATTCGTCACTTCGGAAGCGCCATACCCTGACGTCGTCGGAGAAATCCCCGTCAGGATAACCTGATTACCATTGAACGATGACACCCCAAAGGTCGCTTCACTCAACGGAGTGGTCGAAAACCCATAGGTCTTGACCGATGTCGGCAAAGCACTATCGAGATAACCAATCCGCAAGTCCGTCCCGCCAATCTGCTGCGCCCCTGCAATCGTCCGCGTAATGGCCTGCGCCGTCGGATCGTTCCCCGTGTAAAAAACCAGGTCCTTCCCAACCCACGGATTGTAATGCTGCGCTGTCAGAAAAACATTGCGGCTCACCATCACCGCCCAATGCCCTCCCGAATATCCCGTTAGAGCCACATCCGGATCACGCCCCATCCCCGAAAGATCATACCCGCTCGCAAAGAAGCTGCCGTTATCGGCGAAACGGTCGTTGGTCGCCGCACTGAAACTATCGACACTCAGAGAAGCCCATGCCTGACCATTCAGCATGAACGCAATCAGGAATACCCGTCTCCTCGTAAGCACGGGCCAAAATTACCACGCTCAAATTAGTTAATCTAGGTTGATTATTAATTAAAACGAAAAAAGCCTCCGGTGAAGGAGGCTTTGAAAATGGGCTGATCGGAAAACCGCTTCCGCTTAAGGAGCCAGATTCTTGAAGATCTCCGGGTTGATGCTCAACTTGATCCGCCCGCGCGCATCCACTCCGTCTTCGTTGTAAGCAAACAGGTTGATCCGGTTTCTGGAATACAACTGAAGCGCATTGTTAAACACCTTCTGATAGCTCCCGTCGGCCTTCTTCTGGGCGATCGCTACCATCGTGTCTCCTCCAACCTTCACACCGTCTCCCTGCTTGAGCACCTTCACTCTTCCGGGACCCACCGCAAATGCCTTTCCGTCACCGATCTTGATCGCAACCGTTGAAGTGGACATGTTGACCAATCTGATCGACTCCACCGGGAAACTGGCCAGATCATCCTTCAGGGTAACCTTCCTCACGTCGTTCCAGCTTAATTTGCGTTCTCTGGGAGAACGAACAATCACACAAGTCGAAGGCACCGCTGGCCCGGGTGAAGTGACCCAAGGGTCTCCCGCGCCAACCTCTCCCTTGAAAAGTCCCACAGACTTGGTCCGATCCTGGACCTCCACATACTTGGTCATCTGACGCAACCGGAGAGACAAGGCTCCATTTTCTCCCGCTCCGGAAACCGTGAGATCCTTGGGAGGAAGACTTCCTTCCGGTGCCGGTTGCTCCACCCGGACACCATCCACCAACTCATCCTTATACGGTGGGGCATCGCCCAAAGCGATAAAGCGAATATATCCTTTTGGGGGAGCATCCTGACCGTGAACAAACGGAGCGAGGATCAGTAAGAAGAGAAGTGGTAGTTTCATGATGGGATCTGATGTTTGAAAAATGCCCGCCGAAATCAACAACAAATGTCTGAAGACTTGGCGGGCGTTGGAATCTGGGATTGGGTTCTTAAACTTCCTCAGGGGCAAGCCAACGGAATCCGACAATCCTAAAGCGGCGCCCAAAGTCGATTTCGTCTCCGGTAACAGGCTCGGGATTGATCCCGGTCTGGCCCTTGAGCTCATCTGGATTCACCGGCTCGGGGGTCCGCTGCACCGTGGCTTCACACCAGGCACGGGCGAGAATATTTCCATTCACATCACGCGACTCACCATACGAACGAATCTTAAACGTATCCGAGCGGGAGGTCAGGGTGGAACCCACAACTCCCAGCACATCACCCTGCGTCAGGTAGCCCGGGATTCCCCATGCTTGTGAGGGCGGCTTGAGGCGATGGTCGAGTCGCGTCGAGTCGGACATCCCGTCGAAGCTCAGGTCTTCAATATCCTCACTGCGGTCGGTGATTCCAAGAATGCTCTGGTTGAAGCTCGCGTTCACACCCGAGGTATCAAGCGCAACCTCGATCGCTCCCGCACGGGCAAGCTCAACATCATCGGTCAGGCGGCGGTTCACGAAGTCTGCCAATCCGAAGAATGGAGCGCGTTTCTTGACCTCAACCACAATACGCTGGGCCAGGATATCAATCTCATCCTCCGTCAACTCACGGTTTCCGGAGAGTGAGTCGGCTGTCACCCCGTCATCCTGGGAGGTATCGCCGGAGGGATTCAAAAACCGGGGGAAGATCGCTTCCTTGCTGTCATTGATCGTCACTCCCATCGTGGAAGACAACATTGCTTTCCACGCTTCCTTGCTCGTCGAGTGAACGTTAAATCCACCTTCAAGACTCAGGCGGGAAGCCGCACGGAAGAAGTCGTTAAGATCATCATCCAGGCTGGTCTCAAGATCAGGACGGCTGAAGAGCCCCAATCGCCCGTTTCCAAGAGGATTCTTTTTCGGGTCCTGCGCGAAGAGCCTCATCTCATTACGTCGAAGCGAGAGCGTAGGCTTTCCGGAAGCAATCATGTAGGTATCCCACAGATTGTAGTTCGTCTCATAACTCATATCGAACACCACATTGTTGTTGTCCGGCTTCATGTGAAGAAGGTCACGAATCAAAGTCGACCAGTAATCCTTACCCCGGCTACCGATACGATCGGACGCATAACCCATGGTATCGCCGTTCCATCCCCCGAACTTGTCGCTGGGAAGATCGGAAAGATCGGGACTGGTGCCATCAGGCTCACTACGGGGATCCGCAATGGAGTTTCCAATCGCATAGGTCGGGTGCCATGCCAGCTCGGACAACTTGAGATGTCTCAAATAGGCCAAATTGGGAATACCCAGCTTCTGACTCGGCAGCTCAAACAGAATGAGCGGGCCTTCATTGAACTCACTGTTCGGAGGTCCAAAGGGGAATCCTGTTTCAAGACCTCCCACATTTCGGGGAGTCAAGGCTGCCCACGAGATCGCTTCATCAAACAGGTCACGGGTGTAGTTCCCCCAGAAGTAGGGAGCTTTCTCGGTCACGTTGTCAAAGGGCGTGCGGGTGACGTAGCTCGCACGAACGTTCCAGTTTGCAATACCGGCAGTCTGGAAAATCTTCTCCATCTCGTTCGCCCCAAGTCTCGAGCCCCCAAGGTTTGAGGGATGCTCTTCCCACCAACGAAGGCGGAAACCATCACGGGTCCGTCGGTTCGGGAATCCATCGGTTCCGTCCTTCACCAGAGGAGCACCCCGGGAAGGCATGTGATAAACCGGGTGGCTGGTGCCGGAATCCCATCGGATGGGATACTCGTCGGCTCCACCGGCCTGCAGGGAAATACTACCCACCGCAATGAGCGGGAACTCATGCAGGTTGCCATCACGATCGTTGGAACCCGGGTTACCATGGTGCCATCCGTGGTTGGCCCTGTTCTGACCAGTCGCGTCCTTGAGCATGAACTGGTAGTTGTCCGCACCGGAACGCGTACCACTCTGGGGGTCCTCCCGGAAGGTCAGCGGACGGGTGATGTTCTCCTTGTCCTTACCCATCTTGTAAAAGTTACTCTGGCGCATCATCGAAGACCAGTTGCGGTCAATCGGTCCATAAACCGAATCGGATCCCGGAGAATAGACTCGCTCCGTGAGGAGATAACGGTCGGGACTCGATGGATTGAAAGGCGTCAGAAGATTGTTGGTGTAATTCGTTTTACTATAGTCACCACGAAGCCCTCCCTGACGCTTCGAACGGTTGATATCAACCGTGAAAACGAGGGTCTGTCCGGGAGGAATCGTCATCCCTTGGGGATTATTCCCCTTCTCTGCAAGCAACCAGAAACTGTTGCCGTTACCTCCGTGGTTACCACCACCGAAACCAAGATACATCCGCTCCTGGGGGTGACCTTCATAAGTCACCATCACCTCCTTGTTACCGTTCACAAACAGCTGACAAATCATCGGTGGAATCTTCATCTCCACACTGTAGGGGTTCCAAAGGGAAATCCGGGGATACAGGCAGATGATATCTTCCCACACACTCCGTCCGTCACGGTTGGCACGACGGGTCGCAAGGTTGTAGTAGATCGCCGCTTCGGTCACTACCGGCGCCACCGAGACCTTATCCAACTCGGTATACTTCGCTGCTTCTTTGCTCGAACGGCCAATCAGACCATCCCAAACATCCCACTGGTGAAGGGGACCGTAGTTTACCTGCTCGGGAAGGAGGCTACGCTGCCCTCCGGTCAGGTCCAGGCTGCCCGCATTGAGGGAGAATCCGTTGCTGCGGGCACTTTCCAACCAGTTCTGCAAGATGCCAAACTGCGGCGAAATTTCCTCATAACGGCCGCTCGTTGGCGCTCCGGTAAGAGCCGCGTATCGGGAGTTGGGGGGCCCCACCATCTTGTCGGTGCGGGAAAGTCCCAAATACTCCAGGCGCCCCTGATCTTCGTCTTTAATGTCACCGTTGGCCGTGATGAACACGCTCAGGTCCTTCTGCAGGCCGCCATCACGAACATTGGCCAACACCGTGCGGGAGCTGGTCGTGATATCGTGATAGGCATTCTTCACGGCATCTTCGTCCACCCCTTTGATCAATCGGGCGGTCTGCACCGATAAAATCCGCTCGCGATCCTCATCCGGGATGGGCACAAATCCATCAATAACACCGGCGTTCACATCCTGCGCGTGAAACACCCGCTGAAATCCTTCTTCCGAGGAAATTTCTGGCTGCTCGTCATTGTGACGGTCAAACACCGAAATATTGGCCTTCGTCCCCTCATCCGAAACATAATAGGCGTAACGTCCAACCGTCGTCGATTGGATCGCTCCGTTGGGGCGGCGGATTTCACGCTGCAAGTCAACGGCCTTGACCGTCACCATGTCCTCTTTGTCAATCACGCTGCCGTCACTCACGATGATGAACTGATCTTCCAGTTCCACTTTGCTCACCCCGTCATCCTTGGCATCCATGAACTGTCGGCCTCCCGACTGCATCCGTTCACGTCCCCCTTCATTACCACTGACCAAATAGGTGCTGACCGCGGTTTCACGGTCCCAACTTCCTGATTCACGACGGTCCTTGAGTCCTCCTCGCTCGTCGTTCCGCTCCCACGGAGTCAAATCCTCCGGGCGATCCGATCCGCTACTCGCTCCATCGGAGCTTTCGGCCCAGTTGGTCGACCAAACGCCAACCCAGTGGGGTTCTTTCACTCCGGAAATAGTAGGCTGTTCCGGATTCTCATCCAGAATCGTAGCAGTGGCACTGACCCGCTGATCGGGCCCCAATTCGCGCTGCAACTCGCCGATCGCAATCATCAGAGCGAGGCGGGCGTTGGCACGGGCTTCTTCTTCCGCCCACTCGGTGCGACTTGTCCTTACCGTCACCGCCGAAAGCGAGAGGAAGGCCACCGCAATGAGTGTCAACAGAAGCAGAACTGAAATCGTCGCAATAAGAGCAAATCCACGACGTTTGGATACAATGAGCTGCGCTTTCATGATGAACACTATGTAAACACATTGTGATCTCATGGCAACACAGAATTCGCAGTCCCCAGCCCCACAAACTTCACCCCACAAACCTAAAAAACCTTTAACCAACTAATTACAAGTCGGTTACATTTATGGAGCCACCCAAAAATCGGCTCTTTCCAATCGTCAAGGATTGATTAAGAAAACCTAACTACCTCGCACCCCACCCCCAAACATGAGGGATTCTCAAAGCAATCCCTCGTGCTGAAGCAGCTTGAGTTTTAAGTCCACACCTCCACCAAATCCCACCAGGCGACCATCTTTTCCAATTACCCGATGACAGGGCACGATGATCGAAATCGGATTCGCCCCATTCGCCGTCCCCACCGCTCGCACCGCCTTGGGATTCCCCATCCGATCCGCAAGCTCTCCGTAACTCAGTGTTTCCCCAAAAGGAATCATGCTCAATTGCTTCCACACATCACGCTGAAACTCACTTCCCTTCGCATCCAGCGGAAGATCGAACTCGCGGCGCACGCCGGAAAAGAACTCCTCCAATTGCCGCGCCGCCTTCTTAAGAATCCTGTTGGATGGTTCCTCCGGCGGGAGAGTCGATCTCTCGATACGATGCCCGAAGTAAAGTCCGGAAAGCCCCTTCCTCGAGGCCAACAAAACCAACGGCCCTACCGGGCTCTTCATTCTTAATGAAGCCACACTGTGCTTGGGCGCATGCCCCTTCTTTTTCTCAACATCCTGCTTCATCTTTCTTCCTTTCTGCCCGGGAGAAGTTCGCTCATCTCCAAAATACCGTTCGCTCCGATACCGTAACCAAACCCGATGGGTCTCGGGAATCTCCTTTTTCTCTTCCTTGCTGAGATCCCCGTAGAGCGCCAGAGCCTGGTCCCGCAATCTCCGGCAAGCTCCATTCTCATGCGCATCCCACCGCTTCCGTGCCTCCCGAATCAGCCGGGTCGCCTCCTTGACCACCTCGCTTCGGCTCAAATTTTCGTTTCCCTTCACTCCCCTATCCTACGTAGAAACAGGGATTCCAACAACCTCCGAAACTTTTTTGGAAAATAATGACACTTTCTTTGAACGTCTGCCCCGGTTGAGAGTCTATCCCTATGAAACCGCGCAATTTTTGTGAGTTTTCAATTTAAGGGTGAACAGCCGATCACTTCGACCCCCCACGAGTGTGGGACAAGGATGAGGATGATCTTTTTCGAGACCACCGGGATTCGTCCCGGTGGTCTTTTTTTTGATCCCCTCACACCACCTCCGGAAAAACCTTTCTGGAAAATAATTCCACTTTCTTTGAACGTCTGCTCATCTTGAGAGTCTATCCCTATGAAACCGCGCAATTTTTGTGAGTTTTCAATTTAAGGGTGAACAGCGATCACCTCGACCCCCCACGAGTGTGGGACAAGGATGAGGTTGATCTTTTTTGAGACCACCGGGATTCGTCCCGGTGGTCTTTT
>JBPOGH010000003.1:0-301737 GCA_051252135.1 Verrucomicrobiaceae bacterium | reverse complement strand
ACTCTCTAGCGCCGATGGTAGTGGGACGATAGGTCCTGTGAGAGTAGGTCGTCGCCAGGTATAAGCCCGGTTCTTTCTAACGAAAGAATCGGGCTCTTTTTTTGCACTAATCCCTCGTAGATCAGGGAGGGAGACCATCTGAAAATCAAGGTTTTGAATAGGGGAGGCGAGCAAGTTCCCGGATGGAAAAATAGGTGTTGAGTGCGGTGGACGCGACCGAACCCTGGCCAGGAAGGTCGAGGGTTCCGTCCTGTCCGAGGGAGTTGTGATTTATGAGATAACTTCTAGTGAAATACCCGAAGGTCAGCCACCCTCCGGTCATGTCGCAAGCGCTCTTTCAGCCTGTCCAGATAGGAGAGGAGACTTTTTCTTTAATGAATCTGGGTCACCGGCGGGTGGAGGGGGAAATCATTGCGGAGATGAGCGAAGGGGTGGCGGTTTATTATGACAAGCGGTGGTCGATCACGGCAGTTTTGACGGATTGGCTTGCGCGGAATATTGAGGTGTTTCGCGGCAAGCGGGTGCTTGTTCTTGGTGCCGGGGTGGGGGCCGAGACCTTGATTCTGGGGCGTCATGCGAAACAGATTTGGATCAACGATCTTTCCTTTACCTCGCTGTCGCTTTGTCAGGAACAGTTGGTTGAGAATGGCATTGAGAATGCGATTTCAGTTGCGGGGCGTTATGAGGAGTTGGAGCTTCCCGAGGTGGATTTGGTGGTGGCGAGCTTCCTTGTTTATAATGAGGACACTTATCGGGCGATGAGTGTGTTCATGGATGAGCACGAGGGTGAGATTATTTTGGTAAACGAACGGCTGGCTCCGTTTCCGCGGCTTTTAAAGGAGAGAGAGCACCGGATTCTTTTTGAGGATGAGGGTGCGGTAGGGGTGCGGTTTTAATTCCAGAGGACACCTGAAACCGGGGTCTACCGCGGTTCGGCGGGAAAAAAGAAGCTCCAACGATTCTGTGAACGTTGAAGCTTCCAGCAGTGGCAACGGGAGTTTTGGTGAATGAGCCGGTTTAGAGATGGTATGTGTTTGAGGCTTCAGGTTGGTAGTCGACTTTTGCGATCACGAATCTCCGTGTGCCGGAAGGCCCGGACCATTCTATTTCATCTCCTGTCTGGCGCCCGAGAAGGCTGGTGCCCAAGGTTGATTGGATGGATACCTGACTGGCGTTGGGGTCGATCTGATCAGGGTAGACCAATCGGTATTGCAAACGCTCGGAAGTGTCTTGATCAATAATGGAGACCAAGGATCGCATTGTGACAACGTTGCGTGGAATTGCTTCCGACTTCACGACTGTTGCTTCCGCAAGTTCTGCGATGAGGGAGTCAAAGTTTGCTTCTTTTCGGTCACTGTCCGTGGTCCTCTCAATCAATTTTTCCAAGCGGCGTTTGTCTCTTTCGGTGATCTGAATCGGGTTTGTCCGGGTTGGAGTATTCATGGTCGTCATTTTGTTTCGTTTGGATTTCACTTGGAGATTACTCCGGCTCTGGCACATTGGCTAAGACTTAGAAGTAATCATACCGTTAACTTTTTTCTAAGAATAGAACACGTGATCGATTTCCTAAATTACCACCATTTGCGTTATTTCTGGGCTGTCGCCAAAACAGGGAGCGTGCGTCGAGCGGCCGAGGAATTAGGGGTGTCGCAACCTTCGGTCAGTACGCAGATCAGGCTTCTGGAAGACTCTCTGGGCGAAGCTCTTTTTCACCGGGCTGGAAGGGGGTTGGTGCTTACGGAAGCAGGCCGCCTGGCATTGACCTATGCGGATGAAATTTTTTCAGCGGGACGCGAGCTGGTAAGCGCCATCGGCCAGGGGTCCGAGACGCGGGCACTTCGTTTGAATGTGGGAATGACCGATTCGCTCTCAAAGCTGATGGCCTTTGAGATTTTAAAACCGGCTTTTCATTTTTCCCGTCCTACGCAGATCGTTTCGCGACAGGGTGAGCTGGCGGTGTTGATGAATCAGTTGCAAGCCCATCGGCTTGACGTGGTTCTGGCCGACGAACCGGCAACGACGACGGTCAAAACAAAAACCTACAATCATCGGCTGGGGCACTCAGGGGTCACGTTTTGCGCGGTTCCGAAGCTGGCCACGAAACTGCGGCGAAATTTTCCGCAATCACTTCATGGTGCTCCGGCTGTTTTACCCAGTGAAAATATGGGGATGCGCTGGGCTCTCGAGGCTTGGTTTGATCGAAAGGGGGTGCGACCCCAGTTGGTTGGAGAATTCGAAGATTCCACTTTGATGGAGGTGGCTGCTGCGAGTGGATTGGGATTTACGACGGTTCACACCGTGGTTGATCAGGAGGCATTGAAGCACTACGGCCTCAAGGTCATCGCAAAGGAGGATGAATGTGGTAGTGATTTCTATGCCATCACCGGAGAGCGGCTCGTTAAGCATCCGCTCGCCAAGGAAATCACGCACAATGCGTTCTCCCGAATTTTTGCTTCCATGGACGGATAGGTTTCAGTCCGGGTGTTGTTGGCAACATTTATTGGGGTAGGCAAGGGTGGGCTATTCCCAGGTGATGCGGTAGAAGCGTTGGGGGTCGGAGAGCCAATTGGAGGGGGTGGTGGAGTCCTGGAAGGAGTTGGCGGTGCGTTGTTCGAGGAGGGTCCAGGTGGAGAGGTCGGTGCTGGTTTCGAGGCGGTAGGTTTCGCCGGGGACGGTGTTCCAGGTGAGGGAGCCATCCGGTCCGGGGGAGGGGGTGGTGAAGGCGAGGTCGGTGACGAAGGTTTGGCGGGCGGTGGTGGTGATTTCTTCGGCGAAGGTGGTGGTGACGAGGGCGGTGATGGCCTGGCTGCCGGGGGGGAGGGAGGAGGTGGGGAGTTGGTAGGGGAAGGTGGTGTCGGTTGCGATGAGGGTGCCGTTGGCGAAGAAGTCGACCTTTTGGATGAGGGTAGGGTCGAGGGAGATGGTGGTGGTGATGGAAGCCTGGTCGCCGGTGAGGATGACGTCGTTATTTGAGAGGTCGAGGGAGGCAGTGGCCCAGGCGGGTTGACCGGTGTTGCGGTAGGCGGAGTTGGAGCCGATGTCGCGGTAGAGGATGCCTTTTTCGTTTGGGGAGTCGTCGCCATTAAAGAGGGAGGCGCTGTCGTTGGGGGAGCCGGTGATGTTGAAGTTGTAGTAGGCGTAGCGCTCGAGGTAATCGAGGTCTTCGAGCATGGGGAGGACTTCCTGGAGGTAGGCGAGGTGGTCGGCGGAGGTGGGGTTGTCGCCTTTGGCGCGTTGGAACTCGGTGAGCCAGATGGGGCGTCCGTAGCGGGCGAACTCGGCGTCGAGGAAGGATTTGAGGGCGGAGGCGCTCATGCGGTTGTAGTTGTGGACGCAGGTGTAGTCGACGCGGTAGCCTTTGGCGTCGGCTTTGGTCATGAATTCCTGAAGCCAGTTGTTGCCGTTGTTGCCATCGGTGCGGGCGGGGCTGCCGAGGCGGAGGCCGAGTTGTTGTGCTTTGGGCCAGAGGGCGATGGCTTCATCGACGGTGAGGTCGCCCTGGTTGGCGGCTTCCGGTTCGTTGAAGCCGAGGAAGTGGGTTTGGTTGCCACGGACGCGGACTTCTTCCCAGCGGAAGTCCTTGTCCTGGGATCGGCCGCGGATCATGGGGACGAATTCCCAGTTGAGGGTGGAGGCGCCGGTGGGTTCCCATTCGTATTTCCAGTGGGCTTTGATGGTGTTGGGGAAGGTGTTGTTGGTGCCATCCCAGCCTTTTTTGGAGATCCAGCGCCAGGGGAGGATGCGCATGAAGGTGACTTTGTTATCGAGCTCGGGGGGGAGGTTGACGAGGAGGTCGGCCTCGGTGGCGGCGTAGAATTGGCTGAAGCCCTGACCGCCGGCGTGCTCGGCAAGGACGGCCATGTATCCTTTTTTGAGGAGAAAGGAGCTGATTTGGTCGTCGATGGGCCAGGCGGCGTCGATTTCCCGAGAGTCGTTGAAGATGCCGATGTCGCTATTTCCGACGGTGGTGGTGCCTTGCATCATGGTGAGGCCGGAGAAGGCGGCGGTGGCGCGTTCGATGCCGATGTGGCTGGTGACGGCGAGTCCGATGTGAACGGTGTCGGTCATGGCTACGGTGCGGGGGCTACCGATTTGGTTCCAGGGGCCGGAGGCGCTGTCGATGGAGCGGTAGCCGGTGAAGGTGTTTCCTTCGCGGACGAGGCGGAGCCAGTTGACTTGAGTGCCGTCTCCGTAGCCGGAGGAGGAGGTGGATGAGGCTCCGGGGGTGGAGCGGGATTGGAAGAGGACTTTTTTATCGGGGCGTTGGAAGAGAAAGACGTTGGGGGATTCGGCGGAGAGGTCCTGACGGATCATGAGGCCGCCTTTTGCGGAGAAGTGGGTGTTCTCGATGGAGTTGACCTTGGTGATGATTTCGCCATCGCCGGTGAGGCTTCGGTAGAGGAAGTGGCATTGGTCGCTGGTGCCCCAGATGTCCGATCCCCAGCCGGAGATGGTGTAGGTGCCCGAGTCAAAGGCGGAGAGGCCGAGGCCGATGTTACCTTTGAATCCGGTGGTGAGATTCCAGCGTTGGCCGGTGAGATCAGGGCCGGCGAAGGCTTTGAGGGCGTGGCCGGAGCCGAGCTTTCGGCGAAGGACGGCACCTGTGTAGTGCTGGCGGATTTCGACGTTGTTATTGAGGACGGCGGGTTGTCCGGAGACCGTGAAGTTGAGGAGGTAGTTGCCATCGATTTCCGAGGGGAGTCGATTTTCGAAGAAGACGAAGCAGTCCGAGGACCGGAGGTCGATGGTGGTGTTGGTGAGTGGGTCTTGGGCGTAGAGGGTGAGCTCCGAACGGCCGGACATGGTGACGATTCCGGAGGTGATGTGATCGGTGAAGACCTTGCTGTCGGTGATGGAGAATTCCCGGTTGGTGGTTCCCATGTCGATGCCGGCGGCCTTTCCGCGGTTGAGGCGGAAGGTGGTGCTACTGAGGATGAGTTGGCCGGTGCCGAGGGAGAGGTCTGCGCCTCCGCCGCTGCCTCCTCCGGGGGTGCCGTGGTGGATGAGGAGGTTGGTATCAAGCGGGGTGTTGCCGACAACCGAGCCGGCGGGTGCGGTGATGCCGGTCGCGGGGTCCATCCAGTTGGCCTGCTGGTAGATGCTGACGCGGTCTCCGGCGGCGACCCACTCGAGGGTGTTGGCCTGGAGGGAGAGGGAAAGGGTGAGGAGAAGGAGGCCGAGTTTCATCAGAGGGGTGAACGTGGGAGTCACTCTTCTGAGAACAAGGGGAATCGGCGGATCTTTACGGGGACCGGACGAGCGGGGGTCAGCGGATGGCCTCGACCTTCACTTGGGTGAGGCCCCTGCTGTAAAAGCCGAGGCGTTTGGCGGAGCCGATGGTGACATCGACGACACGGCCCTTGGTGTAGGGTCCGCGGTCGGTGACGCGGAGGATTTCCGAGCGGCCGTTGCTAAGGTTGGTGACGCGGATGCGGGTGCCCATTTTGAGGGTTCGGTGGGCAGCGGTGTAGGCGTGATCCTGGAGGGGTCGTCCGCTGGCGGTGCGGGTGCCATGGTTGGTGCGGATGCTATACCAGGAGGCGATGCCGTATTGGGTGGAAAGAACGGCGGGTTCTTCGGCGGGCTCGGATTTTTCCTTAACGGACGGGGAGCTGGCGGCGGAAGTGGCGGCAGTCCCGGCGCAGGAAGAAAGGGCGAGGAGGAGGGGGCCGGTGAGGGAGATGAGTTTTTTCACAACAGTTTTCGCAATGGGAAGAGGTTAAACCAGGTTGAGGGTGAACTCACTTTTCTGAACTGGCCATGTGCTGGCCGGTCTTTTAGGTTTGGGCAATGAAATTTTTCGCCCTGCTGCTGATTTTCACGATGCCCGTTTTGGCTGAATCCGGGCGGAAGCCGAACTTTGTGATCATTTTTGCGGATGACCAGGGGTATGGGGATTTGGGGTGTTTTGGGTCGGAGACGATCAAGACGCCGAACATTGATCGCCTGGCCAGGGAGGGGCGGCGTTTCACAAATTTCATGGTGGCTTCGCCGGTGTGCACGCCCTCGCGGGCGGCACTCTTGACGGGGTGTTATCCGAAGCGGATCGGGATGGAGAAGCATGTGCTGTTTCCGAGTTCGACGAGGGGGTTGAGTCCGGAGGAGCATACGATCGCGGATCATTTGAAGGGGCAGGGTTATGCGACGGCTTGTTTTGGGAAGTGGCATCTGGGGCATCATCCGGAGACGCTGCCGCAGAGGCATGGGTTCGATACCTATTTTGGAATTCCCTATTCGAATGACATGAATCATCCGGAAAACAAGGGGAAGCCGAAGGGCGGGCATGCGGGGATGGATGCGTTGTGGGCGGATCCGGGGTCGACGCTGACGAAGTGGAATACGCCCTTGATGGAGAATGAGAAGATTGTGGAGCTGCCGGTGGATCAGCGGACGGTGACGCGGCGGTATACGGATAAGTCGGTGGAGTTTATTAAGGCGAACAAGGATCGTCCTTTCTTTTTGTATCTGCCGCACTCGATGCCGCACATTCCACTTTATGTGCCGGATGAGGTGAGGGATGCCGATCCGAAGCGGGCTTACATCAACGTGATCGAGCACATTGATGCGGAGGTGGGGCGGATTGCGGATTTGTTGAGGGAGTTGAATTTGGCGGAGGATACGTATCTGATTTACACGAGTGATAATGGGCCGTGGTTGCAGTTCAAGCATCACGGGGGCTCGGCGGGTCCGCTTCGTGAGGGCAAGGGAACGACCTTTGAGGGAGGGCAGCGGGTGCCTTGTGTGGTGTGGGGACCGGGGCGGGTGCCGGCGGGGACGAGTTGTGATGCGCTTTGCGGGACGATTGATTTGTTGCCGACGATTGCGGCGATCACGGGAGAGAATCTTCCGGAGGGAAGGAAGATTGATGGGGTGGATATTTCCGGGCTGTTGCACGGGGAGGAGGATTCACCGCGGAACGAGTATCTTTATTATACGTCGCAGGGTGCGATTCAGGGGATTCGGCAAGGGGACTACAAGTTGCTTGCGAAGAATCCGGTGAAACGGAAAAATGGGCCGAAGGGAGGAGGGCAGGTGATGCTTTTTAATCTGAAGAACGATGTGGGAGAGAAGGACAACCTGGCGGGAGAGAAGGCGGATTTGGTGGCTGCTTTGACAAAGCGGATGGAGGAGTTGGACGGGGAGGTGACGCTCAATGCGAGGCCGCCCTGGATGAAGGGCGAGGAGTAGGGAAGGGGCGGGCGGATGGTCGATAGAACTTGACCTGAAATCTCATCGAGTCAGCCTGAAGGGCGGACTAAAACCGATATGATGATGAAACACGCTACATTTTTAACGGGCCTTTTATTTTGTGTTGGTGGGATTCTTCCCGGTCATGCCCAGTTCCGCGAGTTGTGGCACTTGGGGGAGAATGACGGGAATGCGGGTGAGTTCACCCAGGAAATCGGCGGAAGTGCGCCCGAGCCCGGGAGCGCGTCCAAGCGGGACGATGATTATTATTTTGCGGGAATCTACCCGGCTCCGATTGGGGAGTTGACCGAAAATGAAACGATCACGGACGCGGTGGATACTTCGAACAATTCCGCCAACCCAACCGGGTTTGAGCGGGCAGTTACCCACACGAACACCAATGGCCGAATTCATTTCAACATGAGCCCAAGTGAAGCGGATCCGAATGCGGTTTATCGACTGACGGTTCGGCTCGTCGATGGCGGATTCTGGGATGGGGCGGCGAACGGCGGGTTTGGCACCCATGATGTGGAGGTGCGGTTCAATGACGCGGTGGTGCACACGGCCACGGATATTATCGAGGACAGGGAGATTGTGGAGACGCTTGATCCAGCGACGGTGGGTGCGGTTTCCGGCCCCAATAAGATTGAGATCATTCGGACGGGAGGAGTGAATAACGGGACGGTGAACGGCTGGATTCAGTTTGATGATATTGCGCTGGAAATTGATGAGAGTCAGATTTCGTGCACGGAAGCGCTGTGTAATTTTGCAGCTGATTCGATTTTGGTTCGTCCCGGTGAGGATGTGACCCTGACCTGGCTCACTGGTGCGGGAGCCAATGTGAGTATTGACCAGGGAGTGGGTTCGGTGAGTGCGGGAAGTGGTTCGGTGGTGGTGAATCCGGCAGCGACAACCACATATACCATCACCTCGGAACTGGACGGCGATACCGCCACCGGCACGGTGAAGGTGAGTGCGGATCTCCTCTACAGTTTTACAACGGACGTGAATATGGTGACGCCGACCCTGCCCAATGCGACCTTGCAGTGGGAGGTGGACCCTGCGGCCGGAGTGACGGTGGAAATAGATAACGGGATAGGTGATGTGACGGCCCAGACTTTCAGTGGGTTTGGATCGATGCAGGTGAGTCCCAAATCGGACACCACTTATACGATGACGGTAACCCGTCCGAATGCGCCGGAAAACGACGTGGAGACGTCCTCGGTGTTTATTGATTTTGAGTATGATGATTACACGACCTTGTGGGTTTTGGGTTTTGAGGATGACAGCACTGCGGAGCTCAATCAGGAGTTGAATGGGATCTTTGATGCTCCGGGAAGTGCGACTTCGCGGGATGATGATTACTATTTTGCGGGAATCTATCCGGCTCCGATCGGGGTGGTGGCTACGGATGAGACACTTACGGATCCGGTCGATCAGAATAATACTTCGGCCAATCCGGTGGGGATGGAGCGGGCGATCACAGCAGGTGCACCCAATTCGCGGATTCACTTCAATCTTACGGCTTCAGAGGCGAGGGGGACCAACGAGTATCGTTTCCAGACGACCTTGATGGGCGGAGGCTGGTGGAATGGTGACCTGGGGGTGAGTGGAGCGGGCTTCGGCACGCACGATGTTGATATTCTTTTCAACGGTCAGCCCATTTTTAGTGAGGTTGATATCCAGACCGTGACTGATGTGAGAAAGCATTTTACGGCCTCATCGGTGAATGCGGTCGCCGGAGAAAATGTGGTGGAGATCATCCGCAGGGGAGGGGCGAGCAATCCGGCGAATCCCGAGGTGAGCAACGGGTGGATTCAGTGGGATTATTTCTCGCTGGAGTCCCGTGAGTCGACGGCTTCGCCATTGGGTTTCCAGATCACCGATTACAGTCATGACAGTGATACGCAGATGTCGACGGTGACGTTTCCGTCCAGCACGGGAGAGACGTTTAAGATCGAGGTATCAGCCGATCTTTCCAATTGGATTGAACTGGAGGATTTTTATCTCGCTGAGGTCGGGGAGAGTTCGACGAGTTACAGTTACAGTGCGCCTGATGAGAATGGGTTTGTGCGGGTGACTCGAAATTGACGGGTATTTGTGGACTGGCGATTGATAGGAACAAACGTAGCGACATGCCTTGTGTTGGGCATGTCGTTTTCGTGTAAATCCGCGGATCCGGAAGTGGGGAGCGGGCAAGGGGAGGAGGAGAGGATTTCCGAGATGGTGGCGGTGGAGGAGTTGATCCTTAAGCTGACTCCGATGCTGCCTCATTTGAACGAGTCGGTTCTGGACCAGGTGTTGCCGGATGAGATGGCGGCGAAGGCGATTGTGGAGAAGGTGGAGGGGAGGGAGCTGGTGGCTGGAGCGACGGAGCGGTTTGCGATTTGGAGTGAGGCTGATTGGGAGCCGGGGGAAGAGGTGAGGTCCACTTTGTGGGCGGAGCTTTTTGAAACAGTGGAGGAGATGGAGATGGCGCGGTTTTATTTTATCGATGGTTCGTTTCCGTCGGGGTTGGGCGGGGATTTTGATGCGGTGGTGGGGTTTGAGGGGCGGGGGAGATCGGGGGCGGGGGAGGTGCTGGCAATTACCGGGAAGCAGCATTTAATCTGGAGGGAGAAGGAGGGGGACTGGAAGATTGTGGATTGGGTGCAGGGGCCGCTGACGGTGAAGGCTGCGGCGGGGGTGCTTTTTCGGGAGGTGCTGGACGAGGCGGTGCCGGATGCGGAGTCGCTGAGGGTGGCGCGGCATTCGCAGCATGAGCGCAATATTGTGGATCTTTTTACGAAGGACCGGTTCACGTTGACGAAGCAGATTTATGCGGATTATCTCGATTTGGATTCGACCTTTCAGCATCCGGGATTGTCGGTGGTGGATATTGACGGGGATGGGTGGGACGATCTTTATGTGATGGGTCGATGGGGGAAGAACCAGCTGTTCCGGAACAGGGGGGATGGGACTTTTGTGGATGTGGCGGCCGAGGTGGGGCTGGATGTGGATGGGTTGTGCACGTCGGCGCTTTTTGCGGATTTTGACAATGACGGGGATGCGGATGTGTTTATCGGGCGTTCGCTGGAGAGGTCGTTGTATTTGGAGAACGAAGGCGGGAGGTTTGTGGATCGGACGGCGGCCGCGTTTGGGAAGATGCCGCTGCCTTATCTGGTGTCGACGATCTCCGCGGTGGATTATGACGGGGATGGGTTGTTGGATGTTTATCTGGGGCTTTACGGGCCTCCGCCATCAGCGAAGGCTCCGGTGTCGAAGTGGGCGCGGGATTTTTTCCCGGAGGGGATGGCCCGGGAGATCATCAAGCGGGAGGCGACATCGCATCGTTATCTGAACCGTTTGGGTCCGCCGAACCTGTTGATGAAGAATATGGGTGGCGGCAAGTTCGCGGTGTCTCCGGCGGTGGGGGATTTGGCGGAGTGGCTTGATACGTATGCGGCGATCTGGTGTGACTTTGATGCGGATGGGGATGCGGATGTTTATGTGTGCAATGATTTTGGTCCGGACCATTTGTATCGGAATGACGAAGGTCGGTTTACAGATGTGACGGAAGAGTTTGGGGGGGAGGCGATGCAGGGGTTTGGGATGGGTGCTTCGTGGGGGGATTATGATCGGGACGGGAAGTTGGATTTGTTGGTCTCGAATATGTTCTCGAAGGCGGGGCGGCGGATTGCGGATACGGTGGAGGGGATTGATCCGCGGATTCCGCATGCGGCGAACGGGAATTTGCTTTTTCGGAATGAGGGGGCGGGCTTTGCGCAGGTGGCGGGGACTTCGGCGGACTCGATGCAGGTGGCGAAGGTGGGGTGGGCGTATGGGGCGCAGTTTGTGGATGTCGACAATGACGGGTGGTTGGATATTTATTCGGCCTCGGGGTTTTATACGGCCCCGGAGGAGATCGCGAACAACAAGGATCTCTGAAGTGTTCTCTGGCGTGCGGTCGTGCGTGATGATCCTCAAAAAGGGAAAGCGTTTAAGAAGTCGAAGACCTTTGAGGCGGCGACGGGGAAAGCGGTGGCGGAGCTCGAAAGTGATTTTTGGGGGCGGGATTCGTTGAGCGGGAAGGAGCGGAACCGGTTGTTTCTTTCGAAGTCAGGAGAGCAGTTTTCGGATGTGTCGCTCCTATCGGGAGCGGATCATTTGGGAGACGGGCGGAGTGTGGTGCTCTTTGATTACAATCGTGACGGTCGAACGGATATGGCTTCGATCAATACGAACGCGCCGAAGTTGGTGCTCTTTAGGAATGAGGTGGCGACGGCGAACAGCTTTGCGGCGTTTCGGTTCGAGGGCGGGAATGTCCGGGATGCGGCAGAGGCCGGCCGGTCGAATCGTGATGGCTACGGGACACGGATCACGCTGACGGTGGGCGGGCGGAAGATCGTGGAGGAGCATCGTGCGGGGGAAGGATTTAGTGCGCAGAATTCGCGGACGCTTTTGGTTGGACTGGGGGAGGTGAAGACGATTGATTCCGTGTTGGTGCAGTGGCCCTCGGGAGTGACCCAGACCTTTGAGAATCTTCCCGTCAATCAACTGATCACTTTTTCCGAAAGGAGTGATGACTTTTCAACTGTTCCCTATCGCCGATGAAATATTATCTCCCTGTTTTGGTTTTGGTTTTTGTTTTGAGCTCCTGCAAGAAGGAGGAAGTTGTCGCTGAGAAGGAGTCGCCGGCTCCGGGGGTGATTCCGGCCTGGGAGTTGGTTTCACCGTTGGTGGAGGTGCGTCCGTTGGCGGAGCGGACGGGTAGTGGAGAGGGGTTTGTGCGGATATCGGGTGATGAGTCGGGGATTGATTTTGAGAACAAGCTGGAGGAGGAGAATGTCAGGAATTATCTGCTGAATGGAGCGGGGATGGCGGTGGCGGACTACGATCAGGACGGATTGCCGGATTTGTTTTTGGTGTGTCAGGACGGGCCAAACAAACTGTATCGGCAGGTGGCGCCGTGGAAGTTCGAGGATGTGACGACGGGGGTGGGGATTCTTGATCAGGAGGCGTGGGGATCGGGGGCGACTTTTGCGGATATGGATAATGACGGGCATTTGGATTTGATCGTTTGCAACAAGGGGAAGGCGAATGAGTTTTACCAAAGTGACGGGAAGGGACGGTTTATTGGGGGATTGTTCACGTTGGCGGAACCGGGAAATGCTTCGCCGACGATTGCGGCACCGGCGGACTATGATCGGGATGGTGATCTGGATCTTTATATTGCGTCCAACCGGTTGCTTCATTTCTCGAAGGTGATAGGGGATTCGATGGAGATTACGCAGGATGCGAGCGGAAGGCGGAGGGTGCCGCCGCCTCATGACCAACATGCGCAGTATAATGAGGGGAATATTTTGATCGAGTTGGGGACTCCGGATTTGCTGGTGAGGAATGACGGGGGGGAGCCGGGGCAGCCGCCGAAGCTAGGATCGGTGGCGTATCGGGAGTCGGGGATGAGTGCGGCGCGCGAGCATGGGTTGGCGGCGGTGTGGTTTGACGTGAACAATGATCTTTGGCCGGACCTTTATGTGTCGAATGACTTTTCGACGCCGGATCATTTGTATTTGAACAAGGGGGGGAGTTTCGATGATGTGATCGGGGAGATGGTGGCGTATACCTCGTTTTACTCGATGGGGAGTGATTTTGCGGACGTGAACAATGACGGGCACTTTGATTATTTTACGACGGATATGTCGAGCACGACGCATTACAAGCAGAAGACGATGATGGGGCCGATGGAGAATTCGGCCTGGTTCCTCGACAATCTGGAGCCGCGGCAGCAGATGAGGAATGTGCTGCACGTCAATACGGGGACGGGGAAGATGTTGGCGACGGAGTATTTTTCGCACCTTGATAGCACGGACTGGACGTGGTCGGCGCTTTTTGGCGATTTGGATAACGACGGTTTTGAGGATCTTTACATCACGAACGGGATGGAGCGGAACATTCAGAATGCGGATATGGCGCAGGTTTCGGTTGAGATGATCAGGGCGGGGGCTTCGGACGAGGAGGTGCAGAGGCATTTGCGATCGGCGCCCCGTCTTGCGGAGAAGAATTTGGCGTTTCGCAACGAGGGGGATTTACATTTTGAGGATGTGAGTGATGAGTGGGGATTGGTCCAGGAGACGGTGAGTCATGGTGCGGTGCTGGCGGATTTGGATCGCGACGGGGATTTGGATATTGTGGCGAACGGGATGAATGAGCCGCTGCTTCTTTTACGGAATGATTCGGCAGGGGGGAATGCGGTGTTGGTGTCTTTGGTGGGGAAGAGGAGCAATCGATTCGGGTTGGGGGCGCGGATTACGGCCTATGTCGGGGATGGTCAGCATACGCGGATGATGACGGCGGCGCGCGGTTATGCGTCGAGTGGCGAGCCGGTGGCGCATTTGGGTCTGGGGGAGCATGAGGTGATTGATCGTCTGGTAATCCAGTGGCCGAGCGGGGCGGTTCAGACGCTCGAAGAAGTGGAGGTGAATCGTCATTATCGGGTGAGTGAGCCGGATGATGCTCCGAAGTCTCCGGCCCCGGCGAAGGGACTGCCGGAGCCGTCTGCGGAGGCGACTTTTGTTGAGGTAACGGCGAATGAGTCAGGGTTGGATTTTGTGCATGAGGAGAATGAGTTTAATGATTTTTCGATTCAACCATTGTTGCCGAACAAGTTGTCGCATTTTGGACCAGCGTTGGCCTCGGGTGATTTGAACGGGGATGGGTTGGTAGATATTTTTGTGGGCGGGGCAGCGGGATCGGCGGGGCAGATTTTTCTGCAGAAGTCGGGTGGTGTTTTTGAACGGAAGGAATGTGCGGCGCTGGTGGCGGATGCGGTATCGGAGGATGTGGACGCGGTGGTGTTTGATGCGGATGGCGACGGGGATGCGGATCTTTATGTGGTGTCGGGGGGGAATCGGGTGGAGTCGGGGCATGTGAGTTATCGGGATCGTCTTTATTTGAATGACGGGGGGGAGTTTGTGGCCGGGGCGTTGCCCGATTTGCGGGAGAGTGGTGGGGCGGTGGCTGCAGCGGATGTGGATCAGGATGGTGATCTGGATCTCTTTGTGGGATCGCGGATTGTGCCGCAGAACTATCCTTTGGCTCCGCTTTCACGGGTGTTGCTGAACGACGGGAAGGGTGGGTTTGTGTCGGGACAGGAGATCAGCGGGATGGTGACGGATGCTCGTTTTGTGGATGTCGACGGGGATTCGTGGGAGGACTTGGTGCTAACCCAGGAATGGGGTTGTATTTCGATCTGGAGGAACGTTGAAGGTGAGTTGAGGAACATTGATGCGACGACGGGGCTGGCGGCCCATACGGGATGGTGGAACGGCCTTGGGGTGGGGGATATTGACGGGGACGGGGATCCGGATTTTGTGGCGACGAACTTTGGGGTGAACAACAAGTATCATGCGACGCCGACGGAACCGGCCTTGCTTTTGGTGGCGGATTTTGGAGGTGAGGGGCGGGTGAATCTGGTGGAGGCGATTCATGAGGAGGGGAAGGTCTTTCCGGTGAGGGGAAAGAGTTGCTCGACGAATGCGATGCCATTTTTGGCGAAGAAGTTTCCGACGTATCATGATTTCGCCTTGGCGGATATTAATCAGATATACGACACGGCGTTGAAGGGGGAGGCGTTGGAGCTTTCGGCGACGACATTGGAGAGTCAGGTGGTGATGAACAATGGAGATGGGACGTTTGCATTGAAGCCGCTTCCGGGGTGGGCGCAGTTGTCCCCCGCGTTTGGGTCTGTTCTGAGTGATTTCAACAAGGACGGGCACCTTGATTTGGTGTTGGCGCAGAACTTTTTCCATCCCCAGCGGGAGACGGGGCGGATGAACTCATCGCTCAATCTTTATTTGAAGGGTGATGGAGCGGGCAATTTTACTGCGGTGAGTCCTATTGAGTCGGGGCTCAATACGCGGGATGATTCGCGAAATATGCTGCTGGTTCCGGTGGGGGATGAGGCTCTGCTGATCTCGGCACCGAATGGGGGGCCGCTGCGGAGTTTCCGGGTTCAGACGGGAGAATAAAAAAACCACGCGGATTGCTCCGCGTGGTTTGAAGAATTAGGCGTGGTCGATTAGCGACGACGGCGAGCGAGGAGGCCGAGAGTTCCGAGGAGGAAGAGAGCGTTGGAGCTCGGCTCGGGGACCGGGTTGCTGGTGAGGGTGACGGCATCCGTTTGGATCCAACCGTTACTGACGGTGGCACTTCCGTTGAAGTTATCGCCGCCGGTGCGAATGATCTCAATGATGTTCTCGCCCGTAGAGGCACTGACAGAGCCCGCGCTAAAGGTTTCATCGACGAGGACATCTGCGGTGATGCCGGTCATGGACCAGACGGAAACGCCGTTGAAGGTGATGGCGACATCGTGAGTTCCCCAGCCTCCGTTGGCAGCACCGTCCCAAAAACCGCCATCACGAAGAGGGATTTGAAGGTTGAGTTGGGTGCTTGCAGCGGCATCGGCTGAGTCCATGTTGAAGTGGATCCGGTTGTTTGGGTTGCTGTGAGTGACGGCGCGCTCGTATCCCTTGGGATCGGCGGAGGCGTTGCTTGAATCGACGGGATCGCCAATCAATTCATCGACGGCGACGACGCCGATCGGTGAGGGGTAGGTACCGGCGAAATAGTAGTCATCATCACGGGTGTTGGGGCTTCCGGGAGCTGGCGCCCCCGTTCCGAGTTCCTGGCTGAATTCGGCCTGGGAATTATCGACGGTTCCGAGCTGGAAAACCGTGGCAGCCTGCGCGGAAGCGAGGGCCAGACATCCCACTGGAAGGGTTTGGAGGAGGGTTGATATTTTCATATGCGGTTGATCAACATAGGATAAACGAAAATAACGGCAATCAAAAAAACCCCTCGCGGGGTGAGGGGAATGACGTTAGGTTTTCGATTCCATGAGATGTTCGATCGTTCTCTTTATTGCCATTCAGCCGTTTTGTTTTGGAGCTCCTTATATTAGCGAGTTTCTTGCTTCAAATGGTGCCAATTTGGCCGATGAGGACGGGGATTATCCGGATTGGATTGAGATTCACCATCCGGATGCGGGGGAGTTGGATCTAGGGGGGTATCATTTGACGGATCGGGTAGATAATCTGACAAAGTGGACGTTTCCGGCGGGGGTGAGTCTTTTGGAGGGAGGGTATCTCACGGTTTTTGCTTCGAACAAGGATCGGGCGGTGGCGGGGATGAATCTTCATACGGATTTCACCTTGAATGCGGATGGGGAGTATTTGGCTTTGGTGGCTCCGGACGGGGTGACGGTGGTGCATGAGTATGCTCCGGCATATCCACCGCAGTTGGAGGACCGTTCGTTTGGGGTGGATGGGTCGGATTTCGCATTTTTTGCGAATCCCACGCCGGGGCAGGCGAACAATTCGGGGACACCGGCGGGTCCGGTGATTGGGGAGGCGACCCGGAATCCGGCGCAACCGTCCGGGGATTTGGTGGTGACGGCGCATGTTCGGGGGTTGAACAATCCGGTGCTGGGGGTGACTCTTTATTATCGGCAGATGTTTGAGTCCGAAGTGGCGGTGTCGATGAATGACAACGGGACGGCTCCCGATGTGACGGCGGGCGACGGCATTTATACGGCGACCATTCCGGGCAGTGCGATTGATGCGGCGGAGATGACGCGGTGGCGGTTCCGGGCGATTGATACGAGTGGAGCGGTGACGCTGGATCCTCCGTTTCCCGATCCGGTTGATTCGCCCAAGTATTGGGGGACGGTGGGAATTGATCCGGCGATTGAGACGAATCTGACGGTGGTTCATTGGTTTATGGAAAATCCTTCGTTGGCGGAGAATGATTATCCGACCGGCAATCCGGGGGCTCCGGCAGCGTTGTATTATCTGGGCCAGTTTTATGACAATGTGGGCTTCAAGAAGCATGGGCAATCGACGGGAGGGTTTCCGAAGAAGTCCTTCAATATCGACTTTAATTCGGATCATCACTTTGAATGGCGGGCGGGGGAGGCTCGTGTTTCGGATATCGATTTGCTGACGAATTGGGCGGACAAGTCGAAAGTGCGTCACGTGCTGGCGTGGGAGGTGATGCGGGAGTCGGGGGTGCACGGGCATTTCGCCTTCACGGTGCGGGTGCAGCAGAACGGGGAGTTCTTTTCGACGGCGGACTTTGTGGAGGATGCGGATGAGACCTATCTGGAGCGCGCGGGGCTGAATCCGGAAGGGGTTCTCTACAAGGTTTACAACAGCACTTTGAACAAGGATGCCGGGAATAATGCGTTCAGCGGGGTGGAGAAAAAGACGCGGAAGGATGAGGCGAACCGGGATGAGTTTCAGGCTCTCATTGACGGGCTGGATCTGACGGGTTCCGCTTTGACGAATTACCAGTTCGACAATCTTGATTTTCCCAAAATCATCAACATGTTGGCGGTGAATGCGGTGATCCGGAATACCGACATGCACAGTAAGAACTGGTATATTTACCAGGATACGGGGAAGACGGATGAGTGGACCATTTTGCCTTGGGATTTGGATCTTTCCCATGGTCGGTTCTGGCGTCAGCCGCAGGCGTACTTCAACAATACGCTGGAGTTTAATGTCTTTGTGCAGACGGGTGGGGCGAGTCGGTTGGTTTCGCAGATGTATGCGAATGCGAGAACGCGCAATATGTTTTATCGCCGGGTGCGGACCTTGGCGGACCGGTTTCTTCAGCCGCTTGAAACTCCGGTTGAGAATCGGTATTACGAGCGTCGACTTGGGGAGTTGTCAGCTTTGATTGACGATCCAACGCACGCGAAATCCGATGCCCAACTGGACTTTGAGAAGTGGGGATCGTGGCTCCATGGTGGAAATGGAGTACAGGTTCCCTACACGCATCCGAGCAATGACGTGGAGACGATGGCGGAGGCGATCACGCGACTTGAGACGCAATATCTGGCTCCGAGGCGTAACTACATTTACAATAATCAGGTGATCGGGAAGGGCGGGCAGATTCCGCACAAGCAGTTTACGACGACGGGTTATGAGTATACTCCGCTGATTCAGAAGGGCGCGGTGTCGAAGTACTTTGTCCCCTCCGATGGGTCACTGGGTTTATCGTGGTTGGGATTTGCAGAGCCGTTTGATGATTCCGCTTGGGGGATGGGAGCGACTCCGCTGGGGTATGAGAAAGGGACGGGTTATGAGGCGGTGATCGCGACGGATGTGGAGGCCGAGATGGCGGCGAACAGTTCAATTTATGTTCGTATTCCTTTCATGGTGGATGATCCGGATGCCTTTGAGGGGTTGGAGCTCCGGGTGCAGTATGACGATGGTTTTTTCGCGGTGTTGAACGGGAGCGTCTTGCAGTCGGCCAATCAGGCTCCGGCGATTACCTATGATGCGAGTGCACCGGGGCCGCATGAGGCGGATATCAATTCCTACGAAATTTTTGATGTCTCGGGTAAGCTGAGTGCGTTGAAGCCGGGATTGAATTTGCTGACGATCCAGGGTTTCAATGAGAGCGCGGGGGATGAGGATTTCCTTTTGAATGTGGAATTGTATGGAGGGGCGGAGGTGACGGTGGATCCGGTGCAGCCGACGCTGGAGATTGCGAGTATTGAGGTGTCTCCGGCTTCGGGGAACCAGGATGAGGAGTATATTGAGATCGAAAATCCTTTTGATATTGCGATCGATGTTTCCGATTGGCGGCTTGATGGTGCGGTGGATTTCACTTTCCAACCCGGGACGGTGATTCCTCCGAATGATTCGGTTTATGTGAGTCCCGATGTGAATGTGTTTCGGGCGCGGGCGGAGTCGCCGAAGGGGGGCGAGGCGTTGTTTGTGCAGGGTGGTTATTCGGGGCATTTGTCGAATCGAGGAGAGACGATTGAGTTGATCGACAACAATGGGTTGCTGAACCAGAGCCTAACGTATGTGGGGACGCCATCGGAGGCGCAGCAATTCCTGCGGATTTCCGAGCTGATGTATCATCCCGAGCCCAATGGGTTGGCGGAGTTTATCGAGCTGGTTAATATCAGCCCGACGGTGACGCTGGACCTGACCGGGGTGAAATTTACATCAGGGATTCTATTTGATTTCACGGGGGCGGTAGTGAGGAGTCTGGCTCCGGGCGAGCGGGTGTTGGTGGTGCGGGATGCGGGGGCCTTCATTGGGGTTTACGGGAGCGGGCATCCGATTGCGGGAGTGTTCGCGGAGTCGAGTGCGCTCAATAACAAGAAGGATACCCTCAAACTGGAGGATGCCGGGAATAACACGATTTTGGAGTTTACCTATCTTGATGAGGCGCCGTGGCCGACGGAGGCTGACAGTGGATACAGTCTGGTGTTGAAGAATCCGGCGAAAAGTCCGGATGTGTCGGTGGCCGGCAATTGGCGGGCGAGTGCGACCCTTGGTGGGAATCCGGGAGGGGAGGATGCGCGGGCATTACCGGCAGCGCCATTGGCTGATGCGGATGGGAACGGTCTTGCGGATCTTCTTGATTATGCGCTGGGTAACGATCTCGGGTTTGCGGCGATTCCGGTGACGCTGGAGATGGCGGCCCAGGATACGGGGGCGGGGGTGATGACTTTGCCGACGCTGACATATTCCGAAGGAATCACGGCGGATCTGGCGACGATCACGGTTTATGCTTCGAGTGATCTTTCGACGTGGATTCCGGTGGGGGATGAGATGGTGGAGGTGTCCCGGGTGAACATGGGTGATGGGCGGGTGAAGGTGACCCGTTTCCTGAATGATCCGACTCTTGCGGGGGGGAAGAAGTACTTCCGTCTGGTGGCGACCCAGTAGAAGATCAGAGAATGAAGCGACGGGGATTTTTAGGAGCTGTCTCCGGTGGCACGGTGGCGGTGAGTTCGAGGTTGGGAGCGCAGTCTGACGAGGGATTGGAGTTGGTAATGAGTCCGATGGTGGTGATGGCGCCCCGGGACGATGGGGTGGAGATTGTTTGGGCGGTGGGGGGATTGTGCAGGGCCTGGGTGGAGGTGAAGGACGAGGGCGGGAAGATTGAGAAGGTCTCGATGGATGCCCATGGTCTGGTGCCGCAGGGTGATGAGGTGGTGCGGGTGCGTCTTGAGGGGTTGCGAGGGGGTGCGCGTTATGAGGTGCGTGGGCACACGGTGTCATCGGATGGGAAGGGGGCGGTGGTGAGTGAGTGGAGGAGTTTTCGTACTTTGGATTCGGGCGCGGCGAAGAGCGCGTTTGTGGTGTGGAATGACACGCATCAGAATGAGGAGACGCTGAAGCGGCTCCACGCGGGGACACCGAAGGCTGATTTTCTTTTGTGGAACGGGGACCTTTGCAATGACTGGCACAAGGAGGGGTGGTTGGTGCCGACCTTGTTGAGCCCGGCGGGTCAGGATGTGAGTGAGGGTCGGCCGTTGATGGTGGTGTGGGGGAATCACGATGTGCGGGGAAAGTGGGCTTACCGGATGCCCGAGATGATCGCGACGCCGAACGGGCGGCCATTTTACGCCTTTCGGAATGGTCCGGTGGCGGTGGTGTGTCTGCACACGGGGGAGGATAAGCCGGATGATCATCCAAGCTTTGGGGGACGGGTGGCTTTTGAGACGCTGCGCAAGGAGCAGGCGGAATGGCTTAAGGAGGTGACTGCGCAGCCGGAGTTTCGGGATGCGCCGTATCGGGTGGTCTTTTGTCACATCCCGCTGCGGTGGAAGAAGGAGCGGGTGATTGCGCGAGAGGATTACGGGAATGGAAATTACGATTCCTACAGCAAGATGAGCCGCGATGAGTGGCATGAGGCGTTGGTGGAATGGGGGGCGCAGGTGGTGATTTCAGGGCACATGCATGAGACTGCTTTTTTGCCAGGCAATGGTGATTTTCCTTATGCGCAATTGGTGGGCGGAGGTCCGAAGCCGGAGCAGGCGACGTGGATTGAGGGCGCGGCGGATGAGGGGGCGTTGACGTTGACGGTGAAAAATCTCGATGGGAAGGAAGTGGAGCGGGTGGAGTTTGCGCCGCTTAGGGTTTGAATTTGAGGACGACTTTATTGGGCTTTACGGGTTGGAGTTGTTTTTGAGGGAGGTGCACTCCCAGTGGCCCTAGCGGAGGTCGTCGGCCATGATGACGACGATATTGGACCGGGAGGCATGGGCGAGGGAGGTGAGCAGGAGGAGGATGAGCAATCGGATGGCGGGTATGATGGGAAGGTGGGGCGACTTTTCCGGATTGGAATTGGGGATGGGGTTTCGTACGAGGGGGGCATGAGTGCGGCCTTGGAAAATATGACGGGAGGCGTGGTGACGCTGGATGCGGCGGCGATGGAGGAGGGGTTGGAGGCGTCACGGACGAGTCCGAGGAAGCGGATGATTCTGCCGGTGCACCGGAGTCAGGATGCGCGGGTGCAGCGGATGGCGAACTTTATGCAGCCGGGGACGTATATTCAGCCGCACCGGCATTCGATGCCGCATGCGAGTGAGTCGGTGTGTTTGTTACGGGGGCGCCTGGAGGTGTTGGAGTTTTCGCCTGAGGGCGAGATTCTCAATCGCTGGCTGCTGAGCGAGGAGGGGGTCCGGATGATTGATATTGAACCGGGTGTTTGGCACGGGATGATTGTGCGGGAGGAGGATACAGTGGTCTTTGAGTGCAAGCAGGGGCCTTATGATCCGACGGCGGACAAGGAGTTTGCGGCGTGGGCACCGGGAGAGGGCGAGGACGGGGTGGGGGCGTTCTTAAGAAAGATCAGCGGGTAGCCCGTGCTGATGGCCCGGATTTAGTCGAGGATGTGGATCTCGACGCGGCGATTGCGGCGGCGGTTGGCCTCGTTGGTGTTGGGGACGAGGGGTTCGGCGTCGGCGATGCCACGGGCTTTGAGAAGTTCGGGGGAGATGCCGTTTTCCCCGAGGTAGGAGAGGAGGGAGGCGGCGCGTTCCCGGCTGAGCTTGAGGTTGCTTTCTTGTGAGCCGAGATCACAGGTGTGGCCGACGATTTCGAAGCGGGCGCTGGGGAACATGGCGAGGACTTCTTTGACGTCGCGCAGGACGCGCTCCTGTTGGTCTTTGACGTCGGCGGCGCCGAGGGCGTAGCGGACGGGCTCGATGCGGGCGAAGCGGACTTTGAGGGCGTGGAGTTGTTTTTCGGTGGCCTCGGTCTTGAGCTGGAGTTTTCCGAGCTCGCGGCGGGTGTCTTTGAGGTCGGCCTCGCGCTTGGCGACTTGGTCGGCGAGAGCGGCTTTTTCTTTTTCCAGCTCAGCGACAGCGGCGTTCATTTTGACCGGGTCGACGGCGTTTGCTTTGGCCTTGGCGAGTTCGGTCTCCCGTTTTGCGAGTTCGTTTTGGAGTTTGGTTTTGTCCTTCTCGAGGGCGGCCACCTTGAGAGTGGCTTCGCGGGCCAATTCTTCCTGTTTTTTCTGAAGTTTGGCGACCTCGGCTTGGGCTTTGTTGGACATCTCGGCGAGTCGTTTGGCGGTCTCGGCCCGGAAGGCCTGGTCTTCCTTTTCCTGCAGGGCGAGTTGTTTGGTGAGGGCTTCTTTTTCCTTTGTCCTCAGGGTGGTGATTTCGCTGTTTAACTTGGTGGAGGTAACGAGATCAGCGGTGAGTTTTTTAACCGCGCTGTCCTGTTGGGCAAGGCGCTTGTTGGAGGCGGCCATGTCGAGGGAGAGCTGGTCGAAGGATTTTTTGAGGTCTTGTTTTCCTGCCAGGTCCTTTTTGAGGGTGGCGATTTCCATCCGGTGGCGGTCGAGATCGGCAGAGAGAGTTTTTTTGTCTCCTTCTAGCCGGGCGATGGTCATGCGGTGACGGTCGGTTTCAGAGGCTTTTTTGCGGAGTGCAGTGATTTCGGTCTCGTTGGCGGCGATGGTCTCGCGGAGAGTGGCGGAGGCTTTTTCGAGTTCGGCGACGCGGCCTTCGGCTTTCTTGCGGGCGGCATCGGATTCCGCGAGCCGACTCATGTTTTCCTCGAGTCGGAGGACGAGGGCATCGCGCTCTCCCCGGAGGGTTTGGAGGGAGTCCTGAAGGTCGGCGCGCTTGATGGTTTCGAGCCGGAGCATGTCTTCGACTTTTCGGGTCTCGATTTGGATGGTGCGGAGTTCGTCGAGCTGGTTGCGGGTGTAGGCGAGGGTTTGGCGCTCCCGGACGAGTTCTTTACGGAGGTTGGCGAGGTCTGTGGTGAGAGTTTCCTTTAGCCGGGCGATTTCCTTGGTGGATGCTTCGTTCCGGTCTTCGAGGCGCTTCATTTGCCGGATCTTGCGGGCTGCTTCGCTGAGTTCCTTGCGGAGTCCTGCGACCTCGCCCCGCTGATCGGGAGCTTGGGGCTTTTGAAGCAGTTTGGCGTAGTCGGTCTGGAGTGCGCCATACTCCTTGATGGTGGTGGAAAAGTCGGCTTCAAGTTTGAGGACGAGGTCGATGAGGCGTGTGCGGTCAGCACGCAGTTTTTCAAGCTCGGCGGGTTCATCAGCGAGGAGGATTCCGGTGGCGAGGAGGAGGCCACAGAGGGCTTTGATGGGTAATAACCGCATTGTTAAAGCAAATATGATATTTAACTATTCCAAATTAAACAGGCGTTCGCAAGGCTAAAGACCGATGGTCAAGGAGAGAAGATTGGCGTAGAAATCCGGCAAATGAGGGCGTTAGGAATGTTTGTAGGGATTGGGTTGAGTGCCGGTGTCGGGTGGGGAGGCGAGGATGCTGTGAGTCAGTTGCTTGCAGCGCCCGTTCTTAAGACGGCATCGGTGGGGTTTTGTCTGATTCCGCTGGAGGGAGCAGATGTGCCGGAATTGGCGCATCAGGCGGATTTGGGGCTCATTCCGGCGTCTGCTTTGAAGGCGGTGACGACCGCGACCGCGCTTCAGGTGCTGGGGAAGGATTATCGTTTTGAAACACGGCTCTTGAGAGATGGGGATGATCTGGTGGTGAAGGGGGGCGGGGATCCGACGTTGGCGAGCACTTCGCCGGATGCGGAGTTTGAGGCGTGGACGGAGGCGTTGAAGAGGGCGGGGGTCGAAGCGATTGAAGGTGATTTGGTAATGGATGCGGGTCGATTTGAGGATCGGATTGTGCCGAATGCCTGGCCCTGGGGGGACGTTGGGAATTATTATGGTTCGGGTGCGTGGGGTCTCAATTTTCACCTCAATTCCTATGCTCTGACGTTTCAACCGGGGGAGGCAGGTCACCCGGCGAGACTGGTCCGGACGGATCCAACTCCGCCGGGGGTTCGATTTGAGAACCGGATGCTGACGGGGCCAGAGGGGTCGGGGGATCAGGGATATGTTTATGGTGGTCCGCGCGCGGAAGTGATCTCGATGCGAGGAACAGTGCCTGAGGGCGAATTGTTTACGATCCGGGGTTCGTTGCCCAATCCTCCGTTGATGTGCGGGGAGCTTTTTCGGGATTATTTGAGAAAGCAGGGCGTGCCGGTTGCGGGAAAGGTCCGTCTTGGTCGGGGAGCAGGGGATGAAATTTACAAGCAGGAGAGTCCGACATTGGAAAAGATTGTCCGCGGAACGAATCACCGGAGTGTGAATTTGTATGCTGATTGTCTGCTGAAAATTCTCGACGAGGAGGGGCGGGCCGAGGAGGCGCTGACTCTGGTGCGCGGGCACTGGGAAGGGCAGGGGGTGGATCTTACAGGGTGTGTCCTGCATGATGGCTCGGGACTTTCCCCGCGAAACATCATTACGCCCCGACAACTGGCGCTGATCCTCAAAAAGGCGCGGGGTCATGAATCGGGGGAGGTTTTTGAAAAATCGCTGCCAATGGCAGGCAGGAGCGGGACGATGGTTTCTTTTGGGCAGGGGAGTGTGCTGGAGGGGCGGGTGCGGGCGAAATCCGGGGGGATGACCGGGGTGCGGACCTACACGGGTTACTTGACCAGGAAGTCGGGGGCGCGGTATTCCTTTGCTTTAATGGTGAACAATCCGGTGGGGAATCCCAAGGAGGTGATGGTGAATTTCCTTAAGGCGGTGGTGCTGGATTAGTGTATTATTTGGAGATGGTTTCCCGGTTTTTTTCCTTCTTCGCGTTGATGTTTCATCCGGCGGCGGCGATCATTTTTCTAAACGATGCCGATCCTCCGGCGAACAAGGAGACCGCTCCGACGGGAGCCTATGCCAACAGCGGGTGGCAGTATCAGCTCCGGTATAAGAATTTCCAGGGGACGATGATTTCGCCGAAGCATTTCATCACGGCGGAGCACCTGGGGCAGCATGGGGCGGTGAGCCAACCGGTGCATTTCAACGGGGTGGGAGAGAAGACGTTTACCCTCAAGAATGGGGGTGCGTATACGAGAATTGGGACGAGCGATCTTGCGGTGTTTGAGATTTGGGAAACCTTTGAGGATTTCATTCCGCTCTACACCGGTTCCAACGAAGTGGGGAAAGAGTTTGTCCTGACCGGTAAGGGAAGGGGGCGCGGGGACACCATCACACGAAACTCCCAGACGGTCGGTTGGAAATGGGGTGCTCCGGAAACCGAGTTCGACCGCTGGGGGGTCAACGAGGTGCTCGCGACTATGACGACATCGATGGGAGACCCGCTGATCTATTGTGCGTTTGACGATGACGGGGGGGCTTTCGAGTGTCAGGCGGCGGGGAATGATTCCGGTGGCGGCTGGTTTATCAAGGATGGTGCGACCTGGAAGTTGGCCGCGATCAACTATTCGGTGGATGCCAATCATGACACGAACAATGTGAACGGCGACGGTTCGTTTTTTCGGGCGGCTTTCACGGAAGCCCGGGGATTTTATTATGGTTCGGACAGCGGGGGGTGGAATCTCATCCCAACCAGCCCGGCGCAGTATGTCTTCCCGTCCAGTTATGAAACGAATCCCAGTGACATCCGGTTTTATGACAGTACCCATAGCTACGGTAGCCGAATCAGTGGACATGTGAGCGAGATCAACAGTCTGATTCAGGATGCGATCACAGTGGCCGCGCTCAGCCCGACAGAAAGGATGGAGGCTTGGCTCGAAGACAGGGGTGTGACGACGATGACCTCTCCCCTTGATGATGCCGATGGGGACGGGATGATCAATCTGTTGGAATACTTTTCCGAGTCCGATGCGGGAGATGCCGGCCAGAAGGAGAGCCCGCTTGAAGTGGAATTACTGGCTTCCGGTGCGGTGCGATTTACGTTGAAGGAGTCACTTGATCTTGGAGGGAGGGAGCTGACTGGAGTCATCCAGCAAAGCAATGACCTTGAGAATTGGATTCCGGTCATCGGCACATCGGAGCAGTCGAACAACCCGGATGCCGTGAACGGATGGCGCACCCGGGTTTTGACGTTGGCAAGTCCCGCAGCGGCACCTTCATTTTACCGACTCAAGGTGGAGATCGCTGATTGAAGCAACTTCTACCGGAGGTAACGATAGCGTACGAACAAGCTTCCTCCGGCCTGAGGACTCAGTGATTTGAGGAAGAGAACACCGTTCCCTCCCAGCGTTTCGGATCGGGATTCACGAAGAAAAAGTGCGTCGCCATTGGTCCAATTTATGAGATCAAGTGACGTTTCAACAATGCCGGTGACGTCGTCCGCCAACAGGTTCAACGGCACCTGCAGGGAAAGGGTGCCATCGGGCAATCGCATGATCGCGGGATCGGACCCACCGGAGGCATAAGCGAGGAAGTCGCCTCCGGAAAAGGAGGTGGCGTCGGTGGCGTTCGGGGAGCCGTTGAGAGTGATGCCGGAGCGCCAATTGAAGGGGTCGGCGTGGTCCGGGAGGGTGCCGGGTTTGATTAGGACGAGGCTGACGCCGGAGCCATCGGGCGCGGTGGGCCAGGGTGCGGAGTCCTGATATTGAAAATCCCGAATGGTGCTGCCATTGGCCGCTGAGAGAATCAGGTGGTCATTTTTATTTCCAAGTCCGGTTGAGCCCTGGAATTCCCCGGCGATATCCGACGCCGTAAGGGCAGGGTAGCGCATTAGAACGGCAGCCTGATTTCTGACAATCAGGGTCCGTTCTCCGGGAGAAAGTTCAAAGTTAGTGGGGAAGGTGAACTGAAGCCCCAGGGTGAAGGACACGCCGGAGAGGTCGATGGTAACAGTGCTTACATTTTGAAGCTCGAGGAACTCAAAGTCGTCCTTGTCGAGAAAGCCTGCGTTCATTTCGTTGGTCGAGGGTTCGGCAGGGTTGTAGTGAATCTCGGAGATGACCAAATTGTGCGGACCCGCGGCGTCTCCGATGACATAGAGTTGGGTCGCTGGTCCCGACCAGTCCTGGCCGATCAGGGACCGTGCGGTCACGGTGGTTGTTGTAGAAAGGAGAACGGACGGGGGTGTGCCGCCGACCGCGTAGGATCGGGCCTGCGGGTTGATGGATCCTCCGGCCAGTCGTGGGTCCGATCCATCGGTTGTGTAGTAAATTGTGCCTGCCGATCCATCAATGGTGGCATTGGTCCCTGCCGATACGAATCCGCCTTGAGGGGAGACTATCGGAGGAGCGGTCATCTGTGAGTCGATCCATGCCATGCGTTCGGAAGTCCATGTTTTCACGAAGTCGATCTGCCCTTCCCAAGTGCTTGATGCCGGTGAAAAGAAGAAGGTGAAATTGGTGCTCCCAAGGTTGTTCCATTTTTTGAAATTACGAACGGCCGGTTGGCTGAGAGGGGAGCTTTGCCCGTCGATGCGGGCATGAAGGGCGCTGTCACCGAGGGGTCCCTTGCGGACATGCTGCCATCGGTCGACAACGGCCTGCCAAAAGTCGGGGTCCTCGACGAGTTCCACTTCCCAGTGCCCCTCGTTGACTCCGTCGTTTTCGATGTACTGCCAGCCGGAATCAGAGCCCGTGTCGGTGGTGTTTCGGTTGTTGCGGCAGCAACCGGTTCCCATTGTCAGGTTGTAGTCCCAAAGGGGGCCCATTTTCAGTTTTCCGCCCCGGTCTTTGTAAAAATAGGAGCTGCGCATGTAAGCATCCTGGTCCCTGGTGAGTTCGTTGATCACGAAGAGGTTCGCGTAAGAAGGGATATCGAGAACAGGTGCATAGCCGAGCACGGGGTCGGCGAAATCAGGCCCTGCAATTCGATTGTCCACGTCTCTCACGTAGTCGGAAATCCATTGCCTTTGTTCTGCTGTGGCTTCATCGGCGGGGTCGGGTTCTACGAGTTCAAGACCATTCCAGTTCATGCCGTTTGAAGGTGGGAGTACCTTTGCGGGATCCTTTGCGCCACCTTCCCATTTTAGGAGATAGCCTCCGGTAATTTCGGGCTCGGTGCTGTCTTGTGCGCTCAGTTTCTCGAGATCGACGCGGTCTTTTGAAATCTTGTTGGTCTCGGCAAGGAAGTAGACGCCCCGGTAGTCCGCGGCGTAGTCCAACGGTCCGCCATTCTCATTGATGAAGACCTCCACGTGGCGGGTGCGGGGAGCGTCGAGGCCCAGTTCCCTTCCCAACTCGTAGGTAAGGGTGTTTCGAATGAATGATTTGTCGACAAAAGGTGCTCCAAGAATGAAATCGGAGTCGGAGGGAAGCCCGAGAAGGCTACTGTCTTTATCCCCATCCTCTTGATTCCACAGTTCCAAACGATACTGCTTTTTGGCAAAATTCGACGAGCTTGCGCCACGAATACGAATGCCGGCTCGAGTGCTTTCGTTCGGTGGATTGATGAGAGAGGCCACCCCATTCACAGGCTCGTGGATCGTCATAATCGCGGCCCGGGGGGCGGTGGTGTTGAACGAACTACCACCCATGTTATCGATGACAATGATGGGTAGGTTGGAGGTGAATTCCGGCAATGTCGCGGCGCCCGCTTCCCAGCCTGACGGGATGCCGGTGGTGGAAAGTTTGAGGTAGTTGCGCGCCGAGACATCGCCGATGATGGTGGATCCACTCGAATCGAAAAGACGAGCGCGCAGCATGGTGGAGGAGGTTAGATCGAGGGGTCCGCTATAGATCGGCGAGTCCGAGTCCGGCTCCGATCGATCAGTGGTGTAGTGGATGTTGAGCGCTGGATCGGGTGTGGAAAGGGAGACGGTCAGGGAATCGGTGAAACTCCGGCTGTCATCATTAAAGGTCACCTTTTGAGGAGTAAAAAACGGGAGGGAATTTGGCGTCTCCGGTGTGGGAGTGACAAAAGTACCTTGGAGTGACGGATCTCCGAACCGACCGTAGGACTTCCCGGAAGGGTGATCTGCGGAATTGATCCAAGTGAAGCTATCCACCACGGTGGAACCGTCTTTTCCCACGAGGAAAATCGAGTCGCCCGATGAATCCAATTTGAATTGGGTGTGTAGCTCCTCTCCCGCTACCGCGCGGTTTTTTCCCGAGGCAAAGATAAGAAGTTGGCCGGAAGCCGGGATTGAAGTGCCCTCGGGAATCATCCAGATGACGGAAAGACCGAGATCGTCGCTGAGGAAATATCCCCCGATTGGAAGTTCAAAAGGGTAGGGGTTCCTCAGTTCGATCCAGTCTTCAGTGCTCCCGTCCTTGTCTTTGAGGGAATCTTTTCCGGGATTGGCGAGGAATTCGGAAATCACCGGGTCGACGGTATCGGGATCCACTGTAACCAGAATCGATTTGCTGGCGAAGCCATCGCCAGAGGCATTAACGAAATACCGCTGTTCCATTTCGCCAAAGGGCACCTGGGCGGAACCGGATGCCGGAGAGGGTCCAATACCGGGAACAACGATTACGTTGGTAGCATCACTCACGTCCCATGTCAGAGTGAGAAGGGAGTTCGGCGCTACTGCAAGGGTGGTATCCGATGTTGTTGTGCCATCACTGATTGTAAAGGAGTTGATAGTGGGCGCTGCAAAAACGCGAGTGCAGGCAAGGACCGAGAGGAAAAGTCGTATCAACATAGAATTTGAGGCAAACCGACATCGCGGCACTTCTGTCAGACAACTTCAAGAGAAACCGCTCTTCAAGTTAAAAGGGTTGAGGAGGCCTCTTTGTCACGCGATTCTCTCGCCACTTCTCTTGCTGATCATTCAATGACTTTCAACCTCGATACCCTGCCCGCCGGCGATCGATACCGAATTCTCGCTTCGCTCGTAACCCCGCGGCCGATCGCTTGGGTTACTACGGTCGATTCCGAGGGTCGTTTGAACGCCGCGCCATTTTCCTTTTTCAATGTCTTTGGGTCCAATCCTCCCATCGTCGCTTTTGCGCCGGGAAACAGAGATCGGGAGACACCCAAGGACACCGCTCGCAACATTCGGCGCACCGGTGAGTTTGTCGTTCATATGGTCGATGAGCCGCTCGGCGAAGCGATGGTAGCCACCGCCGCTTCCCTCCCTCATGGCGAAAGCGAATTGGCCGGACTCCCGCTCACTACCGTTCCAACGGAAAAGATCGCCGTTCCCCGCATCGCTGAAGCCCCGGTGGCCCTCGAGTGCACCGAGCATTCGACATTGGAAATTGGCACCAACCGACTCATTATTGGGATCGTCCATTTGGTCCATGCCCGTGATGGACTCTTTGATGAAAAAGGTTATCTCAACCACGGTGCCTATCACCCGCTGGGTCGCATGGCTTCGCCTGATTGGTATGCCCGCACCGACACTCAATTCGAAATGCCCCGCCCCGACTAATGATTCTCGCACACGCCTGCATCGGCCCCAATGAGGGGACTCCACTGGTTTTTCTTCACGGCCTCGGTGCCGGACGCTCCCAGACCACCAAGGGTCTCGATGACCTGCCCGGCTTCCGAGTCATCGCCCCCGACCTGCCCGGTCATGGGGATTCCGTGGGCTTTGACCCGGAGACCTACTCTTTTGATTCCTTTGCCGATCATGTCATCGCATTGATGGATCACTACGGCATCGACTCCTGCCACCTTGGCGGCCTTTCCATGGGCTCGGGAATCTCGCTCAATATCGCTCTGCGTTATCCCACGAGGGTGAAAAAATTAATTGTCCTTCGCCCTTCGTGGCTCGATTTTCCGTGTCCACCTCACCTCGAACTCGCGGCCTTGCCGGGGCGACTTTCCCAGGCAGACTTTGAGTCCCACGCTGCCTACCAAACGCTCGCCACCAACAACCCCCCGGTGGCAAAAGGTGTCCTCGATCTCTATCAACGTCCCGATAACTCAGTCCTCGACAAAATGTGGCACGACTGCCCTTTCCAATCCTTGGCTGAGCTCTCAAAAATCCCAAACCGGACTCTCGTGCTCGACAGCCCGCGTGACGATCTTCACCCTGAAACCGTCGCCGCAACAATCGCCGCAGCGTTACCCAATGTCCAAATCGCCCATCTTCCTGCCCGCTACCACGAGCCAGAAGCTTACCAAAAATCTCTCAATCAACACCTCAATCAATTCCTAAATTCATGATCACAAAACGCCTTACCACCGAACAGATCCTCGCCAACCTTAAAGCGAAAGTCGACGCCCGCATCCCCATCATGATCTCCTCCGCGGGATCCGGCCTCGTTGCCAAACTCCAGGAAGCCTCCGGCACCGACTGCATCAACACCTTCTCCGGTGCCCGCCTCCGCTCCAATGGAATGGGCACCATGTCCATGATGTGGCCCATTCTCGACTCAAACAAACAGACCCTCGACTACACCCGCGAGGACATCATGCCCGCGCTCGATGGCAAAGCCTTCGTCTGCGCCTGCCTTAACGCCAACGATCCCCTCAAGGACATGCGCATGGTCCTCCAGCAGTGCCTCGACATGGGAGTCCAGTCCGTTTCCAACATCGGACCTTCCATCTCCTACATCGACCACGACTCCGAAATTTTCAAGGTCATGACCTCCGCCGGCATCACCCTTCAGAACGAGATCGACATGCTCATCCTCGCCAAAGAAGAAATGAACATGGTCTCCGTCGGACTCGCCTTCACCGAGGAAGATTCCTACGCCATTTGCGAGCAGGCCAAGCCCCACATCTTCTGCTACCACGCCGGTACCACCAAGGGCGGGATCAAAGGCTATGACAATGGCATGACCATCGAGGAAACCGCCGAGCAGACCGAAAAAGTCTACCAAAAGTGCCGCGAGCTCAGCCCCGACACCATCCTCGTCGCCCATGGCGCCGCCATGGAAACCCCGTCCGACGCCCAATACATGCTCAATCACACCAGCGGCCACGGCTTCTGGACCGGCAGCTCCACTGAGCGCCTCCCCATTGAGCGCGCCGTCACCGCTGCCGCGAACGAGTTCCGCGGGCTGACGTTCGAAGGATAGTCGACAGATTAACTTTCCTGAGCCCCCCGCTGTTCTTCAGCAGGGGGTTCTTTTTTGTCGTGGAATCCGTTCTCCGGAAGCCACCCGGGGCATCTTGCAGGGCCGGATTTGGTGGTGTTGGGTCAATCCAAAACCAATGAGAAACAGGATGCCCGGTGGATGATGGTTCCAGTTTGATCCCTAATTTTTCACCGAGGGGAATACTCCTTGAAGAAATGCCTCTTACCCTTAGATTATACAAAGATGATTCGGAGCTTTTCAGCGGCGGCGTTTGGCGTCGTCATGATCGCCGCGATACTTTTTAAGTATCCGGGGGTTGGCTTCTGCTCGTGTTCCAAGAGCTTTTACCTTGTCGAGTGCGCTTGTGAGGTCGCTCCGGCCTGTCCGTTTTGCGTGGACACGGAACCATGTGAGAACTGTCCCGAGAAGCAAACTTTGGAGCTGGCAGATCATTTGTGGACACCCTTCGCTCAGCCGGAAAACCCAAAAGTTTCAGCTCCTACCGCACTCGCATGGGAAGGGGAGTTGAGTTCGCGACATCCTGTTATTCAGCGGGATTGCCCCATCCCTACCATTCCACCACCGCAAGGGCTCTCACTTTTCCTGCGCCTCGGCAATTTGAGGATTTGATCCTCTTCCTGCTCACCGCCTGCCCGGTGGTTTGAGCCATTCTCTGGCGACGATCTCATTCGTCCTCGCCATCATTCTTGGGCCTCTCTTTCGGGCCCAATAGCACCGGCCTTGATGCCACAATCTCTTCTCTTAATTCCTCAATGAAATCACTTCTACTACTTCTTTTTGCTACTCTGCCTGCGATTGCAGCACCCCGGACTTATGATCTCACCATCGCTGAGACCAAGCTGGCCCCGGCCGGGAAGCCCCGAACCGCCCTCACCATCAACGGCGGAATCCCAGGGCCGACCCTGCGATTTCGCGAAGGCGATACTGCCGTCATCACCGTCCACAACGCCCTCGATGCCGAAGAAACTTCCATCCACTGGCACGGACTCCTCGTTCCCAATGCAGAGGACGGCGTCCCTTACCTAACCACCCCACCAATTCAACCAGGCAGCAGCCGCACCTTCCGTTTCCCCCTGAGGCACGCCGGCACCTATTGGTATCACAGCCATACCGGACTTCAGGAACAGCGTGGCGTCTATGGCTCCATCGTGGTCACCCCACGGGGCGGCGAGCGGGTCAAGACAGACCAAGATCACGTCCTTGTCCTTTCCGATTGGACCAACGAAAACCCCGAAGAAGTCATGCGCACGCTCATGCGTGGCTCGGAGTGGTATGGCATTCGAAAAGGGAATGCCCAATCCCTTGCCGGAGCTTTCAAAGCCGGTAAATTACAGGACTATCTTGATCGTGAAAAGGTCCGCATGCCTCCCATGGATGTTTCGGATGTCGCCTATGATGCCTTCCTGATTAATGGAAAAACCGAGACCGCCATCGCCGCCAAACCCGGCGAGCGCGTTCGCCTGCGTCTCATCAATGCCGGAGCTTCCACCTATTTCTACGCCCACTCCGCCACCGGCCCGCTCACCATCGTATCAGCGGATGGCATGGATGTCGTTCCCACCAAAGTCGACCACCTCCTCATGGGCATGGCCGAAACCTACGATGTCATCGTCACCATTCCCAAGTCGGGCTCATTCGAGTTCCGGACCACCGCCCAGGACAATTCCGGCCACGCCTCGGTTTTTCTGGGATCAGGTGAAAAAGTCTCCGCGCACGGACTTCCGTCGCCGGAGCTCTACAGCATGGATCACATGCTCATGGGTGCCCTTCAGGATGAAGGTGTCCCGCTCGCTTCGCTTCGCAAAGCCCACCGTCCCACCGCGCCCTATGCCTTCTTAAAATCGCCCGCCGCTACCGACTTCAAAGGAAAAACCGCCCGTAAGATCGAACTCCGTCTCACCGGCGACATGACCCGTTACCTCTGGTCTTTTAATGGCAAAACCCTGGCCGAAGACTCCACCATCCCGGTCACCAAGGGCGAGGTCCTCGAGATCGAACTCATCAATGACACCATGATGCATCACCCCTTGCATCTCCACGGGCACTTCTTCCGCTTGCTCAATCGATACGGCGCCAACTCGCCGCTCAAGCACACCGTGGACGTCCCTCCCATGGGGCGGCGCACCATCCAGTTCCTTGCCAATGAAGAGGGCGACTGGTTTTTCCATTGCCACCTCCTCTACCACATGGATGCCGGCATGGCCCGGGTCTTCTCCTACCGCGCTGCCCAGGATCCCGACTATCAACCAGCCCTCGATCCCAAGCTCATCAACCCTTCCTTTTTCATGGTCGATGGCACCCTTCTGAACAACATGACGATGGGCAACGCTATGCTCATGAAAGGGCGTGAAAACTACGGTCTCATGTGGGACTACGGTTTTCACCACCATCAGGAATACGAGATCGACGCCTTCTGGTCGCACTATTTCAACCCTCGCCTCAGCTCGATTGTCGGCTACCGCCTGACCAACATTCACAACGCGGAAGATCGCGCCTTTGCCGGAGTGAACTACCTCCTGCCTTACTTCGTAAAGAGCAGCCTCACCCTCGATTCCGAGGGCGACGCGCGCCTCAATCTAGGGAAGGAATTCCAGATCACACCCCGATTCTCCATTCATGGTGATGTCAGATACGACACCAACACCGAACTCGAATGGATGGCGGGCGCCTCGTATCTCCTGAACAAAGAATTTTCCCTCACCGGCTCCTATCACAATGAGCACGGATGGGGTGCCGGACTCGAATTCCGCTTCTAAATCTCCAAACCCAAAAATAAAAAAAACTATGAAAACAACCATCATCATCGCGGCAGCTTCTGCCCTCGCCTTCGGTCTCAATTCCTGCGCCGGCACCACTGCCGATCCGCATGCCGGACACAACATGTCCGCAACCGGAGTGAAATCCTACCCCAGCGACAAATGCATCGTCACCGATAACAAGCTCGGCTCGATGGGGGACCCCATCACCATCGTTCACAAGGGACAGGAGGTGAAATTTTGCTGCAAGCCCTGCGTCGCCAAATTCAATGCCAACCCCGAAAAATACCTCGCCAAACTCTAACCTAAACCAGGCGGGAGCGTGGCCCCAAGGCTGCGCTCCCTCCCTTAGCCCATGAAAATCACGCTCTTTATCGCCGGAATTTCGCTCACACTTGTCTCTTGCCAGCACACCGGAGCCGCACCTGAACCCGCTGCCAGCTCTCCGGTCGCGAGCGCCAGTCCCGCGCCTGCACCTTCCCATCCCACTCCACCAAAAATCAAACCCTACCCTCTCGATAAGTGCCTCGTTACCGACGAGCCCCTCGATGAATGGGACGAGATGCAAACCACCGTCTATCAGGGCCAGGAGATGAAATTCTGCTGCAAAATGTGCCTCAAAAAATTCAACAAAGACCCCGATAAATACCTCGCCCTTCTTCCGAACGACTAACCTGATTCCCAAACCCAATGAAAAAGAAGCACGCAAAAATTGTCCGCATGGTCACCCCCGACCACCTCTGCCCTTGGGGCATCAAAGCCAAAGATATTCTCGAGCGCGAGGGCTATGAAATCGAGGACGAGCATCTCGACTCGATGGACGCCAACAAGGCCTACAAAGAAGAAAATGGCTACTCCGAGACACCCCAAATCTTTATCGAGGGTCAAAACATCGGAGGATACGATGACCTCCGCGACCACCTCGGACTCCCCCCCGAGGGAGCCGACAGCAAAACCTACCAACCGGTCATCGCCATCTTCGCCGTTTCGTTCCTCATGGCCCTCACCACGGCCTTTGCGATGACAGGAGAATTTCCCGCCATACGGATCGCCGAGCTCTTCATCTCCATCAGCATGTGTGTGCTCGGGATTCAAAAACTCCAAAACCTCAGCGCCTTCACCACCGGCTTTGTCCAGTACGACCTCCTTGCCCAAAAGGATGTTCGCTATGCCTACCTCTACCCCTTCGTTGAAACTGGAGCGGGCATCCTCATGATTGCCCACCTCTTCACTTGGGTGGCCGCTCCGGCCGCGCTCTTCGTTGCCACCGTCGGTGCCATCTCGGTGTTCAAGGCGGTCTATCTGGAAAAACGCGACCTCGAGTGCGCCTGCACCGGGGGAGGGGATGGCGTCCCGTTGGGGTTCATTTCGCTCACCGAAAACCTCATGATGATCGGAATGTCGATCTGGATGCTGGTTCGCTAGCATGAATCATTTCTTCCCGACGCCTATCGCTCATTTTGTTACGTGTAAATTGCAGATGAAAAACTCCACTTTCACGCAGCCTCCTGAGCGACCCTAGCCTCGGCATCCACCCCGACCAGAGAGGGTGCCGTTTTGCGTATGCCGGGTGTTGAATTTTGTTTGCGAAACCGTCCAATGTCGCCGACATAGAACAATGGCATCTTCACTTGTGGTTAAATCCGTCGTCTGCGTCATTCTCATGCAGCTTCTTGGCGGACTGGGAGCCTTTCTAACGACATCGTCCATTGACACTTGGTACGCTGATTTGATCAGTCCTCCCGGGACTCCGCCCAATTGGGTCTTTGGCCCCGTCTGGACCACTCTTTATGCCATGATTGGAGTCAGCTTCGCTCTCCTTTGGCACCGTCACCCCGCTCAGTTGGGCCGGACGCGTCCCACCTTCTTGTTTTTCACTCAACTCCTTCTCAATCTGGTGTGGACCCCCGCATTCTTTGGAGCCCACCTTATTGAGGTTGCTTTGGTCATCATTGTCCTCCTTTGGATCTTCATCATCCTGACCATTCGGGAGTTTAAAAGATTCTCAAAGCCCGCGGCACTTCTTCTCGTTCCCTACCTGCTCTGGGTTTCTTACGCCACCTACCTCAATGCCGGATACGCGATTCTCAACTAGCTAGGTCCGTTCCAACGCGGTAAGATCGCGGCTATGAAAATCTCGACTCCGGCTCTGGCCCTAATTTGGGCCTGCTTCTTGTCACCTGAACTAACTGCTGAAGAGAAACACACCCCCGCGCCCGCCTTCGAATCGACACTGCCTTGGCTCGCCAATCCCGGGGAAGCCAGAGAGCAGTCGCGCCAAACCGGTAAACCGATTCTGGTAGAGTTCCGGTGAGAAAGTTGAGCGGCTTGCCGTGAGTTTGAGGCACAGTTTGTGCATCCTGAAAAAGACAGTCCGTTGGCAAAACTGCAGGAGCAATTTGTGCGCCTGAGAATCACGAACATGGCGGAGGTCGACATCGGAATCTTTGAGTTCGATTTCAACACCACCTTCGGACTCTTCGTCATCAATCATCAGAATGAAGTCTACCTCCGCTACGGCGCCCGCACCGATGCCGGATCCGAGACCTTTCTTTCTCTCCCGAGCGCCATTGTTGCACTGAAGCGGGGCCTTAAGTTGCACAAAGAGTGGAGGGCAGGGGAGTGGAAACCCGCTGCCGCAAATCGCTCGCGAATGTCGCAGACCTTCCCCAACGTCAAAAAAGTGGTGCAGAAAAACCAATGTGTCCACTGCCACCAAGTTGCCGAGGGACAAGCGGTGGAATTGTTCGCTTTGGCAGATTTTGACAAGAAAACAATGCCCTGGATCTTCCCCGATCCCACCAGGCTGGGACTGGCCCTCAAGGTGGACGATCCCACCGTCATCGAAGCCGCTACCGGTTCCGCTGCATTGGCCGGCCTCAGGTCCGGGGAGCAGATCCGGACCGTCGATGGCCAGCGCGTGAGCACCTTTGCCGACATCCAGTACGTCCTTCATCATCTTCCACGTGCCCGCCAATCAGTCGACATCACGACAGACAAGGCATCTCGAAAAATCCCCTTGCCTCCTCACTGGCGGGTCACTGATCTCAACCGTCGTTCCATCGGCCATAAGATGGAACCTTTCCCCGGCTTCTGGGGAAAACCGCTCACCATCGAGGAGAAAAAAACGTTGGGACTTCCGGAAAAAAGCTTCGCAACCCGAACCACAAAATTCTGGGTCAACACCAACGGACAGAAGGCCGGAATGAGGGAAGGGGACATCGTCCTCTCAGTTAATGGTGTGAGCGCCAACCCTCTGGCGGTTAATGCCCAGGTGTACATCCGCCTCCACCATGAGGCTGGGGATCGAATTAAGGTGAAGTACCTCCGTGGCGGCGAGGTCCGGGAAGCCGCATATCAACTGCGAGCCAGACCGTGGTAGGATTGAGGGTTTTCCATGATCGACTCCGGATTCTTGATTCGTAATCCTGAGAGATGCGCAGAGTTCTCATTCTCCTGACTTTTCTAAGCTTCTTCTGCGCTGCTATTGCGGAAGAGCCCCGGCCCAATATCATCCTCATCATGTCCGATGACATGGGCTACTCCGATATCGGCTGCTACGGCTCCGAAATCGAAACCCCCAACCTCGACGCCCTCGCCGCCAACGGCCTCCGCTTCACCCAGTTCTACAACACCGCCCGCTGCTGTCCCACCCGCGCCTCCCTCCTCACCGGCCTCTACGCCCACCAAGCCGGCATCGGCCACATGACCAGCGACTACGGCATCCCCCAATATCAAGGCTACCTCAACAAAGAATGCCTCACCATCGCCGAAGCCCTCCGCCCCGCCGGCTACCGCACCTACATGTCAGGAAAATGGCACGTCACCCCCAAGGTCAAACACGACGATCCCCAAGACAACTGGCCCCGCCAGCGCGGTTTCGATAAATTCTTCGGCACCATTCACGGGGCCGGCTCCCTCTTCGATCCCAACTCTCTCACCCGCGGCAACACCCAGATCACCCCGGAGAACGACCCCGAATACCAACCCGAAGGCACCTGGTATTACACCGACGCCATCTCGGACAACACCGTCAAATACATCCACGATCACCACCAGCACCACCGCGACAAACCCTTCTTCCACTACGTCTCCTACACCGCCGCCCACTGGCCCATGCACGCCCTCCCAGAGGACATCGCAAAGTATGAAGGCAAATACGACCAAGGCTACGCCCCCATCTACGAAGCCCGCCTTAAAAAAATGAAGTCCCTCGGACTCATCGACCCCGCTTGGCAAATCCCCGGCCCCATCGGTGACTGGTCCAAAGTCGAACTCAAGAAATGGGAATCCGCCTGCATGGAAGTCTACGCCGCCATGGTCGATAACATGGACCAAGGCATCGGCCGCATCATCCAGTCCCTCCGTGAAACCGGCCAACTCGACAACACCCTCATCCTCTTCTTCCAGGATAACGGCGGCTGCGCCGAAAACTTCGGCCGCGGCCAACTTGTCGGCCCCCTCGAGCGTCCCGCCGCTCCCACCCTCAAGCCCATGGGTAAGGACGAACTCCAAACCGAAATGGTCCCCACCCAATCCCGCGACGGCTACCCCCTCCGCCGCGGAAAGGGCGTCATGCCCGGACCACCTGAAACCGAAATCGGCTACGGCGAAAACTGGGCCAACGTCTCAAACACCCCCTTCCGCGAATACAAACACTGGGTCCACGAAGGCGGAATCTCCACCCCCCTCATCGCCCATTGGCCAAAAGGCATCGCCGCAAAAAACACCTGGGCCAAAGGGCCCACCCACCTCATCGACCTCATGGCCACCTGCCTCGACCTCGGCAAAGCATCGTATCCCGACGATAAAATCCCCGTCGAAGGCACCTCCCTCGCCCCCATCTTCAAAGGCGAAAAAATCAAGCGCGGCAAACCCATCTACTGGGAGCACGAAGGCAACCGCGCCGTCCGTGATGGCGACTGGAAACTCGTCGCCAAAGGCGTCAAAGGTCACTGGGAACTCTACAACATCCCCGCCGATCGCACCGAGATGAACAACCTCGCCACCACCCACCCCGACCGCGTCAAAACCATGTCCGCCCAATACGAAACATGGGCCAAAGAACGAGGCGTCGTCCCCTTCGGTAGTTGGAAAAAAATCAAACGAGACAAAACCTCCGCAAAAAAAATCTTCAACCTCAAACCCGGCGACACCTTCACCTCCGAAACCTCCCCCGCCATCGCCAACCGTGCCTTCACCATCACCGCCCAGCTCGAAAAGCCACCCACCAAAAGCACCCAAGGAGTCATCGCCGCCCAAGGCGGAACCAACCACGGCTGGACCCTCTTCATCAAAGACGCCCACCTCCACTTCACCACCCGCCAAGGTGGAAAAGGTACCAACGTCAACATCCCCCTCCCCCCAAAAGCCACCGGCCCCCTCTTCGCCTACGCCTCCGAAAAAGGCCTCATCGTCGGCTACACCACCCCCGAAGGCCGCAAAAGCAACATGACCGTCGGCGACGCCCTCCTCACCGCCCACCCCCTCGACACCCTGGAACTCGCCCAAGACACCGGCGGCCTCGTCGGCGACTACGAAAAAGACTTCAACCTCACCGCCCCCCTAAAATCTCTCACCATCCAACTCAAGTAGCGCTCCCAATAATGAGAGGGAACGTCCCCGTCCGTGAAATGCCCTCGGGTGCTTCCCCCCAACCAAGCTGAGATAGCCAACGGCAACACCTGTGACCGACGGTCAATCAAGGTCTGCTCCCATTGCTCATCGGCGCACCCCAAAATTGATGTAGCCAATGAACATTTCCTCGTCGCTCTGCTCCCCAAATCCCACCGAGACAGCCGGGTTGGGATTATAGGGATTCTGTGCCGAATTGTCGAAAGCGCCGCGCACTCGAATGACGGTCCCTGCCGGCAACACCTTGGGTTCGGCCAAGCGATAGAGCAGCTGCCAATCAAAGATGTAGTTCGGCACCGAGAGAAGTTTCTCGGTGTCCCCGCCAGGATAAATCGCATCATACTCCATGCGCGTACCGCGATAGTGCATGTGGGGACTCAACTCGTAGAGAATGGTTTCCTCGGTGTCCGAAAGAACGACGGTCGCCTCCCGCGTGTATTCACGCGCTGTGGCGGGAATATTAATCGAGGTCGTGCTAGCCGCAGTGGTGCGATACTCCGTCGCCGGTGGTGTGGTATGAAAGTAGAGACCCAATTGGGTCTGGTCTGTCTGCGGGCTTCCATTGGCTTGATAATGCATCTGAATCGTCAGCGTCGGGTTCGCAGGAATGAACTTACCCGTGTCAGGCGGAAAGGCAGTAGAGCGAACACCCGGCACGTAGCCAGCGAAGTATCCGTTCAAGCCAGCACCTTGAATGAACGCTTCGAAGGTGGTTCCGAGGAACACCAAACCATGATGGACCACAGCTCGGTTACCGGGTTTGAGAATCGCCGCGCGAAGGTAAGTGTCAGCAGGGATGTTTGGCTTCACCTCAATGTAGCGATAGTCGATCTCACCATTGGCAGGGATATTTTGATTCGGAATGCTGACAATGAGATCAGGAGGGCCAAGTTCGGAAGGCCAGTTCACGGGGTAATCAGATGGCGGAGGGGTATTTGCGAAAAATTCAGCGAGGGGATCCGCACCCACTCCCCGGGGAGTCCCTTGATCAATCCAGTCGATCAGAGCTCGGGCCGATTCATCCGACAGTGACCAGTCATTTTCGAAAGCCCCGTGTTCGGGATCGGCGAACCACGGGGGCATCTCACCCGTGTGAACCGCGTGGCGAATGGCGTGGGCCCAGGTGACAATCGTTTGGTAATCACTCATCGTAAACGGCGCGATGTTCCCGGGGCTGTGGCAATTCACACATTTTTCAATCAGCATCGGAGCAATGGTTTCCTCGTAAGAGACCGGTACGACCGGGGCCAATGGAATGACGTAATCAGTGGCGGGAGTGCGCGAGTAGATCGCAGGCTGCGCGGCGAGAAATCCCGTGAGGGCATCCTCCAGATAAGATTGCGCAGGCGAATCTCCTTCGGCCGGTCGGTCAATCGTTCCGCGATAAAAAATGCGTCGCGTCGTGGGGTCTATCGCAACCGCTTCGGTGCCACGGTGCACCTTGTAGGCGCGCGAAACGAGTTGGGCACGGTCATGAAGAATCGGCATATCAACTTCCCAATCGCTCGCATTGGCTACAAGCTCGGAGCGCTCTGCAGAAACAGGATCGATCAACCAAAATTCCACTTCCTGGGAACCAAAGGTGTTTTCCAAGTCTGCCAGAGTGGCGGCCAACGAATCGTCGCCGCTCGGATCGATGAAGATCAAAACGACAGCATCCAGATGGGTGTTGTAAAACAGCTCCCGCGAACGTCCCTGATGATCGTTGAGTCGAAAATTGTCGGCAAAATTCTGCGGCGCATTGCCCGCCCATTCTGTAAATCGATAGAATCCGCGCGGACGAAATGAAGCGAGCGGGTCCGCCCACACCAGAGAATCCGAAGGGAGCTTCAAAGACATCAAAGGTTCCCATTCGAGGGCATCTTGTGAAAACTCAAGTTCGTGATCCCGCGAGACCTCGCCGTTAAGCTTGAGCTCAAGAGCGCCGCCCGCCGACTTCTGGATTTCAAGGCCAAGAGACTGTCCATGGGCGGTCAACATCAACGCGCTCAACAGGCTGACGATGGCCCATTTACAAATGGGGCTGCCAGAGGTCTTCGGGTGAAAAATCATCAACCGTGATGGTAATCTCACTTCTCATCATACCAAGATTGTTTTGGCGGTCATTTCGATTGATCCCTCCAATCGGGCCCCTGCTGCTTTGCCTGCGGCTATTTGCCTACGGCGATCTCCACTTTGTTCCGGTTCCGCTATGCTCCGGTTGCTGTCCCGCGTGAGCCCTCTCTCAACCAATCCACCCCCAAGGTTGTTAAATCCCCTCCTTCAAGCTACCACCTCCCGGTCCCACCAGCCTTCCACCCTTGAGCACCTCAGTTCCCACCGCCGCCGCCCGTGAAATCTCACGCCGCCGCACCTTCGCCATCATCTCCCATCCGGATGCCGGAAAGACCACTCTCACCGAGAAACTCCTCCTTTATGGAGGTGCCATCGGCCTCGCCGGCAGCGTCACTTCCAAGAAAGAACAGCAGTCCACCTCCAGCGACTGGATGGCCATGGAAAAAGAGCGGGGCATCTCCGTCTCCTCCACCGTCCTCCAGTTCGAATACAACGGCTGCTGCGTCAACCTTCTCGACACCCCCGGGCACCACGATTTTTCCGAGGACACCTACCGCGTCCTCTCCGCCGTTGATGCCGCCGTCATGGTTATCGATGCCGGTAAGGGAATCGAAGCCCAGACCCTCAAACTCTTCGAGGTCTGCCGCAAGCGAGGCGTTCCCATCTTCGTCTTCGTCAACAAGATGGACCGCCCTTCGCGTCCACCCCTTGAGCTCATCGACGAGCTCGAAAAAGTCCTCAAACTATCTCCGGCTCCCGTCAACTGGCCCCTCGGCGACGGCCCCCGCTTCCGCGGCGTTTACGATCGTAAAAAAGACGAAGTCCACCTCTTCGAAAAAACCGCCCACGGCGCCTTCAAAGCCCCCCTCGAAGTCGCCGGCATCGAGGACCCTAAAATGCGCGAAGCCCTCAGCGACGAACTCTATGAAACCGTCACCTCGGAAGTCGAACTCCTCGACGGCCTCACCGAGCCCCTCGACCTCGAGCGCGTCCTCGCCGGCCAGCAAATGCCCGTCTACTTCGGCAGCGCCATGAACAACTTCGGCGTCCAGAACATGCTCGAAAGCTTCCTCGAAATGGCTCCCGCTCCCACTGGCCGCGTCAGCAAGGACGAGTTCATCGAACCCACCACCGACAACTTCTCCGGCTTCGTCTTTAAGATTCAGGCCAACATGAACCCGCGCCACCGGGACCGCGCCGTCTTCATCCGCATCGTCTCCGGCGTCTTCGAGCGCGACATGCAAGTCATCGACCAACGGTCCGGAAAAAAGGTGAGACTCGCCAACGCCCAAAAGCTCTTCGGCCAGGATCGCGAGACCCTCGATACCGCCTACGCCGGCGATATCCTCGCCCTCGTCGGAAACTACAATTTCCTCATTGGCGACACCCTCACCAGCGATCCCAAGGTTGTCTACAACGAGATGCCGAGATTCACCCCCGAGTGCTTCACCTACATCCTCAACAAAGACACCGCGAACATCAAACGCTACCGCTCCGGCATGGAGCAGCTCATGAAAGAAGGCGTCGCCCAAGCTTACCACGTCCACCAGAGCGCCCAGACCGTCCCTCTCCTTGGAGCCGTTGGGCCCCTCCAATTCGAAGTCCTCCAGGCCCGCCTCATCTCCGAGTATCAGGTCGAAACCCGCCTCGAACACCCCCGCTGGAACTGCGTCCAATGGTTCGAGGAAAACGAGCCCGACAAATCACGAAGCGATCGCGAGCCGCCCAAAGTCGCCCTTCCCTCCGGCTGCGTCATCGCCCGCGATCAGGACGGCCAATGGGTTGTCCTCCTCACCGCTTCCTACCTCATCGGCAATCTCCACGAACGCAACGAACACCTCACTTTCCGCAACAGCGCTTAATCTGAAGAGTGGGCGTCCCTTGGCCCCGTATAGTGTCCGTGAAACGAGGCCTCCCCCGGGTCACTTCGCGCCTCCAACCCAGGTCGTCCGAAATCTCTTCCCCTTGATCCTCCCCTTATTGAGGCAAGCCACCGCGTCCTCAATCACTCCCCGCGGGACCGCCACATAAGATAACTTATCCTGCACCTCGATCTTCCCAATCTCCTTCCCGCCCAACCCTCCGGCATCGCCCGTCAACGCCCCCAGGATATCACCCTTCCGCACCTTATCCTTCCGCCCTCCGGAAATCAAAATCGTCTCCATCTTAGGCCCCTCAGCCAGTTGCTTCAGTAGCTCCTCAAGCCCCAAGCCCTCACTCGCAGAACGATCCCAATCTTCGATCTTCTGCCCCGTGAAGTCCTCGATCTCTTCGAGCCGCCAGTCCCGCTCATCCTCCACCAGCGAGATCGCCACCCCGTTCGCGCCTGCCCGTCCCGTCCGCCCGATCCGGTGCACATAAATTTCGGCCTGCTCCGGCAGATCATAATTAATTACCAGATCCAACCCCTCCACATCCAGCCCGCGCCCCGCGACATCCGTCGCTACCAACACCCGCACACTCCCGTTCCGAAATCGGGCCAGCACCTGATCACGATCAAACTGCTCCAGGTCTCCATCAAAACGATCCACACTCACCCCTCCGCGCCTCAACCGCTCCAACACCTCGCGCACCGTCACCTTCTGATTGCAAAAAACGAGCGCCGATCCAATCGGCTGCGATCCCAGCGCCCAACAAAGAGCCAAAAGCTTATCCGCCTCCCCATAACAAATCTTCCCCTGCCGAATACTCACTTCGTCCTCGTCCACCAAACCAACCGTGATCCGCAGCGCATCCCGCTGAACTTCCCGGCTCATCGCCTCGATCGCCTGCGGAAAAGTCGCCGAAAAAAGCGCCGTCTGCCTCTCCTTCGGCAAATGACTGATGATTTCATCCACCTCATCGCCAAACCCCATATCCAACATCCGGTCCGCCTCATCCAGCACCAGCACCTTGATCAACTCCGGCTTCACGAATCCCCGTTCCAACAAATCAAGCACCCGCCCCGGCGTCCCAACCGCCACCTGCGCCCCCCGCTCAAGCCCGTCCCGTTGCGCCCGCGATGGCTGTCCACCCACCAGCTCCAAAACCTGAAGTCCATGGCAGTCCCGCCCCAGCCTCCGCATCTCCCGCCCCACCTGCGCCGTGAGCTCCCGAGTCGGACAAAGCACCAACGCCTGCAACTCCCGTCGCCCCACCTCAATCCCCTGCAAGATCGGCAGCGCAAAAGCCGCCGTCTTCCCACTCCCTGTCCGCGACTGCCCAATCACATCCCGCCCTGCCAACAGCGCCGGAATCGCCTCCACCTGAATCGGAGTCGGCTCGACGTAACCAAGATCACGAACCACCCCAATCAATGCAGGCGACAACTGAAGATCTTCAAACGATACGTGCACGGCCTACACTCACCAATCAACGGGCGCTGCACAACGTCCATCTCTTCACCGCGCAAAGCAGCTCCGGAAGAATCCCGATCCTCAACCCGGGGTTCCCATCCTCGAACCCTAAAAAAAGCCCCGGAAGCACATCGCTCCCGAGGCTTTCTCAAAAGGTGATTCACTAAGGCATGCTCACCACCACCCGCACAAAGACCTTCTCCAAGGTCGCAGGTGCGCTGGAGGCCGTCAGTGTCACGGTCTCATAGCCGGTTGCGGCTGGAGCAATCGCACTGGGAGTGATGGTGACCGTCGTCCCGCCATTCTCCACGCCGCTCGCGGTCCAGTCACCATCAAGGGCCGTCGACCACTCGTAAGTCACCGTCACGTCGGAGAGATCCAGCGGACGATCGTGGGAAAAGACGAAGTCTCCGGAACCCGAAGTGCCATTTGCAGACAAGGCTGCTCCCAAATTGCTGGCCACGGTCGGATCACTATTGAAAAAGAAATACTCAAAACCATTGGTCACCCCATCGCTGTCATCATCGTCTCCGAAGCCACCGGTAAGACCCGTAAATCCATCGGCCCAATCGGTGTAGGAACCGGCGGCACCTGCAGTGTAATCGAGGAAGAGATTCTCTCCATCCGGGCGGAGAGCCCAAGTTCCGCTTCCAGATGTGAAGCCAGAGGTATCGAGAGTGAAGTTCGGCGTGAGGGTCGTTGTTCCTCCGATGACGGTAATCTGGAAGCTGGCAGCCTCGTCAGTGAAATTTACCAGGTCTGCTTCTTCCACCACGATGTTGAGGGTGCTGGTGGGATCAAGGGTCACATCTCCCGTCACTGTGAGTTGCGTGAAGCCTGTTCCGGCCGCACCGGTCCAGTCCGAGACTTCCCAGTTAAAGGTCGTCTCGCTGCTCGCTCCAGCAGCGTAGGAGGAGGCGGTGATCGCTTCATCAATGACGAGGGAAGCATTGTTCGTGAGCTCTCCCACGGCGCAGCTGCCCACCGAGTTTCCGAGCTGAAGACCGCCCGTGTTGATATCGACGGTGCCTGCAACTCTCACATTGTCCAGCCGGATGGCCCCGGCACCATTTTTAATGATATTGAGGTTGCCCGCATCGGTGTTCTCGTTGACCCCGAAGGCGGAGCCAAAGACAAACTCCTGATCGGCCTCGACCAGGTCTGTGATGTCCAAGATCACCGTCCCGGCGGTGGCCGGAACCGAGGGAGATGTGGCGGCATCAAAGTTGATGATTTGGCGGGTGTTGTTCCCTGCAGTGGTCAGACCGGAGAGAGTCTGCGTGAAGCCATTGAGGACGAAGAGAGAGCTGTTCTTGCCTCCGATGGTGAGGGTCGTATCGGAAGGCAAGGCTTCATCGATCCCAAGAATGAGACGTCCTTGGTGAATCGTGGTGCCGCCGGTGTAGTCGTGGGTATCACTTGTCAGCAGAATGCCATTGGCATCATTCCCCACTGTCGACCCCACCTGAAGTCCACCGGTGCCGGTGATCGTTCCACCGTAGGTCACGGGGCTCCCGGAAATGGCAATGACCCCGGATTTATTTTCAGCGATTCCTCCATCAAGGGTGATTCCACGGTTGGAGTCGATGTCGACCATACCCAGGAACTTAATCTCACCACCTTCACGGAGGATGATGTTGTCGGGGTCAAAAGTCGCGGGAACAGCTCCCAGCGCTCCGTCGCCACTGGACGGGAGACCCGGGCCTTGCACGAAAAGCTCGGTGCGATTGCCTGAACTATCGATAATCAAGCCGCCGGAAAAGCTGTTGGCGACATTGTTCAGCCGGAGGCGCCGGCTTCCCAGATTAAGAACATGAAGCGTCCCCTCGCCGCTCACCACGCCGTTCAGATTGAAATTACGATTGAAACGGTTGCCAAACACCACCGTCCCGGCGCCGAGTGTCCAGTCGTTGGCATAACTTTCGTCCGAATTGCGCTCGTGGATGTAAGTGCTGCCATCAACAAGATTCACCGTGCCAAATTGGCCAATGCTCCGGGCGTTGCCCCGCACCACCGTGGATTCCGTGAGATCAAGGGTGGCCCCTGCCGCGACCCAATTGGCAACATTGTCAGTGCCCGGCTTCTCCCCGGTGTCGAAGGTGCCGCCACCTGCGATGGCCAGCGTATCCCCCGATAAAATCGATAGCGGAGTGTCGTTGACGAGATCGTTCAGGAACCCAATCTCGAAACCTCCGGTATTCCAGATCGCTCCTCCGCTTTTGATCGTGATCCGCCCCAGATTATCGTTCACGGATTGCAGGCTCAAAACTCCCGAGGTGGTCAAATTTCCCACGACAACCCCGCCGTCGGCCACCTGAACAGAGCTTCCCAGAGGATCGGCAAAAATCGCCTCCTGCGCTCCCGTGTTGTCCCAGCGAACCGGGGGAGGGGAGGAGCTATCGGTCCAATTGGCAGTTGTGAGGTCCCAAAATGTATTGGTATCGGGAGTCCAGGTGAGCTGCGCGGAGGCCGAGGTGGCCAAAGCTGCCAAAAAGGCACTGGTCATAAGGACAGGATGGGAGTGGTTCCGTTTCATGGTATTTTAGGAAAGAGTCAGATGTGGCGTCTCGCGGAGTAATTCGTCAGAGAGACAACGGTGTCATCAACCCCGGTTGTGCCTTGTTTCTTTACAGGAGACTATTTTTTTAGGGCGGCTTGGGTCATCTTTTCAAATGGGCCTCCGGGATCAGGCAGCAGGGCAGGGGAGCTCCCTATTTTTTCATCGTAGAAACAAAGAATCCCTGACGTAATCAAAGGGATGAATTCCTCCCTCCTTGCCACTCTTTCTCTCATGGCCTTCGGCTCCACCACCTTCCTTCAGGCCAAGGACTGGCCCCAGTGGCGAGGTCCCGACCGCACCGGGCTCTCCTCTGAAACCGGGATCAACAAGGACTGGGAAAAGTCGCCTCCCAAGCTCCTCTGGAATGTTGAGGGCGCAGGCCGCGGCTTTTCCTCCGTTTCCGTCGCCGATGGCGTCATCTACACCACCGGTAATTTCGACGGTGGCCAGGGCGCTTCCGCCTTTTCCCAAAAAGACGGCTCCCTCCTCTGGCAAACTCCCGTCACCGATCACGTCCCCGAGCACGGCTACGGCGGTGCCCGCTCCGTTCCCACCGTCGATGGCGACCGCATCTACCTCACCACCTCCAACGGCGTCATCGCCTGCCTCAGCACCAAGGGCAACGTCCTCTGGTCCAAGGATTTCAAAGAAGAATGGGACGGCAAAATGATGTCCGGCTGGGGCTTTTCCGAATCTCCCCTTGTCGATGGCGACCGCGTCATCTGCACCCCCGGTTCCGACAAAGCCTTCATGGTCTCCCTCGATAAAATGACCGGAGCCACCAAGTGGAAAACGAAACTCGGTGACGTCGGCAAGAAAGGAAAAGACGGAGCCGGCTACGGTTCCATCGTCATCTCCAATGGCGGCGGCGTGAAACAATACGTCCAAATGACCGGACGCGGCGTCATCGGCGTCCGCGCCAAGGACGGCCGCTTCATGTGGAACTACAATGACGTCGCCAACTCCACCGCCAACATCCCCACTCCCATTGTCGAGGGCGACTACGTCTTCTGCTCCACCGGCTACGGCACAGGGTCCGCCCTTCTCAAACTCGTCCCGAAAGGCAGCGGCGCCGTCGCCGAGGAAGTCTACTTCCTCAAACCCAAAACCCTCCAAAACCACCACGGCGGCATGGTCCTCGTCGATGGCCACATCTACTGCGCCCACAAGCACAACGGCGGTGACCCCATCTGCGTCGAACTGAAAACCGGCGAGGTCAAATGGGGCCCCGAAAAAGGCCCCGGACACGGATCCGCCTGCGTCACCTACGTCGATGGCCACCTCATCTACCGCTACCAAAGCGGACACGTCGCCCTCATCGAAGCCTCTCCCAAAGGCTACAGGCTCAAAGGCTCCTTTATGCCCGCCCACCAGGAAGCCGAGTCCTGGGCCCACCCCGTCGTCGCCGATGGCAAGCTCTACCTCCGCGAGCAAGACCGCCTCATGTGCTACGAGCTGTAGGCTCTCCACCTCAATCCACAACATGCTTCGGACATCTGCTCTTACGTGCCTTCTGGTCGGCTCCACTCTCGCCAAACCCCTCCTCCCAACCCCCAAGGATTTTCCCATCCTCGGCGAGCTCGAGCCGCTTCTCGTTGGTGAAATCTACGATTCCTCCGATCGCGACGCCTCCCTCAAAACCCTCTCGGAGAACCCCGACTACCTCGCTCTCCTTAAAAAACACCAGCTCACCCTCCTCGGCGGACCCGCACTGGGCCAACTCAGCCCCACCTCCGTTTCCGTCTGGTTCCGCACCGCCCTACCCGCCGAAGTGACCGTCCTCCTCGCCGATGGCAAAACTTTCGGCCCCGCCCAAACCACCTTCGCCGACGATCTCACCGGCACCATTTCCATCACCGGCCTCAAGCCCGACACCAGCTACACCTACCAACTCCTCATCAACGGTCGGCCCGCCAACCCGCTTCCCGAAAACCTCACCTTCCGCACCGCCCCCGAGGAAAATTTCACCGGCAAGTTCACCGTCGCCTTCGGTGCCTGCTCCCGATACGTCCCGGAAAACGAAGGCATCTGGAAGGTCGTCGCCGCCCAAAATCCCATCGCCTACCTCACTCTGGGCGACAACGTCTACATCGACCTCCCCGAGGACCAGCAGAAGCAACGCGTCCATTACTACCGCCGCCAATTCCACCCCGCCTACCGCACCCTCACCGCCACCACACCCATTTACTCCATTTGGGATGACCACGACTTCGCTGCCGATGACGATGAAGGCGGCCCCAAAACCTTCAAGCCCGACTGGAAGCTCAGGAACTTCCAGGTCTACGCGCAGAACTGGAACAACCCACCCTACGCCGGTGGTGAAAAACACCCCGGAACTTTCTTCGATTTCGTCTTTGGCGACGTCCACTTTATCATGACCGATGGCCGCTACTACCGTCATCGCAAGGGCGGGTCCATGCTCGGAGATTTTCAAAAGACGTGGCTCAAGGAAACCCTCGCCAACTCGAAGTCCAAATTCAAAGTCCTCTGCTCCGGCACCCTCTGGACCGAGCACGCCGACAAGGGGGGAAGGGACTCCTGGCAAGGCTACGCCAAAGAGCGTGATGAAATCTTCTCCCTCATCCGCGACAAAAAAATCGGCGGCGTCTTCCTCCTCTCCGGCGATCGCCACCGCCACGAGATGTTCAAGCTCGGCTTCGATGTCGGCTACCCCCTCTACGAGTTCGAGACCGCCAAAGTCACCAACATCCACACCCACGATGCCAACCCCCACGCCCTATTCTCCTACAACAAGGGCAACTTCTTTGGCCTCCTCGATTTCGACTTCACCTCCGCAAACCCCACCTGCACCTACCGTTGCGTGACCGAAAAGGGGACCAGCCCCGGGCATCTCAAGTTCACCACCTCCCTTCAGGACCTCACCCCGCGTTAAAAGAGCCTCTCTAATTTAAGGTTCACTCCTGCCCATTCTCCCCTCACTATTCCGGAGTGCAGGATGACCGATTCTTTCAAAAGAACCACGTCGAGAACCACCTTGCCTCCATCTTCGACGATCTTCCCGGCTTCATCTACTTCGTAAAAGATCGCGACCTCCGCTACGTCGCTTACAATCAGAGACTTTGTGACATCTTCGAGGCGTCATCGACCCAGGAAATCCTGGGAAAGAAGGATGATGACTACATCCCGGACCACATTCTGGAGCACATCCGGCAGGACGACCTCCGCATCCTCGAAACCGGTGAGCCCGTCATCAACCGGGTCGAGCTCGTCCCGCGTGGAAGCGGGTTTGTCGACTGGTCCACCACCACCAAGAAACCCCTGATCAACAGGGAAGGGGAGGTGTGCGGCATCATCGGCATCACCCGGCCCTTTGATCAGGGCACCACCTCCCTCAGAAAAAACGAAGAACTCGGGCCCTCTCTCAAGCTCCTCCACCAACACTACCGGGAGAACATCGCCATCACCGAGCTGGCGAAAGCCGCCAACCTTTCCCTCAGCAGTTTCCTGCGCAAATTCAAAGCAACCTTCAACATGACGCCCAAGGAATACCTCCGTCACCTTCGCGTTCAGGAAGCCTGCCACCTCATCGTCCGCACCACCCAGACCTTTGCCCAAATCAGCCACCACTGCGGCTTTGCCGATCAGGCCCACTTCTCCCGCGAGTTCTCCCGTATCCTCAAGGAACCTCCCTCGGCCTATCGCTCCCGCTACCGGATCTAATCATCAAAAAACCACCGCAGGAGAATCCCGCGATGGTTTTAAAATGTGTCGGCTCAAGCCGGTTGACTTAGTTCTTCAGACCGTAAACGGCGTCCACGCTGTTGGTGATTTCTTCCATCTTGGTGCCAAATTCGCCACCCATGAACTCCTGGAGGAGCGCTCCCATTGCGGCCATGTCTTCAGGTGAAGGGGGATTGGTCTGCATCGCCTTACCGGCTTCCTCCTGCTTGGTCGCAATTCGAGCCTCGATCTCTTTGTGGGTCGCTTGAATGGCCGCCTTCTGCTCCTCGGTCGGTGCGGGAAGCGCTTCTGCACGAGTCTGGATCGCTTCCAGTTTTGGTTGCAGGGCCTGGGCATCAGCAATGAATTTTTCGGCCGATGCTTTGTCGCGGATGGTGCCCATGGAGTTCATCGCGTCTTCCATGTAGCCAAAGTATTCCTCGGTGATGGCTTCATGGGTGTCCGCTTTCGGGGCGGAATCGGTCTCGGCTCCCTTGTCAGCTTCCTCAGCCCCCTTCTTACAGGAAACGATGGTGAAGGGGATAATGAGGGCAACTGCAAGTGCGTTCAGTAGTTTCATAACACATCCTGACTATGGTCCTGCCGATTGGCGGTCAAGGGGGATCTCCGGCATCTAACAATCCCAAAGAGCGCCCAAAATGGCCCCATTTGACGATTTTATTCAAAAAACACCCTCTTTTCTTCAAGACGATTGCCTCATCTTGATGTATTCCTTCTCCCCATGAAAACCGTTGCCATTCTCGCTACCCTCGACACCAAAGCGGCCGAGGCCGACTTCATGCGCACCGAGATCGAGTCCCTCGGCGGCAAGGCACTCCTCGTTGACCTCTCCCTCGTGGGCGATTCCGAACTCAAGGCCGACATCTCAAAACAGGAAGTCATCTCCGCAGGCGGAGGCAATCTCGACGAACTCCTCGTCAAACCCAGCCGCGAGCAATCCAACCCCTTCATCGTTGCCGGAGCCACCAAGCTCCTCCTTGAACTCCAGCAAGCTGGAAAAATCGACGCCGTCGTCACTCTCGGGGGCACCCAGGGCACTTCCACCTGCGCTCCCATCCTGCAGGCTCTTCCGTATGGCTTCCCGAAGGTCATGCTCTCCACCGCCGCCTCCGGCGACACCTCACCCTTCGTTGGCATCAAGGACATCACCATGATGTTCGCCGTCTCCGATATCCTCGGCCTCAACGTCTTCTCCCGCAAAATCCTCGCCAATGCCGCCGCCGCCGCCTGGGGCATGGCCCAATCCGAGCAGTGCATCACCAAGTCCACCGCCAAGGGCGTCATCGGCATGTCCAATCTCGGCGTCCTCACCAAAGGCGCGATGCACGCCATCGATCTCTTTGAAAAGGCCGGCTACGAGGTCATCACCTTCCACGCCATCGGCGCCGGTGGTGACGCCATGGAGCAAATGATGAAAGAAGGCATCATCAACGCGGTCTTCGACTACGGCCTGGGCGAAATCGCCGACGGCGTCTGGGGCGTCCTCCGCGCAGGCGGACCCGAGCGACTCACCGTCGCCGGAAAACTCGGCCTTCCCCAGGTCATCGTCCCCGGAGGTTCCGAGCACCTCGGCATCCTCGTCAGCAAGCCCAGCGTCATCCCCGATGGCTGGACCGACCACCAAATCACCTGGCACTCGCCCTACGTCTTCGTTCCCCGCCTCAACGCCGAAGAACAAGCCCGCGTCGCCAAAGCCATCGGCGAAAAACTCTCACACTCCACCAAGGACACCCTTTTCCTCATGCCCCTCAAGGGCGTTTCCAGCTACTCCGCCGAGGGTGGCGAACTTTACAACCCCGAGCTCGACGCTGCATACTGGGAGTCCCTCCAAAAGGAACTTCCCGACACCATCGAAGTCGAATCCATGGACAACAACGCCCAGGACCCCGCCTTCGTCGAACGCGCCGTCAACTACCTCATCGACAAACTCGAGAACTAATCATTTCTTAAAAACAACCCAACCTACCAACCTACTACTACCATGGCTGACTTAGACGACATCAGAGACGGAGACAACTTCGGTCTCAACACTCCCGCCGACACCTCTTCTTTCTACCTCAAGGGCATGAACAGCGCCTCCTGGGGAATTAAGAACCGCATGTCCCGCATCTTCAACCGCAAGTCCGGACGCACCGTCATGCTGGCTTTCGACCACGGCTTCCTCATGGGACCCACTTCCGGTCTTGAGCGCATCGACCTCAACATCGCCCCGCTTGCCGAAGAAGCCGACTGCCTCATGGGTTGCCGCGGCATGATCCGCACCTCCATCCCTGCGGAAAACACCAAGCCCATCTGTCTCCGCACCGATTCCGGCACCACCATCCTCACCGAGATGAACCACAACGTGCTCATCTCCGAGATCGACGCCATCGGCATGAACGTTTCCGCCATGGCAGCCATGCTCGCCATCGGCGATGCCGACACCGAGGCTTCCACCATTGCCAACTTCAGTCGCCTCGTCGACATCGGCAACAAGTACAGCATCCCCGTCATGGGTGTCACCGCTGTCGGTAAAGACATGGCTCGCGACTCCCGCTACTTCGGCCTCGCTTCCCGCGTCTGTGCTGAGAACGGCGCATCCATCGTCAAGACCTACTACACCGAAGGCTTCGAAAACGTCGTCGCCGCCTGCCCCGTCCCCGTCGTCATCGCCGGTGGCAAGAAGCTCCCTGAGCTCGAGGCACTCGAACTCTGCTACAACGCCATCCAGTGCGGTGCTTCCGGAGTCGACATGGGCCGCAACGTCTTCCAGTCCGACAAGCCTCTCGCCATGATGCGTGCCGTCAAGGAAGTCGTCCACAACGGCGCCAAGCCCTCCGAGGCCATCGAAATCTACAACGCCGGCTAGGCGTGGCGGCGTTTTCCAAGCGCCAAGCCAACTTTCAAACCCCAGGCGAAAGCCTGGGGTTTTCAATTTTCCAACTTCCAACTGAACACTTCCAACTTCAAACTCCTCTCCCCATGACCCGCGCCGAAAAAATCGACCTCATCCGCAGCCGTCCCCAACTCTCCGTCGCCACCCTCAGCTACGACATGGGTAACCAAAACGCCGCCCTCCAAATTCTTCAGGAAAATAACGTCAACCTCCTCCACTTCGATGTCATGGACGGCAACATCTGGCCCAACATCACCGTCGGGTCTCCCTTCGTCGCCGGCCTCAAAACCGACCTCCTCAAGGACGTCCACCTCCTCATCAACAAGCCGAAGCAGCACATCGACGCCTTCGCCAAGGCCGGTGCCGACCTCATTTCCTTCTCCGTCGAATACACCGCTCACATCGACGACACCCTCTCACGCATTTCCAGTCACGAAGACATCGTCCGCGGCGTCTCCATCAACCCCGGCACCTCCGCCAGCTTCATCAAAAAATACCTCGATCAAATCGACTACGTCCTCCTCCTCGGCGTCGGCCCCTACTCCGGTAAGGAAACCTTCCTCGACGACATCCCCGCAAAAATCGAAACCCTCCTCTCCTGGAAACCCGAGCTCCTCATCTGCATCGATGGCGGCGTCAACAAAGACACCATCCCGCAGATCGCCTCCATGAAACCCCACTTCGTCGTCTCCGGATCCGCCATCTTCAACAACGAAGACCCCGTCGAAAACCTCGCCTTCTTCAACAACGCCATCTCCTCCTAAAGCCCCCTCAACCCAGCCCTCCAAACTTAAAACTGAACACTTCTGCTATGTCCGAACAAATCCACGCCAATAAAGTCGCCATCGTCACCGGAGCCTGCGGTGGAATCGGCAAAGCCACTGCCGAACGCCTCCGTAACGACGGAGCCACCGTCGTCGGTCTCGACATCAACCCCTCCGTCGTCACCAATCTCACCGGCGAGCGCCTCACCGGCATCGTCTGTGACATCACCGATGACGCTGCCATGAAAAAAATCATCGATGACACCGCCGCCAAATACGGCAGCCTCGACCTCATCGTCGCCAACGCCGGCATCTTCAAATCCGGCGAATACATCGACGCCCCCGAGGATTCCTGGGACCTCCACCTCAAGATCAACCTCACCGCCACCCAACGCTTCCTCAAGTTCTCCATTCCCTACCTTAAGGAGAGCAAGCTCTCGGCCAGCATCATCATCATCGGCTCCCGCAACTTTGCCGCCCCGGGGCCAGGTGCCTCAGCCTACTCCGTCACCAAGGCCGGTGTCACCCAGCTCGCCCGCGTCGCCGCCCTCGAGCTCGCGCCCTTTGGTGTCCGCGTCAACATCATCCATCCCGATGCCGTCTTCGATACCGAAATTTGGTCTCAGGAAGCCTTGGAAAAATCGGCCAAGCGCTACGGCATGACCGTCGAGGAATACAAAACCAAAAACCTCCTCAGCACCGAGATCACCTCCCCCGGCGTCGCCGCCATGGTCTCCACCGTCGCCGGCCCCGTCTTCAGCGCCACCACCGGCGCCCAAATCCCCATCGACGGCGGAAACGACCGCGTGATCTGATCCCGCTCGATCTCTCAAAAAAATCCCATCCCCATCCCCCGGAGGGGCTGGGATTTTTTTTGCCCGAACCCCTCCGGATCCCGCGAACGCCCATGCCACTTCCTCCGCCGCCGCCAGAGAAGCTTAACCAATTTGAAAAAGATTTCTGTTGGCTCAAATCCCCATTGCATTGTATGGCCACCTCGCTCTCGGGAGGGGAGCAGGCAAATCGTCTACTCGATTTTCAAACCACAGAAAGGATAGACCAATGGCATTTACACCAAGCAAAGACCACAAACGTCGCGAACGGGAACAGAAGAAGCTTGATAAGCGCTTGGCCCGCGAGGCTGCCAGATTGGAGAAAAAGGCCGAAGAAGAAGCGGCAGCCCTGATTGCCGAAGCGGAAGCGATCGAAAAAGCCCGCTGGGACGCGTTGACCCCGGAAGAGCAGGAGTTTGAAACCCTTCTCAAAGAAGAGGAAGCGGAGAACGCGGAGAAGTAGTCTCCAACCTCTCCCAAAGGATAAATCCGCATACAGAGGGGAAAGTTCTCCAATGTGTATAGAATGCTCCCTATGAGGGGTTATTTGGGCTAGTGTGCCTTTTCACACATTGCTGATGACTCTTTTCAAACTGCTTTTCTGCTCCCTTGTGGCTGTCACGGCAAAATTAGCCGCTGATCAGCCCAACATCATTCTCATCATGAGCGATGATCAGGGATGGGGAGACGTCGGCTTCAATGGCCACCCCGACCTCAAGACCCCGCATCTCGATGCCATGGCCGCCAATGGGGTGAAGCTCAACCGCTTCTACGCCGCCTCACCCCTTTGCTCGCCCACCCGCGGTTCCTGCCTCACCGGGCGCTACCCTTTCCGCTACGGCATCCTCGCCGCCCACACCGCCGGCATGCGCACCGGAGAAATCACCGTCGCGGAAATGGTGAAGTCCAGGGACTACCGAACCGCCTTCTTCGGAAAATGGCACATCGGCTGGGTCGAGCCGGACCAACTCAGCTCACGCGGCCACTACTCGCCGCCCTCCCACCACGGATTCGATAGCTGGTTCGCCACCACCAGCGCCGTCCCCACCTGGGACCCCACCGTCACCCCCGCCGATTGGAAAAGCTGGGGCAACAAACCCGGCGAGCCCTGGAAAGGAGGCACCCCTTACCTTCAGGACGGCACCCCCGTCACCGAAAACATGAGTGGCGATGACAGCCGCATCATCATGGATCGTGTCATCCCCTTCATCGAGACGAACAAGGCCACCCCCTTTCTCGCCACCGTTTGGTTCCACGCCCCGCACGAGCCCGTCGTCGCCGGTCCAAAATACCGCGCTCTCTACCCCAAGGCCGGCTCGAAACGCCAAAACTACTACGGCTGCATCACCGCCATGGACGAGCAAATCGGCCGCCTCCGCACCAAGCTCCACGACCTCGGCATCGAGAAAAACACCCTCCTCATCTTCTGCAGCGACAACGGCCCCTCCGATGGCGCCGCCAAAAAAGGCATCGCCTCCGCCAGACCCTTCAGAGGCCACAAGCACCAGATGTATGAAGGCGGTCTCCTCGTCCCCGCCTGCCTCGAATGGCCCGGCACCATCGAGCCCGGCACCACCTCCGACGTCCGTTGTTCGACCGTAGACATCTTCCCCACCGTCGCCTCCGCCGTCGGTTACTCCTTCTCAAAAGGCAAAGAACGCCCCATCGATGGCGTCGATCTCATGCCCATCATCAAAGGCGGGATCGCCCAACGTCCCAACGATCTCTTCTTCGGCTATCGCCGCCTCTACCAGGGGATCGATGGACAGGCCCTCATCCGGGGCGACTTTAAGATTCTCAAGGAAGCCAAAAAAGACGGACGGACCCGCCTCTACAATCTCGCCAACGATCCCTACGAAAAAAACGACCTCGCCAAGGAAAACCCGGCTATCCTTCAGGAGATGACCCGTGCCCTCGCGGGGATCGATCAAAGCTGCCAACTCAGTCGCGACGGTGCCGACTATCGTTACTAATACCTTTCCCTTAAAATGAAAAACATCCTCACCTCGTTCCTCCTCTCCTTGGCCGCACTTCCTGCCGCCCAGATCACCTGGCAACCCTCGGTTGACATGTATCAGGGGGCGACAAATACCGACTTCATTTTCACCACCGGGACCGCGCTTTTGGCCGTCAACCCCAGTGACCCGGACAACGGCACCATCACCTTGAACGGAGTCAGCTTTCTCCGTGCCGATATCCCCGCCCTTGAAGCCGGAGTGACCGCCAATGGAGTCACTCTCACCGTAGGACCGGATTCCGCAGGTGCCGATATTAATGGTCTGGCAGGCCCGAGCACCTTCGGGGATGGCTCTTTTTCCGGCGATCCTGATCTCGCCAATGTCATCGGCGGTGCCACCTACGGCCACGCAACGCTCACCTTCAGTGGACTCACCGTCGGTAAAACCTACGCCATCCAAATCCTGGCCAATGATGCCCGCAGCAGTCGTCATAACGGTTACAAAATGAACCTCAGTGATGGCACCACTAACGTTCCCACCAGCATCACCAACGGCACCGCCGGCCAAGCCGATCTCAACAACAGTGAGGACGGCGGAACCGGTGAAGAAAGCGGTGACTCCATCATCGGCATCTTCCTCGCCGATAGTACAACGCAAAGCTTCGAGATCGCAGGGGAGCTGAACGGAAGCGTCAACCCCGGCCGCGCCCAAATCAACGCCATCCAAATCCGCGAGATGCCCGATGTCATCGAAGCCGAGAATTTCACCTCCATGAGCGGCATCGTCATCGAGCCTGACAAGGGAGCCACCTCCGACAGCATCGGCTACATCGACAACGGAGACTGGGCCGAATACCTGATTAATGTTCCCGAACCTGGAACCTACCGCTTCACCTTCAGCGCCGCCACCAATTCCAACGGAGGCAACGTCGAGATCGTCTCCAATGGCACCACCATCGGCACCGCCACCATTCCAAAAACAAGTGGCTGGGACAACTGGCAGCCCTTCACCGGCGATGCCACCTTCACCACCTCCGGACCCCAGACCATCCGGCTCAATTTCGTCAGCGCCACCAACACCGCCGCCCTCTACAACATCGATTGGTTCACCTTCGAAGTCCCTACCGGGATCCCGGTCGTCATCGGCACCACCCCGAAGCAAACGATGCGCTACGGCATGGACTACGAGCGCCTCTGGTACTGGACCACCTCGCTCAACTCCGCCGAGCGCGACCTCGTCGCAAAATGGTCCGTCGTCGACAACGACATCGACTTTATCCGCGTCGCCGTCAATGCCGGCTACGAACTCACCGAGAATAACTACGACCTCTCTGCCTACACCTTCCGCATCATCCCCATGATGCAGGAAATGCAAGAGGCCAACCCAAACATCAAGTTCTTCGCGTCCCCGCGCCCGCTCGATGAAGCCCAGGATAACGTCGCCTGGCAGCCCTACCCCCAGTGGATCACCGGTAGCACCGGCAGCAGCAGCAACTACAACTTCAACTGGGAAAAATGCGGCCAATACCTCGTCCGTTACCTGCGTCTGATGAAATCCTACGGCTTTAAAATCAGCTACATGGATCTCACCAACGAGTGGCAAAGCAACGATGGTGGCTCACGCTTCACCCAGGCCGATGCGCGGGACGTCACCGAATACATCAAGGACTACATCGCCAACCCTCCCAGCCCGGACCCCACGGATCCCACCGGGAGCTACGCCGGCTTCCCGGCTCTCACGGCAGACGACCTGCCGCTCTTCATCGCCCCTTCCTCCTGGAATTTCGTGCAGGGCGCCTCCTGGATCAACAATCTCGACACCTCTCGCCGCCGGGACGCCGTCGATATTGCCGCCTCCCACAACACTGACAAAACAGGCACCGCGGAAGACTTCGCCGAAGCCGTCATCAACACCCTCGGACCCGATACCGAAATCTGGAACACCGAGCTCCACGGCTGGAAAAGCACCTCCGGAGCCAACGAAGTCCTCACCTTTTCCTTCATGCTGGAGGCCATCAATGCCGGCTTCTCCGGACTCAGCGGCTGGCTCGCCATCGGCACCACCAACCAGGGCCATTCCTACATCCTTAACCCGAATGGCACCCCCGTCCGGAACGTCAAATACTTCATCTTCAACAAGCTCACCAACACCTCGCATCGCGGACAGGCCCTCGATATCGCGACACCACCCGAGCTCTCCCACACCACCGCTCTCATCAAGGACAACCTCCTCACCGTCTGGGCCATCAACCCCAATGGATCCACCGTCGATCTTGCGCTGGACCTCAACGGAAAAGTTTCTACCAACCAAACGATTACACGCACCCGCTGGCACGAGGACCTCAATGTTGAAGGCGAAGTCACCTCCTTCATCTCCGGCTCTCCCACCACTGTTTTCGCCACCGTCCCGGCCGGATCCCTCTGCTGCTTCGAAATTCCCCTCGACCCTCCCGGTGGTCCCGTCACCCGCATGGAAGCCGAGGCCTTCGACGCCCAATCCGGCACCCAATCCCAAGCCACCGGTGATGTCGATGGCGACCAAAACATCGGCTGGATCAGCAACGGAGACTGGCTCCGCTACGATCAACTCACCCTGGCCGAAAACGCCTCCGCCCGCTTCCGCATCGCCCGCGAACCCGGCACTGCCCAGCCCCAAATTCAGGTTCGCCTCGGCAGCCCGACGGGAACGATTGTCGGAATCATTAATGTTCCTGAAACCATCGGGTGGCAGGACTGGGAAACCATCGAGGTTGAACTTAGCAACGCCGCCGGAACCTACGACGTCTACCTCGTCTTCCAGGAAATCGGCTCCGCCACCAACGCCAGTATGATGAACCTCAACTGGTTCGCCCTCAGTCTCACCGAGCCGGAGATCGACCCCATCAGTCCGGAGAATCTCGTCTTCGGTGAAGTCACGGCCATAAACACCGATCAAGCCATCGGCACCCTGTCCTTCTCCATTCCCCAATCCGGAAACGGCCAAATCTATCAAGTCCAATGGAGCGACACCCTCGCTGAAGGATCGTGGACCGACCTGGGCGAACCGTTCACCGGCACCGGATCCCAACTCGACTTCAACATCCCGTTCCCCACCGCGCTCACCAAGCGCTTCTACCGGGTCGAGGTAAGCTTGCCCTAAAGCAGAGCTGAACCAAAGGAGGCCATTCTTGCAGACAGGGAACCTTGAAGTAAGACCTCAATTCTCCAAGCCTCCACTTGCCGATTTCAACTTTTCCCCAAGGATCTGATCATCAATCGTTCCCGGTTCCTTTCCGCGTTTTCGACGCCCGCCGGGCCCCGTCATCAGGAGACAAGACCTTCTGCCGCATCTTCACGCAGTAAAGGCGGCCTTTTTTGAAACAAGAGAGCCCCGTCATCCGTCTCCTCCAGTGACTGTTTATGACGATCTCTCTCCTGAAAAAAGTAGCCCTGCTCACTCTGGGAATTCTCAGTGCACACGCCGACTTCGTCCACCCGGGCGTCTTCCACAGCCGGGAGGGGATCGACTTCGTAAAATCAAAGATCGCCGCCAAGGAAGAGCCCTGGCTCAACGCATGGAACGAACTCAGGGAATCCCGCTACGCCAACCCCGGGTGGAAGCCCAAAGCCTTTCCTAAAGTCGAGCGCGGCCCCTACAACGACCCCGATGTCGGCTCCACCGAGTTCACCGATGATGGCCGGGCCGCCTACACGCATGCCCTTCGCTGGGTTCTTGCCGGCGAGGAAGCCTCCGCCCGGAAGTCGGCCGAGATTCTCAATGCCTGGTCGGGTACCTTAAAAGCCGTCACCGACCACGATGCCCGCCTTCTCGTCGGAATGAGCGGGCAGACCTACCTCATCGCAGCCGAACTTCTTCGCCACTACAAGGGAGGATGGAAGGGCTGGACTCCGGATCAACAGGCCCAATTCGAGGACATGCTTCGAAACGTCTGGTATCCCGTCATCAAACCCTTCCACCCCACCGCCAATGGCAACTGGGACGCCGCGATGCTCCAGACGATGATCTCGATCGGCGTTTTTCTCGACGACCAAGCCATCTTCGATCGCGCGGTGAACCACTATCTCAACGGAGAGAGCAACGGCGCGATCGGGATGTATTTTAAGCCCAGCGGCCAATGTCAGGAAAGCGGTCGCGATCAGGCTCACACCCAGATGGGCCTCGAATTCCTCGCCAACACCGCCGAGACCGCCTGGATTCAGGGTGTCGATCTCTACGGGGCCCTCGACAACCGGCTTCTCAAGGGCTTCGAATACACCGCCAAGTTCAATCTCGGCCACGATGTTTCCTACGAGCCCTACCGGAGTTTCGAAGGCCGCTATCACTACAAAAGCATCTCCGAAAAAGCCCGGGGCCGCCTCCACAACATCTACGAGAAGGTCAACAATCACTACCACCACCGCCGCGGCCTTGACGCGCCCTTCACTCAAAAAGCGCTTCAAAAGACTCGTCCTGAATCCCGCCGACGCTGCTTCGTGCCCTGGAGCACCCTGATGTTTTACGGGCAGTCCTTCCCGGCTCCATCCCCCGGCAAGTGAATCGCCCCTACTTTTCCCTTTCGTTTCTACCGTTTTAGCGTTTTGTGAGTTACCGTGGACACCGTCCTTTTAGTTACCTATCTCCTCATTGCCCTCGTCTTTTCGTTTCTTTGTTCGGTCTTCGAAGCCGTCCTGCTGAGCGTGCGCCGTCCTTACATCGAGACCCAAAAGGAAACCAGACCCCGCAACGCCGAAGTTTGGGGGAATCTGGCCAATGATATCAACCGCCCCTTGTCGGCCATTCTCATTCTCAACACAGTGGCGCACACCGTCGGGGCCGCCGGGGTAGGGGCGCAGGCGATGAAGATTTTTGGCGACGCCCCGCTCACCACCGGGATCATTTCAGCGGTCCTCACGGTTCTGATTCTTCTCCTGTCCGAGATCATCCCCAAGACCCTTGGCGCTGTTTTCTGGAAGCAATTGGCCCCCGTCACCGGCACAATGCTCACGGGCCTGACCCGCATCATGTCACCGCTCATCTGGATGACGGAAAAGATCACCAGCGGCATTTCCCACGGGGAAAAGAAAGGCGCCTACAGCCGGGCCGAGTTCATCGCCATGGCGGACATTGGCGAGCAGGAGGGAGCGATCGAGGAGAACGAAGGTCGCATTGTAAAAAACCTCTTTGGCCTCCGCGATACCATGGCAAAGAACGCGGCCACGCCAAGGACGGTGGTCTTCTCCCTTCCGGAGTCCACCACTGTCGACGGGTTCATGGAGTCCCATTCCAACCGACCCTTCTCCCGCATTCCCATCTATAAGGACACCATCGATGACGTCGAAGGATTCGTCCTTCGTGTCGAACTTCTTCAGGCCTTGGCACGGGGCGAGGGCAATAGTCCCCTCAGCAAGTTCAAGCGGGATCTTCACACTGTTCCGAACACTCAGAACCTCTCGGAACTCTTCAATACCATGATTGCCGAGCGGATCCACATCGCGGCCACCATTGATGAGTTCGGGTCATTCTCCGGAATCATCACTCTTGAGGATGTCATTGAGACGATGTTGGGAACCGAGATCGTCGATGAAGTGGATCACTACGATGACATGCAACAACGGGCCCGTGACCTTTGGAAGAAGCGCGCCGAGCGCATGGGCATTCCTTACAAGGAGATTGGTGACCCGGATGAAGGCGCAGCCGTGGATCCGTGATTGGATTGGTGCGTTCATGGTGATAGGTCTTTTCCTCATCGCCCATGAAATTTTCGGTAGCACCCGCCCTCGGCCTCACCCTGTTTGTTCTTCCGATCTTTGCTGAGGAGCAGGATTCCGGATCCCTTGAATTCACCAAATGGACCCCGGGATTTCAGGTGCCCGACCCGGTCGCCATTTCCTTCGATGACCAGGGCCGTGCCTATGTCACCCAGACGCAGCGGCGGAAGGCGAACGACCTCGACATCCGGGAGAACCGCGACTGGATCCCCGATGATCTCAGCTTCCGGGCACCCGACGACAAGCGGGCATTTTACCTGAAGAATTTCACTCCGGAAAACAGCGAGGCCAACAAGGCCCGCGTCGCCGATTACAACAAGGATGGCATTCACGACATTGCCGATCTTCAAATGCTCACCGAGCGCATCCATCTCATCGAGGATACCGATGGCGACGGGCTCGCCGATCAAACCTCGGTCTACGCCGAAGGCTTCAACGACCCAATCGCCGGCATCGCCGCCGGGGTTCTTCATCATGATGGTGATGTCTACACCACCATTGTTCCCGATGTCTGGAAACTCCGTGATACCGATGGTGATGGAAAAGCCGACACCCGCGAGTCCATCGCCTATGGTTTCGGAGTCCATCTCGCCTACGCGGGTCACGACATGCACGGCCTTACCGTGGGCCCCGATGGGCGCATCTACTGGACGATTGGCGATAAGGGAGTCGGCATCACCTCAAAGGAAGGTCTCCATTTCAACTACCCCAATCATGGAGCTCTCTTGCGCTGCGATCCGGACGGTAGCAATTTTGAGGTCTACGCCCGCGGACTCCGCAACGTGCAGGAGATCGCCTTTGATCAATACGGCAATATCTTCGGCGTCGATAACGACTCGGATCGTCCCGGAGAAAAAGAGCGCTTCGTTTACATCGTGCAACACATGGATGCGGGATGGCGATCGAACTGGCAGTATCGCAACGGAGTCTTCAATCCCTGGATGGATGAAAACCTCAGCGTTCCCTACCATGAAGGACAGCCCGCTCATATTACTCCCGCCATCAGCCTCTTTGAAAACGGACCTGCCGGCATGGCCTTCAATCCCGGCACCGCCCTGAACCCGAAATGGAAAGATTACTTCTTTCACACCAGCGCGCCGAATGGCCAACAATGGGCCTTCCAGGTTGAGCAAAACGGAGCGTCCTACAGAATGATCAACGATCGGAAAATTGGAAATGGCGTTCCCATCGTGGGCATCAGCTTCGGCCCCGACGGTGCCCTTTATGGCGTCGACTGGGGCGGGGGATATCCCCTCAATGAAAAGGGAGCGGTTTGGAAATGGGATGTCGCCAAGAAGGACCCGCGGCGCGCATCCACCGCTGAGGAACTCCGCTCTGATTTTTCCACTTACTCATCGGATCAACTCGTGAAATCACTGGAGCATCCGGATCAACGGGTGCGACTCAAAGCACAGTTCGAATTGGTGAAGCGCGGCGTCAAAGATGACCTTGAAATCGCAGCGAAGAACTCAACCCGCCTCGGACGAATTCACGCGATCTGGGGCTTGGGGCAACTCATGCGAAAGTCCGACTCTCCGGATTTTAATTTCGTCCTCGAACTCCTCAAGGACCCGGATAGCGAGATCAAAACCCAAGCTCTAAAAGCCATCGGTGATCAATTCGGCATCCAACTGGCCCTCCACCGGGCCCCCGCTCCCTCCCAAGAAATCTCACCACTCGTCAGGTCTCTCACTCCTCTTCTCAAAGACCCGTCCGATCGCGTCAAATTTCAGGCCGCCATCACCCTTGGAAACATCGGCAGTTCTTCTGCAGCTGCCGATCTTCACGTATTTTCGCAATCGATCGGCCCGAAACAAACCTACCTCCGCCATGCCGCCATCGTGGGACTCACCGGATGCGCATCTTCCGAATTCCTGGCTGCCCTCGCCGATGACGAATCCGAACTCGTTCAGAAGGTTGCCGTTGTCGCCCTCCGGCGACGGGCCGATCCTGCGGTCGCGATCTATCTCAAATCTCCCTTTGAAAACGTCGCGGTCGAAGCCGCCCGTGCCATCCATGACGACTGGACGATTCCCGCAGCCCTTCCAGCCCTCGCTTCCTCGTTGGCGACCACTCCATGGCTTAAAAACGAGTCCATCATCCGGCGGGCCATCAATGCCAACTTCCACCTGGGCACCTCCGCTCATGCCGAACGCGTCGCTTCCTTCTCCACCCACTCCGGGGTTCCGGAAGTCCTTCGGCTTGAAGCGCTCGATGCCCTTTCCCACTGGACCCAACCCGAATTGCTCGATCGAGTCGTCGGGCGCTACCGTCCTCTTGAAAAGCGGGATCCCGCCATCGCGAAGGAAGCCGCGGTCACCCAACTGGCCACTCTTCTCTCCGATGAGGATCCGAAAATTCAAAGCCGGACCATGCGGTTGGCTCTCTCGCTGGAGATCACTATTCCCGCCGATTCGCTGATCGCCGTCCTTCAAAACGAAGCGATGATTCCCGAGCTTCGGATCGAAGCCATGCGCGGTCTGGCCAATCAAGAGCGTCCCGATCTCGACCAATTGCTCACGCAGTCGCTCGGGGCCAGGGAATCCGAAATCCGGATTGAAGCTCTGGGTCTCCTCGCCGCTTCCAACCCCACGGAAGCTCTCAAGGTCGTGGCGCCCTTGCTCTGGGGAGACGCGCCGCTCAACGAGAAGCAGGCCGCCGTTTCACTGCTTGCTACATCTTTGGCATCGAAGGAAGGCGATCAACTTTTGAAAGAAAGCCTCTCCTCATTTGCGCAAGTCCCGGCGGGGCTCCGTCTTGATCTCGCCGAAGCCGCCGTCGCCCGGAAGCTGGAAGGCCCCGCTCCGGATTTCGCACACACCCTCGAAGGTGGGGATGCCGAACGGGGGCAGGATCTTTTTATGAACCACCTCGCGGCCCAGTGCATCCGCTGCCACATGGTCTCGAGAGGGAAAGGCAGCGATATTGGTCCCAATCTCCGGGAGGTCGGAAAGAAGGACCGGAAGCACCTGATGGAATCGATCGTTGAGCCGCAAAAGGTGGTCGCCGATGGCTACGGTGCCATTTCCCTTACCCTGAAATCCGGAAAGTCAGTGACCGGAACCTTCCTCCGCGAAAAGAGTGGCACCATCGAGATCCGGGATGCCGAAGGCAGGATCACCAAGGTGAAATCAGACGATGTTCAGGAACGCAGCCCGCTCATTTCCACCATGCCTCCGATGGGCTTCATTCTCACCAAGCGGGAGATCCGGGACCTTGTGGAATACCTTTCGAGTCTTCGGGGGAAAAACTAGCGGGTGATGGTTTGGACCCACCAGGGGTTTTTGCCGGCTTTCAGGGTCTGGGTGCGGGTGAGTTTGCCGACATCGTCGATGGCGAAGACGGCGAGATTTCCGGATTGCTGGCCGGCGGCGATGAGGTGTTTGCCATCGGCAGTGATGTTGAAGGAGCGGGTGACGGGTTCAGTGGGGGTGTGCTCGACGGGGCCCATGCTGCCATCGGTTTGATCGAGGGAGAAACTGGCGATGGCGTTGTAGCCGCGGTTGGCGATGTAGACGTACTTTCCGGAAGGGTGGACTTCGATGTCGGAGGTGGAATTTCTCCCCGCGAATCCTTCGGGAGGAAGGGTGGTGAGGGTTTGGAATTTTCCGATGGAACTCATGCCCGGGATGTAGCGGTAGGCGGTGATGCTGGAACCTTGTTCGTTGCTCCCGTAGGCGAACTTTCCGGAGGCATGGAACCAGAGGTGGCGTGGGCCGGTGTTTTCTTCGGTGGTAAGAGAGACGTAGTCGTTTGGGGTGAGGGTGCCGGTTTGGGCGTCGAAGTGGAATTGGTGGATGGCGTTGGGGCGGGTGTGGGGGACGAAGACGGCGGAGCCATCGGGGTGGGAAGTGATGCAGTGGGCGCGCTCGTCGGTGGCGATGAATTGGGTGGGCTTTTCGGAAAGGGTGCCGTCCGGGTTGATGCGATGGACGGCGACTTTTCCGGCCTGGTAGTAGGAGCTGAGGAGGAATTTTGCGGAGGGGTGGACGTGGAGGAAAGAGGCGGCGGCTCCGATGTTGGTTTCGCTGAGGTGGGCGAGTTTTCCGTCAGTGGCAATGTTGTAGGTGGCGATGGAGTCGGCGCCCTTGAGTGCGACGTAGAGTCGGGTTTGGGACTTGTTGACGGTCATGCAGGAGGGGTTGCCCTCGGTGGCGATGCTGCCCTTCAGGGTGAGGGTTCCTTTGGCGGGATCGAGTGCGTAGGTGGCGATCTGTCGATCCTTGCCGAGGGAGAGGAGGACGAACTGCGCGGCGTGGACGCTGGTGAACAAGAGGGAGAGGAGAAGGAGAGAAAGAGGGAGGGACATGGCTTCTGGTGATTGAGAGATGGAGGGAGGGGGAGATTTGGTTGTGGCTTGGGTTGGGGGAAGCGGGCAGGAATGCCCACTCTCCTTAGGGTGTTACTTTTGCACGCGGTAGAGTTCTTTGCCGGAGTCGTCGCGGAACTCGATGGTGAGTTGCTTGCCGGCGGTGAGGAGGAGGAAGCCGCCGCTGGGTTCGGGGGAGATGAAGGATTGGGTGATGAGGGCGTCGGGGTCGGTGCTTTTTTTGTCGCCGGGTTTTCGGCCGAGGCGGGAGTTTTCATCGTTGAGGGCGCCGCAGGCGAACTCGTGGATGCCGTTGGGGTGGATGCTGTGATATTGCCAGTGGCGGTCGCCGCAGAAGGTCATGAAGTTTTCGATCTTGTTTTCGGCGAGCCAGTTGAAGAAGGCGTCGGCTTCGTGGCGGAAGCCTTTGAGGTTGGCGTGGTTGTCCTTTTTGTAGGCGTCATCGGGGCCGACGAGGGGGGTGGGCGAGATGAGGAGTTTCCATTTGGCATCGCTGGCTTTGAGGGTGCTTTGGAGCCAGGCTTTTTGTTCGGCGCCCCAGAGGGTTTTGTCGGGGCCGTCTTTCATCTTGTTGGGCGAGCGGAAGTCGCGGCCTTCGGTGAGCCAGATTTGGAGGTCCCGGCTGACGCGGATGGTGCGGTAGCTTTTTTCGGGGAGCGGGAGTTGCTCGCGGAACATGTCGATTCCGGTGGCGGGGAGGGGGAGGCGGTCCTTTGTGTTGTCGGAATCGTTGAAGCGGAAGTCGTGATCGTCCTTTGACCAGTAGGTGGGGACGTCTTTGAAGAAGTTGATCATGCGCGGGAAGCGGAACTGCTCGTGCCAGCACTTGCGGAGCTCGGGGATGGTCCCGGCATTACGAAAGGGGTTGTCGTAGTAGACGATGTCTCCGGTGCCGACGAAGAAGTCCGGCTTCTCGGCGGCCATGGCGACAAAGGCGGGGAAGCCGAGGCGCTTGTCTTCCGGGGTGGCGGTGAGGGGGCCGCTGGAGTTGGCTTTTTTTCCGTGGAGGAACTTGTTGTAGTTCATGCAGCTTCCGATGATGAAGCGCACTGCGGCGTCACTGGTTTCTCCGGGGTGGGTCTTGAAGGTGCCGGTGGGGCTGGTTTGGAGGTCGGCCTCCGAGGACCCGTAGTGGGCGCGGTAAAAGTAGGTGGTGCCCGGTTTTAATTCGCTGAGTTGTGAGCGGACGATGAAGTCGTGATCGGCTTCGGCTTTTTGGAAAGGGGTGGTGGAAGAGGGGTCGAAGTTTTCGTTGAGGCTCCACTCGAAGGCGACCATGCCGGGGGCTCCGGGGAGGTCGCCGGTGGCGTCGAGTTCGGTGGCGGAGGTGAGGCGCGTTTGGAGGAAGATGCTGGTGTCGCTGGCTTCGCCGCTCATCGTTCCCTGCCCGAGGAAGAGTCCGGCCTTGAGGGGGAGGAGGAGAAGGAGGGATAGAGAGAGGGGGAGACGGAGGGACATGGTTTTTGGAGATGTTACTCGCTTTAGCTCATGAATCGCAAACTTCATCTTTCATCCAAAATTGAAGGGCTAAAAGGATTCTTGGGTCCGATGCACAATCGTCTTCACCCCGTCCGGTCCCTTTCTTTTGGCTGAAGGCCAAACCTATTTCAGCCTGGGTTGGAGCGAGAAACGAGCGCAGGCCGAGGCTGATGGAATGCGAATCCTTGGCCGAGCTGAGGCAGGTCGATGAGGAAATCGGGTGCTCGAGGGCCGTGCGGCGGAGGCGCGGCTGGAATGAAGGGCTGCGGGTTGACGGTATCCGCAGCGACGTCAATGGCTTGCCCATGAATTTTTCGACGATGTGGACCTAGGCCTGCGCTGCGCTCCGACCTAGGCTGGTTTGAATAGGGCCTTCAGCCCATTGGGAATCATCTTAGGATCGGTCTTTTTTGATGAGCTTTTTGATCCGAGTGCCATTGGGTCAAGGGGAGAAACGGTTGGTCTGGGGAGATGAATGAGGGCTCAGGTTTGTGAGGTAGCCCCTAGGAGTTGAAGAGCTGGTCGATTCTTCCGGTGGAGTCGCCGTGGGAGTCGGTTTGGATGCCGGTGCCTTGGAGGAGGCTGAGCCAGAGGTTGCAGAGGGGGGTTTTGGGGTCGTCCATGACGAGGTGGCGGCCGTGGTTGATGCCGGCGCCGCCGCCGGTGACGAGGGTGGGGCAGTTTTTGAGGGTGTGGACGGAGCTGAGGTTGGTGCCCATGGTGATGGTGGAGTTATCGAAGAGGCTGGAGCCATCGGCTTCCTTGGTGGCTTTTAGTTTGTCGATGAACTCGGCGAGGAGTTTGGCGTTGGCCTTGTCGCGGGATTCGGAGACGTCGCGTCGTTCGCCCTCGGAGTAGTGGCTCATGCTGTGGGCGCTCATGGAGGCGCCGAGGCTTTGGATAAGGGAGTTGACGGGCATGCGGTAGGTGAGGACGCGGGTGGCATCGACTTCCATGGCGGCGGCCATGATATCGTACATCATGCGCATTTCCTCGAGGCCTTCGAGGGATTCGCCGGGTTCCTTGAGAGGGGTTTTGGGCGATTTCTTTTCGATGGTGAGCCATTGCTCTTCCTTGGAGAGGCGGACTTCGATTTCGCGGATGGACTGGAAGTATTCGTCGAGTTTTTCGGTGTCGTTTTTTCCGAGTTTGCGGTTCACCGAGCGGGCGTCGCTGAGGATGGTGTCGAGGACGCTGCGTTGTTCGATGAGGCGCTTTTGGCGTTCGGCGAGGGGGGTGTTGTCGTTTGAAAAGAGTCGGTGGAAGGCGGCGACGGGAGTGTCAAGGCCGGCGATGGGTTTGCCCTGGCGGTTCCAGGCGAGGGAGAAGCCGGGGCCGTGGCCATCGGCTCCGGAGGAGGAACCTTGTTTGGCGGCGAGTTGGAGGGAGGTGAAGCGGGTGTCTTTTCCGAGTTGCTCGGCGGCGACCTGGTCGACGGAGACGGTGTTGTGGAAGCTCTGTCCCGCGATGGCGTAGCGGTTGGCTCCGGTGAGCCAGAAGGTGGAGCCGCTATGGCCATCTTGGGAGTGCTCGTGCATGAGGTTTTGGATGATGGTGAGGTCCTTCTGGTGCTTGGCGAGCGGGGAGAGGACGGTGGGCATTTTGTAGTCGGAGCCGACGGAGTTGAGGTCGGGATACCATCGGTCGGCGGTGACGCCGTAGCCCATGCCGAGGAAGATCATTCGTTTGGGGGCGGCGGCGATTTTGGTAGAGGCGAATTTTTGAAATCCGAATGATTCCATGAAGGGGAGCGCGATCATGGCGGAAGCGCTTTTGAGAACGGCGCGGCGGTTGGTTTTCATGAGGTGTTTAAGTTTTCAGATTTTTGTTAGAGGGGTCATCGGGATGGGTCCTCCGATGATGGAGTCGTAGTCGTAGGGAAGGTCGGTGACTGAGGAGGATTTTTAAGGGGTGCGGTCGGGGGGATGTTTTGGTGAGGTCAGATCAAGGGCTCCCGCTTTTTCCCGGGGTTGTGGGTTCCCAGGCCTCCGCTCCTGCGTCGCTGCAACCTGGGCTGGTATGAGGTCGGGCCGTTGGCCCTTTGAAGGGAGGGAAGGTTCACTTGGTTTGGAATTTCCTGGATTGAACGAGGGTGTGGATGAACTCGTTGGGGTCGTAATTCCGCTCCTTGGCTTGGGTGACCATTTCCTCGGCGAGGGTGAAGTCGGTGAAGCCGAAGGGGCGGCCGAGGCCGTAGGCGATGAGTTCTTTTGAGAAGCCTTGGGCGAAGGCGTCGGGGCGGCTGGCGACGACGTCGCGGAGCTCGAAGTAATCCTTGAATTTGGTGCCATCGGAGAGCTCGCCGGAGGGGTCGATGGGGAAGAGGGTAGTGTCGGTGTTTCGTTTGCCGTGGAAGACGGTTTCCTGTTCGCGCCATTTTCCGGAGGCATCGAAGTGCTCAAGGGCGTAGCCGATGGGGTCGATCTTTTGGTGGCACTGGGCGCATTGGGGGGCTTCCTGGTGGGCCTTTTGGAGTTCGCGGGCGGAGAGGGCTTGTCCGGCGAGGCGTCCGAGTTGGGGGACGTTGGGAGGGGCAGGAGGAGGCGGGTTGTTGAGGAGGTGGCGGAGGACCCAGGCGCCGCGCTCGACGGGTGAGGAGCGGAGGCCATCGGATCCCATGGCGAGGACGGCGACGGTGCCGAGGAGGCCGCCGCGTTTGTCATTTTGCGGGAGGGCGACTTTTCGGAAGTGGGAGCCTTCGATGGCGGGGATGCCGTAGAAGTCGGCGAGGGCGTCGTTGATGATGATGAAGTCCGACTTGAGGAGGTTGTGGAGGGGGAGGCGCTCTTTGAAGAGGGCGTGGATGGTGGCGTAGATTTCTTCGCCGGCGGATTCGCGGGTGGCGTTATCGAAGTCCTCGTATTTGCGGGCGTCGAATTGGAACATTTCGAGGCGTTCCATCTGGAGCCATTGGTAGGTGAAGCCGCGGATGAAGCGGTCGGCGCGGGGGTCGCGGAGGAGGCGTTCGGTTTGGGCGCGGAGGGTGACGGGGTCGGAGAGGTTTTGGGCGAGGAGTTCGGTGTCGGGGGCGGTGGACCAGAGGAAGTAGGAGAGGCGGATGGCGAGTTCGCGGTCAGTGAGGGCTTCGCTGCCGGAGGACTCGACCATGTAGATGAAACCGGGTGAGGCGAGGATGATGGACATGGGTCCGACCATGGCTCTTTTGAGGGTTTCGCCGTTCTCCCGGTTGGCTTGATATTGGGCGAGGAGCTTGTCGAGAAATTCGGTGGTGGGTTCTTCTCCGCGGAAGGCGCGGGTGGCGAAGCGGCGGAGGATTTCGCGGGCGTATTGTTCTTCGCTGAGGTCGGTCGGTTGTTCGAAGAAGATTTGGGCGGTTTGTTTTCCGAAGTCGGGATTGGGTTGGGGGCCGGTGATTTCGGCCCAGTCGACCCAGACTCCGGGAGGGGTGCCGAGGCCATTTTTTTGGCGGTATTCGGCCCAGAGGTTTTTATCGCCGCGGTCCTGGTGGGTGCGTTGGTGGAGGTAGTAGGTTCTTTTGGATCCGGTGGGGTGGGTGAAGGTGAAGCCGACTTCCGAGGGGTTTTCGAGGGAGCCGGTGATTTTTTGCCATCCGAGGCGTTCGGCATTTTGGCCTTCCCGGCCGGTGAGTTCGAGGTATTGGAGGCGGAGGGGTGCTTCGGTGTAGGCGGCGGCGCGGGCGCGGATGGTGTAGGTGCCTCCTTCCTGGGGGCCAAGGGAGGCGACCTTGACGCGGGTTGGGCCTCCTCCTTTGATGGTGAGGATGAGGGTGGCTCCGGTTTTGGTCTCGGGGCGGTTGAGGTATTCGATGAGCTGGGGGGAGTAGTCCTTGTAGGAATTGAGCTGCCGCTTGGCTTGGTAGAGGTCGATGAAGCCGAGTTTTTTGGCGTCGAGGGAGGGGTCGGCGATGAGTTTTTGGGCGCGGGATTTTACGTCTTCGAGCTTAGCGAGGTAGTCGGTGTATTGTTTGGTGACGTCGGCCTCGGGTTGGACGCGGGTGGTTTTGGGCGTTGATGGGGGCTTGCCGAAGAAGGAGAGCTCGAGGGTGTCACGGGCGACGGCGAGGTATTGTTCGAGTTGGTCGCTGGAGAAGAAGAGGTCGGCTCCGGAGGTGTCGAATCCGGATCCGGCATCGCTGGGGAGGGTGGAGGCATCGGGGCGGACGCCGAGGAGGTCCTCGACGGTGTTGAGGTATTCGCGGCGGTTGAGACGGCGGAGGGTGATTTGGCCTCCGTTGTCGCTGAGGATTTGGCGGGCGAGGACCATTTGGTTGGAGAGGTCATCGAGGAAGACGGTCTTTTCCTGATCGGTGAGTTGGTCCTTTTTCTTGGGCGGCATTTCGCCGGAGTTCATGGCGTTGAGAATTTTCTGCCAGCGCTCGGCGGTGGGGATGTCCTTGCTGATGTGGAAGGAGAGTTCTTCCATGTTGAGTCCGCCCTCGGCCTCGGCGGAGTCGTGACATTCGTAGCAGTAGAACTCGAGAATCTCCTGATGCTTATCGGGCATGGTGGCGACGCGGTCAGGTTGTTCGACCTGAGCGTGGAGGCTGCCGATGAAGAGGGTGAGGAGGGTGAGACGGCGGGTCATTTTGAGGGAGTTACTCGGGGCTTCCGGCGGCGTGGAGGCGGCGGATGTCGCGGGGGGAGAAGACGCGTTGGCTGATGAGGAACTCGCCCATGCTTCCGATGAGGTGACGGATTTCCCATTTGGTTCCTTTGGCCCAATCGCGGGACGGCCAGTTGCCGAGATCGGCGATGCCGATCACGAGCGGGTGGGGGGTGTTGATGGGTAGGGTTTGGAGAATCTGTCCATTGACGTAGTGGACGAGTTGCTTGTTGTGATTATCGATGGTGACGGCGAGGTGGATCCAGGTGCCGAATTGGGAGTCGCTGAGAGCGGGGTTGGCGGAGAGGTATTTGTAGGTTTGGTCCTGGTGGCCGGCACCGCCGACGACGTCGCTGAAGAAGGCGAGGGCCTGGGTGAGTTGTCCTTTCTTACGAAGGTCCCAGGTGAGGCTGCGGCCATCGGTGCGCTGGGATTGGATGAGAGGGATTGAAACGTGGGAGAGGGATTCCACTTTGATCCAGGTGGCGAAGGTGAGGGTGTCAAAGGTGCCGGGGATTTTGGTGCGGACGCGGTGGGAGGGGTTGCTGAAGGAGAGGGCGGTTTTGTCGGGCCAGCGGCCCTGGACGGAGGAGCAGCCGATGATGATTCCCTGGGAGTCCGGGGCGGCGTTGGTGGCGAGGTTGGGGAGGGCGCCGTTGAGGGGCTGGAAGTCGTAGAGGGCGACGGTGTCCGGGTCTTTGGCGAGGGCGGTGAAGTGGGTTTGCCAGCGGAGGCGCTGGCGTTGGCTGCCTTCGAGGAGGGTTTTGGAGTCGGCGAAATTTGCGGGATTGACCTGGATTTTGGTTTGTTTTCCGGTGTGGTCGAGGCCGACGCCGTGTCCTGCGGTGAGGAGTTGGGCGGCTTTGTTGGGGGAGGTTTTCTGGTAGAGTTCGACCTCGCCATCGATGACGTGGAGTTCGCCTTTGCCATTGGAGTCGAGCGAGATGGCGAACTCGGTTCCGAGGTCGACGATGTCGAAGGATGTGGTTTCGATGCGGAAGCCTTGTGCGGGTGGGGGGACCTGGGCGCGGATTTTTCCGTGGGCGAGGTGGATGAGGTCCGAGGAGATGATGTCGAATTGGGCGGGGGCTTCGACGACAAGAGAGACGCCGTTGTGAAGATCGAGCTGGAGGAGTCCGGAGGAGACCTCGATGGTGCCGGGTTGGATGACCTGGCCGGAGCGGAGGGTGGTGGATTGGTCCCCGAGATCGGAGACGCGGCGGACGACGGCGACGCTGGTGAGGAAGGGTTCTTCCCCGGGGGTGTCGGTGATTGCGGGTGGGGTGACGTCGGCCTTCCAGAAGAATGAGGCAAGGAGGGTGATGGCGGCGGCGAGTCCGATGAGGGCGGGGATGAGGAAGCGGGTGATGTTGGCCGGTTTGTCGTGGGGGAGTTCGTTGAGTTCCCGGAGGTCGTGCTCCAGGAGGAGGTGTCCGACGAAGCGTTGGCGTGCTTCGGGGTCACGCTTGAGGAGGGCGTTGAGCTCTTGCTGGTCGTCAGCGGTGAGAGCGTCGCGACGGGTGAGGTCGGCGAGTTGGTCGATACGGGATTTCATTGGGAACCTTCTCTTTCCAGGGGGTGTTGCCAGCGCTTGCTCTCGATGCAGTCGAGGAGGGCGGTGTGGATTTTTTCGAGGCGGAGATAGATGGAGCGGACGCTCCGTTTTTCGGTGGAGGCGATCTCGGTGACATCACGGTCTTGCATGTAGCGGGAGCGGATGAGGTCGAGTTGATTGGAGGGGAGGCGGCGGAGGCACTCCTGGAGGGCGGCTTGGCGGTCGTCCTCGGGGCAGGAGAGTTCGGCGACGGCCTGGTCGGCGAGGAATTCGAGGGTGTCGTCCTCGAGCGCGATGGGAAGTTTTTGTTTTTTACGGCGCCAGTTGAGGACGGTGAAGCGGGCGACGCACATGGCCCAGGCGGCGAAGTCGGTGCCGCGTTCAAATTGATCGAATTTTTTCCAAAGGATGGCGGAGACGTCCTGAAGGACATCCTCGGCAGCGTTACGATCCTGAACGAGGGTGTAGATGAACCCGAGGATGCGTTTTTGGTTGGCCACGAGGAGTCGGCTGAACTCGGCGCCGTGGTCGTTGGAAGGATCGGAGGTCATGGGGTGTTTCTAAGGAGATGTTCCTGAGAGGTGAGGCGTGAAGAGGGATTTTAGGAAAAAATTATTTTGAGTGGGATTGGGGTCTGGTTGAAATCCTTTTTTGCATTTTGGGTGATCGCCGGTAAACTGGGGACGTGAAACTTCCGATTCTTTCCCTTGTGTGTGCCCTGGCTGTGACCTCCTGTCAGACGACTGACCCTTATACCGGTGTGCCGGGTGCGTCCAAGACGACGACCGGAGCGGTGTTGGGCGGGCTTTTGGGTGCCGGGGTGGGTGCGTTGAGTGGTGATGGGGGAAATGACAGCCGTCAGAAGGCGGTGCGTGGCGCGGCGATCGGGGCGTTGGCGGGTGGAGCGTATGGAAATTACATGGATCGGCAGGAGGCCGAGCTTCGTCAGGAGTTGGCGAGCACGGGAGTGGGGGTGAGTCGTAATGGCGACCGGATCGTGTTGAATATGCCGAGTGATATCACGTTTCCTACGGGAGAAGCCCGGATTAGTCCTGATTTTTTCCCGGTGCTGAACTCGGTGGCGAAGGTGCTTTATCGTTATCGTGACAGTTCGGTGGCGATTACGGGTCACACTGACAATGTGGGTGGATACAGCTACAATCAGCGGCTTTCGGCAACGCGGGCATCGAATGTGGCGAGTTATTTGGCGCAGCAGCGGGTGGATGGCCGCCGGATGCAGGTGTCCGGCCAAGGGTATAGCCAGCCGATCGCAAGTAATAACAGTGAGTCGGGGCGGGCGCAGAATCGCCGGGTGACCATTGAGTTGGCTCCCTTGCAGAGGTAGGTCGCCTTTTTAAATCATGGCGAAGGGGTTTAACGAAAACCAGGAGCGTCTGGCGCTGCTGAATTCCTTTGGAAAGGATTTGGCGCGGCGGGCGAAATCGACGTGTGAGCTGAGCCTGAAGTCAGGCGTGCCGTTGCGGATTTATGAAGTGCCGCCGGTGCCGAAGGAGCCGGATTTTGAGCGGTGTCTCATGCTGAGCGATGAGGTGATCGCGGCGCTGGAGAAGCCGTCGCTTTTTCAAGCGGATGAGTGGCGGCATTTGGGAGAGTTGATTTGGACAGACCAGCCGCTTCAGCAGGTGATGGTGGTGCGGGTGTTGCAGTATCTGGGGAAGACGAATCCGTGGTGTCAGGAGATTGTGGAGGAGGCTTATCTGGATGAGGAGGTGCTTGCGGCGGCTGAGGCGGTGCCGCTGGGGTAATCATCGCGAAGCGATGATCTGAGAAGTGCGTCTTCGGGCAGACGGGTGGTTCCTGGGACTGAAGTCCCAGGCTTTGTTCTCTTGAGCCTTCAGCTCATTTGCGAATTGGGGGATGGAAAAAACCCGCGCTGTCGGAACAGCGCGGGCTTTATTCTGGATTGCCTGCGGGGCAAGGAGAGGGGGGCGAGCTAGCGGTTGAGGCTGCTCTGGTCGTAGATGATCTCGACCTGGAAAAAGCATGATGAGTTTTTTGCCTGATAAGGGACAGTTATTTTTTCGGGGTGGGTGGATTGGGTGCGGACGGTGCGGTATTCGGTCCAGGTTCTGAGATCGGGGGAGGTGTGGATGAGGTAGCGGAAGCCGGGGTCGGCGAAGATGTGGATGGCTCCGGTGCCGGTGGTGATGACGGGGGGATCGATGACGACGACTTCATCGACCTCGAGGTAGTAGCCGGGGTTTTCGATGGCGTAGCGCCAGAGGCCGTAGTTTTCGATATCGGTGGATCCGGTGGGGCCGTAGTTGGCTTCGCACTGGAGCATGCGGGAGTTGAAGACGGAGAGGTTGAGCCAGGTGGAGCCGAGGCCGACTTTGGGCTGGAGGCCGAGGCGGGCGACGCCGGGGAACCAGGTGCGTTCGTAGTCGATAGCGGCATCGATGCTGGCGAAGGTGGTTTTTGAAAAGGTCATGAGGGAGACGCCGTCGACGAGATTATAGACATCGAAGAACCATTGGTCGCGGTCGAGGATGCCGGACCAGCCGACGGAGCCGCCGTCCCAGGGGAGTTTGTCGAAGAAGAAGGGGAGGTCGGCGTAGATGGGCATGTCGGTGAAGCCGGCGGTGTCGAGGTGGTTGCGGACGCTGAGGTAGGCCTGGTAGAGGTCGTCGAGGAGGAGGCGTTTGTCGGCGGGGGTGCCGGAGTCCCAGACGCCGAGTCCCTGGGGTTCGAGGTCGAGGTGGACGGCGTCGAATTTTTCGGAGTCGAGTCGGCCGGGGGCGGAGTTGAAAGTGATGACGCGGTTGGTGATTTTATTGAGGAGGTTGGCGATCCAGATGGGGTCGTTGACCTGGTAGCCATCGAAGAGGATTTGGGATTCGATGCTTGCGGCGTCGAGCTTGGCGTTCCAGTCGGCGATGACTCCGGGCTCGGAGACGGGTCGGTTTTGGTAGGAGCCGTAGATGCGTGTGACGCTGTGATCGTTGAAGAAATTGACGCTTTCGTCTTCGAGAACGGGATCGCCGACGACGTAGGCGGAGCCGTAGGGGCTATCGGTGGCATCGGGGAGGGTGGTGGTTCCCCAGAACCAGAGTCCGCGGGATTGGGCGAGGGCGCAGTGGGAGAGGATGAGGAGGCAGGACGTGAGGATGAGGAGTGGTTTCATGGGCTTACTCTCCTGATCGCGGTTTGCTGCGGGCAATGTCACATTTTGTGAAAATGGGGAGGGGGCGTCTGGTTTTTCGCTTGTGGGGGGAGGGGAGATTCTATGTTGTGAAATGGTGATTGGTCGCTGGCAGAATCGATTCCAGAGCGCCGCGATGGCTTGTCTGGGCGGGTTGGGCTTGGCGGTTTGTTTGGGGCAGGATCTTGAGGTGCGGGATGAGCTGATTCCGTTGAGGTTGAAGGAGATGGAGCGGAGTGATCGGCTGCCGGCAACGGGGAAGAAGGAGGGGAGCGTGACGAGGGTTGAGGTGGGCGAAGCGGGGTCGGGGTTGACGTCGGTTCCCGGCGAGGGATGGGAAGAGGAAGTGGTGGCGGATGAGGCGTTGACGCGGCTGAAGGGCTTGTTGCGGGCGGCGGATGAGACGGACGTGGCCGGGTTTTTGGCGGAGGGTTTTCGGGCTGATGGGCTGGGCCCCGGGGATGAGGCCGGGGTGGTGACGACGGCGGGGGAGTTGCTGGAGCTGCGACGTTTGTTGGGTGAGGTGCAGGTGAAAATTGTCGATGTTGATCGAGGGGAGGGTCGCTGGACCACGCGGGTGAAGGTGGAGTCCGAGGGTGAGGACTTTGAGCATTCCGCGATTTGGATTTGTGAGTGGTTGGGGGGGCGTCCGTTGACTTTGCTGGGCGTTCGGGCGTTGGAGAAGAAGACGTTGCGTTACGAGGGGCCGCGGTTTGCCGATGTGACGTGTGCGGTGTTGGGAGACTCTTCGCGATTTCAGCTGCAAGTGATGCGGGGGATGGAATTTTGGGCGCAGCGCATTACGCGGATCGGGGATTTGTCGATGACGGGGCATCATGGGATTGCGGTGGGGGATGTGAATGGGGATGGGCTGGAGGATGTGTATGTTTGTGACGGGGGGAGCCTGCCGAATCAGCTCTACGTGCAGCAAGCGGACGGGACGGCGCGGGAAGTGGCAGCGGCTTGGGGGGTGGATTGGCTGGAGGATTCACGCGGGGCGCTGCTGGTGGATTTGGACAACGACGGGGATCAGGATTTAGTGGTGGCGACGATTGCGATGATCGCCTTTGCGGAAAACGAGGGAGGGGAGAAGTTTGTGCTGCGAGGAGGATTCCCCGGGGCGCCTTATCCTTTTTCGCTGAGTGCGGCGGACTTTGACAGTGACGGGGATCTGGACATTTACGCGTGTGTTTATGGAGCGGCGGATGAGTCGGGTGCGGGGAAGCGGGGGTTTGAGGCGAGGTCGCCGATTCCATTCAATGATGCCGAGAACGGGGGGCGCAATGTTCTGTTGGCGAACCTGGGCGGGTTTCGTTTTGGGGACGTGACGGCGCGGGCGGGGCTGGATGCGGACAACACGCGGTGGAGCTTTGCGGCGTCGTGGGAGGATGTGGATCGGGACGGGGATCCGGATCTTTATGTGGCGAATGATTTTGGGCGGAACTGTTTTTATCGCAATGACGGGGGGCGTTTTACGAACGTGGCGGAGGAAGCGGGGGTTGAGGATATGGCGGCGGGGATGTCGGTTTCGTGGGGTGATTTTAATCGGGACGGGGCGGCGGATCTTTACGTGGGGAATATGTTTTCGGCAGCCGGAAGTCGGGTGGGCGGTCAGCGGAATTTTGAGGACGGGCTGCAGCGGATGGCGCGCGGGAATAGTTTGTTTGCGGGAAAGGGGATGGGCTTTCGGGATGACAGTTTGGCGGCGGGAGTGACGGGAGGCGGGTGGGCCTGGAGCTCGGCGTTTGCGGATTTGAACAATGATGGCTGGCAGGACCTGGTGGTGGCCAATGGTTATCTGACGAACACGCGTGATGATGACTTGTGAAGTTTCTTTTGGCGGCAGGTCGTGTCGCCTTCTCCCGTGGATGTTTCGCAGCAGGAACAGGTCGGGATTTACGCGCAGGGGTGGGGTGATTTGATGGAGTTGGTGCGCGACGGGCATTCGTGGAGCGGGGGAGAGCGGAATCGTTTTTTCCTGAATGAAGGAGGGGGGGCGTTTGCCGAGGTGTCCGGATTGAGTGGCTTGGATCACGCGGATGATGGACGGGGGTTGGCGTTGGTGGACTGGGATCAGGATGGGGATTTGGATTTGTGGTATCGGAATCGGACGGCTCCACGCTTGCGGGTGATGCTCAATCAGAGCGAGGGGAATGAATCGGTTGCGTTGCGGCTGGAGGGAGTGGGTGCGAATCGCGATGGGATTGGCGCGGTGGTGGAATTGTTAGGGTTGGGTGAAGGTCGGCGTTTGGTGAGATCGGTGCGGGCGGGGGATTTGTTTCTGTCGCAATCCAGCAAGTGGTTGCATTTTGGTTTGGGAGACGAGGACGAAGTGAGGGGGGCGGAAGTGCTGTGGCCCGGAGGGGAGCGGGAGCGTTTTGCGGGCGTTCGGCGGGGTGGGCGTTTTTTGCTGAAGCAGGGAAGTGGAGAAGCGATGGAGTGGGCTTCCAAGGTGAAGCGGGTGACGCCGCTGGTGCTAAAGGAGGAGGATCTTGTGCCCCGGAAGGATTCGGGAGCGGCGCGGATTCTTCTGCCGGCCCGTTTGCCGATGCCCAAGATTGCTTATCGCAACATGGCGGCGAAGCCGTCGGTTCTGCAACAGAGTGGAAGGCCGACCTTGGTGGTGTTGTGGTCGGCGGGCTGTTCGCATTGTGAGGCCGAGTTAAAAAGTCTCGGCAAGGCGAAGCAGGAATTGGGGAAGGTCGGCCTGCAGGTTGTGGGGCTTTCGGTGGACGGGATGGCGGGCCCGACGGCTGATTTGTCGGCGGCGTATTCGATGATGGATGAGGCGAAGTGGCCTTACCTTTGGGGGTTTATTGAGGAGCGGTCGTTACAGGACATCTTCGGGTTTCAGAAGAGGCTTTTTGACCGGACGCCGAGGAGTTCGGTGCCGATGGCCATTTTGTTGGATGGGGATTTCAATGTGGGGGCGATTTACCGGGGCCGGTTGGGGGTGCCGGAATTGCTTGAGGATTTGCAAGTGGTGCAACTGGCGGACGACCATCAGCTGTTTCATTTGGCTCCTCCCTTGGCGGGAAGGTGGTTTACCAATCCGTTGAAGCGCGAGGAGGCGGTTCGGATGTTTGCGAGATAGTCGGGCGAATCGTGAAGGCTGCGAATGAAGGGAAATTGGGACATTTCCCCAGAGCGTTTGGGCTGCTTTTTGGGGTGTTTCGTTTAATATAAGCGAAGGATCGGAGAGAAAGGCCGATGACGCTTTACAAAATGGGGTGGTCTTGTCAGATACACGAAGTTTTAGACAGACCTTATGCCGAAGGACACCAGCATCAAAAAAATACTCGTGGTCGGAGCCGGCCCAATCGTAATTGGACAAGGTTGTGAGTTTGATTACTCAGGGACCCAAGCGTGCAAGGCGTTACGGGAAGAGGGATACGAGGTCATTTTGGTGAACTCCAATCCGGCGACGATCATGACCGACCCGGAATTTGCGGAACGGACTTATATTGAGCCGATTACGCCTGAGGTGATCGAAAAAATCATTATCAAGGAAAAGCCTGATGCGCTGTTGCCAACGCTTGGGGGTCAGACGGCGCTGAATGTGTCGATGGAGCTTTTTGAATCGGGAACCCTTGATAAGTATGGGGTGCGGATGATCGGTGCGAATGCGGACGCGATTGACAAGGGGGAGAATCGTCAGCGATTCAAGGATGCGATGATCAAGATCGGGCTGGATTTGCCGATCTCGGGAGTGGCGCACTCGATGGAGGAGGCCAAGGCGATTGCGAAGGATATTGGGACGATGCCTTTGGTGATTCGGCCGGCATTTACGCTGGGAGGCACCGGAGGGGGAATCGCCTACAACAAGGAGGAATTTGAGACGATCGTGACCCGTGGTCTCGACCTTTCGCCGACGACGGAAGTGCTCGTGGAAGAGTGCCTTTTGGGTTGGAAGGAATATGAAATGGAGGTGATGCGGGACCATGCGGACAACTGCGTGGTGATTTGTTCAATTGAGAACCTTGATCCGATGGGAGTGCATACGGGCGACTCGATCACGGTGGCTCCGGCGCAGACGCTTTCGGATCGCGAATATCAAATTATGCGGGATGCGTCCTTTGCGGTGATTCGTGAGATCGGGGTGGAGACGGGGGGGTCCAATATTCAGTTTTCGGTCGATCCCAAGACGGGGCGTTGCATTGTGATTGAGATGAACCCGCGGGTGAGTCGTTCTTCGGCGCTGGCATCCAAGGCGACGGGATTCCCGATTGCGAAGATCGCGGCGAAGCTGGCGGTGGGCTACACGCTGGATGAGCTGCCGAATGACATTACGCGGGAGACTCCGGCGTCCTTTGAGCCGACGATTGATTATGTGGTGACCAAGGTGCCACGGTTTACTTTTGAGAAATTCCCGACGGCGGATCCGGTGCTGACGACATCGATGAAGGCGGTGGGCGAGGCGATGTCGATTGGACGGACCTTTAAGGAGTCGTTGCAGAAGGCGTTGCGGTCGCTGGAGACGGGTCGATTTGGGTTTGGTTTTGACGGGAAGGATCCGGTGGCGACACGGGAGGATGTGGAGCGGAAGCTGCATGTGCCGAATGCGGAGCGGATATTCTGGTTGAAGGTGGCGTTTGAGCAGGGCTGGACGATTGAGGAGATTTTTGACGCGACCCAGATTGATCCGTGGTTCCTGGAGAACATGCGGGTGATTGTGGAAGAGGGGAATGATCTGGCGAACCTCGATTTGCGCCGGGCGAAGAAGCTGGGCTTCTCGGATCGGCAGATTGGGCATGCCCGGGGAATCTCCGAAGATGAGGTGCGGGCGGAGCGGAAGGCGGCGGGAATTATTCCGACGTATCGCCTGGTGGATACCTGTGCGGCGGAATTTGAGGCGGCGACGCCCTATTACTACTCGACCTACGGGGATGAGAACGAAGCTCGCGAGACGGATCAGAAAAAGATCGTGATTTTGGGCGGAGGACCGAACCGGATTGGTCAGGGGATTGAGTTTGATTACTGCTGTGTGCACGCGTCGTTTGCGCTCCGCGAATTGGGTTATGAGTCGGTGATGGTGAACTCGAATCCCGAGACGGTGTCGACGGATTATGACACCTCGGACAAGCTGTACTTTGAGCCGCTCACGTTGGAGGACGTGTTGAATATTTGTGATCAGGAGAAGCCGGACGGGGTGATTGTGCAGTTCGGCGGGCAGACTCCGCTGAATCTCGCCGCCGACCTGGAGCGCCACGGGGTGCCGATTATCGGGACGTCACCGAAGTCGATTGAACTGGCGGAAGACCGGAAGCATTTCTCCGCATTGCTGGACCGGATTGGGCTCAAGCAAGCGGAAGCGGGAACGGCGGTTTCGGAAGATGAAGCGGTGGCGATTGCGGATCGCATCGGCTATCCGGTGCTGGTGCGCCCCTCGTTTGTGTTGGGTGGTCGTGGGATGATGATTGTCTACAACGATGACGAGCTTCGACATTATATCCGGAATGCTGCGGATGTGGCGCCGGATCGTCCGATTCTGGTGGACCGCTTTTTGGAGAACGCCACGGAAGTGGATGTGGATTGTATTTCCGATGGCGAGACGAGCGTGGTGGGAGCGATCATGGAGCACATTGAGCAAGCGGGGATTCACTCGGGTGACTCGGCTTGTGTGATTCCGAGCTTCAGCTTGAGTGAGAAGATTCTGGCTGAGATTTTGGCCGGGGCCAAAGCGCTTGCGAAGGAGCTGGAAGTGAAGGGCTTGATGAACATTCAGTTCGCGGTGAAGGATGATGAGCTTTACGTGATCGAGGTGAACCCGCGGGCTTCGCGGACGGTGCCGTTTGTTTCGAAGTCGATCGGGGTGCCTCTTGCGAAGCTCGCCGCCAAGATCATGGTGGGTGAAAAATTGGTCGATCTGGGCTTCACCGAGGAAGTTTTGCCGGGGCATTTCTGCGTGAAGGAAGCGGTCTTTCCCTGGGGACGATTCCCAGGGATCGACATCGTGTTGGGGCCTGAGATGAAATCGACCGGAGAGGTGATGGGAGCCGACAAGGATCTCGGGATGGCTTATGCCAAATCGCAGATCAGTGCCTTTAATCCTCTTCCCACCCAAGGGAACGTCTTTTTCTCGGTGAATGATCGCGATAAGGATCGTGCGGTTCCGGTTGCCCGGGACCTTGCTGATCTGGGCTTTAAGATTCATGCCACCGGAGGAACCTATAAGCGCCTCAAGGCGGAGGGGATCACGGTGAGCCGGCTTTATAAGTTGGCCGAGCAGAAGCGTCCGAACGTGATTGATATGATGAAAAATGGAGACATTGATTTCATCATCAACACGCCAAGCGGTCACGAAGCCCGCGAGGACGAGGTCAAGATTCGCTCCGGTGCGGTGCAGCACAAGATCAGTCATTGCACCAATCTCAGTGCGGCGGAAGCGAGTGTGAAAGCGATTCGTTCCCTGCAGACTCAGGAGCTGACGGTGACCTCCGTTCAGGAGTATCACGGCCTCTAAGGCTGATAGAGAGAAAAGGCCACGGCCATGGGAGCCGGTCCGGGGTCGGTTGACCGACCGTTGGCCGGGCCCTTGCCGCTTCGTTGACCAAGGGCGAGGAGCCGGAAATCGGTGAACTCTCCGAGTCTGGTATTGTAGGTGGCGGTGCCATGCAATGTTGGTGAGAAGGTGCGCCCATTGGCGGCCATTTCGGCGGATCCCGAGAGTTCAAAAGTTTGCAGGCCGTCCTTATTTTCGATGAGTCGGGTGAAGAGCTTGCCGTTTTTGGTGGAGCCTATTTCCCAATCGTTCATTTGGCCGCGGACGGCATCCTTCAGGTGGGTGCGTGCGAGTTTTGTGAAAATGGCGTCGGGGATTGCCGCCTTTTCTTTGCCGGTGGTCAGGAAGCTTTTGGCCTCGGCGGGGGTGAAGTCGTACCATCCCAGATTGTAGGGGTTGGGGAATTGGGCGTCCCCGGGGCGCTCGATGTGGGCACGTGGGAGATCTCGGTATGCCACCTCGAGTTTGAGGCCTCCTTTGGTCAGCTCTTTTCCGCCATAAATGGCCAGGGGGTTGGATGGAACGGACTTGGGTTTTAAGCGGTTTTTACGGGTGATTTGTGACCACTTCTCCAGGCCATTGTTTAAGGTGTCCCGGGCAACGGCGTTTGACTGTCGTGCAAATTTTCCGGAAAGGTAGCTTCCGTCTGGCATCATGCAGTAGAGTCCCTGATAGGTTGAGGTTTCTCGTGGGAAAGTTCCTTCCGGGGCCTGGGAGACGTATGTTTTGAAGAGGTTGGTGGCCGCGGGATTGGGTGGGTTTTTCATCCATTCGGGGGGATAGAGGAAAAAGGTTTCTTCGATGACGCAGACGAACTCCGAGGCAATGTTTTGAATTTGGCGATCTGACCAGATCTCACGGCGTCCGATGACGCCGTTGTTTCAGGTTTCGCCGCAGGGGTGGCCATTCATGGCCCAGAGGAGAATGGGGCGCTGCAATTGTTCGGCTTCCTTGGCGGCCTCCGACAGGCTGCTGTGCCAGCGGATTTGCCGCCATCCCAGTTCTTCCGGTGCCGGACGGACGAATTGAATCCAGTGTTGGAGGTTGGAGTCATCGATCCGTGGAGTCGGCCAATGGGGTGGTTTTTCACCGGGTTTCAGGGTGCGGGAAGGTTTCCATGATGGATCGGTGGTGAGACAGAAGCAGTCGAGCATGCCATGGTTGTGGTTATCCGAAGTGAAGCGGACGGATAAACCGGACACTCCGGCTTTCAAGTTGGTGGTGCCGGCATTGATCCAGGAAAGGAAGCGGAGGTCGGGCTTGTTGTCTGAGGCAATATTGATGTTTTCGTGACTGTTTCCCTTTGGATTGATTTCTTTCCACCGGTCTCCGTCAAAACGGATTTCAATTTTTGAGCCCACCGTGTTTGCGCGAAGCCACAGGGTGTATGTGCCGGTCCCGGGGATGGTGACCTTGTATTGCGCCTGCCCCGGCCGGTCACCCCAATGGGCGAGAAGTCCCCCGTCGGAAAGTTCGTCCTTTTTGACGCTGGAGTACCAACCGTTCTTCTGGATCGTCTGATCGGCAGAGGATTCACCTTCCACCCAGATTGTTGATGGGGCGGCGCTGATCCAGACGGTTGTTTGGAGGAGAATGACAAGGGCGAGCTTCATAACCACTTTATGGTAACTTCGTGAGCCGGTGATTTCTTGCAAGATAGTGGGATGGTTTCCCCCCCGGCCCCGTTTTGTTATTTTCTGACTTCTCCCGAAGAAAGGGAACGCTAGCCTGCAGAGATGAAATTTTTACCGCTGATTCTGGCCCTGTCTTCGTCTTTGTTTGCCCAAGAGTGGAAGCCGTTGTGGTCAGGGGATGCTCCCGGAGCACCGCGCCCTCCGGCAGGAACGGAGGAGACCGGAGAGGGCCTTCGTTACCGAAACATCGAGGTTCCGCAATACATGCTGTACCAGCCCGAGGAACCGAATGGCCAGTGCATCGTGGTGCTTCCCGGAGGAGGGTATGGGATTGTTTCCGGGGAAAACGAAGGGACTGACATTGCGGCCTGGGGTCTTTCGCAAGACATCACCATTGTGGTGGTGAAGTATCGTGTGGGGAAGGAGGAGCTTGGCTACCGGTTTCCTGTTCCTCTTCTCGATGCCCGCCGTGCGATTCGGACTGCCCGCGCTCATGCCGAAGAGTGGAAGGTTGATCCAAACAAGATTGGCATCATGGGGTTTTCGGCGGGGGGGCATTTGGCCTCTTGCTGTGCCACGATGTTTAACGACAAGTTTGAAGCGGAAACTGGTGATGCCATTGATGCGTTGAGTTGTCGTCCGGACTTTCAGATTCTGGGTTACCCGGTGATTGCGATGGGCACCAAGTATGGCCACGGCGGTTCGCAGAGAAACCTTCTTGGTAAGGATGTTTCAGATGAAGAGGCGGCCAAATTCAATACGACCAATCGGCTGACCAAAGAATGTCCGCCGCTTTATTTTGTTCACTCGTCGGATGACCGGGCTGTTCCCTTGAAGAACGCGATGGACTATGCCGCGCGTTGCGCCGAGTTGGGAATTCCGGTTACGGGTCAGGTGTTCCCGAGCGGGGGGCATGGCTATGGGCAGAAGGGCCGGGATGCGGCTACCGGGTGGACAAAGAATCTCGATGTGTGGTTGGCAACCTTGCGGAAGGATTGATCACGGGGCATTTCCGGAGCCCGGTGGACGGGTTGGTGCCGCTGAAAGGGGGGCGAGCACCGGGGGTGGGGTGAACATTTCGGGGATTTATGACATTGCTCCCTGTGGAGTGCGATTGAGGAGGCAGAAGAACGAGTCCCCGGGACTCCCCCTACCTCAATGCCATGAAGACACTTGTATCATTCCTCATCGTCGGGAGCTGTCTCGCCGACCAAACACTCGTCCTCCAAGAGGGCGCGGAAATTCGCCGTAACGGCTATTCGATGGAGCTTGTTTATGAAGACCTGCACCATGCCCTCCTTGATCAAGCGAATCCGACGACCAACTTCGGGGATGATGGGGCGCCGCCCCTGATGCCGCTCCTTCCCCCTGGTGGAGGGGACCAGACCCAGATTCTCCTTCATTTTGATCATATTGTGGGGCCCGGGGTTTGGCAGATTCCTCCCGGGGCGATCATCACCGATGCCCAGCTGATTCTCCCCTTTGATACCACGGGTGGTGACATCCGGGTGGCCGAACTTCTTTTCCCCTGGGATCCTCATACGGTGACCTGGGATGATTGCGGGCCGATTGCGGGGGATGGAGTTTCGTTTCCGGACGAAGGGTTTCCCTTCTTGATGGAGCCTCTCCCGCTCCCTCCGTCATTTCTGGATATTCAACCTATTGTGCAGGCGTGGGTGGATGATCCTGATGCTAACAACGGGCTTCTCATTGAGCTCCCTTCTGGTCCTCCCAATGTTCTAAGGGGACCCAATTTTCGTGATCTCAATCAATTCAACGAAGGTTTGCCCTTCCACATTCCCGTGGGGGAAATGGGGGTGCGGAGTCTACCGGAGCAAGAGCCATTTTTTAAGCTCACGGAGCCCTTTCTGCTGACCGACGATCCTTTTGTTTCTCCCATTCTGATCATCGATTTCGTGCTTCCTCCCGATCCGCTTGATCCATTGGGGAACGCCTTTTTTAGCCCTCCCCAGATTCTTCCCCCCGGTCCCGGAAATCCATTGCCGCAGCCTATTCTCGTCTGGGAAGGACCTCCGGGAATGGAATACAAAGGGCTTTTTTCACAGGACCTCACTGCAGAGAGCTGGCTCTGCCCTCCGGGACTTTTTCCGTTCGAAGAATTTCCCGGCCAATATTGGATTCCTTTTCCAGTGCCACAAAACGGGCAACCGGCTCCGAAGCAGTTTGGAAAAGTGGTTCCAGGTGACAACAATGGAGACGGATTCTTTGGGAACCGCATGGGTCGTTCCAATGCCCAAGCGGCCAAAGAAGATTGCCCCGAGAACGCGCTGGCTCCGTTTTTTAATACGGTCGAGCGGACGGGACGGCTTCTCAAAGCGGCGCAGAATGATCAGGAACGCAATGCCCTTATCAAGGAACTGCGGACGGTGGAACTGATCTATGAATTTGCCAAGATTCACTATCAGAGAAACTACGGCTCCGAATTCCAGAAAGTGATTCGATCCCTGATGGAAGGGAGAAAGGGTGGGCTTCCCGAGACCGATGAGGTGGAGGCGATGGAGATGATCAAGCATGCGATTGAATACCTGCGTTACCTTCTGTGGTGGGAAATGACCTACAATGAGAAGCTGAACAATGCGCAGAAGGACGAGATTCAGCAGCTCCACGACAATCTCGTGAAGCATCTCGAAGAGCTTTGTGCATTGCAGGATCCCGAGACCAAGGAATTTTCGGCCGACGACCGGGATGCCTTTGATGCGATTATCTGTGACAAAGTGATCCGCGACATCCGGAATGCGTTGAATTCAACGAGTGGTGCAAACCAGGCGGCCGGTGGGGGAAGCATCATTTTGAAAACCCTCCTGCTTAAACTCGCCTCCGAGGGGGCGAACGGGCTTTGGGAGCGGCTGCTTACCCATGTCATCGGGAAGAGCTTTGTGGATGGGACCTTCAAGCAAGTGAACCGGGGGCTGAATTCCATCATGCTTATCATCAACGCGATCCGGGTGCATTTGCAGGCGGGAGAAATCGAAGAGGCCAAGAGGGCCTACAACAAGGCGGTTTGTGCGCTTTATGATGAAGCCAGCAAACTGGACAAGTTCACCCTGATTGATGAGGGGGTGGATCAGTTTCAGGCGATTCATTCGGGCAAGATTCATGGTCAGATGAAGAAGACGATTGTGACGGCCACCGCGTGGACCTGGGTTCCTTCAACTGATCCTGATGCCGAGGAGGGCGAGGGTGAGTGGGTGGACCAGTCGCTGACCTTTCTCGATGGTTCGACGGAAAAAGAGTTCAAGGCAGGAGCGGCGGAACAGGATCCCGATAGCTCGACCCGCTTTCACGATTTCATCGTGAACATGCCCGATGTGGAACCCGGTCAGAAGACTTACGTTGTTTACACGGTCACGCGGGAATGGTGCCTGCCCAACGGGAAGACAGTGACCCAAACCGACAACTATTTCCGCGGCGTGGTGAAGCAGCGGGAGGATGTTGAGTGATTGTTTAGCAACCGTAGCTCTCTTCTACAAGTCATCGGAGGGGGGGCGGGCGGGAACCGGGATCGGTGCTTCCAGGACCAGTTTCCTGGGGGCGCCTCCTGTTTTTTTATGGGTTCCATCGCAGTAGGGATAGTTGACTGATTTCCCGCAGGTGCACATCCAATGTGTTCCCGCCGGAATGACAATCTCCCTGACTTTTAAATCGTTCACTTAAGAAGATAGATCAGGAAACGGAAATCGCAAACGGTCCTTCTTTTTGATCGCGCGACGGGTAATATATGAACGCGATGAGAAAGGGAACTTGGTTCGGGCTCTTACTGGGTTTGGCTGGTGTTCTTGCCATCGGATATGGCTATTATCGCTACGAGTATCCTTACGGCAGCACGCATCGGTGCAGCAAGGTGTTGGCAATGGAGCTGCGGCACTTTGCCAATACGCATGATGGGCGGTTTCCGGTGTCAGGGAATGAAAACGCGCTGGGGTTGTCCGAACTGCTTGTGGCTTCTCCCGAGTATCTTGAGTTGGTGGTGGGGAAGGCGGGTGACCTGGGTGAGGCGCGGGAGTTTTTTGAGGAACACGGCTACCTTTTACCGGAGCACAGTTCCTGGCATTATGTGGAGGGGCTTTCGTCGAACGAGGGACGGGCTTTGGCCTGGGATAAAATCCCTCTCGATCACAATGGGCGCCGGACGGACGATGAGTCCCGGGAAGTGATCATGACGAACGGGTCCGTTGAGAACGTCAAAGGCAAGGACTGGGACGACTTTCTCGCCCGGCAATCTGACTAGGTCACTTAATCGATGGCGGCGAACTTTCGCTCGACCACTTCGAGGGCGAGGGCTTCGAGTTGTTCGTCTTCGAGCTTTTCGATTGCTTCGACGGAAAAGCCTTTGGCGACCAAATTGCGGGCGGACTTGGCATCGATGCCGCGGGCCTGGAGGTAGAAAATTTCCTCGTCGCTGACGCGGGCGCTGGTGCTGCCGTGGGAGCATTTGACGTCGTCGGCATTGATCTCCAGACCGGGCATGGAGTTGGCCTCGCAGTCGTCGGTCATCATGAGATTCCGGCAGGTTTGATAGGCGTCGGTGCCGTGGGCTCCTTCATCGACAAAGATGAGGCCGGAGAAGATGGTCTTTGCTTTGCCGAAGAGGGTGTTTTTGAAAAGGAGATCGGAGTAGGTGTCGCGGGCACCGTGGTGCTGGAAGGTGCGTTGGTCGTATTCCTGACCGGTGGTGGGCAGGGCGACGGAAAGGATTTCCGAGCGGGCATCGGTGCCATCGACGGTGGAGTAGGTTTCTTCGCGAACCCACTTGGCCCCGGTGTGGATGACGGCGAGCTTGGCCTTGGCGAGTCCCTGGAGGCAGGAGTCGGCGAGGCGGATGAGCTTGCTTTGAGGGTTGAGTTCCTGGGTGACGAGGTAGGTTACTTCCGCTTTTTCGCCGAGATTCACATCAGCGGCACTGAGGACGGTGGTGGCGGAATCGTCTGCCGAGATGAAGCGTTCGATCACGCGGACCCTGGCTCCGTTTTCGGCGTCGATGACGAGGCTGGGGAGAAGGAGGCCTTGGCCGGAGACGAAGTGGATGATTTCGAGGGAGAGGTCATCGTTGGCTGAGATGCGGACTCCGTGATTTCCTTTCGCGGTGTGGAGAGCGGCGAGCTTGGCAGAGCCGAGGCGTGACTTGGGCCCGAAGGATTCCGATACGATCTTAGCTTGCGCGCAGTCTCCGGAAACGAGTTCACCATTTTGGAAAACGAGGCGGGAGAACCCTTCCAGCCCGGCGGGAAGTTCAGCGGCGGATCCGGATCCTACGAGTTCGAGGCCGTCGAGGTTTGCTTCCTTCCAGGAACCAAAGCGCCAGTTTTCATCCGTGCGGGCCGGCCATGCGAGGGCCTCAAATGCTTCGGGAGCGGGGGCGGTCAAAGTTGCAGACATTGTAGAAAAATTGAAATGAGCGGAGTGAAGGGGACTAGCCGACGGAGCCTTCCATCTCGAGGTCGATGAGGCGTTTGAGTTCGACAGAATATTCCATGGGGAATTCCTGGACGAGGTCGTTGATGAAACCATTGACGGCGAGAGACATGGCCTGGGCTTCATTGAGGCCACGCTGCTGCATGTAGAAGAGCATTTCCTCGGAGACCTGACTCACGCTGGCTTCGTGCTGGGTGACGTGCTGGTTTCCTTTGACGGTGATCGCGGGGTAGGTATCGGTGCGGCTCTTCGGGTTGATGAGGAGGGCGTCGCACTCGGTGTTGTTCTTGCAGCCTTTGAGGTGCTTGGGAATGTGGACCTGGCCACGGTAAGTGGAGCGGCCTTCGCCAACGGAGATCGATTTGGACACCACGTTGGAGGTGGTGTTGTTTGCGGCGTGAATCATTTTGGCACCGGTGTCCTGGTGCTGGCCGTCGTTCGCGAGAGCGATGGAGATCACTTCGCCACGGGCGCGCTCGCCCTTCATGACGACGCCGGGATACTTCATGGTGAGGCGTGAGCCGATGTTGCAATCGATCCACCGAATCTCGGCGTCTTCGTGGGCGAGGCCACGCTTGGTCACGAGGTTGAACACGTTCGAGGACCAGTTTTGGACGGTGATGTATTGAATCTTGGCGCCCTTCATGGCGACCAGCTCCACGACGGCGGAGTGGAGGGTGGCGGTTTCGAATTTCGGTGCGGTGCAGCCTTCCATGTACATCACCTCGGAACCTTCGTCGGCGATGATGAGGGTGCGCTCGAACTGGCCGAAGTTCTCGGAGTTGATGCGGAAGTAAGCCTGCAGCGGGTGCTTCACTTTTACTCCCTTGGGAATGTAGATGAAGGAACCGCCGGACATCACGGCGGAGTTGAGAGCGGAGAATTTGTTGTCACCGGTTGGGATGACTTTTCCAAACCAGGGGCGGAAGATTTCCTCGTGCTCCTTGAGTCCTTCGGAACAGGTGACGAAGATGACTCCTTCATCGGCGAGTGCTTCCTTGACGTTGGAGTAAGCTGCTTCCGAGTCGTATTGGGCTTCGACACCGGCGAGGAAGGCGCGCTCCTGCTCGGGGACGCCGAGACGGTCGAAGGTTTCCAGCACCTCGGGAGGGACGTCGTCCCATGAGCGTTTTGGCGTTGCACCGTCGGAGAGGTAGTAACGAATTTTGTCGAAATCGATGTTGTTCAAATCCTCCGTGGCCCAGTTGGTGGGCATGGGCTTGGATTCGAAGATTTCGAGCGCCTTATGGCGGAACTCGTTCACCCAGGCGGGCTCGTCCTTGACCTTCGAGATGTAGTCGATGGTGTCTTTGGTGAGACCGTAACCCGCATCGTATTTGTGATTCTCGGGGAAGGAAAAGTTTCCAATGTCGTCTTTTTCAAGAGCGACTTGTTTTACGGTGGCGGTTTCGGTGCTCATAGCTGGGACAGGTAGAAGGGGTTAAGCGGGCTGCTTGAGGAAGTCGTATCCGCTTTCCTCGAGTTGAAGGGCGAGCTCGGCTCCACCGGACTTGACGATCTGGCCGTCGGCCATGACGTGGACGTGGTCCGGCTTGATGTAGTCGAGGAGGCGCTGGTAGTGTGTGATGACGAGGAAGCCACGGTTTGGAGAACGCATGGAGTTCACGCCCTTGGCGACGACCTTGAGGGCATCGATATCGAGTCCGGAATCGGTCTCATCGAGGAGACAGTAACGGGGGTCGAGCATCATCATTTGGAGAATCTCGTTCCGTTTCTTTTCACCACCGGAGAAGCCTTCGTTGACGGCGCGGCTGGTGAACTTGCGGTTCATCTCGAGTTCGTCCATTTTGGCATACATGTCCTTGTAGAAGGCCACGGCATCGATCTCCTCACCATCGGGCAAGCGGGCCTGAAGGGCGGCGCGGAGAAAGTTGGCATTGGAAACTCCGGGAACCTCGGCGGGATACTGGAAGGCGAGGAAAATGCCGGCGCGGGAACGCTCATCGACTTCCAGTTCGGCGATATCGACGCCATCGAGAAGGACGCGGCCCTCGGTGACCTCGTAGTCGTCGTGACCGGCGATCACTTTGGAAAGGGTGGATTTACCGGAACCGTTGGGTCCCATGATGGCGTGGATTTCGCCAGCGGGGATCTCGAGATTTAGACCCTTCAGGATCGGAGTTCCGTCAACAGACGCGTGCAGGTTTTCAATGGTCAGGCTCATGAAAAAAGTGGTCGAATTTTAGTGAATTATTGGCCGAAACGCCCTTTCAGGCTGATCTCGAGGTGGCTGATGTCGGTCCCTTGGGGTAAATCGAGGAAATCTTCAAGCCTCACTCCTTCTTTAAAAGTGACGTCGTGAATTTTCCCCGTTCCCACGTCCTGGAAGTGACAATGGTCGGAAAGGTTGGGGCAGTAGCGAGAGGGTTCGCGTTCGAAGTTCACCTGCTTGACGATGCCGTGGGAAACGAGGACCTCGAGGCAGTTGTAGACTGTTGCGAGAGAGATCGAGGGCATCCGGTCCTGCGAACGGGCGTAAATATCGGTTGCGGTGGGGTGATCACGATCCTTCAGCAGGACCGAGAGCACCTCGCGGCGTTGCTTGGTCATGCGCAAGCCTTCGATCTCGGAGGGGAATTCCTCAGGAGATGGGCTCTTGCTGTCGTCGATAGCGATCATAGGAGGCGGGAACCTAGCCACGGATCGGATAGGTTCAAGTCCTAATTAGAATTATTCTAATTACGATTTATTTCAGCCTTTTGAACGATTTCCCTTCTGCCTTTGACTAAAGGGCAAAGCCGACCCGTCCCGATGAAGTATTTCCTCACCATTCTCACCGTCATTTTGATCGCCTTCATCGGCTACCGCTTCGGCCAACCCGGAGGGTTTTGGGGCTACAAATACAAAAGCACCGCCGTGATTCAGGTTCATCCGTCGATGATTTCGGCCAATGGACCAGGAAGAGGTTACATGGAAAGTGAGTTTGAAACTCCTGCAAGTGAGGAAAATTTGCGCTACGTGATTGAGGACATCTCCCTGGACCAAGGCTGGAATCTCAGTCCGGAGGAAACGCTCGCGCAACTTAAGCTGCAAGTGATTGCCAAGCCTCGTCGCGGCACTGACTTCATCGAAATCATCGCCAAAAGTCACGACGAGCAGGAAGCGAAACTCCTCGCCGATGCGGTGGCTGAGGCGTTTATCAGTCGGAAGAACAGCATTGAACAGGATCGGGCTGAAATGGCTCTCGAAGCCTTGGATGAAGAGCTTTCGAAACAGGAAGAATTGGTGGAGTCAGCAAAGAAAGAGCTTTTGTCTCTTTTAGGGGATCACGGTGACCTTCGCCAACCAGCGGAGACCGGGTATGAGAACGCCCGGGGTTTACTTAAGGAGATGAAAGTCGCCCAGCAGGAGCAACGCGTTCTCCTCAAGATGCCCCGGACGGTGATTACCCGGCACGAGTAGGAAGCGCTTCTAATTGCGAAGAAGCCCCATCATTTTCTGACCCATTGAGGTGCCGATGAGGTAGTAGGTCTCCCAGTTGCGCATCCAGTGGTATTCTTGTTTCGAGGGTGATTCCTCAAGGGTTCGCTGGAAATCACGGGTTTCCACGCCGGCGACGTTTCCCTTGAACGCGGGATATTTTTGGGGGTCGGCGAGGGCGAGTTGGGCTTCCATGAGCTTTTCGACCTTGGCTTTGTAACGAGCGGGAATGTCCCAGCCGCCCATGCCGGTGTTGGCGATGACGAAGGGGAGGTTTTCGACTCCGAGCGCCTTTCGCATGTCCTTGACGAAGTGGACCATGTTCTTTTCGTAGGCATCGACCGCGGCCTGGTTGATGCGGTCGTTCCAGCCCTGGTGCCAGCCGAAGCCGACGAGCTCGAAGCCTTTTTCATCGTAGTCCGGGTAGTAGGTTTTCAGGTCACCGGTGATTGCTTTTACGTGACGGACGACCTCGGCGAAGTGGAAGCCTTTGTCGCCATCTTTTTGCGGCTTGGGGTAGTCCTCCGCACCGGGGGAGAGGAAGTTCTGAAAGAGCGAGCGGCCACCCCAGGCGGACTTGATGAGGAGGACCGGGTCCTCGAAGTGATCGCCGATGGTGAAGCCGAAGCCGTATTCCGGACCGATGTGCTCCTTGGTTGCGCCGTATCCGGTGGTGAGCCACCCCTGTTGTTTGTTGTCGGCTTGGGAAATGTTGACGATCCAGACGTCATCGCGGATGACCGCGCTGCCATTTTTGTCGACGAGGTGGCGGAAGTCCTTGGGCTTGCTTTTGAGGCAGCCTTCCATCGTGCCGGCCTCGCCTTTCAGCTGACCGAAGCCGACCATGTTTGACTGGCCGGAGAGGATGAAGATCTTCAATTTCCCGTTCGCGGGGATGGGAGCCGCGGAAAGATGGGCGGAAAGGGAGAGGACGCAAACGGTGATCCAGGTTGGGAAGAGAGATTTGTTCATGAGGGGTCGCGGAGGCTGCGAAGGGTGACCGGGCCGTTGGCCTTTTCGATTTGTTGAATGAGGGCGCGCACTTTGTCGGTGTGCTTTTGGAGGTTTCGGGCCTCACGGTGTGCGAGGAGGTCTTTTTCGAGCTGCTGAAGGCGGGGGATCATGGGCTTGGCGGCGGTGCCGTATTTTGCGAGGGCATCGAGGCAGCGGGGGATTCGGTTGCCCTTGCCCCATTTTTCGATCTCCATGACTTCGAAACAGAGGGGCATACCTTCCTTGATGTGGTGTTTGGCGAGGAGGTCGAGGCCCGCGAGCCGGACTCCGGCGGCAAACATCACGCCACTGGGTGCGGGGGTGACGGTGGCTTCGTGGATCGCGGGGAGGAGGGGTTTCACCTCCTCATAACTGAGGTTTTGGTAGACGTTGCTGACATCGCCCCGTGAGCGACCGTCCTGATTTTGAAGGCCGGCGACCACAGCTTGACGCAGGAGGTCGCGATCGACGCCAGCGAGGGATTTTTTGAGCATTTTTCCGAAGACGGCGAAGCTGAGGTAGCGTTGTTCCATGGCGCGGGGGTCGGAGGGGGAAGCGCCTTTGGCGATCATGGTGAGCAATTCGGGAAGGGCTTCCATGGCGGCCTCACCCATGGTGGCGAGGGCTTCGGCGGCTTTCACGCGCAGCCACAGGTCTTGGTGTTTGAGGTTTTTTCTCAGGGCGGGGACGGCTTTTTCCCGTGGAGATTTCAGCTGGACGAGGGCCTGGCACGCGCCGTAACGGGAATTGAGATTGGGGGAATCGAGCCTCTCGACGAGCGTGTCGATGGGGTTCCACTTGCGACGTGCCATGGCCATGGCGGCCCGTTCTCGGACGGTGGGAGACCAGCTTTCGAGCATGATCAGGAGCTGGTCATTTTCCAATCCATCGTAGGCGCTGTTGCGATCCTTGTTGCTCCACCCGCGGCCATCGACGATCAGGGCGCGGGCGTTGTCAGGGGAGAGGAGGGGAGTTTTGGTCGGGCGTTTCCCGGTGAGGTGGAGTTTTTTGAGGGGAAGCGCATAGGCGAGAAGATAGGCTCCGGTGCCATCCCAGCCCTTGTAGGAGTCTTTTTTCATTTGGGGAGGGCCCTGGTGGAGGAAGGTGCCATCCCAGCGGCGCGCGAGATCGAAGTACCAAGCTCCGAACTCGGTCATCCAGGCACCTGTGGCCTGGGGGCCGGATTGGGAGACGCCGGGAAGGGCCCAGAGGAGGTTGAAAAAATTACCGGTGTGACCGGTGTCCCGCTCGGAGCCGTGGGAGGCGAGGCTCATGCGTGAGAAGAACTCCGTTTTTTCAGACTCATCAAGAAGGTTGAAGAGGACGGCGGCCATGCCGCACTTGCCATTGTCCTCGTGGGTTTGGATCCAAGGGTGGTGGTCGCCGTAGGGGATGGCGCCCTTTCCGGAATAGAACCGCACGAGCTTGGCGCTGCGTTCGATCGCCCGGGAGACTTCGGAGTCCTTCACTCCGGCTTCGCGCGCAAGCACCAGGGCGATGGTGAGGGGAATGCCGGGTGAGTTCATCATGCCGTAGCCCATGAGCCGGCCATCGTCTCCGGCGAAGCGGTGGCCCCAGGACCCGACGACGCTTTGACCGGCGGCTGATTCCAGAGCGAGACGCCGCAGGCCGGGCATCACGGAATCGTCTCCGGTGGCGATGATGTATTCCGAGAGGAGGATCATGGTGTAGCCGTAGAACCAGGTCTGAAAGCTCTCCGCCTTGAAGCCCGAGGCCCATTGGGCTTCGCGTTTTACGAGGGGGAGGAATTTGGCGTCCCCGCTGGCGAGGAGGGCCAGAGCGTTGAGCGAGCGGGTGATGGGGTTGACTTGTTTTTGGTAGTTTGGCCCGGTCATTTTTTGGGCCAAGGCGGCGCATCCTTGCTCCAGGATGCGTTGGGATTTCGAGCAGTTGAAAGGAGCGGTGGCACTGTAGCTCCCCATGACAGGCAGCTGAATGGTCACTTCTTCCTGCTGACCGGCCCGCCAACGGATGACGCGGAGCTTTCCATCAATTGATTCCGCCAAACTCAGGGCGCGTCCGAACCCGGTGCGAGGGTCCGAGGAAAAGGGGCGTTTGGTGCCGAGGATGACATCGCCCACTTGGATGAGGCCGTCAGCGGGTGAGCCTTGATCGACTTGAGTGATGGCGATCTGGCGGGCGTCCGAGGTTTCCAGTTTGTCGCTGAACATCCATCCGCGGAGTCCGGTGGCTCCGAGATTCCAGTCATGAACCGCTCCCTCGGGAATGGGGTCGCCTTTGGTGAAGTCAGGAAGTGCCATCCGGCCTTTCGGGGCGGCGGCAAAGGAAAGGCCGATGGAGGCGGTGAGGGCGAGAGTGACGTGAGGGAGAGTCATTGTGGCCCTAGACTACGCGTTCCCAATCCCGAACGTGTCAATCAAGATTCAGTGATCGTATTCAGTTTCAGCAGGCCGAAAGGAATCGGCCCCGAATTGAGTTCGACGGGGTAATGCCGATCAATTCATCCTGTTCAAGGGAACCCGCGGACTTTGTTCATGCAATGGGGGGAGAAATGCGCAGGTGGGTGCTTTTTACTCGGCTTTGGCAATTTCCAGGACCGCGAAGAGTTTCTTGGAGGTTCCGTTGTAGCACACTGTAACGTGGCGGAATTCTTCTGCCATATCAGGATTTTGGACAATGAAAGTAAAGGGGGCAGACGGGTTGGTAGCCTTGATATCAATATCAGGGTTTTGATCCAAGTTAATGGTGAGCCCAGTTGATTCAAATTGAAGGAGGGTATCGCTGTATTTTATTGTGTAAGCGATGTTTGGATCGTCGAGACGGATCCAAAATTGAAAACATGGGGTCCCAAGGATTTCTCCAACTACGAACTGTGATTTGTTTTTGAAGGTGGGTGACGTATCGGTGGCATATTCGTAGTAATTCGAAATGCCATCGCCATCGTAGTCATCCGATGGTCGGATTTTCTCCGGATCAGCATCAGGGGGGAAGGCGGTGGCTTGGAATTCCTCGTAGCTGTAGGGTGGCATTCCGGAGAGAAACTTAACGGTTTGTTTGATGAGGCCGCCGTTGGCATCGCGTTGTTTTGTGCCTTCCCGGAAGACGGTGTTGAGAGTGTTGCTTTCGTTGTTGGGGGGATCGGGGTTGATCATGAAGGTCCCGGTTCCCTCCCAGCAGAGTTGCTGACCGATCTCAAGGTTGGGGACGGTGTAAGGGGCGGTTCGAGGTTCGATGGATTGGTAGAGTTGTGAAATCAACCAACCGGTGATGGGAACGGTGATGGTTTGGATTTCGGTTCCTTGTGAGTCTTTGATGATCCAATTGAAGCTCCCGCCGGCTTCCACGGTGGTTGAGGCGTTTTTCTTAACGAGATTTTCACCGAAGCCGGTATCGGAGAAAAAGGTCCAACCGGGACCACCATTCGGATAGAGCAAGGAAGTGTCGTTGAGAGGCCCGAAGGAGGTGTCGGTTGCGATGGTGAGGCATCCTGATGCGGTCCAGGTCACGAATTCCTTATCGGCTTCCCCTTCGAAGCTTAATTCCAGATCGGCGTAGGTGAATTGAAGAAGCGAGCAGTGAAGGAGTAAGACGGATCGCGAAAACTTGATTCTGATGTTGCTAAATTTTCCACACATCGGGCCATTGTGAGGTTAGATTCAAAGGAAAGCAACTTCCTAATGGGAATCGAGAGACGCGGAGGGGTTGAGGGTTTATCGGGTTTTCGCTCGCGTGTCGGGGGGTTGGTTGCTACGGTTTGGTTAAATTTCAAGTCGATATGATTAAGTTTGAACGTAACCGCCAGCAGACGATTCCCGAGAGTGCCGTAAAGATTGTGGGGCTTGGGGGAGCGGGGGCGAATATGTTGGACCGGGTGGCGCTTGACGGGATCGAGGGTGCGGAGTTGTTGGCGCTGAATACGGATATCCGGACTTTGGCTAGCTCGGTGGCGGGTGAGAAGATTCAGTTGGGTCGTAATTTGACGAAGGGGCTGGGAGCGGGAGGGGATCCGGAATTGGGGGAGAATTCGATTTTGGAGGCGGAAGTTGAGGTGAAGGATGCGCTGCGGGATCGCCAGATTGTGTTTATTTGTGTGGGTCTGGGCGGCGGAACGGGGTCGGGTGCGGCGCCGATTCTGGTGCGACTTGCCCGGGAGGCGGGGGCGTTTGTGGTGGTGTTTGCGACGATGCCATTTGCGTTTGAGGGGAGGCGGCGTCGGAGCCAGGCGGAGGAGTCGCTGAATCAGTTGGCGGTGCTTTCGAATGCTTTGGTGACTTTTGACAATGGTCGGATGGGTGAGTTGGTCCTGCCGAAGCAGGGGGTGCACGAGGCGTTTTCGGCAGCGGACCGGATGATTTCCGATAGTATCACGGCGGTGGCGCGCTTGGTGTTGCGTCCGGGGTTGATCAATGTGGGGCTGGATGAGCTGATGACGGCGTTGAAGACGACGCGGTCGAGGTGTTTGTTTGGATCCGGTCTGGCGCGCGGGGAGAATCGGGCGCAGGGGGCGTTGAAGGCGGCGTTGAGCAGTCCGCTGCTTGATAGCGGGTCGTTGTTGAATGATGCGACGACGGTGTTGGTGCATGTGTGTGGTGGTGAGGATATGACTCTTTTCGAGGTGGATTTGTTGATGCAGGGGCTGACGAAGCATTTGCCGGACGAGGCGCATGTGCTCTTTGGGGCGGCGACGGATGAGGCGATGAATGATGCGTTGAGCGTGACGATTATCAGTGCCCTGCCGGAGGATCGGCTGCAGTCCTTGCCGGTGATTCCGGAGGTGGAGGAGACGGTTGTGGATGAGGTGGAGGAAGTGGAGGAGGAGATTGAGGAGGCGGGATTTGTGGCGGCGGAGGTTGAGGAGGACGTGGCTGCGGTGGAGGAAGCGGTGGTGGAAGAGGTGGAAGAGGTGGAAGAGTTTGAAGAGGAAGTGGAAATTGAGGTGGAAGAAGTTGGGGGTGCCTTTGAGGTGGTTGCGGAAGAGGAGGATGAGGTGAGTGATCTGGAGGGTGAGTTGGATGAAGTGAATGAGGATTTTGTGATGGAGCAGCCGGACGAACTGGAGCCGGAGGATGACTTCGCTGCGCCGGAACTTCGGGTGGTGGAGGATGACGAGGAGATTGGGGGAGAGATTCCGGATGAGATAGAGATCGAGGATGAGGCGGAAGAGGTTGATTTTGGGAAGAGCGATGTCCTGGGAGAGATCGACGAGGAGGAGCCGAAGAAGGAGCGCCCGGCTTTTGGAACGGTTCCGCGGAGATCGCCCGGTCAGGGTGAGCTGGAGCTGGAGGGGGGGCCGAAGGGTCGCTTTGACGGGGAGGAGCCGAATGTGGAGAAGGGTGAGGATTTGGATGTGCCGCCGTATTTGCGACGGAAGGGTCGCCGGAGGTAGTTGAATCCGTTGCCAAAGGCGGGTGAACTCGCTTAGGTTCGCGCCATGCCGATCTATCGGAGTCTTGATGAGCTAGCGGAGGCCGAGAGTGATTTCGGTTTGGCGTTGGGCGTTTTTGACGGGCTTCATTTGGGGCACCAGGCGGTGATCGAGGCGGCGAGAGGATGTGGGCGGACGGGCTTGCTGACTTTTGATCCCCATCCGGTGCAGGTGTTGGCACCGGAGCGTGCGCCGAGGAGGATTTTGACATCGCTGGAGCATCAGGAGCGGATTTTGGCGTCGCTGGGGGTGGATTTTTTGACGGTGATTGAGTTTACGCGGGAGTTTGCGGCGATTCCGGCGGAGGACTTTGCGCGGGCGCTTTATGCGACGGGGGTGAGCCGGTTGGCAGCGGGGCATGATTGGACGTTTGGAAGGGGGAGGCTGGGAAGTATTGATTTGTTGAAGGAGTGGGCCGAGGGGGTGGTGGTGGAGAAGGTGGAGCCGGTGTTGTTGAGGGGTGAGCGGATCAGCAGTACGCGGATCCGGGTGGCATTGGCGGAGGGGGATTTGGCGCGGACGGCGGCGCTGCTGGGGCGGCCGTATTCGGTTTACGGCGAGGTGAAGGAGGGGAGACAGCTGGGGCGGACCTTGGGATTTCCGACGGCGAATGTGGCGGTGGCGCATGAGCAGCTGCCGCCGAACGGGGTGTATGCGATCGAAGGTCGCTGGAATGGCGACTGGGTGAAGGGGGTGGCGAATGTGGGGACGCGTCCGACGGTGGATGAGTCGGCGCGGCGGTCACTGGAGGTTCATCTTTTTTCAGATGAGGTGCCGGATGCGTACGGGTGGTTTCTCGAGGTGGGATTCGAGAGGAAGATTCGGGAGGAAAAAAAATTCGTGGGGATCGAGGAGTTGAAGTCCCAGATCGCCCGCGATGTTGAAGAAGCGAAGGGTTAGAAGAACTTGGCGACGGTTTTTTCGCTCGGTGGTTGTGAGACGAGGGAGCCGATGATCATGGCGGTGGCGCCGATGATCCACATGACAGCGGCGGGGACGACTCCGCCGAAGACGGTGTATTCTCCTCCGAATCCGGAGAGGGAGAAGAAGACGATCCAGCTGACACAGACGGCGATGACGCAGGCGTAGGCCCCGATCTTGGTGGCGCGCTTCCAGTAGAGGGAGGCGATGACAAGCGGGGTGAGGGCGGCGAATCCGGAGAAGGACCAGACGGCGAGGTCGAAGACGTTTTTATTGATGAGCTTGAGCGAGAGGAAGTAGACGAGGGCGACGATGCCGACGATGAATCCGCGGGCGATGAAGAGGATTTGTTTGTCGGTGTATTCCTTTTTGCTGCCGAAGAGGACGACGTCGTTGGTGAACATGGTGCCGAGGCAGAGGAACTGGGAGTCGAGCGAGGACATGATGGCAGCGAGGATGCTGGCGATGACGAGTCCGGTGATGATGGGATCGTGGATGAGGATGCTGACCATTTTGGCGAGGACGACGGCGCTCTTGGTGCCTTCCATGGAGGGCATGCCGGTGGCCCAGGTGCCGAGGAGGACGCAGGGGACCCAGACGATGGCGATGAAGATGGGGTGGGCGATGACGGTGAGCTTGAACGATTTCGCGCTGCGTGCGGTGAGCCAATGCTGGAAGAGGTGGGGGAACATGCCGACGCTGAGGGGGACGAACATGTAACTGAGGAAGGTGAGCTTGGGGACGCCGACGTGGCCATCGGCCGAGAGGGTGCGGACCTTGTGGGAGTCCTTGGCGGCTTCCATGGCGGCGGAGAATCCGCCGAGCTTTTGGGAGACCATGTAGACCACGACGACTCCCATGATCATGAAGAAGAGGGTTTGGAAGGTGTTGGCCCAGGCGGTGGCGCGGGAGCCTCCGGCGAAGATGTAGGTGAGGACGACGAGGCTGACGATGAGGCCGGAAAGCCAGGGTGGGACGGCTCCGTTGGTGGATTCGAAGAACTCGGGGAAGGTGCCGGGGATGACGCCCTTGGGGGTGACCTTTTCGACGGTGACGCCGACGATGGTCTTGGCGGTGCCGATGATGCCGATGAGGAGGTAGGGGACGACGAGCATCACGAGGATGGGGAAGAGGAGGTAGCCAATGCCCTTGGAATCGAAGCGGGCGCGGAAATACTGGATCTGGGTGACGTAGCCGTAGCGCTTGCCGATGGCCCAGAGTTTGATGCCGATCATGAAGAAGCAGGCGGCATGGATGAGTCCGGAGGAGGAGGCGAGGAGGCCGTAGGTGCCGATGCCGCGCTCGAAGGCCTCACCGGTGGATCCGACGAGGGCGAAGGCGGTCATGGTGGTGCCAAAGACCGACATGAGGAGCATGAAGGGGCCGATGGAGTGGCTGGCGACGAAGTAGTCCTTGGAGGTGCCCCGGAAGAGGGTTTTGGAAAAGAGGGCGAGACCGAGGAGGACGGTGAGGTAGAGGCAGATGACGATTACGGTGGTCATGGTCTTAGTCTTGGTTGTTTTCGTCCGCCCATTCTTCGAGATGAGTCGGCCAGGCGACTTTCATGACGATGGTCCAGAAGGCAGCGGCGACAAGGGAGTAGGCGGCGTGATATGCCAAGCCGATGGGCATGAAGCCGAAGACGAGGTCGGCTTTGTCCCAATTCCAGACGTCCTGATGAAGCACTGCGAGGAGCAGGAACACGGCGATGATGATCCAAGTTTTCTTCATAAAGTTTGGTATGTTACCGGGACCTTTGCGGATGCCTATCACTCTGTCGACGTCATTTGTGAAAATGGTGTTGCTTGGTGATTGTGAGAGCGAGGGGCGGGAGATAACTTGGGCGGACAATGAGCGAGGAACCCCCGGAAGAGAAACCATCCGGACGTCTGCGTGCCGAGGATCGTCGGGGGCGGAGTCTGGAGATGTTTCAGGGGGATCGGTTGCGGAGTGAGAAGGCGACACAACGGGCGGTGGAGAAGGCGGAGGAAGCTGATCCGGAGGAGGGGTGGAAGGATGAGCGTTCAGGCGGATGGCGTTGGCGGGTGATGGTGGTGGCGGCGCTGTTGGTGCTGGTAGGGGTGACGGCGGCGGTGGTGAATTATGTGGTTATTCCCCGTCAGGAGAGGGAGGCGCGGGAATCGCTTGATGCGGGGAAGCTATTTTCGGAGACGGCGAGCGTGGAGGAAGTGAAGGCGGAGGTGGAGAGGGTGGTGAGGGGATTTATGGAGGCGAAAAGTCATGAGGAGCGCTGCCAATATGTGGTGGGAGGGAGGTGGATGCTGGGGAAGATGGAGGAATATTATGGGAGGCCGGGTGCGAAGACGCCGAATGGATTTGGCGAGGTGCTGGAGAGTTTGCCGGCGTCTTTTCGGGGCTTGGCGATGGAGGCGGTGATTGCGATGGAGGCGGACGGGAAAAGCGGGTGGGTGTATAATTTGCTGCCAGGGAGGGATGGGATGTTGATTGATTGGGAGGCGTCGGTGGCGTTGAGCGAGATGGATTGGGAGGAGTTTTGTAAATTGAAGCCGCGGGAGAAGAAGATGATGCGGGTTTATGTGAGTCGGGCGCAGTATCAGCCGGGTCTTCCGGCCGAGGGCGAGCATGGGTTTTGTATGGTGACGACGAGGGGGTCGGAGTTGAGTTTCCCGGGATATTTTCGGCGGGATTCGGAGGTGGCTCCGAAGTTGAAGGAGATTGTTCCGGCGCGGGCGTCGCAGCCGGTCACGTTGGGATTGCGCTGGAATGCGGAGGGGACGGCAATCGAGGTGGTGGAGTTGAAGCACAATTTCTGGATCGATGTGGCTGCGTACGAAGGATTTCTGGGAATGGAATTGGTGAAGGAAGATTAAGGTTTCTTGACGCACCTAAATGTCAAAAGGCAAAAGATTTCTTGTCCCTTTAAGAAATGCTGACAGTCTCCCCCTTATGTCTTGGGGGTTTAAGATCATCAAAGTCGGGGGACTTGCTGCGTTGGCAGCAATGCCAGCAAGTGCAGCGATTTCATTTAGTCTGAGTTATTCGGCGCAAGCAGATGCTGATTTATCGGCATCGGATAAGCAGAATTTCTCAGATGCGGTGGCCTTTTGGGATTCGGTGATCGATGACCATCAGGATTTGCAGTCGAGAAGCTGGACTCTCAATGTGGATACGTTTTCGCAAGCAGCGAGTGGTGGTGGCGTTCTTTTGGGAAGTGCCGGTCCGAACGGGTTGATTTATTCGAATGTGGTGTCGGGCTCGGCTCCATCGAATGAGCGATTCATCATTTCGACCGGTGGGCAGGCCCAGTTCAACACGCACCCGGATGCGGGGACGCTGAGTCTTGATACGATCAAGCACGAGATGGGTCATGCGTTGGGGATTGGAACGCTGTGGGAGGACAATGAAGTTTACAACGATGGGGTGGCTGCAAACCATAACCGGACTCTTACGGGAGGAACACCCGGTGAATATGTGGGTGCGAATGCGCTGGCGGCCTATCAGGCGGAGTTTGTGGGCCAGGGTGGTGCGGCCTTTATTCCGGTGGAGCTTGGCGGTGGTAGCGGGACCGCGCATGGCCACTGGAACGAGGAGGATGACTTTGGTCAGACTGCGACTGGCATCGTGCAAGTGGGAACCGGGAATGATATGCGCAACGAGTTGATGACGGGATGGGCTGCGCCTGGAACCGACTTTTTCAGCGAGATGACGCGAGGATCTCTGCAGGATATTGGTTTCACGCTTGAGGCGATTCCCGAGCCGAGTTCGGTGGTGCTGAGTCTTGCCGGGTTGGTCTTCCTTGGGTCGCGCCGGAAGCGGAGCTAAGCGCTCCATTGAGTTTCAAAAGGCCGTGCCGGATTTATCCGGTGCGGCTTTTTTATTTGAGGGAGAGCTCTTTTTCCATGCCGGCGATGAAGGCGTTGCTGTCTTTCATGAGGCCTTGCATGACGCGGCCTTTTCCGATGAGGAGCTTGGGCATACGGGGGCTTTTGGAGACGAGCTGGCGGAAGTCGTTGGTGTTGGAGGCGAGGAGGGTGTTGATGCGGGGGCTTTTGAGGGCGGCTTCGAGGGCGGTGGCTCCGACGAGTTGGGCGACCTGGGGTTTTGCTTGGTCGAAGGTGAGGACGGGTCGGGAGAAGAGGAATTTGTGGACCTCGGGGAAGGCTTCGGGTTTGGCGATCCAGGCGGCGAGGGAAAGGCGGGCGAGCTCGCAGGCGTGCTTATGGTTGATGATGGCGGGGGGGAGGTTGGGGTTGCAGGCTCGGTTGAGGGGGGTGGGGTTGAGGATGACGGCGATTTTTCCGGGGTGCTTGGCGAAGAGTTTTTCGAGGTCGCCTTCGAGATCCCGGCAGGAGCCGCAGGTGTAGTCGAAGTATTTGACGACGACGTGGTCGGCATCGGCGGGGCCGAGGTAGGGGGTGGGGCCGAGGGGGAAGAGTTTGCCGATGCCCATGTCGATCATGCGGGTGCCGGATGTTGGAGGGGTGATTTTGAGTTCGGAGTCGTCGATTTTTTCTTCGGAGATGAGGTGGGTCGCTGGTTGGGGGCCGAAGAGTTGCCCGAGGACGAGGATGGTGAGGGCGCCGGTGGCGGGGAGGAGGGCGGGGGCGAAGGGGAGTTTTGAGGGGAGGGTTTTCCAGATGAGGGCGGCGGTGAGGAGGCCGATGAGGTGGGTGGCGAAGCACCAGGGGCAGAAGGCCTTGATGACGAGGAGCTGGAGGCCGCTGAACCAGAGGGCGGCGCCGACGAGGAGGCAGGCGATGGTGAGGAGGAGCCTGGGTTTTGGCCGGAAGGTGAGGGCGAGGAGTCCGGCGTAGAGGAGGGAGGAGAAGGCGCTGACGGGGAGGCCGAACCACTGGGACCAGCGGGAGCCGAGGACGTTGGCGCAGCCTGCGCCGTCGCCACATCCCTTGATGGAGCTGATGGTGCCGTTGAGCTTGAGGATCAGGAGGTAGGCGCTGATCGCGAGGCCGATGAGGGCGAAGATGCGAACAAGGGCGAGTGATGGCCGATCCTTCATGGGGGCCAGTGTGTGGCTTCCTGAAGCGGTTGTGAATCAGGAAGTGGGCGGAAAGAAACGCAATCGGTAAACTTTACCGAAGGTGAATCGAGAGAGGAGAGCCGGGTAGGCTACTCTTCGTCCTGATCGGCGGTCTCCTTGATATCGGAGAGCGCGGCGATGAAGTCCCCCAAAATCTCGGCAGGAACCATGATGGTGTCGCGATTTCCCCCGACATCCTCGGTGATCTTGACCACGCGGCCACGTTGGTTCTCCTTTAGATCAAGGAAGAAGATTTTCCGATCCGCGATGATTTTCTCTGTATGTAAAACGTCCTGTTGCACAATTAATCCCAGTTACTTGACTCCCGACCGTCTCGCCTTGGGGTCTCGAAGTCAATGGGAATCTTGGATTCCGTTCGGGAGGATGAGGTGAGGAGGGGTTTTCTGCCTCCGGAATCGGGATGAGGGTGATTTGAGGGCTGGCTGCAATGCTCAGAGAGTCGCTGATCATCATTGTCTCTCCTCGTGCCTTGCCCGTCGTCAAAATGACATGCGGCAGAGCTTCCCTAGCGCTTCCGTCGCAGAGAGAGCCCGAAAAGGCCTATTGCCAGACAAGCGATATTGGATGGTTCGGGAACAGCACCCAGAATTCCACTGCCTTCGAAATCGACCAAGCTTCCAAGGTCATCCCGGAAGCGGGTGAGGTTCATGTTTCCTCCATTGGTGCCTGTCGTGATTTCCACGATCCACTGTTTCCCGTTATCAATGGCCAGCAGCTTTCCGGTGTTTGGATCCCAAGCGAGCGTTTCGATATCGGCGCTGGCATCGAGACCGCCGAGAACATTGTTATCGGAAACGGCAATGATGGCTCCGGTGGCCGGATTGATCTCATAGAGATGATCATCATTGTTATCGAAGGCATAGAGCTTCGATCCCGCGAAATCCATCCCGTCGAGGTAGCCCACTGACTGACCAAGGCCGGTAAGATCTCCCATAATGGTGGTGGCCCCGGTGGTTGGACTCACCCGCCAGAGCTGATCCGGGGTGGTGTCGGAGCTGTTCGCGTCGGCAATCGGAGAATAGCCCATGTAAAGGAAGCCATCATCATTACTGAAGGTCAAGGCCTCGAAGGCGTCGTCCGAGCCTCCCAGGTTCGCGATAAAGTTCGTCTGAACCGAGCCCGAACTCAGCGTCTGATTCAAATCGAGAGACATCAGCGCCCGGCGATGTTCATTTCCGGTAATGGTGATTTTTCCATTCACGACCATGTAGGCGATGTTCGCATTGGAGATTGCGAACGACTCGATGTCCTTTCCGTCAAAATCGACCCAGGCAACGCCGTTGTTGTATAGGAGCGAGCCATAGTTGGTATAATTGGGTGCTGCCCCCGGTCCGTAGAAATCGGTGAAGCCGTAGAGCGCATTCAAATTCGTCTCATCGACTGCCCACAGCACCTGTCCTTCCACAAGGGAAGAACCCAGCAACAGGGGTAAAAATAGGCTAAGGCTTTTCATTTGAACACCTTATGAGCGAAGATATGTAATTTGTAAAGCTTGAAAGCTAAAGATCCCTAAGGATAAAGGTGGTTTAAAATGAAATTAGACCGCTATCCCAGCGAGCCTCATCACGGCGGAAAAATACACGCCGTAGGCAAATCGATTCGCGGGGCAATGGTGGATCTATGGGATGGACTGTCCTGATGTCATGCGCATACGCAAAGATGCTCATGAGGTATTTATGAGGTGGCCTTTAGGGGTTGGGCAAGGGTGTGGCATGCCTTCAGCATGCGGTTGTGGAGGTGAGGGGACATGGGGCTGAAGCCCCATGCTTTGGATGTTTGCTGCCTTTGGCAGCATGAAGGAGGGGGGGAGTGGAATTAGGAATTAGGAATTGGGAATTGGGAATTGGGAATTGGGAGGTGGGAGGTGGGAGGTGGGAGGTGTTTTGCGGGGGGGGGGCTTTGGTGGGGGCGGGGTGGGAGGAGTCGGACGGCTTGGAAAGGCGTCCCTGCCCGGAGAGGGGGGATTTGTTTTAAGTTGAAGGCTTGGTTGAGGGGAGGAACTGGGAGAAGCCGCAGAAGAGTTTGGAGTTTTCGGGTGGGAGGTCGGGGGCGGGGTCGTGGTGGTCGAGGAAGGTGTGGCAGGTGGAGAAGAATTCGTCGGGGGTTTTGACGCGGCGGATGGCGTGCTCGAAGTCGGGGGTGTGGCCCTGGACGATGTAGACGAGGTAGCGTTTCATCTTTTGGACGTGTTTGGATTCGATGAAGTCAGTGTGCTCGCGGGCGGTCTCCTGATAGAGGAGGGTGATGTATTCGAGGATCATGCGTCCGGTGACCTGGGGAATTTTTTGACCGAGGAAGGAGGCGCGGAGTTGGGAGAAGAGCCAGGGGTGGCGGATGGCGCCGCGTCCGATCATGAGGCCGGCGGCGTTTGTTTCCTGAAGGTAGGTTAGGCCGGTGGCGAGATTGACGACGTTGCCGTTGGCGATGACGGGGCAGGGGAGCTCGGCAGCGGCTTGGCGTATTTTTTCGGGGTGGACGGGGGTTTGGTAGCGTTCTTTGACGGTGCGGCCGTGGATGGTGAGGAGGGCGATGTCGTGTTTTTTGAAGACGCTGAGGAGGGTGTCGAACTCGTCGGGTGATTCGTAGCCGACGCGGGTTTTGACGGTGAAGGGGGTGTCGCCGCAGGCGGCGCGGAGGGTGCCGAGGAGGTGATCGATTTTATCGGGGTTGCGGAGGAGTCCGCCGCCGGCGTCCTTGCGGCAGACGACGGGGGCGGGGCAGCCGAGGTTGAGGTCGATGCCGGCTACGGGGTGTTTTTTGAGCTCGTTGATGATGTGGACGAGGGCGCCGGGGTGTTGGCCGATCATTTGGGCGATGATGGGTTGGCCGGTGGGGTTTTCGGTGATGGAGCGGAGGATGTAGGGGTCGAGGCGGGAGTTCTCGTAGACGCGGAAGTACTCGGTGACGTAGACATCGGCACCGCCCATGGCGGCCATGACCCGGATGAAGGGGAGGTCGGTGACGTCCTGCATGGGGGCGAGGAAGAGGGCGGGGCGATCTTTGGGGAGGAGGCTCATCCGATTTTGCGGAAGCTGAGGGATTTGTTGGCGAAGTGGTGCTGGCGGATGTCGACGATGAGGACGGAGCGATCCGGGAGGATGTTTTGCCAGGATTCGGGGGGCATGTCGGAGACGATGAGGAGGGCGTCGCCGGGAGGGGCGGCGTGGATGGCGGCGAGGAGGTCGTGGGCCTCGGTGTCCGGGGTGCGTTGGCAGCGGGCGAGGAGGGTGAGGGTTTCATTCCAATCGTGGGACTGGAAGGTGGGGGCGGTTTGCCAGGAGAGGAAGTCGGCGGTGAGGGAGGCGGGGACGCCGATGCGGCGGAGGTGGCGAAGGGTGCCGCAGAGGAGGGAGAGTGCGCGCTCGAAGTAGTCGGTGCGGATGAGGGCGCCATCGGTTCCGAAGGAGTGGAAGAGGACGGTGGCGCGGCGGGGGCGGAAGCCGGGTGGGTCGAACTCGCGGACGCGGGGGGAGCGGCCGCGGGCGAGGGAGCGCATGGTGGCGGGCCAGTGGATGTTTTTGGCGGGGTCGCCGGGGCGGAAGGGGCGGAGGCCGCGGGGTTCGCCGGGGGAGTCGCCGGATTGGTGGCCGGTGCCCTCCCAGGCGTCATCGAACTCGCCGGAGGAGAAGAATTCCCTGGGGACGAGGGAGCGTGGGAAGACGAGCATCTCGCGGGTGACGCTGGTGGTGCGGCGGTGCTCGAGGATGCCGAGGGGGAAGGTGGAAGTGAGCTGGCAGGGGTGGTTTTTGACGGCGCCGCGGGTGGGGATGGAGCCGCGGAGTTTGGAAGTGGAGGAGGAGCGGGCGGCGGTCCAGGCGGCGTGGCTGTGGATGTGGGCGCGGCCGGAGAGGGAGAGTTTCATTTTGATGCCTTGGGCATCGAGGAAATGGCGGGGGTTGAGGAGGGTGAGGCGGAAGTCGAAGGCGGTATCGGCGAAGACGCGGGCGGGGGCCTCGATGGCGATGGTGAGGCGGGAGAGGTTGAGTCGTCCGATGAGGATGACGACGATGAAGAGGAGGATGCCGGCGGCACCGATGGCGATGAGGGCGCCGTCGATTTTGAGAATACCGAGGATGAGGAGGGCACACGAAGCCCCGATGAGGGCGGCGCCGCGTGCGGTGAGAGACATGGGTGAACAGTGGACTCCGAACAGGGAACAGTGAACTCTGAAATGAGGGCCTGGGTTGTGGAGGAGGTGTCCGCAGATTACGCCGATTGACGCAGATGGTTGGGGGCTTGGATGGGGGAGCTTGGATGAGGAGGCGTAAGGATGAGGGTTTTAACATCGAGAGCGGCGGAGGAGGAGGGAGATGGTGCTGAGGCCGAGGAGGAGAGCGGAGGAGGGTTCGGGGACGAGGGCGACGGAAATGGTGTCGCCGGTGGAGTTGGCGGTCCAGAGGATGACGGGGCCGGCATCGAGGTTGGTTCCGAAGGCGTCGGCGACCGAGAGGCCGTCGAAAGTCATGGTTGAGACGGGGGTGATGACGCCGGGAGAGGAGGGGCCAGATTCGTGGTAGAAGATCCACGTTCCGGACGTTCCAAAGATGTCTCCGGAATAGGAGGAGGCTTCGATAAAGGGAGAAACCCAAGGGTCGTTTCCGGAGACGGTGCCGGCGTTGCCAATTCTAGTGGAGGGGGCGTTGATGAAGATGGTGGAGTCGTGATTGACGCCGGCTTGGTTGGCAGCGCCGCCAAAGACCATGGAGGTGCCGGTGAGGTCGAGGCTGCCGGAGCTGGTGATGGTGAGATCGGAGCCATCGTGCGTGACAAGCCAGACGATCCCGGCGCTGGCCTGCTGGCTAAGTCCGAGAGAGGCGAGGGCGAGGGTGGCGATGAGGGCTGCGCTTCCTTTGTTGAATGAGGTGTTTTTCATTGTCTGTTTGGGTTGGACCCCGGGTCGCGGGTGCGGTCGGGGTGTTCTGCCCTTTTATTGGGAGACAATGAGGAAGCCGGACAAATTGACTTTGTCTTTTGGTGTTTTTGGTGGGGGCGAGTGGGGGGCTTAGCTGGCTCTTAGGATAGGCACTTGGGTAAGAGCTATGGAGTCCCAGGCATGAAAAAGGCGGCCGGGTAGGCCTCCTTTTGGGGTGGGGGGTGAAACGGGGCGCTTTACGTGATGGATCTCGAGGGTTCGGTCTATCGAAAGGAGTGAGGAATTGGGTGTCTAGTGCTTCAAGTTGAGTGGGTCATCAATCGGGTAAATACCAACGGTCGATTGCTCGTTTGTAAGAGTGGTTGGAAGCGCAGGTATTGAAGTGGAGATAAATCTAAAACTTTGAGTAACCGCGCTATTTTAGGGATTTTTCTTGCTGTTGACAGGGTGTATCCTAAGGATTTACCGATGAATGAATCTTTGAAATATTTTCCAGTTGTTGTGAAACCTTGGAAGGTGCGAGTATCAATCGATGATTGTTCGAAGATCATCTTTTTAATTTGTTGTCTAATTAGCTCAAGCGAAGCTGATATTTTTGATGATTTCACCTATATTGATAACGGTTCCTACATTACGATTACAGACTACCCGATAGCTGCGACTGGTTTGGTTGAAATCCCTAAAACCATTGCCGGAAAACCCGTTACCACTATTGGAAGTAGCGCTTTTCTCGGCTGTAAGGACCTGACAGAGGTTGTCATCCCTGACGGGGTCACGACGATACTTGGAAGATGGCCTGACGGCGCATTTTTGGGTTGCAGCAGCCTCGCCCAAATCACTATTCCGGCCAGCGTGGAGACGATAGGATTTAATGCTTTCCGAGAGTGTTCCAGTCTGACTAGCGTAACTATTCCTGAGGGTGTCACAAAGATACAACCTTCTACCTTTTGGGATTGTACTAGCTTGATAAGTGTAAGTATTCCAGATAGCGTAACTTCTATAGAAGAAGAAGCGTTTATCAATTGCAGTAGTTTGACGAGCGTCAAGCTCCCGAAAGGTCTTAAGAATATTTTGGGTTTTACTTTTGGAAATTGCACCAGTCTGAATGATGTCATTATTCCTGATGGGGTGACCCGTCTTCAAGGTGCATTCACAGGTTGTAGTAGCCTCACGGAAATCGCTATTCCTGACAGTGTTACGCATATTGGGGGATATACTTTCCGGGATTGCAGCAGCCTCACTAGCGTCACTATTCCTGACAGCACGATTACGATTGAGGAAGAAACATTCCTCAACTGCAGCAGCCTCACCAACATTACAATCCCTGAAGGTGTTACCTTGGTAGAAGCTAGGGCGTTCAGCGGCTGTAGCGGCCTGACCAACGTTACATTCCCGGGAAGCGTCACCAGTATCAGGGCAAATGCGTTCAATGGCTGTAGCAATCTCACCAAAGCTATCTTCCTTGGCGTTTCCCCTTCGATGGAAGAGAATGTCTTCGCATTGGCGGGAAGTGGCTTCACGGTTTATTACTTATCCGGGACGCAGGGTTTTAGCTCACCCTCTTGGCAGGGTTACACCGCTTATCCATTGCAGGCTCCGCAGATTAGCAGCGTGCCTCCTCCGGCGATGGGGCGGGTTGGGTTGGCATATAGTCACCTGTGCACGGGAACGGGTATTCCGGAGCCGACTTTTTCGCTCACGTCGGGGTCACTTCCACCCGGAGTCTCGCTTACGAGTGAGGGCGCGATTTCAGGAACTCCGACGACACCGGGCACTTTTACGGGCACGATCGCGGCTTCGATTGGTTTTTTAGAAGATGCAGTTCAAAGTTTTTCGATCGAGATACGAGACCCGTGGCTCTTCACATCAGGGGGAGTGAATGGATCGGTTTCCGGAGGAGGATCGCACGCATTCAATACCACAGCGACTCTCGAAGCTACGGGTGATCCGGGATATCTTTTTTCGATGTGGTCGGGTGATGCCGCAGGCGATGACAACCCGCTCTCGGTGATTATGGATTCTGATAAGACGATTACGGCGATCTTTGCTCCCGATACCAAGGATGATGATGAGGACGGGCTGACGAACTATGAGGAAATTGTGGAGTTAGGGACGAACCCAGCAGAGAAGGATTCCGATGGCGATGGGGTGGAGGATGGCGAGGATGCGTTGCCTCTTGATATCAATGAGTGGCTCGACTCAGATGATGACGGGACGGGAGACAATGCCGACACCGACGATGATGGGGATGGATTACTGGATGAGGATGAAGAGAATATCCACGGTACGAATCCTAAACTTGCTGACTCGGATCGTGATGGACTCAGTGACTCCGAGGAGCTGTTGGTCCATTTCACGGACCCATTGGACGGCGATTCGGATGACGATGGCTTGTCTGACGGAGAGGAAGTAAACACCCACGGGACTCTGCCCATGGTGGCGGACACGGATAGAGATGGTTTTCTTGACGGCTATGAGGTCCAGACTGGCAAATCACCGACGGACATCCTTGATAAGCCGGCGCTTGTTGCAGAGGTGAGAACGGCGATTGAGTTCACTTTTACCTCTGCAATTGGCACGACCTACCGGATTGAAAGCTCGTTGGATCTGGAAACATGGAATATAGAAGAAGATGGGATTGCGGGGAACGGAGAACTCATTCAGAGATTCTACTCGATTCAGAATCAGGCGATGAAGCATTTCCGTGTGGAAGAAGTCATGCCCTAGCAGCAAAGGGATTCAATGAAGCTTAATGTAGAGCTGGCTTTAATAGGTGGTGTTGTTGGGCGGCGCGGGCGACGAGTGAAATGGTGAAATGGTGAAATGGTGAAATGGTGGGAGAGGCGGGGGGCGAGTGGGGACGTTTTGGAAATCCCTTTTGGTTTGTTCGGTTGGTGGATCGGGCGTAATTTTACTCTTAACCCTATGAGCGCATTTCAGCTTTTTCGAAACTCACGATACCCGTTCATTGCTTTTGTTTTGGTGTCAGCGTCGAAGGCCGCTCTCATTCTCGATACTTTTGATGAGTCGGGATTCGTGATTTCGTCGAGTGGGTCTGAGGTCGCTTTTCCAAGCGGGGTTGTCTCAGATTTTGTTGAGGAAAGAGAAGCGGGAATTGTTCCTCGAAGAGTTGGGGTCGGGATTGCGATGGCGGGAGTAGATTCCACGCTGGGGAAATTCTCGATGAATGTGGATGCGCCAATACCGCCGATTTCACCTGTTGCAGTTGTGATGGGCTACAACGGAGGCGGGCCGCTCAGTCTTTTAGGGTATACTGGATTCGAATTTGATTTTGTTAATTTAACCGGGGAAGGAACACTTGTAACCGGGCTTGGATTTAGTGGGGTGATTTCAGATTCCCGACCGAGAACGATCATCGAAGAAGGCACCTTGTTTGTGCCACTAGAGAATGCGATTTTTGGCCATAATGATTCACTAGATTCCTTTGGTTTTATCGGCTTCACGTTTGAAGCACGGACGGAGCAATTCAGTTTTGAGCTTGAGGAAATTCGTATTATTCCGGAGCCGTCGTCGGTTGCGTTTTCCGGAGTTGCTTTGCTGTTGTGTTTAAGGAGGAAGCGGAGGGGGTAGGAAGCTTGGTTGAGAAGGGAGCTGAAGTTGCTTAAAGGCTATTTGCCATTGGCTATTTCCAATGCATTCCAGCTCCACTCTGTTCCGGTTCGCGGTCCGGGCATGCGAAGCTAAGCGGCGGGGGCGCCGCGACTCCTTTCCTGGTTGGGGAAGGGAGGCATGAAAAAGGCGGCCGGTTGGGCCGCCTTTTGCTTGGGTTGTGGAAGCGGGCGGGACGCCCGCTCTCCTTATTGGCTTACTTGTAGACTTTGAGGAAGGCGACGAGGTCTGCGACGTCTTGGGGGGTGAGGCCGAGTTGGTCGGCGGAGAGCATGAGGGAGGGTTTCTTTTTGGACTCCTTTTTGATCATTTTGCGGGGGACGAGTTGGGTGACTCCTCCGGTGGAGATGACGGTGGTGGGGTCGGTTTTTCCGAAGGTGAGGCCTTCGAGGATGGTGCCGTTCTTGAGCTCGATCCGGGTGCCGCCGAAGCCGTGGGCGATGTCGGCCGAGGGTTCGATGAGGGCGCGGGCGATGACGTCGGCGGGTTGGGCGGTGCCCCAGCCTTTGAGGTTGGGTCCGTAGTTGACGCCGAGGCCGTTGAACTCGTGGCACATGATGCAGCGGTTGGCTGCGGCTTTGCCTTTTTCGGGGTCGCCGGTGAGCTTGAGGACGTCCTCGACACTGAACTTGGGCTTGTCGGCCTTGGGGACGGTGATGGAGGTGACGACGACGGTGTCGGGATCATAGATGCCGCGTTTTTTGAGTTGGTCCATGAGGCCGAAGTCCTTCCATTCGCCGAGGGCGTTGCGGAAGAGCCAGAAGGTGGCGTCCTTTTTGGTGTCGGGTTGATCGGCGAGGTTGATGATGGCGGAGGCGGCGGAGCGGTGGTTGATGAAGGCGAGGCTTTCGATGGCGAAGGCGCGGGCTTCGGCGGAGAGGGCGGGGTTGCTGGCGCGGGCTTCGAGGTCCGGGACGGCGGCGGCGGGCCAGAGACGCCAGGTGAGGCGGATGAAGCGCTCGTCCCAGTCGGCGGGGGCGCCGGGGTTGAGGCCGGCTTTGAGGGCGGTCCAGATGGCGCTTTCCTGGTTGGCGGCTCCGAGGCCGATGGCTTCGAGGGCGTTCTTGTCATTGACATCGACCTGGGAGGCGAGGGTGACGAAGATGCTCTTGGTCTGGGCGGCGGGGATGTCGCGGAGGGAGAGTGCGATGTCGCGGCGGACGCCGGGGTCGGGGTCGTTGGCGAGCTTTTGGGCATGGGTGATGACATCGGCTCCGATGCGGCGGAGGGCGCGGTAGGCGGCGATGCGGACCTGGGGCTCGGGGTGGCCGAGGAGTTCGACGGTGGCGACGGTTCCGGCGTCTCCGAGGTGGGGGAGGACCCAGATGGCGCGGGCGGCGATGAATTTATTGGGGTGGTCGAGGAGTGCTTTGACGGCGGGGAAGGCGGCTTCGCCTTTTTCCTTCAATGCGCCAAAGCCGAGGTAGCGGGTGTTGATGGCGGGTGATTGAAGGGCGGTGATGGCTCCCTCGACGGTGTTGAGATCGAAGGCGGGGACGGCGGGCTGGAAGCCCTTGGGGGCGATGCGGTAGATGGTGCCGGAGCAGGAGTCATCGAGGTCGGCATGGCCGCCGACGCGGGGGTCGAACCAGTCGGTGACGTAGATGGCGCCATCCGGTCCAACGGTGACATCGGAGGGGCGGAAGTTGAACTTGGTTTCCTTGGCGAGCTTGCGGGTGCCGCCTACGAAGTCGGAGCCGTAGAATTCATCGGTGACGTTGGTGGTGAGGAAGCTTTTGCGCTCGAGGTTGAAGTTGGCGCCCTTTGGGGTGGGCTGGTAGTGGAAGATGATGTTCCGGCCGGGCTCGCAGGAGAGGAAGGAGCCGACGAAGTCTGCACCGAGGGCCCCATTTTCATACATGGTGACGCCGGTGGGGGAGCCGCCGCCGTAGATGTCACCGGCGTCCATGGTGCCGGGGTCATCCTGACGCCAGTGGGCGCGGCCGTGGTCCTGATTGGGGCGTTTGGAGTCGCGGTAGTAGCGTTTGGCATCGCGGGTGAAGTAGCCGGCGTTTCCGTATTCCATGATGAAGGAGACGCGGCAGGCCGGTGGATCGTCGTTGTCATTCTGGAAGGCGTCGCCGAAGGAGGTGAGTGATTGTTCGTAGGAGTTGCGGTAGCCGTGGCCGGTGATTTTGACATTGGAGCCATCGGGGTCCATGCGGGCGGTGAAGCCGGAGGACCAGACGTGTCCGTCATCGGAGGCCTTGCCTGCGACGGAGATGTGGTCGGTGAGGAATTCGCCGCCGCCGCCTTTGTAGACGCCGGTCATGTAGAAATTGTTGCCGGTCTTGTCCTGGAAGACGGCGCCGCAGTTGCCGTTGTTGAAGTAGAGTTTGCCATCGGGGCCGGCGGTGACGGAGTGGAGTGAGTGGTCGTGGTTCCGCGCGTTGAAGCCGGTGAGGATGACCTCGCGCTTGTCGACGGAGGGGTCGAATTTGAGGTCGCGGTTGACGTCGGTGTAGCGGAGGAGTTCGGGTGGTTGGGAGACGTAGATGACGTTGTCAAAGACGGCGACGCCGAGTGGGGCGATGAGGCCTTTTTCCTGAACGAAGGTGTGGGAGGAGTCGCATTTTCCGTCGCCATTGGTGTCCTGGAGGACGGCGATGCGGTCGCCACCGGGGCGGCGGCCGTTGTGGCGGCGGTAGTTGACGCCCTCGGCAACCCAGACGCGGCCGGCGTGGTCGATGTCCATGTTGGTGGGGTTGTAAAGGTGAGGGGTGGAGGCCCAGACGGAGACCTCGAGATCGCCCATGACCTCGAAGGCGGAGGTGTCGACGACCTGGGGTGATGTTTCGGGTTCCCAAGGGGCGTTGGGGTCCTTGGGGGTGCGGATGGTGAACTGGACGGAGGCGTCGGTGAGGGAGCCTCCTTGCATGGCTCCTCCGTCATCGATGCCGACTTGGGCTGTGAACTTGACGGCACCTGCGGGAACGCGGAGTTGAACGGTGGATTTGGCGTGGGTGCCGAGGCCGTGCTCGAAGGTCTTTCCATTGATGGAGAGGCTGCCGCCGCCTACGGACTTGTTGAATTGGAGGTCCTTCCATTGTTGGTCGGCATGGGCGACGTGCTCTTTGGTGACGGGGATTTTTTTGCCGTCCTTGGTGTGGAAAGTGGGGTTGACCCATGCGGCCCAGTCGCAGGAATAGTTACCGAGGTCGCTGACGAAGAGCTCGAGGGTTTCGAGGTCGGCGATCTCTGCGGAGAGATTGTGGAGACGTTGGGAGTCTTTGGCGTGGAGCTTGGGACTTTGGGCGATATCTTTCGCAAGGAGGGGCGAAGCGAGGAGGAGAAGGGATAATGCGAAGCGCATGGGAGATTTTTACGAAGTTTGGGCGCGGATGCTATCACTAATTGAAAATTGAGAAGGCTTGGTTGGGGAGGGGATTTGAGCTCTGAACAGTGAGCAGGAATCTTGAACGGAAAGGGGCCTGGTTGGGGGGGAGGAGAGGAACACCGAACATTTAACATCTAACATTTAGATTTGAACGGGAGAGCTTGGTTGAGGAGGGCTCGAGTGACGGACGATGGACGATGGACGATGGACCTTGAAGGGTTTGGTTGGGGTGGGCACCGGACATTTGGATTTGAACGGGAGAGGCTTGGTTGGGAAGCGGTGGGGGCGTCGCGACTCCTTTGGGGGTGGGGGCTCTGAACTTTGAACGGGGCTTGCGACGGTCACAGCCCGCCGCTACAAAAGAGGGCGTGATTGATGAACTGCGCGAGCTGCTGGGTGAGGGGAAGGTTTCTGCGATGGCGGAGGTGTTGGAGGTGCATGCGATCGATAAGTGGAATTATGCGCATCTGCCGGATGTGGTGGTGTTTGCGGAGTCGCGGGATGATGTGGTGGCGGTGATGAAGTTTGCGCATGAGCGGGAGATTCCGGTGACGACGCGGGGGGCGGGGATTGGTTATGTGGGGGGATGTGTGCCGGTGAAGGGTGGGATTGCGCTGTCGGTGGCGCGGATGAATGAGATTTTGGAAATCGCGCCGACGGACGGGGTGGTGGTGACGCAGCCGGGGGTGATTACGAAGGCGGTTCAGGATGCGGTGAGCGAGTTGGGGTGGTATTATCCGCCGGATCCGGCGTCGCTGAAGGAGTGCTCGATCGGGGGGAATCTGGCGACGAATGCGGGGGGGCCGCGTTGTTTGAAATACGGGGTGACGAAGAATTATGTGCTGGGGCTTGAGGTGGTGCTGGCGAGCGGGGAGGTGCTGCGGGTGGGTGGGCGTTGTCATAAGAATAAGACGGGTTTTGATTTGCTTCATCTCTTTGTGGGAAGCGAAGGGATGTTGGGGGTGATCACGGAGGCGACGCTGCGGATCATTCCGCATCCGCAGGATCGGGCGATGCTGACGGCGACCTTTGCGGAGTTCAGCAATGCGGCGGGAGCGGTGCAGGCGATTCTCAATGCGGGGCATTTGCCATCGGCGCTGGAGATTACGGATCAGTTTACGCTGAAGGCGGCGCGGGCTCATTTGGGGGAGAGTTGTTTGCCGGACGGGAATGCGCATTTGATTGTGGAGCTGGATGGCCGGACGCGGGCGATTGCGAGTGAGCTGGAGGAGCTGCGCGATTTGCTGAAGGAAGTGGGGGCGTTGTCGACCGATCTGCATGCCGATGCGGAGGCGTGTGAGGCGGTGTGGCAGTTAAGAAGAGATTTTTCGTACTCGCTGCGGGCGACGGGGCTGACGAAGCTGAACGAGGATGTGGTGGTGCCGAGATCGAAGCTCGTGGAGCTGGCGGATTTTGCGGCGGGCTTGCAGGAGAAGACGGGGATTCCGGTGGCGTGCTTTGGGCATGCGGGGGACGGGAACATTCACACGAACCTGATGGTGGAGGATTACGATGATCCGGTGATTCGGGAGAAGGCGGATGGTGCGTTGGACCTGCTCTTTACGTGGGTGCTGAAGAATGGCGGCGCGATCACGGGCGAGCACGGGGTGGGGCTGGCGAAGAAGAAGTGGATCAGGGGTGCGCTGGGTGAGGTGGGTTTTGCGACGCATCTGACGGTGAAGGATGCGCTGGATCCGAAGGGGATTTTGAATCCGGGGAAGTTTCTGGATTGAGGGAGAGGAGCGTTGCTTGAACGCTGAAGGTCGAACGTCCAACGCTGAATGTTGAAGGCTTGGTTGAGGGGGTTTTCTATCCGCAGATTTCGCAGATTGAGAATCGATGGATGGGGGCTTGGTTGATGGGGTTTTGAATCGCTAAGACGCTCAGTTTTTTAAGGCTTGGGTTTGGGGGCTTGGTTGGGGAGGAATGTTCTTTGCAACGCCAGGCAAGGGGAATATTGGGAAGGGGTTTGAGGCTTAATGATTTCGATGAAGAATCCTGAAGAAGATATGCAAACGATTCCGTGGAATCCTCCGACGGCATACAAGGTCGTGGTGTCGATGGCGGGTTTTCTCTTTATCGGGGCGTTGGGGGCGACGATGTTTCATCTGTTTGATGATGATGTCGTTTTTGATCAGACGACGACGCGGATTATTTTGGGGGCGCTTTTTTTCGTCTCGGTAGTGATGATGATTGCGGCATCCAGAATGCTCAAGTGCCCTCAGTGTGGTATGGCGCCTCTTAAGCAAGATAGGAAGGTGCGTGGCGAGCCGATTCGTTTCGTTTGTGGTTCTTGTCATATCCGGTGGGAGACGGACCGGGTTTGTACGAAAAGTCCCAGAGATCACTGAGGAGGGGGGGATAAGTTGTCTGGATTTTGAAATTTGGTGAGATAGGTTCAGTCAACCGAGTGGACCTTTGGTTCCTATCCTTCAATCAAAATGGGTTTCGTTGATGTCCTTGTTGCAATTTGGCACGTTGCTGTGTCCTTTCCTCTCGCTGTTGGGATTTTTTGCCTTTTCTGGTATCGAGACCGCCGCGTTGTTTCTAGCTGGCTGATCGTACTATTGTTAGCGGTATCAGTGGCAAGCCTCGTCATCCTTTTCGAGCTGCCCTACTCGCTGACGATGTATTCCAGCAACATCCTGCTACTGGTAGGAGGTGTTGTGACCAGTGTTGTGGGCTTGGGGCTCTGGATTCGCCGATTCCTCTCCGGGTCGCTCTTATGGCTGATGCCGAGCATAGCGATCGCAGAGTTGGCGGTATTGGCGGCAGTCGATTATCGATTCCGAATTATCCTGCAGGACCCGGGAGGTGAGGCAGTCGATCTTGGGGATGGCGAGATGGCTATCGGTTACGCGGGGAGTTCGTGGGGTGCATCATTCATCAACATTCGCGAGGGCACTCTATTGGGGAAGGGAGAGTATTATTTTGGCTTGTTGCTGTGGCTCCAACATAAGGATGAATGGACCTTTTGTGGTAGATTCTCGGATTCCAGCGGTAACCTTCATGGAGATCTTGAATGGAAGCCTGCCAAATGGTCGGAATGGCCCCAACACGTCATTATGCATCAGAAGGTTGAACGATAGACCGAGAATTCCAGCAAGTTGCCGGTATTGATGAGTCGCCCTTTTCGGTGAACCGGTGTGTCTCGCCCTTTAAGGGCTGGGATGTTTTCGGGGATGGGTTCCCGGGCCTTTGTTCGTGCCTCACTGCGACCCGGGCTGAGGAGTGGCGGCTGGGGAGGGGGTGAGTTTTTAGCTTCGTCGTGGGTAGGATTTGGTCTGAGAAGTTACCATGTAGAAATGGTGAGGTGGGCTTGAGTGCGAGCTTCGTTTGTTACGAGGCGAAAGGATGGGTTTGGGGCGACAGGACCATCGATTCCGCCGGTGTAGCGCTTGGGTTTTTTCCAAGGTTCGATCGGTGGAAAGTTGGTGAACCGGTTGTCGTTGGGGTCGAACGTTTCGTGTGACTTGTCCTCTTGCTTGAGGTTCATTTTTACGATCAGGCGATCAAGTTCCTCGGGAGTCGTTTCGAAGAGGTAGACATCGGTGATGTCGGCCATGCCGCCTCCTCTGAAGTGCCAGTGCAGGTTTTTGATTTCTGCGGGGAGGTCAACATCGGTGATTCTTTTGAATCTGGCGTGGGGCGTGGGTGGGTCGGTGAGAAGGCTGGTGAGGATGAGGATTGGCCATGAGAGGGACAGGAGAAAGACCCAGGCGCTGCGGAAGCGTTGCCATTTGTTGCGGCGATAGAGCCAGGTGATGAGGAGGGTCCACGGAAGGACGTAGATGACGATCCAAGCTGCTCCAAAGATGAGGGAGTAAAAGAGCCCGGTGATAAATCCCAGGAGATGGTCGGTCCAACGGAGGGTCTGATCGAGGGTGTAGGTGACAACGAAGGCGAGAAAGGAGAGGGCGATCAAGAGGCCAGCGTGGAGCTGCTTGGGCTTGGGATTCTCTTCGCTCATGTGGGGACGTTTTTTGGACTACTTCTCTTTGGGGAGGTGTTTGAGGAAGAAGGCGAGTTTGTGGTCGAGCCAGGTTTTGTCTTGGGGTGGTTGGGGGAGGGCGTTGCGGCCTCCGCCGTAGCAGAGGCAGGGGATGTTGAGGGATTTGGCTTTATCGCGAATGGCGATGGCTTGGGCGGGCGGGTGGATGCGGTCGGTGGGCCTGGCGTTGGTGTAGATGAAGAGGGGGGCTTCGCCTTTGTCCATGAAGCGGAGGGCGAAGTCGCGGGTGCCGATGGGTTGCATGATGCTGGCGACGACGGCGGGGCGGGAGCTTTGGCGGGTGACGGGGTCGGAGGATTTGGGGTCGGCGAAGTCGTCATGGTAGCCGAGGAATTCGCTGATGAGGGCGCCGGCGGAGACGCCGCCGCAGCAGAGTCTTTTGGGGTCGATATTCCATTCCTTGGATTGGGATCGGATGAATTGGACGGCGCGGGCGCAGTGGTTTGCGATTTGGCGGTGGTCGGTTTTTTTGTCGAGGAAGGGGTAGTTGCAGCTGATGACGGCGAAGCCGGCGTTGCGGAAGGTGTCGATGGTTTCGCGGCGGTTTTTTTCGAGTTGGGTTTTATCGCCGTTGCGGAAGCCGCCGCCGTGGAAGAAGACGTAGACGGGGGCAGGTTTGTCTTTGCTGAGGGCGGGCCAGAGGTCGAGGACGTTGCGTTCGTGTTTGGTGTCGTATTTGATATCGCGGATGGGTTCCGCGGCTTGGGTGGGGAGGAGGGTGAGGGCGAGGAAGAGGGCCGTGAGGTGGAGGGACGTCATTTTGGGAACCTTCGGCTGGAAGGGAGTGGGGGCAAGGGGAAAAGTGGGGAGAGAGACGATTGGGTTCAATGTCTGCGGCGACCTTTTTTTCCTTTGATGAGCCAGTAGCCTTTGATGGCGAGGTAGATGGTCAGGATGGTGAGAAGGATTTGGCCGATGAGGAATGCGGTGGCGGTCGGGAGGGTCCGACCGGTGGCGGCGTAGTAGACGGATTCTTCCGTAATGTTTTCGGGGACCTCGACGATTCTGAGGGGCGTTTCGGGTTCGTTCCTGAGGACCGGGTGTTTGTAGATTCTGAGATACTCAAGCTTGCGCGGATTTTGGTCGCGGTAGTGGGTGATCGCGTAGTCTTCGAAACCGAGGTAGCATCGGTAGGCGGATTTGCGTTTGTCGTAGCGCTCGTTGAAGCGATTGACGAGTGGGGCGTCGATGACTTTTCCCTCTGAGATGAGGAGGGCGGGAAGGCGCATGTCGCCGAGGTATCCCCAGATGGAAAAAGGGAGCCAAATGACGAGGCAGATGGCTGCGGCGGTGAGTGAGATGTGAAGGAGGATTCCCGCGAAACCCAAGCGGAAGGCCATCGTTCTGCCGATACTTGCAAGATAGTTCATTTGATTTTTCTATTTGTGCGGGAGGCTGGGATTATTGGGGAGTGAGTTTGGAGGTGAGGGGGATCCGGGCAAGGGGAAATGTGGGGTGGGCGAGGGGTTTATCGTCCGCCGTTGGCGCACATTCCCTTTGGGGTGGAAAGTCCCGGCCCTTTGGACCGGGCTGGTATGTTGATGGCCCTTGGCCAATTGGGAGGGTGATGAGGCGTTGGGGTGTGCGAGGGGTATGTCGTCCGCCGTTGGCGCACATAGGGGACGGGGTGGGGGATCACAGGGCGTTGCCCTGTGCTGGTATGTTTATGGCCTTTGGCCAAAGGGGAGGAGGTGAGAGGATGTTGATGACTTCTGGACAAGGGGGAGGGGGAGGTTAGTCCCAGAGGTATTTTTCGTCGTAGGTGATGCGGTAGCGTTTGAGGAAGGTGAGGTATTCTTCCTTGAAGGTTTTTGTGCGGTGGTGTTCCTCTTGGTTGGCGATGTAGGCGATGAGTTTGTCGAGGTGAGAGGGGCTGACGGAGAAGGCTCCGTAGCCGTTTTGCCAGTGGAAGTTTTTGTATTGAGGGCCCTTGGTTTTAATCCACATTGAGGAGCTTTGTTTGATTGTTTGGACGATGTCGCTTTGGCTGATTTTACGCGATAGGCGAAGGGCGAGGTGGACGTGATCGGTGGTTCCTCCGATGCGGTAGGCTTCGCAGTCGTTTTCGCGGATGGCAGTTGCGAGGTAGGCGTGGAGGTCCGGGCGGATATGAGAGTCAATGAGGGGAGCGCGGTTTCGGGTGCTGAAGATGAAATGGACGATGACTTCCGAAAGTGATTGGGGCATGACCGTTTGATTTTAGACGGTGGCTGATCGTGGGGCAAGGAGGCGTTGGGGTGTGCGTGGGGTTTATCGTCCGCCGTTGGCGCACAAAGGGGACGAGGTGGGGAATCACAGGGCGTTGCCCTGTGCTGGTATGTTGATGGCCGTTGGCCAATTGGGGGGCGAGGAGGCGTTGGGGTGTGCGTGGGGTTTATCGTCCGCCGTTGGCGCACATTATGAACGAGGTGGGGGATCACAGGGCGTTGCCCTGTGCTGGTATGTTGATGGCCTTTGGCCAATTGGGGGGCGAGGAGGCGATGGGTGTGTGCGTGGGGTTTATCGTCCGCCGTTGGCGCACATAGGGGACGGGGTGGGGGATCACAGGGCGTTGCCCTGTGCTGGTATGTTTATGGCCGTTGGCCAATTGGGAGGGAGGTTTAGATGATGGCGAGGTCTTGGGCGGTTTGGGTGAAGGCTTCGAGGGCTTGGTCGAGGTGGTCGCGGGTGTGGGCGGCGGAGATTTGGGTGCGGATGCGGGCGGTGCCTTGGGGGACGACGGGGAAGAAGAAGCCGATGGCGTAGATGTTTTTTTGGAGGAGCTTGGCGGAGAAGTCCTGGGAGAGTTTGGCATCGCCGAGGATGACGGGGGTGATGGGGTGTTCGGTGCCGGAGACGGTGAGGCCGGAGGAGGCGATGCTTTCGCGGAAGTAGAGGGCGTTGGTTTTGACGAGATCGGCGAGGTCGGTAGATTCTGTTAGAAGTTCGAGGACGCGGAGGGAGGCGGCGGCGATGGGTGGGGCGATGCTGTTAGAAAAGAGGTAGGGGCGGGAGCGTTGGCGGAGGAGTTCGATGATTTCCTTTTTACCGGAGGTGTAGCCGCCGGAGGCTCCGCCGAGGGCTTTGCCGAGGGTGCCGGTGGTGAGGTCGATCTTGCCGAAGAGGCCGCAGTGCTCGTGGGTGCCGCGACCTTTTTCGCCGAGGAAGCCGGTGGCGTGGCAGTCATCGAAGTGGACGAGGGCTTCATATTTTTGGGCGAGGGCGTGGATGCCGGCGAGGTCTGCGATGGTGCCATCCATGGAGAAGACCCCATCGGAGGTGATGAGGATGTGGCGTGCTCCGTCGGCGCGGGCTTGCTTGAGGTTGGCTTCGAGATCGGCGAGGTCGTTGTTTGCGTAGCGGTAGCGTTTGGCTTTGCAGAGGCGGACGCCATCGATGATGGAGGCGTGGTTGAGGGAGTCGGAGATGACGGCGTCATCGGCGGTGAGGAGGGTTTCGAAGAGGCCTCCGTTGGCATCGAAGCAGGAGGGGTAGAGGATGGTGTCCTCGGTTCCGAGGAAGGTGGTGAGGGCGGCCTCGAGTTGGGTGTGGAGGTCCTGGGTTCCGCAGATGAAGCGGACGGAGGAGAGGCCGTAGCCGTAGTGCTCGATGGCTTTGGTGGCGGCTTCCCTGATGGCGGGGTGGTTGGCGAGGCCGAGGTAGTTGTTGGCGCACATGTTGATGACGCGGGAGCCATCGGCGAGGGTGATTTCAGCGTCCTGGGCGGAAGTGATTAGGCGTTCTTTTTTGTAGAGGCCGTGGTCTATGATTTCCGTGAGGGTGGATTGAAGTTGGGATTGGAAGGCGGAGGTGAGCATAGTGTTGAGAGGGTTAGTCTTGCCAGTGGAGGAGGACTTTTCCGCAGGAGCCGGCGGCCATGGTGCGGAAGCCTTCCTCGTAGTCGCGGTAGGAGAAGCGGTGGGTGATGACGGGGGCGATGTTGAGGCCGGACTGGATCATGGAGGTCATTTGATACCATGTTTCGTACATGCGGCGGCCGTAGATTCCCTTGATGGTGAGGGAGTTGAAGACGACCTGATTCCAGTCGATGGCGACGCCGGGATCGGGGATGCCGAGGAGGGCGATTTTTCCGCCGTGGATCATGTTGTCGACGAGGTCGTTGAAGGCGTTTTTGTTGCCGGACATTTCGAGTCCGACATCGAAGCCCTCGGTCATGCGGAGTTCTTTTTGAACGTCGGCGACTTTTTCGCGGGTGACATTGATGGTGCGGGTGGCGCCGAGGGTGCGGGCGAGGGCGAGGCGGGTGTCATCGAGATCAGTGACGACGATGTGTCGTGCGCCGGCGTGTCTGGCGATGGCGGCGGACATGCAGCCGATGGGGCCGGCGCCGGTGATGAGGACGTCCTCGCCAATGAGGGGGAAGGTGAGGGCGGTGTGGGTGGCGTTTCCGAAGGGATCGAAGATGGCGGCGAGGTCACGGGGGATGTCGGGGGCGAGCTTCCAGACGTTGGTGGCGGGGAGGGCGAGGTATTCGGCGAAGGCTCCGGGTGCGGTGACGCCGACGCCGGCGGTGTCCTTGCAATAATGGCGGCGACCGGCGAGGCAGTTGCGGCAGCGGCCGCAGATGAGGTGTCCTTCGCCGGAGACGAGATCGCCGGGCTTGAGGTAGTCGACCTCGGAGCCGATCTCGACGATTTCGCCGACGAACTCGTGTCCGATGATGAGGGGGACGGGGATGGTTTTTTGGGCCCAGGCGTCCCATTTGTAGATGTGGAGGTCGGTGCCGCAGATGCCGGTGCGATCGATCCTGATGAGGACCTCGCGGGAGGAGATGGTGGGCTCGGGGACGTCGAGGAGGGAGACGCCGGGAGTGGAATCGTTTTTGACAATCGCTTTCAATTAGTGCCAATAATGACTAATTGGGGGATGATTGTCGATGATGGAATTAGGAGGGAAGTTAGGCGATGATTTCGGAGATGGGGTCGGCTCCTTCGACGCCGACGAGTTTTTCATCGAGGCCGGCGTGGAAGTAGGAGAGGGCGTTGGGGTCGAGGCCCATTTGGTGGAGGATGGTGGCGTGGAGGTGTTTGACGTGGAATTTATTTTCGACGGCGGCGGAACCGAGTTCGTCGGTTTGGCCGATGCTGACGCCGCCTTTGATGCCGCCGCCGGCCATCCACATGGTGAAGCCGGCGGAGTTGTGGTCGCGGCCGGTGCCTTTGGCATACTCGGCGGTGGGTTGGCGGCCGAACTCACCGCCCCAGACGACGAGGGTTTCGTCGAGGAGGCCGCGGAGTTTGAGGTCCTTGAGGAGTCCGGCGATGGCTTTGTCGGTGCGGCCGGCGTGGTGGTTGTGGTTTTTTTCGAGGTCGCCGTGGGCGTCCCAGTTGTCATCGTTATGAGCGCCGCCGGAGTAGATTTGGATGAAGGGGGTGCCGCGCTCGACGAGGCGTCGGGCGAGGAGGCATTTTTTTCCGAAGTCGGCGGTGCGGGGTTGGTCCATGCCGTAGAGGGCCTTGGTGGCGTCTGATTCCTGGGCGAGTTCGATGGCCTCGGGTGCGGCGGCCTGCATTTTGTAGGCGAGCTCGTAGGAGGAGATGCGGGCGGCGAGGTTGGAGTCGCCGTAGCGGTCGTCGAGGTGGTGTTGGTTGAGGTCGTTGAGGGATTGGATGATGCGGTATTGCTCATCGCGGGGCATGCCGGAGGCGTTTTGGAGGTCGAGGATGGGTTCGCCTTTTGAGCGGAAGACGGTGCCCTGGTAGTTGGCGGGCATGAAGCCGGCGGACCAGTTTTTCGCTCCGGAGATAGGGCCGCCGGTTTCATCGAGCATGACGACGTATCCGGGGAGGTTTTCGTTGGGGTTGCCGAGGCCGTAGTTGACCCAGGAGCCGAGGGAGGGTTTTCCGCTGATGAGGGAGCCGGAGTTCATCATGAGCATGGCGGATCCGTGGATGGGGGATTCGGCCTGGAGGGAGTGGATGAAGGCGATGTCATCGACGCACTCCGCAACGTGGGGGAAGAGGGTGGAGACCATTTTTCCGCACTCACCGTGGGGGTGGAAGTCCCATTTGGGTTCGACGATACGGCCTTCGTTCTTTTTGCCGCCGCGTCCGAAGGTTTTCACTTCGACGGTCTTGCCGTCCATGCCTTTCATGGCGGGCTTGTGGTCGAAGGTATCGATGTGGGAGGGGCCGCCGTACATGAAGAGGAAGATGACGCTTTTGGCCTTGGGGGTGTGGTAGGGCTCGGGGATGGCGGGATTGTGTCCGGCGGCGTGGGCCTGGGGGAAGAGGCCGTCTTTGGCGAGCATTCCGGCGAGGGCGAGTTGGGTGAATCCTCCTCCGACGTTGGAGAGGAATTCGCGGCGGTTGGTGCGATGGCAGAACATGGTGGTTGGTGAGGTGGGCTATCCGCAGATTACGCAGATGGGCGCAGATTTTTTCCTGGTTGAGGAGGAGAGAATTTGGAATTTAAAATTAGGGATTGGGAATTGCTTGGATGGGGGGCTTGGTTGAGGGGGCTTGGTTGGGGGGGCTTGGATGGGGGAGTTCGGCTAAAGCCTACACTACGAACTGGGGGCTTGGTTGGGGGGAAGCGGGCAGGAATGCCCGCTCTCCTTATTGGTTAGTCTAGGTGGATGGTTTCGTTGAGGTTGAGGATGAGGAGGCAGAGGCGGGGGAGGAGTTCGGGTTCGGGGACCTGGTGGGTGGTGCGGAGGTCTTGGGTGAGTTGTTGGAGCTCGGCGGCTTCTTCGGTGTTGGGGGAGCGGCCGGTGGCGAGTTGGAAGGCTTGCTGGGTTTGGGCTTCGAGGGTGCCGTCGAGGCGGTCGGCGAAGGCGTGGGCGAGCTCGTTGAGATACTCACTGTTGAGCATGGTGAGGGCCTGGGTGGGAACGGTGGTGGCGAAGCGGGAGGGGCAGGAGATATCGCGCTCGGGGGAGTCGAAGGCGGCGAGGAGGGGGAGTTTGATGGAGCGCTTGGCGTGGATGTAGAGGGCGCGGCGGAAGGCGGCGGGGCCTTTTGTTTCGGGCCAGACGGAGCGGGGTTTGGAGGAGGTGGCGAGGACGGCTTGAGGCATGCGGGGGCGAACGGGTGGGCCGCCCATGTCGAGCTTGAGGCGTTTGGTGAGGATGAGGTAGGTGTCCCAGATTTCTTCGGCGCTCAGGCGTCGGGTGTTGTGTCTCCATTGGAGTTTGTTGGTGGGGTCGATCTGGAAGGAGTCGTGGCGGTGGGCGGTGGAGAGGCGGTAGGTGGAGGAGTTGAGGATGAGCCGGAGGATGTGTTTGGTGGACCAGCCGGAGGCGACGAGCTCGTTGGAGAGGTAGTCGAGGAGGGCTTGGTTGGAGACGCCGGTTCCGAAGACGCCGAAGTCATTGGCGGTTTCGACAAGGCCGTGGCCCATGGTGTATTGCCAGAGGCGGTTGACCCAGACGCGGGCGGTGAGGGGGTGGTCGGGTTGGGTGAGCCAGGTGGCGAAGGCGAGGCGGCGGCCATGAGTACGATTTTTTTCGTAGAAAGTGGGGTCGAGGGTTGGTTCGGGGACTTCGGGGAGGTAGGTGGGGAAGTCGATGGGGACGGGATCGCCCTGGCCGTGGACGGAGCCGCGCTCGTGGATTTTGGGGTCGTCGATTTTGGCGAGTTCCCTGATGCCGAGGTAGGGGATGCCTTTGACGGGGGTGCTGAGCTTGATGCGCTGCTGCTGGAGGGCGGTCATTTTTTCGGCGAAGGGGGCGCCGTAGAGAGCGGTGATGAGGGCGGGGTTGGTGAGGGCGAGGGCGTCGGGGGAGATGTCGCTGATGGGGGCGGTGTAGGCTCCGAGATCGAAGAGGAGGTTGTCCTTTTGGTCGGTCTCCGCGATGACGCCGATGACGTTGCGCCCGGTGGTAAGTTGTTCGAGGGCGGATTGGGGAAGGGGGATGAAGTGGGTGGCGTCGGTCTTGGGCGGGGTGCCATCGTAGACGGTGGTGCCGTTGAGCTGGATGCGGAGGCGGGTGAGGTGTCCTTTGGCGTAGATGAGGAATTGTGAGGGGATTTCCGGGAGGCCGAATTCCTTACGGAGGACGAGTTTTTTCTCGAGGCGCCAGTTGGTGGAGTTGTCGCGATTGAAGTCTTTTTTTCGGCGGGTGAAGGGGGCTTGGGTTTCTTTGAAGATGGAGGCGTCGAAAGAGGGGAGGGACCAGCCGGGGTTTTCGGGGATGATGAAGGAGTGCTGCCAGGTTTCGCGATGGGTTTGGTCGCTGAGCTTGAAGATGGCTTGTTCGGTGGGGGATTTTTTGAGGAGGGGGGCGAGGGGTGATTGGTCGACGGTGGACCAGAGGGTCTGGAGTCGGGCGAGGTTGTCGTTTTTTTGCTGTTCGTGTTGGCGGATGGCTTCGGGATCGGTCCAGGTGTGGTTGGTGTTTTTGAAGTGGTCGGAGGCGATGCCATCGAAGAAGGACATGACGGAGAAGTAGTCGGCCTGGGTGATGGGGTCGCCTTTGTGATCGTGGCATTTGGCGCAGTTGAGGGTGGAGCCCATGAAGGCTTCGCCGACGACGTCGACGATGTCACCGACCTGGTCGGCATCGGCCTGGGGGCGGTCGGCGGGTTCGTCATCGCGCTGCATGAGGGTCATGAAGCCGGTGGCGAGTTGGGAGTCGAAGGTGGGGTTGGGGAGTTCGTCGCCGGCGATTTGTTCGCGGAGGAAGAGGTCGTAGGGTTTGTCGGTGTTGAAGGCGTTGACGGTGTAGTCGCGGTAGCGCCAGATTTGGGGTTTATCGCTATCGCGCTCGAAGCCATTGGTTTCGGCGTAGCGGACGAGGTCGAGCCAGTGGGAGGCGAATTTTTCGCCGAAGGCGGGGGAGGCGAGGAGTTCGTCGACGAGGGTGGGCCAGGGTTTGGCGGTGTCGTTGAGCTGGGCCTGGGAGGGAGGGAGTCCGGTGGTGTCGTAGTAGACGCGGCGGATGAGGTGTTGTGGGTTGGCGGGCGGGTTGGGGGTGAGGTTCTTTTGGCGGAGGCCGTCGAGGATGAAGGCGTCGATGGGGTTGGTAACGAAGGGGTCTTCGATTTTTGGAATGGAAACTTTTTGGACGGGTTGGTAGGCCCAGTATTTCGCGGCCGTTTTCTGAGCGGAAACCGGAGAGGTCAGGAGGGATAATGCTGCGAATGCTGGGATAAAACGAAACATGAGCTTGGGTGGTCGCCCTCTAAACTCGCCTAGAAAGAGGAATCTTTCAAGTTTGCAAAGAGGAAAGAGGATGTTGTGAAAAGGAAGGTTTTGCGCCATGGATTTGGGAGGGATTGCGCCATAATTTGGGGGTGAAGATTTGAGGATCTTTCGTTTCCGTATGGATTGGGAGGGGATAGAGTGTGGGAAGGATGTCACCAAAGGATAAGAGTCATTTATACCAAGAATACGCGAAGCTGGTGGATGCCGGGTTTGGGATGAATGATGCGACGACGACCTTGCTTGATACGGGTCAGGAGGCGGGGCATCAGGAATTTTTGATGTCGATTCAGGCGTCGATGAAGGCGGGGAGGTCGATTGCGGAGGCGTTTGAGGAGAGTCCGGTGGAGATGCTGGAGATGGAGACGAGCATCATTGATGCGGGTGAGCGGGGAGGGCGTCTGGGGGTGGCGTTTCAGCAGTTGGCGGATTATTTTGATTTGCTGGCGAACTCGCGGAAGGAGATGACGCGGAGTTTGATTTATCCGGCGGTGTTATTTCATCTGGCGGTGCTGCTTTCGGTGATTCCGTTCAGTTTGTTTCACGGACTGGGGAAGGATGGCGGGGAGATCATGCGGGATTTTATGATCAAGCTGGCGGTTTGTTATGTGTTGGGATTTTTGTGTTTTCTGGGGGTGAGGTGGTTGATGCGGAGGGCTCCGAACAATGCAGCGATTGATCGGGTGATCGGGTGGATTCCGTTGATTGGGAAGTCGCGAAAGAATCTGGCGTTGGCGAGATTTGTGAAGGTGTATCACGGGAGCTTGGCGGCGGGGCTCTCGATGCACGGGACGGTGAAGATGGCGACGGAGGCGGCGCACAGCGGGGTGATTCGCGAGGCGGGGAAGGACTTGAAGAAGGCGGTGGACGACGGGCAAGCGGTGGGGCCGGTGTTTCAGGCGCACAAGGTGTTCCCGGTGGCGTTTTCGAGGTCGTATGCGACGGCGGAGAAGTCGGGCTCGCTGGATGCGGATCTGACGCGGTGGAGCAAGAAATTTGCGGAGGAGGCGCGGACGAGTGCGCGGATGGTGACGGTGTTGTTGCCGAAGGCGTTTTACTTTTTGGTGGCGGCTTACATCGGGTGGAAGATCATCTCGGTTTACATGGGGTATTACGAGGGGTTGGAGGAGATGATGGATGAGTTTTGATAATTAGGGATTTAGAATTAGGAATTGCTTGGTTGGGGGGAGTTGGTTTGGGGAGGGGGAACCGCTCAAACGCGAAGGTTTTTTAAGGCTTGGTTGGGGGGAGTTGGACCACAGAGAAAGCTGAGAGAGCAGAGGCTTGGTTGAGGGGTTTTTTACCACAGAAAGCGCAGAAAAATCAGAAGCTTGGGTTGAGGGGCTTGTTTGGGGATGTGGAACCACGAAAATTACGAAATGGACGAAACTTGGTTGGGGGGCTTGTTTGAGGTTAGGGAGAGATTTCTTCGGGGGCTTCGATCTCGCCGGGGAGGGAGCGGCGGAGGAGGCCCTGGGGGCCGAAGATCCAGACGAGGAGGAAGAGGAGGCCCGAGAGGGTGGCCATCATGCCGGAGCTGGTGGTTTCGGGGAGGCCAAAGTAGGCGGGGAGGGCTTGTGAGCTGAGGTGGCCGAGGATGGCACCGAGGGCGGCGAAGCCGAGGCTGAGGCCGATGAGGAGGGGGAGGCTGCGGGTGAGGAGGAAGGCGGTGGCGGGGGGGACGATGAGCATGGCGATGACGATGATGGAGCCGACGGCCTCGAAGGCGGCGACGGTGGTGATGGCGACCATGGTCATGAGGAGGTAGTGCATGAGCATGGGGCGGAAGCCGTGGGCCCGGGCGAGGGCGGGATCGAAGGAGGCGAGGGTGAGTTCTTTGTAGAAGAGGGCGATGACGAGGGCGTTGAAGAGGAGGACTCCGCCGACGACGAGGGAGGCGTGGGGGACGCGGAGGATGGTGGCGTCATTTTGCCAGAGGGTGACCTGGTTGAGGGGGGTGGCTTCGAGGGCACCGTAGAGGACGCAGGAGGCGTCGAGATCGACGTGGTCGGCGGTTTGTTTGATGAGGATGAGGCCGATGGCGAAGAGGGTGGTGAAGACGATGCCCATGGCGGCTCCGCGGTCGACCTTTCCGAACTTGGTGATCCACTGGGTGAAGAGGGCGGTGAGGATTCCGGCGAGGGCGGCTCCGATGAACATGGGGATGCTGGCGCGGCTGCTGGAGATGAGGAAGGCGATGGCGATGCCGGGGAGGACGGCGTGTGAGATGGCATCGCCCATCATGGACATGCGCCGGAGGAGGAGGAAGCATCCGGGCAAGGCACAGGCCATGGCGCATAGGATGCCTACGAGGAGAATGCCGGTGTCTGCTTCGGTCCAAATCATTTGTTGAGGGAGTGTTTGAGGGATGGCTTAGAGCTTGCGAGCGGCGAGCGATGAGCTTTTTGGGTGGGGCGGGGTGGATGGGGAGGGGCTGGGGGATGCGTGGGGTTTGTCGTCCGCCGTTGGCGCACATTCTCTTTGGGGTGAGGAGTCACAGGGCTTTGCCCTGTGCTGGTATGTTGATGGCCGTTGGCCAATGGGGAGGGCGTGGGTGTTTTTTTGGGGGTTAGAAGCGTTTGGTGAAGCCGGTGAAGATGCCGAAGTCTTCGGAGTCGGAGTTGAGGCCGGTTTGGACTCCGAGGTCGAGGATGAGGTGGTTGTTGACGGCGTAGTTCATGCCGCCGGCGAGGTAGGCCTCGTAGGTGTCTTCCTTCCAGATGCCGATGTATTCGGTGTAGGCTCCGGCTTTTTCGGTGAGGCTGATGCCGAGGACGGCGGTGTGGAGGAATTCGAACTCGTGGCGGGTGCCGTTGTGGAGGTAGTCGAGTTCGGCCATGAGTCCGAGGCCGACGGAGTCGTTGAGGTCGATGGCGAAGGGGATGATGAGGCCGCCTTCCCATTGGTCGTTGCTGAGTTCTCCGGTGGGGATTTTGACCCATGGCATGAGGGCGAGGGCGGTGTCTCCTCCGTCATTTCCCCAGAGGTTGTGTTTGAGGCGGAAGGTGAGGTCGCCGAAGCCCTCGGGTCCGCCTTGGTCTCCGGTGTAGAGGTTGAAGACGGTTTGGAGGTCGGTGTTTTGGCTGAGGCCGGCTTTGAAATTGACGGCGCCCCAGGTGGTGGATTCGATGCCGCCATCGCGACGGAAATCGAAGAGGGACATTTCGAGGGCGAAGCGTCCGGCGTCGACGGTGATGGGAGATTCGGTAGCGTCGGGTCGGTCGGGGGAGAGGTCGCGGAGGAGGTTATCGGGGGTGGGGTTGAAGAGGTGGTAGGGGGATTTGAGGATTCGGTCGATGTTGTCGCGGTTGATTTGATGATCGGAGGCGCGGGTGCCGGGCTTGAAGTTTTCGCTGACGATGTTTTGAGTGATTGGGCCGTCTGCGGCTTTGAGGGCTTTCAGGAGGATGCTGTCGATGGAGCAGCGTTGTTCCGGTGTTCCGGCGAGGGCGGAGGAGGTGAGGGCGAGGAAGATGGTGATGTTTTTCATGATTGGGATTCGTTCTCGATGAGGTGAGGGGATTCGAGGGTGTGTTCCTGGAGGTCGAGTTGGGCTTCGAGTTGTTGGACCATGTCGGCGCCGAGGATGTGCTCGACCATGTCGGCGTCGCGGTCGACGTGGGAGGGGGCGATATCGGCGTGCTTGATGAGGTAGAGTTCCCAGAGGCGGTGGTTGCGGGTGATGCGTGAGGCTTCGCCGAAGCCGGACTCGGAGAGTTGGAGTTCGCCGTTGGGTCGGCGTTCGAGGTGGTCTTCGGAGCGGGCTTGTTTGATGAGTCGGGGGAGCTCTCCTTTGGACCAGACGCGGTGTTTCTGGAGATCGGCCATGGGGATGGGGAGGTTGCGGAGGGCGTCGATTTGTTGTGAGGATTCGAGGATTTCGTAGACGGAGCGGAGGAGGTGTTGGCGGCCGACTTTTCGGCGGAGCTGGTGTTGGCGGAGTTGGCGGGGGAGGACGCCGCGGACGGGGCCGAAGATCATGGAGATGAGGAAGATGGAACCGGCGGCGACGACGATGATGGCTCCGGAGGGGAGGTTGGGGTAGAGGGCGGAGAGGGAGGCTCCGAGCCAGCCGGAGATGGCGCCGATGAGGGCGGAGAGGAGGAGCATTTTGCGCAGCTCGTTGGTCCAGAAGCGGGCGGCGGTGGGCGGGGTGATGAGGAAGGCGATGATGAGGATGAGTCCGACGGCCTGGAGTCCGACGACGGTGACGGCGGTGACGAGGCCCATGAGAAGGATGTCGAGGAGGGTGGTGGGCCAGCCTTGGGTGGAGGCGAAGGAGTCATCGAAGCAGAGAAGGGTGAGTTCTTTGAGGATGAGGAGGCAGACGAGGGAGGTGACGACGAGGGTGCCGGCGATGAGGTAGAAGTCGGTGAGGATCATCGAGGCGGGCTTGCCGTAGATGAAGGATTCGAGTCCGGCGGCGGATTGGCCGGGGATTTTTTGGACCATGGTGAGGATGGCGATGCCGAGGCCGAAGAAGACGGAGAGGACGATGCCCATGGCGGCGTCGTCCTTCAGCCGGGTGGTGCGGCGGATGGCGATGACGAGGAGGACGCCGAGGAGGCCGGTGACGGTGGCCCCGAGGAGGAGGCCGGGGAGGTTGCGGCCGGCTCCGCCGAGGGCGACCATGACGGCGAAGGCGATGCCGATGCCGGGGAGGGTGGCGTGGGAGAGGGCGTCACCGAGGAGGGACTGTTTCCGGAGGAGGAGGAAGGAGCCGATGAGTCCGGCGGTGGCGCCGAGGAGGGCGGTTCCGAGGACGACGAGTCGGGTGTTGTAGCTCTGGAGGAAGAGCGTCTCGATGAGGGTATCGAGGAATTCCGACGAGGCGAGGATATGGAAATCAGCGACCGACATTTTGGAGTGCGTGTGCGGCGTCCTCGAGGAGGTTGAGTTTTCCGCCGTAGGCTTTTTGAAGGTTTTCGCGGGTGAAGGTTTCCTTGGTGGGTCCGCTGGCGACGATGCGCATGTTGAGAAGGACGAGCCAATCGAAGTAGCGTGAGACGGTGGCGAGATCGTGATGGACGCAGAGGACGGTTTTTCCGCGTGCGTTGAGTTCCTGGAGGAGGGCGATGATGGCTTGCTCGGTGGCGGCATCGACAGCGGCGAAGGGCTCATCCATGAGGTAGATGTCGGCGTCCTGAACGAGGGCGCGGGCGAGGAAGACGCGTTGTTGCTGGCCGCCGGAGAGTTGGGAGATTTGGCGGTCGGCGAGGTGGCCGATGCCGACCTGGTCGAGGGCGGTGCGGGCCTGGTCTTTTTGGGTTTTGGTGACGCGTTTTAGCCAGCCGAGCTTGCGGTAGGTGCCCATGGCGACGACGTCGAGCGCGCTGACGGGGAAGTCCCAATCGACGGACTCGCGCTGGGGGACGTAGGCGACGAGGTCGCGCTGGTCTTCGTAGGGCTTGCCGTAGATGAGGACTTCGCCGGAGGTCTTGGGGATGAGGTCGAGGCAGGCTTTGAGGAGGGTGGATTTTCCGGCGCCGTTGGGGCCGACGATGCCGGCGAGGGATCCTTTGGGGATGTCGAGATCGATGTCCCAGAGGACGGGCTTGCGGTGGTAGGCGACGGTGAGGTCGTGGACGGCAAGGGGAAGGTCGGGGGAGTGGTCGCTGGGTGGGCTGGAGGGCCTGGTCGCGGATGACGGGAGAGGGGACATTTTTTCGAGGCGGGGATGGTTTGGTGTGCGGGGGCTGGCTGTTAGCTATTGGCGGATGGCTATTGGCTTTTGGAGCTGCCGCTCCTGAGAGTTTTAACCGCAGATGGACAGGATGGATGGGATACTTGGAAGTGGGGGCTTGGTTGGGGGCGGACCACAGAAAGCGCAGAAAATCAGAAGCTTGGTTGGGGGCGGACCACAGAAAGCGCAGAAAATCAGAAGCTTGGTTGGGGGGGAATCCGCAGATTTCGCAGATTGACGCAGATGATTGAAGGTGGGGGGTTAGTGGGAGAGTTTTCCGTGGAGGCCTTTTTCGGGGGCGGTGCCGCCGAGGGAGCGGGTGATGGTGGTGATGTTGTGGTCGATCATGCCGAGGTAGGTGCCTTCGTAGGTGCCTTTGGGGCCCATGGCGTCGGAGAAGAGTTCGCCGCCGATGATGACCTGGTGGCCGCGGCTTTTGGCGCCTTCGATGAGGGCTTTGACGCTTTTATCGGAGACGGATGACTCGACGAAGACGGCGGGGATGTTTTTGGTGACGAGGTAGTCGACGAGGTCGTTGATTTCCTTGAGGCCGGCTTCGGACTCGGTGGAGATGCCCTGGATGCCGCGGACTTCGATGCCGTAGGCGCGGCCGAGGTAGGAGAAGGCATCATGGGCGGTGACGAGGACGCGTCGGTCGGCGGGGATGCTGGCGATGCTTTTTTTGGCGTATTGATCGAGGGCGGTGAGTTGGTCGGAGTAGGCGGCGAAGTTTTTGAGGTAGGTGTCTTGGTGGTCGGGATCGAAGTCGATGAGGTGGGCCAGGATTCCCTCGGTGACGCGGGACCAGGCGTTGACGTCCATCCAGACGTGGGGGTCGGCATCGTCAGCGGTGCCGATGATGTCGTAGTCGGGAAGGAGGACGGTTTCGGCGACGGCGAAGACGGGCTTACCGGCTTCTTTTTGGGCTTCGAGGGCCTGGCCCATTTTGCCTTCGAGGTGGAGGCCGTTGTAGAGGACGAGGTGGGAGTCGTTGAGGCGGTCGATGTCTCCTTTGGTTGTTTTGTAGACGTGGGGGTCGGTGCCCTCGCCGATGAGGTTGGTGACGTTGGCGCGGTCGCCGACGATCTCACGGGTGACATCGGCGATCATGCCGATGGTGGTGGTGATTTCATAGGGTCCTTCGCCGGGGCCGGCGGATGGGTCCTTTTTTTTGACACAGCTGGTTGCGAGGAGGGCGAGAAACAGGGAAGTGATCCTGAGAAGAGAGTTCATGGGAGGAATTTACCGGAGAGACTTTGACTAATCAAGATGAAAGATTTGAGTTATGGTTTTTGGAGTGGCGGAACCGGATAATCAAGGGAGCCAAAGGTTGGGGCGTGACTCTGTGAGCAACTTATGATTAGTTGCATGGGTTATGAACCTGTTCACGCACTGCTCGTTTCCGATATCCGGCAAGAACCTCATCGCGGTCCTGATGGCCGGCATGGTCAATACAGGGATTTCCGAGGAAGTTTCGGGGGAGGCTGCGAGGGCTGAAACAGAGGTGGTAGAGGCGAAGAAGGAATCGATGGCGGATTTGCGGGTGCGTGAGTTGAGTGAGCGGAGTGATGTGTTGAATCAGGAGAATGAGATGATGAAGCGCGAGTTGCGTGCGTTGCGGATGGAAGTGGCGAAGCTGAGGGCGAAGTCCCGTCAGGCGGAGGTGATGAAGGATGCGGAGGTGTCCGGTCAGCGTGCCTTGGTGGAGCAGCTGCGGGATGAATTGGCGGAGGCGCGGAATCGTCAGGCCAAGTCCCGTCAGGACTTGCAGGAGGCCCATGCGGAGGCGGCGTTGAGGATTCAGCGACTGCGTGCGATGGAGGAAGAGGTGGCGAAGTTGACATTGGAAAGATTTGAAGCGGAAGACCGGCTGCGCCAGCAGGCCCGGCCAGTGGTGAGGAAGCCTGCGGTGAGGAAGCCGCAGGTGAACGTTCCGGCGGTTCCTGCGGCGGCGGGACCCAAGAAGGATGAGCGCTATGATGACTTGCTGCAGCGACTTGACGAGGTGACGCGGCAGCTGGGAAAGACGCTTGAGGAGCACCGAAAGGCGCACCGGTAGAGTGGGTTGGGGAGTTTTCCTCTTGTTATAGGGTACACGACACGTTTCATTGGGGGTCGAACGACCTATTTATGAGACGAATTCTTCTTTCAACATTAACGGCGATGCTGGCCTCCGGGTCTGCGTCCGCAGTTGTTCTCGCCTTTCAGGGTGGGGACACGGCAGCAGGGACGATTACGGAAAACCCTGGAAACGCGGTCATTGACTTCGGGTTCAAGGTTCCGGCATCCAACACGACGGACCCTGTTCTTTTTGAGACCGGCGGGGACGGAATTGGCTGGGCGTTGGGGATGATTGGAACCGATTTGCGTGTTTTTCAGGATCAGAACTCGGGTGCCGAGGCTTCCCTGACACTTGATATTTCTTCTCTTCTTGGGCAGGCGATTTCGATTCGTCTTGATGGTGATTTTTCCCAGACCAATGGCTCCCGTCAGATCAGTCTCAGTGTGGTTGATGGAGCTGGAGCGACCACCTCGACGTCCGCACTGAATATTACTTCGAATGATGCCCGCCTTTCCGGGGGTGACGGAGCGGGGTTCGGTGGAATTAACGGAACCTTGTCCGGGCAAAGCGAGGCTGGGTCCGGTTTCCAGGGATTGGATGTCGCTGCACGGGATATCACGGGGCCCGGGTCGTCTGTTCTTGGACCTGATACCTTGGTGGGGACCCTTTACACGGGGGCAGATGCCATCACCCAGCGAGGTGAGGCGATTCCGGCGGTGAGTTCGTATACGTTTGTGCCCGAGCCGTCATCGAGTCTGATGGTGGTTCTGGGAGGCCTTGGGCTTTTGGGACGTCGTCGCCGCTAGTCGGTTGAGCGACTTAGAATTTAATCAAGCCGCCCTGAGAGGGGTGGCTTTTTTTTGCTCATTTTTTACGAAATTTGGTTGGTTCGGGCTGATTGAGGTAGGGGACGAGGCTCCCGTGGTGATGGAGCATGATGTGGCGGGCGGCTTTGTTTTCGGAAAGGTTTGTTTGGAGTTCGCGGATGGTTTTTCGGAGGAGGGCGGGAGGGGTTCCGAAGAAGGAGACGCGTGGTTTGGTTTCCTTGAGATCGATGGTTTCGAGGCCGGGGGAGATGGTCTTTCCGATTTTGGTGGCGTAGGTGAGCTCGTGTGTAACGAGGTCGAGGACTTCGATTGAGGAGGTGCGGTAGGACATGATACCGATGTGATCGGTGAGGTCCTGGATGTGGTTGACGAAGGGTTTGGGTTGGCCCGCGAAGGTGACGGCGAACTCCGGCTTGTCCCACCAGAAGGGGACATCGGCGGAGAGGAGGAGGTCGGGGGATTCCCGGGTGAGGATGGTTTTGATCTGTTGGAGGCAATTGAGGTAGTCGAGGATAACTTGCTGTTGTTGTTTTCCTCCGGCTTTCCATTCCGGGGTGAGGTAGGGTTCGACATCGTATTTGATGCCGTTGAGGCGGGAGGTTGGGGGGAGTTGATGGTTGAAGGTGATGAGGGTCCGGAGGTCGGCGATGGTCTTTGCGTGGTTGCGCTTGAAAAACATTTTGGGGTCGCCGCGGAGGGCGTTGATGGTGATTCCGCGGGAGTGAGATTGAGTGAGGAGCTGCTTGAGGGCGTCGGGGTTTTGGACGACGGAGTTGTTGGTTTTGATACTTTGATCGAGGTGGGTAATTCCCTCTTGAGTGCAGAAGGTGAGGAGTTTTTGACGTTCTTCCCGGGTAGTGATGGCGTCTTGAGTCCAGACCCACATTCCGAGAGAGGGTTTGGCTGAAGCCGGGGAGAATGCTCCGAGAAGAAGAGTGATGGAGAGGAAAAGGCTTCTGGTCATTCCAAGCTGTTCTTATCTAACAAGTCGAGAAGGGCATGGCCTTGGACGAGATCGGTGACATCAAGTGGGATTTCGCGCAGGCGGTCACGGATGATTTTGAGATCGAGGAGTTTCCGTTTAATGAGCCACTCCATTTGCCTTGTGTCCTTGGGTCTGGCGACGCGGCATTTGGTTGCGGCCATGTCGTGAGGATCGAGGCAGTAAACGCGTTCGACTCCAGGGAGAGGGACGAGGCGATCTTCCCAATTTTGGGGAAAGTTTTCGGCGATTTTTGGTCGGATAATGTCGGCGTGGTAGCCGAACCGTTGATGAAATTTACGGCCATCGCCGAAGGCTTCGTGGAGCATTTCGCCGAGGTCTTCCTCGAAAGGAAAGGGGATGATGTCGGCGTCGAAGGTGGATTCGATGGGGCTGCCAGATTCTTCGCCCAGTTTGGGGAAACTGGCGAGGAGGGAGGCGGAGCCGAAGATGATGAGGCGCTCGGCCTCTGACATTTCAAGAATGGCGCGGGAAAGGTGGGCTAGAGCACTGAGGCGCATGTGAAGCGGTCGAGTTCGGTGGTAGAAAGAATGCCGGGAAAAGGGGAGCAGCTTTTGAGCTGGCGTGAGCGGTCATCATCGGATCGAATGAGCTGGAGGAGATCGCGTAATTGATCCGGTGATTGTGATGCGCTCATGATGAGGTCCTCCCAGATATCGAGGGCCCAGAAGCTGCCCAAGCGGTCGGATTTTCGCCATCGGGAGATATTGTCGGTGGCGATGGCGAGGAGCGATGGATCGCTCTCAATTTTGTCGGCGAGAAAGAGCCACCGCTGAAGAATCAGGGGATCTTGGGCAATGTCTCTTTCACCAGCCATGGGAAGACTTTACTTCAGGGAGGCCGTAGAAACAAGGGTGGTTCGGTGGGACGAAAAAGCGCCCGTCGGGGTGACCGAGGGGCGCTTTGGGAATGAGGTGAGTCGTTTTGATTAATCGACGTAGGCGAGGCCGGCGGCGGTGGCTTCGATCTTGTCGTTGTTGCCGAGGAGCTCTGCGATGGGGTCGTACTTTCCGGAGAGGAGAGCGTGACGGGCAGGGGCGGGCATTTCGACGGGGAAGCTGAGGTCTCCGGCGGTGACGGTCATGGCTTCGATGTCTATTTTGACTTCGAGGGTGGCGTCGGCTGCGGTGGCGGCTTTGAGGGCATCGATCTGGGCCTTGGGTGCGGTGACGCAGGGGAGGCCGAGGGTGGTGGAGTTGCCGTAGAAGATCTCGGCGAAGGACTCGGCGACGATTCCGGTGAAGCCGTATTTGGCAAGCGACTGGGGGGCGTGCTCACGGGAGGAGCCGCAACCGAAGTTGATGCCGGCGACGAGGATGGAGGCATCCTTGAAGCGTTCGTCGTTTAAGGGGTGGTCGGTCTTTTCACCGGAGACGGGATCGAAGCGGACGTCGTAGAAGGCGTATTCTCCGAGTCCGTCGAAGGTGACGCACTTCATGAAGCGTGCGGGGATGATGCGGTCGGTGTCGATATCGGCTCCGGGGATGGGAACGGCGGTGCCGGTGACTTGAGTGATGGGTGCGATGGCCATGGTGATGGTTCGTTTTTAAAGGTTAGGCGACGGCGTTGGCGTCGAGATTTTCGAAGGTTTCGCGGGCGTCGGCGATTTTGCCTTCGACTGCGGCGGCGGCGACCATGACGGGTGACATGAGGACGGTGCGTCCGATAGGTGATCCCTGGCGGCCTTTGAAGTTCCGGTTGGAAGAGGAGGCGCAGATTTGATCGCCGATGAGTTTATCGGGGTTCATCGCGAGGCACATGGAGCAACCTGCGGCGCGCCATTCGAATCCGGCTTCTTCGAAGATTTTATCGATGCCTTCCTGTTCGCACTGGATGGCGGTGATCTGTGATCCGGGAACGGCGATGGCCTTGACACCAGCGGCGACCTTGCGGCCCTTGAGGTATTTGGCGGCTTCGCGGAAGTCCGAGAGGCGGCCGTTGGTGCAGGATCCCATGAAGGCGACATCGATGGGGATGCCCTTGATGGGGGTGCCGGCGGGGAGTTTCATGTAGGCGAGGGCTTCCACGATGACGGCTTTTTCCTCGGGGTCGGAGGTGGTGGCGGGATCGGGGATGTTCTCGCCGATTGCGATGCCGTGGTCCGGGGAGATTCCCCAGGTGACGGTGGGCTCGATGTCCTCGGCGTTGATGGTGATGACGTCATCGAAGACGGCGTCTGCGTCAGAGGCGAAGGATTGCCAGCGGGCGACGGCCTCGTCCCACTCGGCTTCGGAGGGGGAGTAGGGGCGGCCTTTGAGGAAGTCGAAAGTGGTCTGGTCTGGGTTGACGTAGCCGCAGCGTGCGCCGCCTTCGATGGCCATGTTGCAGACGGTCATGCGCTCTTCCATGGAGAAGGCGTCGAAGGTGGTGCCGGCGTACTCGTAGGCGTAGCCGATGCCGCCCTTTGCTCCGAGGAGGCGGATGATGTGAAGGGTGAGGTCCTTGGCGTAGACGCCGGGGCGGAGGGTTCCGTTCACCTCGATCTTGCGCACCTTGAGGGATTCCATGGCCATGGTCTGGGTGGCGAGGACGTCGCGCACCTGGGTGGTGCCGATGCCGAAGGCGATGGCGCCGAAGGCTCCGTGGGTGGCGGTGTGGGAATCGCCACAAGCGATGGTGGAACCGGGCTGAGTGATGCCTTGCTCAGGTCCGACGACGTGGACGATGCCTTGCTTGCCGGATTTGAGGTCGAAATAGGTGACGCCGAAGTCATCGCAGTTGGCGCGGATGGCATCGATCATTTCAGCGGCGAGCGGGTCGGCTGGTTGGTCCTGATTCTCGGTGGGGACGATGTGATCGATGGTGGCGAAGGTGCGCTTGGGGTACTTTACGGTGAGGTTCAGCTCACGGAGCATGCCGAAGGCCTGCGGGCTGGTGACCTCGTGAATGAGGTGGGTGCCGATGAAGAGTTGGGTGCGTCCGTCGCTGAGGGTGCCTACGGTGTGCGCGTCCCAGACCTTTTGATAGAGTGTTTTTCCCATGGAATCGTCCCGCTGGTTGAGGCGGGAAGGGGGTTTTAGCGGATTTTAATGGGAGATCAAGGCTGGGGAGCGGGGGAGATTTGAAATTTGAGATTTGAGCACGAGATTTGAAAGAGGGGGACATTGAACACTGAACAGTGAACTCCGGGATTTGAAGGTGGAGAGCTTGGTTGGGGGCGGGGAGGAACACCGAACATTTAACATCTAACCTTTAGTTTTGAAGGGGGAGGCTTGGTTGGGGGTGGGGAGGGTGACCGCGAATCATGCGAATTGAGGCGAATCTTTGTTGAGGGGGAGGGGGGACATTGGGCATTTATTTTTTGGAGGGGGGGCTTGGTTGAGGGAGGGGTCCGCAGATTGAGAAGATTTCCACAGATTGAATGAGGCCGGTCGATGAGGGGGCTTGACCTAAAATGGGGGAATGAGAGGGTGGGATGGTGAAAAGGGTGTTGTTGTTTTTGATTTTGGTGGGGTCGGTTTTTGGGGAGGAGATGGAGGTGGTAAGTTATTATGTGGGGAAGGAGGTTGGGATTGAGGGGTTTAAGAAGCGGTTTGGAGACTTGGAGAAAGAGGAGGAGTTTTTGAAGTTGGAGAAGGGGACGTTTGAGAGCCGATTTTTTGGAGAAGGGGACGTCCTTTATGGAGTGAGCGAGCTATTCGAAAGCAAGACCATTGAGGCAGTCTTTAATGAGTCGAGTGGGCGGTTGGTGGTGAAGGGTGAGCAGCTAGATCATTGGAGGATTTTTGAGCCGGTATTTTATGTTGGGTCTGCTCCGGTGAAGTTGGTGTTCAAGGGGGAGATTTTTGAGGTAGCGGATGAGGGTGTTGCGGCATTTGAGAAGAATCCTCGAGTGGTGCCGGAGGGAGCAAAATTGGTGAGAGGAATAGAAGTTTGTGCTCGATCGGGTGAGAAGGTGGTGACCGAGGCGAGGGAGATGAGATTGGAAGTTGTGATGAATGTGGACACCGCCTTGCAAGCAGTGGATAGTCGGATTGATTTGGAGGCGAAGCTTCCGATGGAAGGTGAGTTTCTTTTGGAGACGGGGGTGACGAGTTTGCCCGGGGTGCCCTTGGTGATAGGGCTTGGGAGGAGTGGCGCGGATGGAAAAAACTATGTGTTGGTGGTTACGACGAGGGTTGAATTGCTTGATGGGGTAGCCGTTGTTGATTTGGTGATCGGTGAACAGGATATGCGTTCGACTGAAGAGAAATGGGGGGTGAGGAGGACGCGACTGGCGAGGACGATTGAGATTGGTGAAGATCGGGTGGTGAAAGTATTTCCTGTTCCGCCCACGTTTATGAATTTTATCGAGGTTGGTGATGGAGGTGGCTCTAACGATGACCCTTTCGCGGATCCGGATGAGGGAGGGGGGGAGCACGCAGAGATAGAGTTTTCGAAGTATCGGGTGTCGGTGAACGACCCTCGGGTAAAATGGGGTCCGGGGGAGAGACTTTATGATCTACGAAAGATGTTGAGTAATCAGGGGGTGGTTTTTCGAGAAGGAGATTTTGCGATATTTAATGGGGAGGCCGGGGCGTTGTTTGTGGGATTGCCCGAGGATCAGATGGAGTTGATGGATCAACTATTGAGAGCTTGTTCTTGGGTAATCCCGCGATTAGTGAAGGTGGATCTAGCGTTGCTGGAGAATGAGGTGCAGACGGGGAGGTTAGGTGTTTATGGAAGGCCGGGAGACAAGGCTTCGATATCGATGGGTATGGGCAACTTGATTCAGAAGGCGGTTCTGGAGCCAAATGTGGGGGCGAATGATCAGCTGTTGGATATTCGTTTTGAATATGAAGTGATGATTGGAGAGCGGGTAGTAAACGTAAATGGGGGGACGACGGTATGGAGTGGAGGGAAACAAATGGTGAGTCGGGTTCAGGGAGAAGAAGGAGTAAGGGAGGTTTATCTGGGGGCGAAAGTGATTGAAGTCGGTGGCGAGGAGTAGTGACTGTTGAATCCTTGGTTTGGGGGCTGATGGGTTGTTTTGGACCGATGGGTTCTTTTACGGGTTCATGGGGCGGGCAGTAATGTCCGCTCTCCTCAATTTTTTTGGTAACCTTTTTGGGGGTGAGGGCGTACGGTGGGTGATGAATATGACTGTTGAGATGGGAAGGATGGGGTTGAGATGATCATGGCGGATGTGTTGATGTGGGCTCTGATTATTTTGGGGTTTTATGTGACGACGGTGGCTTATTGGGTGGCGGCGCGGGGGTTTTTTCCGGAGGCGGTGGAGCGGTGTGGGGCGCGGTATGGGGAGACGCCTTGGCGGTGTTTGTTGGTGGGGGCGTTGGTGGGGGTGCCGGCGGTGGCGCTGGGGTTGGCGATGGCGAACGGGGGGGCTGCGGTGGTGAAGATGTTGGGGATTTTGCTGGTGATGTTGGTGTTTCTTTTCGGGCTCTTTGGGTCGGCGGGTTTGTGTCTGCGGATGGGGAAGGGCTTGCGGAAGGTGGATGATGAGGGGCAGGAGTGGCTGGGGGTGAAGCGCGGGGGGACGGTGTTGGGATTGATGATGATCTTTCCGTTGTTGGGTTGGTTTTTGGTGTTGCCGGGGACGTTGCTTTCGGGGGTGGGGGCGTGGTTTTTAGGATGGCGTGACGGGAGGAAGGGGAGCGATGTCGAAGGGTGATCCAGAGGGGGCGGGGGAAGGTTGGACGCGGCGGGATTTTCTGCTGGGGTCGGCCGGGCTGGCGTTCTTTTCGACGGCGGGGTGTGAGCGGGTGGAGGATTTTTTGGGGATGGGCGAGGTGGCGGGGCCGGTGGTGCCGCCATCGGGCGAGGGGATTGATTTGGTGAGTCATGCGCTGAACCGGATGAGCTTTGGGCCGGGCCCGAGTGAGTATGGTCGGGTGCGGGGGTTGGGTGAGACGGAGGAGGAGGCGGTGTCGGCTTATGTGGAGGAGCAGCTGGATGCGGAGGGGATTGAGGATAAGCGGGCGTGGCGGTCGGTGCGGAGGTTTGAGGCGATTCATGCGCCGCTGGGAGAGATGTATGAGTATAAGGAGGAGTTTTTGTTAGAGCAGCTGACGCGGGCGACGCTGGTGCGGGCGACGCGGAGCAAGCGGCAGTTGTTTGAGGTGATGGCGCATTTTTGGAGTGATCATTTTAATATCGATGCGTCGAAGGAGGAGTGTCGTTGGTTGAAGGCGGCGGATGATCGGGAGGTGGTGCGGGAGCATGCGCTGGGGAAGTTTTCGGATCTGGTGCGGGCGTCGGCGCTGAGTCCGGCGATGTTGTGGTATTTGGATGGGCGTCAGAACCGGAGCAGGGACGAGGGGGAGAAGCCGAATGAGAATTATGCGCGGGAGTTGCTGGAGCTGCACACGCTGGGGGTGAACGGGGGCTATACGCAGGAGGATGTGATGGAGGTGGCGCGTTGCCTGAGCGGGTGGACGGTGCGGGGGAAGAAGCGGTTTTTCAAAGGGCGGGTGGAGTTTGATGCGAAGGCGCATGATGACGGGGCGAAGGTGGTGTTGGGGGTGGAGATTGCGGCGGGCGGGGGGGAGAAGGATTTGGATGCGGTGCTGGAGATTGTGTGCGGTCATCCGTCGACGGCGCGATATTTGGCGGAGAAGTTGTGTGTGCGGTTTATTGCGGACGAGCCGCCGGGGGAGGCGGTGGATGAGGTGGCGCGGGTATTTGCGGAGAGTGGTGGGGATGTGAAGGAGACGCTGCGGGCGGTGTTTGGGACGGAGGCGTTTTTGAGAGGGGCGCGGGGAGGGAAGTTGAAGAAGCCTTTTGAGTTTATTATTTCGGCTCTGCGGGGGACGCGGGCGAAGGTGAAATCCGAGTTGGCGCTGGTGGATTATCTGGTGCGGATGGGGCATGCGCCTTTTCAGTATCCGACGCCGGATGGTTATCCGGATGTGGCGTCGCCGTGGACGGGAACCTTGCTGTGGCGGTGGCATTTTGGGATCGCGTTGGCGCGCAACGAGATCGACGGAAAGATCGTGGTGGATGAGGCGGCGCTGCAGGAGGCGGCGGGTGGGGTGGATGAGATGATGGCGAGTTTGTTGGGTCGGGTTCCGACGGCGGAAGAGAAGAAGAGCGTGGAGCGGAGTGGTGAGCCGTTGGCGTTGGTTTTGGCATCACCGGGATTTCAATGGCGATGAAAGGGACAGGAATCATCTCAGGAAACGGGGACGATCAGCGGACGCTGGTGGTGGTGTTTCTGCGTGGGGGGGCGGACGGGTTGACGTTGGTGCCGGCGGTGGGGGATCAGGGATATTATGATGCGCGGCCGCTTCTGGCGGTGGCGGAGAGGGATGCGCTGAAGCTGGGGGAGGTGAATTGCGGGTTGAATCCGGAGTTGCACGGGATGTACGAAATTTTTCAGAATGGGGAGTTATCGGTGGTGCCGGCGGTGGGGTCGGACGATGAGACGAGGTCGCACTTTTACGCCCAGGATTTGATGGAGCATGGCGGGCAGGTGGCGGGTGGTTGGTTGGGGCGTTTTTTGAGATATCGCGAGGGAAGGACGCCGACGGCGCTTTCGGCGATCGCGTTGGGGAAGAAGATGCCGGAGGTGTTGCGGGGAGCGCCGGCGGCGACGGTGATGGAGTCGATGGAGACGTTTTCGCTCGGGAAGAAAGGGGCGTCGACGTCGGCGCTGCAGGCGGAGCTGGGTGCGCTTTACGGGGCGGAGAAGACGGTGCTGGGACCGGCGGCGCGGGATACGCTGCAGGCGCTGGAGCGGGTGGAGGAACTGGGGAAGGAGAGTTATCGGCCGGAGAACGGGGCGGAGTACGGGGAGGATCGTTTTTCGAACGGGTTGCGTCAGACGGCGCAGTTGATTCGGGCGCGGGTGGGGCTGGAGGCGGTGTCGCTTGATCTGGAAGGGTGGGATTCGCACTTTGCGCAGGAGGCGCTCATTGTGCCGCTGATGACGCGGCTGGATCAGGGCTTGGCGACTTTTCACCGGGACCTGGGTCCGTTGATGGAGAAGGTGACGGTGGTGGTGATGACGGAGTTTGGGAGACGGGTGGCGGAGAACTCGTCGTTTGGAACCGACCATGGAAGTGGCGGGGTGATGTTTGTGATGGGTGGGGGCGTCCAGCGGGGGCGGGTGATTGGGGAGATGCCGAAGCTGGAGGCGGGGGTGCTGGTGGGGCCGGGGGATGTGCCGGTGGTAACGGATTACCGTGCGATCCTGGGGCCGGAGCTGCAGAGGCACGGGGCGGGGAAGGCGATGGGGGAGATTTTTCCGGGGTTTGGGTGATTGCGGGAGGGTCTATTTGATTGAGTTGTGAGAGGGGGTGTCGTTGAATGGCGGGCTGTGAGAATTTGGTGTTGTTTGCTGTTCGGCTTGGGGAGCTGCGTGCTCTTTGGGGGAGCGAGCGATGTGGTGGAGGTGACGGAGACGGTCCGGGTGATTTCGGCTACGGGGTTGGCGACTACGGAGAGTCGGGGGCCGGGAGTGGCGCGCTATGAGGAGGCGCTATCGGTTGAGGGTGAGTTTGGAGTGTTGCTTGGATCGGCGTCCCAGGATTCAACGATCGGGGCGGTGAGGTGGGATGTTGAATTGGTGAGTTCGGCGGATACGGAATTTTCGGAGGAGGGCACCTCCGGGATCGGTTCATCGAGTTGTCATGTCTCCTTTGAGATTAAGGAGGAGATTGATATTTTATTGAAGGGGGAGATGTTTGCATACGATGGCGAGGCACGGATTACGCTGGGTTCGCTTTTTTCAAGGGTGGCCGAGACCGAGGGAGATGGAGAAAACGGTTTGGGTTCACCGGGGCAGGTCAATTTTCATGAGATGATCGCCTTGGCGCCCGGGACTTATCGCCTTGAGATGGACGTCATTTCCGCTCCGGTATTTGGGGGAAGTGGTTCTGCCGAGGCTGGGATCGAGATTGAGTTCATTCCGCGTAATTTGGCGGCTTGGAGGAAGCTTTATTCAATGGAAGGGGTCGACCTGACGAGCGACCATGATGGGGATGGGACGTCCCTTTTTCTTGAGTATGCCCTGGGGATGGATCCGGGAACGAGGGATCGTGAGAGTGATCATGTGGGTCTTTCGAGAGAGGGAGGTTGGATGAGGGTCCGGTATCCGATTCTTCGTTATGATTTGGATTACATCGTTGAGTGGTCGACGGACTTACGGCAATGGAATGGCCAGTGGAACTTTGGTGAGGAGTTTGCGGCGGTGGGCTGGAATGAAGTTTCGATTGGTTATTCGGCTCCGCCAGCGGGCGTGCTGGTGATGCGGGTGCGACCGGTGCTGAGGGAATAGGGTTGGGCAAAATCGGGATTCCTTGTTTGCGTGGGGGGGGAAGAGGGACTAGAGATTCGGGGATGAAAAACTTTGGAATGTTGATGATGGTTTCGGGTGGCTTGGTTTCGGTTGGGATGGCGATTGAGCCGATCGTGATGGAGCCGGTGGGCGGGAAGTTTGAGAGGCCGATTGATTTGCAGGTGGCGCCGGGGGCGGGCGACCGTTTGGTGGTGGTGGAGCAGGACGGGAAGATATTTTCAGTTGATGAGGTGTCGGGCGAGCGGTCGGTGATGCTGGATTTGACGGGGGTGGCGTTGCGGGCGTTTAACGAGGAAGGGTTGTTGGGTTTGGCGTTTGCGCCGGACTTTCAGAAGAGCGGTCGGTTCTATGTGAATTACACCTTCGGGGACAAGAAGGCGCGGGATACGCGGATTTCGCGTTTTGTGGCGGATCCGAAAACCTTGGTGGCGAAGAAGGATTCGGAGGAGATTTTGTTTACTTACAAGCAGGACTTTTGGAATCACAACGGGGGCTGGATTGCGTTTGGGCCGGACGGGTTGCTTTACATTGGGGCGGGTGACGGCGGGGCGGCGAATGATCCGAAGGCGCGGGCGCAGGATTTGGGAAATCCCTTGGGTTCGATTCTGAGATTGGATGTGTCGGGGGAGAAGGGTTACGCGGTGCCGACGGACAATCCGTTTGTGGGGCAGGAGGGAAAGGTGCCGGAGATTTATGCCTATGGGTTGAGAAATCCGTGGCGTTGTTCTTTTGATTCAAAGACGGGTGATTTGTGGATCGGGGATGTGGGGCAGAATCATTGGGAAGAGGTGAATTTTGTGAAGAAGGGGGAGGCGAAGGGGGTGAACTTCGGGTGGCGGTTGCGTGAGGGGACCCATGAGACGCCCAAGGAGGAAGTGGGAGGGGAGCGGCCGAAAAAGGCTTATGAGCCGATCTATGAATACGGTCACGATATGGCGAAGAAGACGGACGGGCTGTCGATCACGGGCGGGTATGTCTACCGGGGGGAGCGGGAGGACTTGCAGGGGCGTTATTTCTTTGCGGATTTTGTGTCGAAGCGGGTGTGGTCGATCACGGAGAAGGATGGGAAGTTGGGAGACTTCCATGATCACACGGAGGAGCTGAAGTTTCCGGAGGGGAAGGTGGCGGGGCCGTGGTCGTCCTTTGGCGAGGATGAGGAGGGTGGGCTTTATGTGATGGATCTGGAGGGGTCGGTTTACCGGATGAAGTGAGGGGATGGGGGTGAACCGGGAAGGCGCAAAGTTTTTAAGGTTTGGGTTGGGGAGTTTTTTTAACCGCAGATGGACAGGATGAAGGGGATGGCTTGGTTGAGGGGCTTGGTTGAGAAGCGGCGGGGGCGCCGCGACTCCTTTTAGTTTGGGAGGGTTAAGTTTGGGATTGCGTCATCTGCAACTTTGCCTAGGTTTGCTATTGCCTAGGAACCGTTATGGAAATGATTCTCGAACGTCCCGTCCTGGTGCTGAACCGGTTATGGCAGCCTGTTCAGACCTGCTCCGCGAAGCGTGCCCTGAAGCTTCTTTGTCTTGGTCATGCCCAGGTGGTGCAAACGGAGGGGGACTGCCGGTATCAGACGCATGATTTTGGATCGTGGGTGGATTATTCCGAGAACTCGTTGGCGGAGGAGGTGGTGAGATCGGTGAAGATGGTGCTTCAGATTCCGAAGATCATTGTGTTGGCGATGTATGACCGGATTCCGCGGCGGGAGGTGAAGTTTACGCGGGAGAACGTGTTTCGGAGGGATGGGTATACCTGTCAGTATTGCCGGACGCAGTTTCCGGAGGAGAAGTTGAATCTGGATCATGTGGTGCCCCGGGACCGGGGGGGGATCACGAGTTGGAAGAATATTGTGACGTCGTGCTTTCCCTGCAATACGCGGAAGGCGAACCGGACGTTGGCGCAGGCGAATCTGAAATTGCCGAAGGAGCCGAAGGCGCCGCGGTGGCGGCCCTTGTATGGGATGAGGGAGCAATCGACTGATGAGTCGTGGCAGGAATTTATTGTTCCGGATCGAAAGAAAGTATCGATGAGTGCGTAGAATTGGGGGGAGCTTTTAATTCTCACCTTTTAAGTTGCGGGATCTGCTGCTAGGGTCCTTGGCAGTGAATGTTTTGACGGAATCCGGCGGAGTTGTCCTGTGGTTGCAGGCGGCGCTGGGTTTTGTGGGTCTGATGGTGATGGTGGAGCGGATGATTTACTTTCAGCACACGCGCGGGAAGTGTGCCGATTTGCTGCTGGGGATTACGAATCATGTGAGGAACAAGGCGTATGCGGAGGCGTTGCATGCGTCATCGAGGTGTCGCGGGCCGGAGGCGCGGATTGTGCATGCGGTGTTGCAGCGGCACCATCTGGAGCGGACGAATCTGCGGGAGGTGGCGCAGGAGGCGGGGCAGCTTGAGATGCCGCGGATTGAGAAGAATTTACGGATTTTGTTGGGGGTGGCATTTTTGGCGCCGCTGCTGGGGATGTTTGGGACGGTGCTGGGGCTGATTGAGGTGTTTCACCAGATCGGGAGTGCGGAGAGTGCGGTGGCGCAGACGGTCCTGGCGAAGGGGTTGTATCATGCGTTGGCCTCGACTGCGTTGGGTTTGGCGATCGCGATCCCGGCGTATCTTTTTTATGTGTATCTTTACGGGAAGGCGAAGCGGCTGATGCATCGGTTGGAGCGGGCGGGGATTGAGACGGTGAACATTGTGTGTGACGGGCGAGAGCACGATCGGATTGTGTCGTTTCGTGATGAGCGGGATGGCCGGGGTGAGGGTGAGAAGGCGTCGGGTAAGAAATCGTCCACTACTTCGAAGAGTTCATGAAGCTGGCGATGTCCGTTCCCGAGCGACCGGGTTGGATTTTTGTCGTGCCGGGGGTTGATTTTATGGGGTTGATTCTGGCTCTGGTGATGTTGACGGGGGTGGTGCAGAAGGAGACGTTTATTGAAGTTTCGCTGCCGACCTCGGAGTTCCGCGGGTCGCGGCTGGGTGATGAGTCGCCGGTGGTGGTGATTGTGAAGCATCGGGCAGCGGGGTCGTCCTTTTACATCAACCGTCAGCCGGTGGAGCGGGAGGGGCTGGAGGGAGCGATCATGGAGGCGGCGGAGAGTCAGGCGACGAGTCTGGTGGTGGTGAAGATGGATCAGGAGGCTACGGTGGCGCTGCAGCAGGAGGTGGTGGATTTGTGCCGGCGGTTGGGATTTCGGTGCCAGTTGGCGGTGCGGACGAGCGAGATTGGGGCACCTTAATGGAGAATATTTTGACTGATGAGCCGCAAGAAACTTCGTCGTGACCGTGAAGCCGGGCTTCATTTTCACTGGCACCTGCCCCAGGGATCGTTTGGGCGGTTGATGCTTGGGGCGGCGGTGTCGACGGTGTTTTGGGGCGGGTTGTTGGCGTATGTGCAGGTGCGGCCGATTCCTCCGGCGCCGCTACCGGACAAGGCGACGGAGTTGCATGTGGTGGATTTGGATCAGGATGCGAACCGGTGGCTTTCGGAGATCGTGGATCGTGCCTCGCCTTATTCCGACCGCTGGGATGTGAATGAGAATGCGGCTTTGGATGATTACATTGAGGAGCGGCTGGCTGAGGTATCGCTGCGGAATTATCGGCCGACTTTGGTGAAAATTGATGCCGAGCCGAAGCCCGAGCCATTGAGGGGGCTGCCGGGGATGGGTCCGGGATTTTTGCCGCCGGTGAAGAAGGTTCCTTTGCCCGAGGTGAGGGCGCGGAAGCCGGAATGGTGGATTGAGGCGGTGAAGATTGACGGTGAGGGAGAGTGGAAGCCGGTGATGTGGCGGTGGGATGGCGAGGTGGATCTTTTGAGTCCGGGAGAGCGTTGGACTTATCAGGTGGGGCTGGATTGGCGGGGGCGGGTGATTTCGTTTTTACCGCTTGCGGGGCATAGGGAGATGACAGCGGGGCCGATCGGGGAGCGTCTGGAGAGGGCGGATTTTCCGGGGGTGGGTGAGGATGGGGAGATGAGGTGGTGGATTTTGGAAGCGACGGCGGTAGATCGGAGTGTGAAATGACGATTGATAGTGTGACGCATCTGTTTTTGGGGTTGGTGTTGCTGGCCTTTGCGTGGGTGTTTTTGGATTTTCTTTTTGTGCGGTTGGGGGATCGATTTGCGCGATATCGGGCGGCGCGGAAGATTCGGGAGTGTCATCTTTGCGGGCGGCGCTACCCCGAGAAGCCGAGCGTTCGGCTGTCGCAGTGCCCCGAGTGTGACGCGACCAACCACCGGAAGGGGCATCATCGGTTGGGCTAGACTGTCGTTGCCTTCGCTTGCCTTTCTTCGATATTCGGCCTAGGTCTTAGGGACCTTCACGAGTTATGGATAATCGTCGCGTAGTTATTACTGGCCTTGGTGCCCTGAGCCCTCTCGGAAATGATGCTGTCTCCACGTGGGACGGGATGAAAAACGGTCGCAGTGGCATTGGGCTGATCACGTCGATGGATACGACGGATTATGATGTGAAGATTGCGGGGGAGGTGAAGGATTTTGACCCCAAGCCCTTTTTTAAGAGCCCGAAGGATGCGCGCCGGATGGACCGCTATGCGCATCTGGCGATTGCGGCGGCGAAGATGGCCCTCGATGATTCCGGGCTGGATGAGGCTGAGATTGATCGCAACCGTGTGGGGGTGATGCTGGGCAGCGGGATTGGTGGTCTGGGAACGCTGGAGGACAATCACACGGCGCTTTTGCAGAAGAGTCCGAGTCGGGTGTCGCCCTTTACGATTCCGATGATGATTTCAAACATCGCGAGCGGCGTGTTCTCGATGGAGTATGGATTTGGTGGGCCGAACATGGCGATTGTGACGGCGTGTGCGACGGCGAACCATTCGATTGGGGAAGCGTGGCGGATGATTAAATTTGGCGATGCCGATGCCTTTGTGGCGGGTGGCGCGGAGGCCTCGATTCGTCCGATGGGACTGGCGGGCTTCATGAATATGAAGGCGCTTTCGACGCGCAATGATGATCCGACAGCGGCGTCACGTCCTTTCGATGTGGGTCGTGATGGTTTTGTGATGGGTGAGGGTGCCGGTGTTCTCGTGATTGAGGAACTGGAGCATGCGAAGAAGCGGGGGGCGAATATTTTGGCGGAACTGACGGGTTACGGACTGAGTGCGGATGCGTATCATTTGACCTCTCCCCATCCGGAAGGTGCGGGAGCGGCGCGTTGCATGGACATGGCTCTGAAGCACGCGAAGCTAAATCCCGAGGATGTGCAGTATGTGAATGCGCACGGAACCTCGACGCCGCAGGGTGATGTTTGTGAATCGAAGGCGATTCAGAAGTCCTTTGGCAGCTGGGCCAAGGAGGGTCTGGTGGTGAGTTCGACGAAGTCGATGACCGGTCACTTGCTTGGTGCGGCCGGCGGGGTGGAGATTTTGGCCTGCCTGATGGCGCTTCGGGACGGGGTGATTCCTCCGACGATCAACCTGGAGGATCAGGATCCGGCTTGTGAGTTGGACTACTGTGCGAACACGGCGCGGGAAGTGGAAGTGACTTCGGCTCTGAGCAACTCGTTCGGGTTTGGGGGACACAATGCTTCGTTGCTGGTGTCGAAATTCTCGTGAGCCTGATCACCATTCGGCCCGGTGAGAACTGGGGGATTGTCGGGCGCAATGGCTCGGGGAAATCCACGGTCGCGGCGCGGCTGGCGGAAGAACTGGGCGCGGCCTTGGTTTCCTTTGAGACCGAGGATGCCTTGCTAGAGCGGGAGATTCGGGAAGATGACTCCGAGTTTATGGATCAGGTCGACTTTGGCCGGACGGTGCGTGAGTTGATTGAGGAGGTTGGGCCGAAGGAGGGAGAGCTCGAAGAGCTGGCGGAGTCGCTGGGATTGAAGACGATTATCGATCAGGGGTTTCGGACCTTATCGACGGGGGAGAGACGTCGGTTGATGTTGGCTCGGGCCTTGGTGGAGAGTCCGGGGAGGTTGGTGTTGGACGAGCCATTTGATGGCTTGGATCAGGCGTTTCGGGAGCCGTTGAGGGAGCTTTTGGAAGGGCGGGAGTTGATTGTGGTGGCGAACCGGCTGAGTGATTTGGATGGGCTGGTGAGTCATCTGGCCTTGGTGGATGAAGGAGAGTGTCTGTTGGCAGGTGATCGGGAGGAGGTGGCGGAGCATGAGGTTTTTCGACAGCTGACCGGGCTGGCCGAGACGCCGGTGGTTTTGCCAAAGGGAGAAGAGCGAGTTGGTTATGAAGGGGCTTTGGTGGTGATGAGGGATGTCACGGTGGTTCATGGGGGGCGGGAAATAATTTCACAGCTCGATTGGACGGTGGAGGCCGGACAGAACTGGAAGATTACGGGGCCAAACGGGTGTGGGAAATCGACTTTGGTGAACCTCGTTACGGGAGATCATACGCAGTGTTATTCGAATGATGTCACGGTGCTGGGAATGCGGCGGGGGAGCGGGGAGACGATTTGGGATGTGAAGAGTCACATCGGGATTGTGTCGCCGACGATTCATCAGCAGCACCGGGTGAGCACGACGGCGGTGACAGTGATTGTGTCGGGATTTTTTGACAGTGTGGGGCTGTACCGGAAGCCGGAGCCAGAGCAGGTGAGGGTGGCGGAAGAGTGGCTGGAAGTGATCGGAATGAGCGAGTGGCGGAATCGGCCTTTTCGGTCGCTGAGTTATGGGCAGCAGCGTTTGCTTCTCATTGCGCGGGCCTTGGTGAAGCAGCCGATTTTGTTGATTCTCGATGAGCCGTGCCAGGGGCTTGATCCGCTGAATCGGGCTCTTGTTTTGCAAGTGATTGACCGGATTGTGGGGACGGGGTTGACTCAGCTTCTTTACATCACGCATGAGCCGGAAGACCGGCTGGATTGTGTGACGGATGAGTTGAAGTTTGAAGGGGGAGAGTGGCAAGATAAGAGACGGGAGGTCGGGGTATGAGTGAGGATTCCTTAAAGCAGTATCTTTATGATCATATCCCGCTGACGAAGGCGATGGAGGTTGAGGTGGTGGGCGCGAGTGATGAGTCGCTGACCTTGAGCGCGCCGATTGGGCCGAATATCAATCACCGCGAGACGGTGTTTGGGGGGAGTGCTTCGGCGCTGTGTATTCTTTCGGCGTGGTCGTTTATCCACTGCCGGTTGCGGAATCATGCGGAGATTCGGCCGCGGATTGTGATTCAGCGGAACTCGATGGAATATCTCAAGCCGGTGTTGGGGGAGTTTCAGGCGAGGTGTGCGCTGAAGGAAGAGAAGGATTGGGAATGGTTGATCAAGTGTCTCAAGCGCAAGGGGGTGGGGCGGATTACGCTTGGGAGCGAGCTGCTTTGTGAGGGGGAAGTGGTGGGGGAGTTTGAGGGGAGTTTTGTGGTTTCGGATTTGGGTGAGTGATTTACTCGTTTGGAATGGGTGGTGGTCCAGGGAGGGATGATTGGTAGGCGATGAAGGAGCGTTTTGGGATGGAGATTTTGGCGATGGGTGGGGAGTCGATTTGGATGAGGTAGGAGGTGAACCAGAGGATGCGTTTTTCGCGGGGGGTGCCGATGGCGGACCAGGGGAGGAAGATGGGGGGATGGCCGCAGGCGAAGAGGGGCCAGACGGCGATGTCGATGCCCTCATCAGAGGCGTGGACGGTGAGGCAGCTGTTGTAGTTGCTGAGGCCGAAGGACATGCTTTGCATGGAGAATTTTTGGCCTTTGGGAAGGTGCTTGCGGGGGTAGCGCTTGGCGACTTTTTTCCAACCGCCGAGGCGGGAAAGGAGCCAGCAGACGAAGCACCAGAAGAGGGGGAAGGCGATGAGGAATCCGAGGACGGGGGCGAGGTCTTTCATTTTGGATAGTTTGGAGCTTTTAGCTGAGAGCTAAGAGTTTTCTTGGTTGGGGTAATTTGATGGGGTGATGAAGTAGGGTTCTTGGTGATGGGAGGCGCGGACCATCAGGCAGCGGTCGATTTTTTCCGGGGGGGACCAGGGGTCGAGGGGGGTGTCTGTTAGAAGGTCGAGGGGGACGGGCCAGAGGGGTTTGGGGATGAGGTGGTAGGTGGTGTCGGGGGGGAAGTGGTGGGGGAGTTGGTCGATGGTGAGCCATTTGCCGCGGCGGCAGGTGGGGTTGAGGAGCTCGGGGGTGGCGGGAGTGGGGGCGGAGAGGTGATCGAAGAGGCAGCCGTGGATGAGTTGTTGGGTGATGATGGGCTCGTCGCGGAATTCGGGAGGGAGGTGGTCGCGGTGTTTTTGGGCGAGGGTGAGTTGGTGGGTGCGGAGGCGGGAGAGCTTTTTGAAGTAGTTATCGCGGGCGTCGGGGCCGGGGAGTTCATCGTCAACGGCGAGGTAGAATTTGGTGGCGAGCTCGAGGTGGATGAGTTGGCCGGTGGAGGTGTCGCGGAGGAGGAAGTCGAGCTCGCCGAGGGTGGTGTGGGCGTCTTTTTGGATCTGGAGGTTTTGGGCGAGGAGGTCGAAGCGGGGAGAGGCGTTGAGGAGGAGGGCGAGGGCGTCTTCGTAGAGGTGGCCGAGTTTTTGTTGGAGGTTGAGGTCGGGGGGCTCAGTGGGGAGGCTGAGGGAGTGGTGGGGGAAAGAGGAGGCTTCGGGGAGGTGGGTGATGAGGGGAGAGGAGTGGATGAGGGAGTTGAGGATGAGGAGGGTCATGGGGGGGTTGAACTTTGAACTCTGAATGTTGAAGGCTTGGTTGAGGGCGGGGAGGAACACTTAACATCTAACATTTAAATTTGAACGGAGGGGGCTTGGTTTGGGGGGCTTGGTTTGGGGGCGGGGAGGAACACTGAACATTTAACATCTAACATTTAGATTTGAACGGAGGGAGCTTGGTTGAGGGGGCTTGGTTTGGGGGCGGGGAGGAACACTGAACATTTAACATCTCACATTTAGATTTGAACGGAGGGAGCTTGGTTGGGGGGCTTGGTTGAGGGCGGGGAGGAACACTGAACATTTAACATCTCACATTTAGATTTGAACGGAGGGGGCTTGGTTGACGGGGCTTGGTTGGGGGCGGGTTAGTCGACGAGAGGGGGGCGGCCGAGGTAGCGGCGGGTGGCGTTGCGGATGTCGCGGAAGATGAGGAGGAGGATGGGGAGGAGGAAGAGGGTGATGATGGTGGCGAAGAGGATGCCGAAGGCGAGGGAGGCGGCCATGGGTTTGAGGAACTGGGCCTGGACTTCTTTTTCTAATAAGAGAGGAGCGAGGCCGAAGAAGGTGGTGAGGGAGGTGAGGAGGATGGCGCGGAAGCGGTCGGCTCCGGCGCGGCGGCAGGCCTGGTTGAGGGTGAGGCCTTGGCTTTTGCGGAGTTCGTTGATGTGGCAGACGAGGACGAGGGAGTCGTTGACGACGACGCCGGAGAGGGCGAGGACGCCGAAGAGGGAGAGGATGGAGACGGGGATGCCCATGACGAAGTGGCCGAGGATGGCTCCGATGACGCCGAAGGGGATGACGGTCATGATGATGAGGGGCTGGAGGTAGCTGCGGAGGGGGATGGCGATGAGGACGTAGATGAAGACGATGGAGAAGATGAATCCGGTGACGAGGGATTTCATGGAGCGGGCGCGCTCTTCGACTTGTCCGCTTTGGCCGACGGAGATGCCGGGGTGGCGGGCGTTCATGCCGGGGTAGAATTCCCGGGCGAGGCGGGCGTTGACATCGCCAGGGGAGGAGGTGGCTTTATCGATGGAGGCGGAGACGGTGACGACGCGCTTGTTATCGAAGCGCTCGATGGAGGCGAGGGAGGCGGAGTATTCGGTGTCGGCGACGACGGAGAAGGGGATGGTGGAGCCGTCGCCCTTGCGGATGCGCATGTTGCGGAGGGTTTCGAGGGAGCTGCGTTGGTCGAGGGGGTAGCGGACCATGACGCGGACTTCTTCGCGCCCGCGCTGGACGCGTTGGGCCTCGCGGCCGTAGAAGGCGTCACGGACGCCGACGGCGAGGTCGCGCTTGGTGAGATTGGCGGCTTGTCCCTCGGGGGTGATGGAGTAGCGGATTTCGGGGCGACCGGAGTTGAAGGAGTCGTTGACATCGAAGACGCCGGGGAAGGTTTCGATGACTTTTTTCAACTCTTCGGCGGCGACCTTGAGCTCTTCGAGGTTTTCGCTTTCGAGGTTGACCTGGAAGTCGCCTCCGGGAGGTCCGGCGGTGGCGCGGAAGGAGAGGGAGCGGGCTCCGGCGACGCTGCCGATGGCTTTGCGCCAGTCCCTGATGATGACCTCGGCGGGGAGGAAGTCGCGCTCGGTGGAGCGGGTGAGCTCGGCATTGATGGCGGCGGCCTCATTGGTGCTGGCGGAGATTTGAACGTCCTTGAAGGGGTTGTGATTGAACTCGTCCTGATATTTGCGGCCGAGGTTTTCGGTGGCGGCGGCGATGCGCCCGGCCTGTTGGTGGAGGTAGTCGACGGACTGTCCTTGTTCGAGGACGAGGTAGACGGAGGCGTAGTCGTTAAAGACGCTGGGGAAGAAGACGAAGCGGATTTTTCCGGAGGGGAAGAGTCCGACGACGACGATGAAGATGGCGACGAAGGTGGCGAGGGTGGCGTAGCGCCAGGGGATGAGGAAGCGGATGACGGGGAGGTAGACGCGTTCGATGAAACTGTTGAGGAGGTCGTTGATGGCTTTTTGGAAGCGGGCCCAGGAGCGGGAGACGGGGTTTTTGGGTTCGCGGTGGACGTTGATGTGGGCGAGGTGGGCGGGGAGGATGATTTTTGATTCGAGGAGGGAGAAGGCGAGGCAGAAGACGACGGTGGTGGCGATCTGGCCGAAGACATTGCCCATGTTTCCGCTGACCTGGGTGAGGGGGAGGAAGGCGGCGATGGTGGTGACGACGCCGAAGGTGGCGGGGACGACGACCTTGCTGACGCCGACGACGGTGGTGCGGAGGTGGGAATCGGGATCGGTGGTGAGGGGGGCGTTTTGTTTCTCGGAGAAGATGGACTCGCCGATGACGATGGCGTCATCGACCACGATGCCGAGGACGACGAGGAAGCCGAAAGCGGAGATGAGATTGACCGACATATCGAGGCCGGGGATGGGGAAGAGGGTGACGGCGCCGGCGAGGGAGACGGGGATGCCGATGGCGACCCAGAAGGCGAGGCGCAGGTTGAGGAAGAGCATGAGGATGCCGAGGACGAGGAGGACGCCGAGGATACCATTGCGCCCGAGGAGGGCGAGGCGGTCGCGGATGTCGGTGGAGCCATCGAGCCAGCTGGCGAGGTGGAGGCCGTTGGGGAGGTCGCGGTATTCCTCGACGACTTGTTTGCCCTGGTCCGAGGCTTCGATGAGATCGTCATTTCCCTCGGTGGTGATTTTGAGGCTGGTGGTGGGTTGGCCACGGAAGCGGTTGAGGGTTTTTTGGTCGATGAAGGCGTCGCGGACCCCGGCGACATCGCGGAGGAGGATGCGGGTGCCATCGGGATTGGTGCGGAGGGGGATTTCCTCGAAGTCGCGCTTGCGGTAGGCTTGGTCCTTGGAGCGGAGAGAGATGTCACCGCTGTCAGCCCGGACGACGCCGCCACCGAGATCGAGGGAGTTGTTAGAGACGGCCTGGGCGACCTCGGCGAAGGTGAGATCGAATTGGCGGAGTTTGTCCTCGGACGGCTCGATGGAGATCTCGTAGTCCCGCGCGCCGAAGGTCTCTACCTGGGAGATGGCGGGTTGGCGGAGGAGGGCGTCGCGGAGGCGGCGGGCTTCTTCTTTACGGACGGCTTCGGGGGCGTCGCCGTAGAGCTCGATCCAGAGGACCTGGCGTTGGCGTTTGTTCTCGGTGATGACGGGTTTTTCGGCCTGTTCGGGGAAGGCCTGGATGGCATCGACCTGGACCTTGACGTCATCCAAGAGTTTGCGGATGGGGTAATTTTCCTTGGCCTCGATGGTGACGGTGGCGGAGTTCTCATTGCTGACGGATGAGATGTGGTGGACGCCATCGACGGTTTGGAGTGATTCCTCGATGCGGATGGCGATGCCGCGCTCGACGTCCTCCGGGGTGCCGCCACGGATGGGGACGCGGACGGTGACGGAGTTTGCCTCGAAAGAGGGGAAGCCTTCCTTGCGGACGTTGAAGGCGGTGAAGATGCCGGCGGCGAGGATGGAGTACATCAGGATGTTCGCGACGACCGGATTGGCGGCGAACCAGCTGATGAAGGGATGTTTTTTAAGAGGGTCCATCGAGTTATTTTTTGGAGGGGTCGATGGGTCTCACGTGGGTTCCGGATTGGAAGTTGGTGAGGGGGCGGGAGACGATGCGGAGGGGCGGGGTGAGGTCGGAATCGGCGAGGGTGACGTAGGCGAATCCGAGGTCGCTGTGGATGCGGTCGGCCTCGATGCGGACGAGCCGGTCATCGGGTCCGATGGCCCAGAGGAAGGAGTCATTGACGAGGGCGGCCTCGGGGACGCGGTGGGTTTGGGTGAGGGGGCGGGCGTTGATTTCGGCGTTGACGAAACTGCCGATGGCGAGGGGAGGGTCGTGGGCGAAGGGGTTTTCGATTTCGGCGATGACGGTGACGACCTGGTCACGGGAGATGGTGGGTGAGGTGCGGGTGATTTTTCCGGTCCACTCCGCATCGGGGTAGAGGGAGGAGGTGAGGGTGAGGTCGAGGGCGGGGTTTAAGTTCGAGGGGAGGTCGAGGCGTTGGACTTGGCCGGGAGTGAGGGGGAGGTGGACCTCGACGCGCGCGGTGGCGACGAGGGTGCCGAGGGGGGACTGGGGGGTGGCGATGTTTCCGAGGGAGGCGGAGCGGGCGGTGACGAGGGCGTCGAAGGGGGCGGTGAGGGTGGCGCGGGCGAGGTCGGCGCGGGCTTTATCGACGGCGGCTTGGGCGGAGCGGACGGCTCCGTGGGCGGCGGCGAGTTGGGGGGTGCGGAGGACGTAAGGCGGGGCGGATTTGAGATCGCGGCCGGAGATGGTCCAGTCCTCGGCGGCTTGCTTGGCGCGGATTTCTTCCTCGGCAAGGGAGCGCCGGGCGGTGGTGAGATTGGCCTCCTGGGTGACGAGGGCGGCGTCGAAATCGGTGGGGTCGAGGCGGACGAGGACGGCGTCTTTTTTGACGGTGCGGCCGACGCGGAAGTCGGGGGAGACCTCGATGATTTGGCCGGTGATCTGGGCGTTGAGGGTGGACTCGAAGTAGCTGGAGACATTTCCGAAGGTGCGGACGGGCGGGGCGAATTCGGAGGGGGAGCTGGTGATGAAGTCGGCGGCGGGGACGACCTCGGGCGGGACTTTGCTTTGGGGCGGGGGTGCGGAGGCGACCTGGATTTTGAAGATGAACCAGGAGACCGCGACGATGAGAAGCGGGGCGATGATTTTGAGGGCGAGCTTCATTTTTTAAAGGGCTTTACCGAGGGCGAGAGCGAGGCTGACGCGGTTTTGGTAGCGCAGGGTGCGGATGTTGATGAGGGATTCCTCGGTGGAGAAGGAGCGGCGTTGCGTTTCGAGGAGGGAGAGGAGTTCGAGGAGGCCGGACTCGTAGTTGCGGCGGACGGAGTCCTCGGCGCTGCGGGCGGCGGTGAGGGCACGGGAGGTGGCGGCCTGGCGGGTGGCGAGGTAGTGCTCCGAGCCGAGGGCGTCCTCGACCTCGCGGAGGGCGTTGAGGACGGTGGCGTGGTAGGAGGAGAGGGCTTGTTGGGCGCGGGAGTTGGCGGCACCGAGCTCGGCCTGGCGTTGGCCGGCATCGAAGAGGGGGGCGCTGAGGTTGGCGGCGAAGGACCAGACGCTGAAGTTTGAGTCGGCGAGATTTTTTAAGGTGGGGGATTGTTGTCCGCCGCTGGCGGTGAGGCTGAAGGAGGGGTAGAGATCGCGGTGGGCGACGGTGATGCGGGCGTCGGCGGCGCGGAGGCGTTGGTAGGCGGCGTCGATATCCGGGCGGCGCATGAGGAGGGTGGAGGGGACGCCGGCGGGGATGGTTTTTGAGAGAGAGGGGAAGGAGGCGGCGCGGTTTCCGGTGTCCGGGTAGTCGCCGGCGAGGGTGGCGAGGCGGCGGGCGGCCTGATCGCGTTGATCGCGGCGGGCGGCGAGTTGGGCGCGGGTGTTTTCGACATCGGTGCGAGCGAGGTCGGAGTCGCCGAGGTTGGCGAGGCCGCGCTCGAAGCGGCGTTCGACCCGGCTGTAGGTGGACTCGAAGCTTTTGAGGCTGCGCTCGTTGAGGTCGACGAGTTGGGAGGCGGCGACGAGGTCGAGGTAGGCCTGGGCGGTCTGGGCGGCGATGGATTGGCGGGCGGCGGCGTGGTCGGCCGCGATGGCGGCTTCATCGAGTGAGGTGGCGGTGACGCCGGAGCGGATGCGGCCCCAGACATCGAGTTCCCATTGGGCGTCGAGGGTGGCGGAGAAGCGGTCGGTTTGAATGCCGAAATCCGAGCTGCCGGCGGCGGCATTGGTGGAGAGGGAGGGGGAGAGGGCGGCGCGGGTGCGGCGGGTGTTGAAGCCGGCTTCCTGGAGGAGGGCGTAGCTGGCTTTGAGGTCGGGATTACGGGCGAGGGCGCGGTTGATCCAGAAGGCGATGTCGGATGAGGGGAAGAGGGATTTGAGCGAGGTTGCTATTTCCGGGACGGGGGGCCGGGAGGCGTCGAAGCGTTTGGGAAGGGGGATGGTGGCGTTTGTCGATTGGGTCGACGGGAGGTTGCACGAGGCGAGGGCGCAGAGGGAGAGGAGGGTGAGCAAACGCATCGTTTTGTTTAAACCGGAGAGGTGTGGGAAAGTTTACGGTGAGTTCGAGGAAATGCATTCACGAATTGGGGGGATAGGGCTCATGGGTGCAATAGGATTGGAGGATTGGGTTGGGGGGCTTGGGAAGCGAAGCGGACAGGAATGCACCCACAGGGTATTTTATCCGCTCTCCATAGAAAAAGCCCGGGCCTTGGGAGGCGCCGGGCTTTTGGAAGGGGGTCTTTTTTTGACCTTATGCGGTGATGGGCTTCATGGCGCCCATGGCTTCGCGGAGGTAGATGCCGATTTCTTCGACAGGGTGCTCGCGGAGCTCGGCGTTGACGTGGACGAGGGTCTGGTTGTCGACGCTGTTGTCCGAGGAGGCGAGGCCTTTTCCGATGACGTCGGTGTTGACGTCCTTCATGAAGTCTTGAAGGAGGGGCACAGCGGCGTGTGAGAAGAGGTAGCAACCGTATTCGGCGGTGTCGGAGATGACGCGGTTCATCTCGTAGAGTTTCTTACGAGCGATGGTGTTGGCGATGAGGGGAGTTTCGTGGAGGGACTCGTAGTAGGCGGACTCGGGCTCGATGCCGGCTTCGACCATGGCCTCGAAGGCGAGTTCCACTCCGGCGCGCACGAAGGCGACCATGAGGATTCCTTTGTCGAAGTATTCCTGCTCGGTGATGTCACCTTCGCCTTCGGTTTTTTCGAACTCGGTCTCGCCGGTTTCCTTACGCCAGCCGAGGAGGTTGACGTCGTCGTTTGCCCAGTCAGCCATCATGGTGCTGGAGAATTCACCGGAGATGATGTCGTCCATGTGCTTGTAGAAGAGGTCACGCATGATCTCTTTGAGCTGCTCGGAGAGCTGGAAGGCTTCGATTTTTGCGGGGTTGGAGAGGCGGTCCATCATGTTGGTGATGCCACCGTGCTTGAGGGCTTCGGTGATGGTTTCCCAACCGTGCTGGATGAATTTGACGGCCCACTTGGTGTCGATGCCATCGGCTTTCATCTTGTCGAAGCAGAGGATGGAGCCGGCCTGGAGGAGTCCGCAGAGGATGGTCTGCTCGCCCATGAGGTCGGACTTCACTTCAGCAACGAAGGAGGATTCGAGGACGCCTGCGCGGTCGCCGCCTTGGGCAACGGCAAGGGCCTTGGCGAGTTCGATGCCTTCGCCTGAGGGGTCGTTTTCGCCATGGCAGGCGATGAGGGTGGGGACGCCGAAGCCGCGCTTGTATTCCTCACGGACTTCGGAGCCGGGGGATTTGGGGGCGACCATGATGACGGTGAGGTCCTTGCGAATCTCGGTGCCTTCTTCGACGATGTTGAAGCCGTGGGCGTAGCAGAAGGTGGCGCCTTGCTTCATGTGAGGGATGACGGTCTCGACTACCTTGGTGTGCTGCTTGTCGGGAGCGAGGTTCATGACGATGTCAGCGGTGGGAAGCATTTCCTCGTAGGTGCCGACCTTGAAGCCGTTCTCGGAGGCGTTGAGGAAGGACTGGCGTTTTTCGGCGATGGCGGCATCGCGGAGGGTGTAGGAGACGTCGAGTCCGGAGTCGCGCATGTTGAGGCCCTGGTTGAGGCCTTGTGCGCCGCAGCCGACGATGACGATCTTGAGGCCCTTGGCGGCGGCGACGCCGTTGGAGAACTCGGATGCGTCCATGAAGCGGCAGGTGCCGAGTTCATCGAGCTGGCGACGGAGGGGGAGGGTATTGAAGTAGTTATTGCTCATCGTGTTGATGGGTTGGTTTGAATTGACGGGGTTTCCATGTCAGGAATGAGGGAATTGTAAATGACGAACGTGATTGCGGTTATTGAATTGATTGGGAGGTTGTGTTGTGTTAATTGCAACACTGTGAAGGGACGCGTTGATTTGGGTGTGAGCTTTGGGTGGGGGGCGGAGAGCTGCGAGCGGAGAGCTGTGAGCTGTGAGCTTCGAGCTGCGAGCTTCGAGCGGAGAGCGATGGGGTGTGAGCTTCGAGCTGCGAGCTTCGAGCGGAGAGCGATGGGCTTTGGGAGGAGAGCTGCGAGCTTTGGGCGGAGAGCGGTGGGCTTTGGGCGGAGAGCGATGGGCTTTGGGCGGAGAGCTGCGAGCTTTGGGCGGAGAGCGGTGGGGTGGCGAGTGGTTTGGGAGCGGGGGATCGGGAGGAGAGCTGCGGGCTTTGGGCGGAGAGCGGTGGGGTGGCGAGTGGTTTGGGAACGGGGGATCGGGTGGAGAGCTGCGGGCTTTGGGTGGAGAGCGGTGGGCTTTGGGTGGAGCGCGGTGGGGTGGCGAGTGGTTTGGGAGCGGGGGATTGCAGGTGGATGGGGGTTTGGGCGGAGAGCGATGGGGTGGCGAGTGGTTTGGGAACGGGGGATTGCAGGTGGATGGGGGTTTGAGCGGTTGGCGGTTGGCGGTTGGCTTTTAGCTCCTTGGTTGAGGGGCTTGGGTTTTGGTGTTTGGCGGTTGGCTTCTTGGTTGAGGGAGGTAGGGATTGGGGGCTTGCCGGCACTTTTTCGGAGTTTGTTTATGCAGGTGGTGTTGTTTCCCCCGGCCGAGACCGGGGGCTCTAAGCCTACGCTCCTTCGGAGCTGGTGAGGGATTGAGGAGAATTTTTGTAGAATTGATGAGATGAATCTGGATGTGTTGAGAGCGTTTTTGAATCTGTGTGAGACCTTGCATTTTGGGCGGGCGAGCCGGATGAGTCATTTGAGTCGGTCGGCGTTGACGCGGTCGATTCAGCGATTGGAGGAGGAGGTGGGGGAGGCGCTTTTTATGCGGGATAACCGGAGGGTGAATTTGACGGCGGCGGGGGTGGCATTTCGGACGTATGCGCGGCAGGCGGTGGCGGATTGGGAGGCGATGAAGGCGGGGTTGGCGGGAGGGGATGAGTTGGGCGGGGTGGTGTCGATTTATGCGTCGGTGACGGCGGTGTATAATTTGTTGCCGGAGTTGCTGGAGAAGTATCGGGCGGAGCATCCGGGGGTGCAGTTGGCCTTGCGGACGGGGGCGGCGGAGGAGGCGGTGCCGCAGGTGATGACGGGTGAGATTGATCTGGCGGTGGCGGCGCTGCCGGACCGGGCGCTGGGGAGTTTACAGTTCCTGCCGCTGCGGAAGACGGCGTTGGTGTTTATCGGGCCGAAGGGGCTGGAGGGGGTTCCGATGGTGCGGCGGCGGTTGGATTTGGGGTCGGCGACGCTGGTGTTGCCGGGGGCGGGGTTGTCACGAAGGCGACTGGATGCGCACTTGAAGAAGGAGGGGGTGCGGCCGCGGGTGACGACGGAGGTGTCGGGCAACGAGGCGATCATTGCGATGGTGCGCCTGGGGTGCGGGGTGGGGGTGGTGCCGGAGTTGGTGCTGGAGAAGAGTCCGTTCCGTGAGGAGGTGGAGGTGATCACGGGTGCGCCGGAGTTGGCGGCATACGAGGTGGGGCTTTGTTCGACGAAGCGGAGTCTGGCGCGGCCGAGTGTGGCGGCGCTTTGGGAATTGGCGGGGGGTGAGGATTGAGGGAACTTTGAGATCGGTTGATGAGTTATTATCCGCAGATTGAGAAGATTTTCACAGATTGGTTGAGGGGGAGGGACGGACTTTGGGAGGGGGAAAGAAGAACCCCAGCTTGGGGCTGGGGTTGGGAGGGGGGAGAGGGCTTATTTCTTTCGGTTGTTGAAAAGGGGAGCGATGGGGAAGGAGCCGGACCTTTCGGAGAAAGGTCCCTGCCCTGATTACTTGAGGGTGGAGAGTTTTTGGAAGATGAGTTGTTTGCCACGGGCGAGTTCTTTGCCGGAGGCGTCTACGAGGATGTAGGCGGGGACTTCGGGGTCGAACTCGAAGTAGGGCTTGGAGAGGGCCTCGAGGTTGAGATCGGAGAGGAGGATGGTGGGCCAAGGGAGGTTGGCGTCTTGGGCCCATTTGAGGGCGGCTGCGGGGTCGTTATCGACTGAGAGGTGGACGAGTTCGACGGCAGGGTTGTTTTTGATCTTGGCATTGTAGGACTCCACCAACTGGGGAGCCGCGGCGACGCAAGGGCCTCACCAGCTTGCGGAGTAGTAGAGGATGAAGAGGTCGGGTTGGACGGGGAGGGGGTGGTCGGTGAAGGTGCCGTCCTTGAGGATTTTTGTTTTGGCGAGGGCCTTGCCAAAGTCACTGGCGGCGAAGTCGGTGGGGGCGACTTTTTGCGGGGGATCGAGGGGGGTGAGGAAGTTTTTGATCCAGGCGCGGTCTTCTTCGGAGAGGCGTGATTGTTTGAAGGTGAGGATGTGGCCGTTGCGGTTGATGGTGGCCATGTCGCCCTCGGCCGAGATGAACTCGGCTTCCATTTCGCGTTCGTAGTCGGCGCTGAGCCAGAGACGGATGTCGGCAGCGGCGGAGGTGATGAGGCCGGCCAAGGCGAGGGGGAGGAGGTGCTTCAAGGTCATGTTTTCAAGGATACGAGAAGTGGGAGGGAATTCTATTCCGAAATTGTGGGGGCCTTGAACGTCGAACATTGAAGGCTTGGTTGGGGGAGTTCGGCTAAATCCTACACTACGAACTGGGGCTTGGTTGGGGGGCTTGGGCTTTGCGCGTAAGGCTGGAAGCCAACGCTCCATAGGCTTGTTGAGGGGGGCGACGTAGATCAGTCTTTGATGAGGATTTTGTCGATGGAGGGGCCGCCTCTGGGGTTGGCGATGAGGGTGAGTTCGTTGGCGCCGGCGGTGAGGGGGATGGTGGTGTTGAGTTGTTTCCAGTGGCTGTCCCAGCTGCCGGTGTTTTTGAAGGTGAGGGTGCGGATTTTTTTGCCGTTGATGAGGAGGTCGAGTTTGCGGGTGCCTTTGGGATCCTGCTGGGTGTAGTGGATGATGAGGTTGGTTTCGCCGGGGATGCCGTTGTTTCCGAGGGGGAAGGTGAGGGTGGAGCCGGGGCGGGGCATGTCGATGTGGTTGCCGACGATTTTGGTGCCTTGGGAGAGTTGGGCGGATTCGGCCTGGAGGAAGTTTTCGGTTTCGGGGGCGGTTTCGGTGCCGTCGGACCAGTAGAGGCCTTGGTCGGTGGCGAAGGTTTCTTCCATGAGGAAGAGGGGCTTGTCCGTGCTGGGGTGGAATATGTTTTTGACCTCAACAACGAGGGCTTTGACGGTGGTGGGGAGAGCCACGTCGAAAGGTTGTTTGTAAACGGGACTGTCTTTGGTCGGGGGGGAACCGTCGGTGGTGTAGTGGATTTTGATGAGGGGTTTGAGCGAGTCATCTTCGACTAGGGCTCCAGTGGGCGAGTTCCGGATGAGAGAATCGATGATGATGGAGTCCGTGTGAATGGTGACGAGAGGTCGATCACCGACTGACGTGACTCCATTCCGAGAGCCTAAAATTGCTCCCGCTGCGATGAATGAGAATTGATTGTAACCGGGTTTAAGGAAGCTCCGTGTCTTCCCCATGAACGCTCTGCGGCTGGAGGAAGTGACACCATTTTCGACATCAACGGGATTGCCATTTTCATGAGAAGCCAAGTGCTGTCCACGAAGGTAGTAATGAACACGGTTATCGGCGTAGGGGGTATGCGTTCCGTTTTTGTCGACGAGGGTGGTGGTGATGATGGAGTCCGCGCGGGCACGTTCGAGTTCGAGCTTGAAGGTGGCTGGTGCTCCTGCGGTGGTTTGGGTGGTGCGGGCGACTTCTTTTCCGTTGGTGCGGGCGATGGCGGTGAGGGTGCCGGGTTGCCAGGGGACGAGCCATTCGCATTGCATTTGGTAGGCGTCTTTTTGGGGTTTATCGATGCCGAGGGATTTGCCGTTGAGGAAGAGTTCGACTTCGTCGGCATTGGAGTAGGCCCAGACGGGGATTTTTGTGCCGGGCTCCATTTTGGGGTGGGTCCAGTGGGGGAGGAGGTGAACCATGGGTTTGGTGGTCCATTGGGATTGGTAGAAGTAGTAGAGGTCTTTTTTGAAGCCGGCGAGATCGAGGGGGCCGCCCATGAAGGCGCGGAAGGGCCAGCCGCCGTGGACGTAGCCGGCTTCGCCGGGGTAGTCGAATCCGGTCCAGCGGAAGTGGCCGGCATACCAGGGGGTGTCGCGCATGAGTTCCCAGTTCTTGCGGGCGGTGATGCGGACCATGGCGTTGTCGTAGGAGGAGTTGAAGATTTGCTTCCGGTTCTTGCGCTTGGAGGGGGAGGTCCAATCGTAGGTGAAGATTTCTTTTTCGGTGAGGTCGGGGAGGGGGAAAGGGGCCTGGCGTTTGTTGGGGAAGCCATCGCGGAACCAAGTACGAGAACGGTAGTAGCCGCGGACCTGCCAGGTGTGGGGGGCTTCGGTGGCGATGAAGGCTTTGTCCTTGGGACGGGGGTAGTTGGTGTAGAAGGTTTGTTTTTCGGAGGTGCCGTTGACGCCGTAGACGTCCATGTGCTCAGAGCCGGAGTGGCCGGAGGTGACGGGGCGGGTGGGGTCGAGATCGCGAATGGCTTTGACGAGTTCGGGCGCGACTTTGCCTCGGGTTTCGTTACCGACGGAATAGATGACGACGCAGGGGTGATTGCGGTCGCGGATGATCCAGGAGGTGAGGTCTTTTTTCCAATGCTTGTCGAAGAAGCGGGCTCCGTAGTCGTGCGGGGCTTTTTTGATCCAGCCATCGAAGATCTCGTCCATGACGAGGATGCCGAGTTCGTCGCATTGATGATAGAAGAAGGGCGGGAAGGGGTTGTGGGAGGTGCGGATGGCGTTGACGCCCATGTCCTTGAGGAGTTGGAGTTTCCAGCGGAGGAGGTCGGGGGTCCATGCGCCACCAACGGGGCCGCCTTCCCAGTGCTCGCAGACGCCGAGGAGTTTGGTGACTTTGCCATTGAGGTGGAAGCCGGTGGCGGGGTCCCATTTGATGGAGCGGATGCCGAAGGGGGTTTTTAGTTCATCGATGATCTGGTCGTCGCGATGGAGGCGGGTGATGAGGGTGTAGAGGGTTGGAGATTCGGGGCTCCAGAGTTGGGGGGTGGGGACGGTGAGGGAGTTGGTTTTTGAGGAGGTGATTTCTTTTTTGCCGAGGAAGATGGTGTGGGAGAGGGTGAGGCCGGCGGGGGCTTGGGTGGCGACATTTACGGTGGCGGAGTCGGCGGTGATTTCGGGGGTGGTGATGAAGACGTGGTCGATGCGCTTTTTGGGGACGACTTTTAAGGTGACGGGGGCGTAGATGCCGCAAGGGTGATACCAGCGGGCGGAGGGTTCGAGGGAGTTGTCGACGCGGACGTCGATGCGGTTTTTTCCTTCGATGAGATGGGGGGTGAGGTGGTAGGAGAAGGAGAGGTAGCCGTAGGGGAAGGTGCCGAGGGAAGTGCCGTTGAGGAAGACCTCGGAGTTCATGTAGACGCCATCGAAGTGGAGATGGAGTTCTTCGTTTTCGGCGAGGGCGGGCGGGGTGAAGGTTTTGCGATACATCGCGACTCCGCCGGAGTAGTAGCCGCCTTGTTGGCCTTGGGTGCCGTTTTGAGAGACGCCGTTTTGGTGGGCCCAGTCGTGGGGGACGTCGACGGTGCTCCAGGAGGTGTCTTTTTTGTCATCGAGGAGACGGAAGCTCCAGGATGAGGAGAGGTCGATGGCTTGCCGGATGGGGGCCGCGTGGAGGAGGGCGGGGATGAGGAAGAGGAGAGCGAGGATGCGCATGGGATTATTTTGTGATGTTTTGGAGCCAATCCCAAGCGGATTGTCGGGCGGGGCTGGGAAGGAGGGGCCAGCGGTCGGTGTGCGGGTGCTTGGCGATGGGGTTGGGGAAGGGGGGGAGGATTTGGGAGACGGGGACGTCGAGGAAGGTGATGTTGGTGAGCGGGACGCGGTGGGTGAGGAAGTCGCGGATTTCCCTGGTGGAGGTGTTTTGGCAGATGAGGAGGGGGCGGCCGTTGAGGCGGGAGAGTCGTGCGGTGGCTTCTTTTTGATATGTGTCGAGGGGGGAGCCCCAGGTGGTGCCGCGCCATTCCTTGACGCCATCGAAGTGATCGTGCGTGACGAAGCCGGACCAGAGGCGGGCGATCTCGTCATTGTGGAGGCCGAGGTAGCTGACGGCGATGGCGCCTCGGGAGAAGCCGCAGAGGATGACGCGGTCGGGGTCGGCGCCGAACTGTTGGCAGGTGCGGGGGACGTTTTTGAGGGCGTAGTTGATGGTGGCTTGGGTGTCGCCCCACCAGGTGACTTCGTTTTTTGAGCCGTCTGCTGAGATGTAAGGGAGAGTGAGCCAGATGGCTTGACAGCCGGAGAGGCCGAAGCCGAGGGCGGCGTCCCGGACCTCGCCAGTGGAGCCGGAGGGTGGGTGGAAGTTGCCGGTGAACTCGACGATGAGGGGGTAGGTTTTCTTGGCGGCTTTCCAGTGGGGGTCCCAGTGGGTGGGGAGGTAGAGGGCGTGGTGGACCTTGGTGGCGAGGTATTCGGGAGGGGTGAGGGCGACGCGTTTTCCGGCGGCGGGAGGGGCCGGGGAGAGGGGCGGGAGTTTTAGGGGTTCCGCGTGAGCCAGACAGGTCAGAGTGAGGACTGGGAGGATTTTTGAGAACATGTGCGGGGAGCAGGGTATGTTATTTTCACGAATGAATTGCATGAAATCTTGGGGAGGGACATTTCGTAGTGGAAGCCGCCGATGATCATCCGTTCTTTTTTTGTTTTCGCCGCCCTGTTGGGAGCGGTTCGGGGGGATGTGCGTGCGGAGTTGGAGCCGTTTTTGGACCAACATTGTTACAGTTGTCATGACGACTTTGATGCGGAGGCGGATTTGAACCTGCTGGACATGAAGTTTGATCCGACGGACCCGGGGAATCTGGCGACGTGGAAGGATGTGTTTCATCGGGTGGAGGCGGGGGAGATGCCTCCGAAGAAGAAAGAGCGTCCGGAGGCGGAGGCGATGGCGGCATTTCTGGAAGCGATTGAGAAGCCGCTGATGGAGGCGGAGTTGGCGGATCTGGAGAAGAACGGTCGGGTGCACTCACGGCGGCTGACGCGTGAGGAGTATGAGTATTCGCTGCATGATTTGTTGGGGGTCGATATTCCGCTTTCTCCCTATTTGACGGCGGAGGCGGAGGATGGGTTTGAGTCGTCTTACCAGAATCAGCAGGTGTCGCATTTTCATCTCGATAGCTATCTGCGGGCTTCGGATATTGCGTTGGAGGAGGCATTTCAGCGGGCGATGGTGGGTGATGAGACCTTCAAGAAGCGTTATCCTCCCCGAGTGCTGACGGGGAGGAGCAGAGGGAATTACCGGGGGCCCGAGATGCGGGGTGGGAAGGTGGTGTCCTGGACGACATCGGTGTTATTTTACGGGCGGATGACGAACACCGTGATTCCGAAGAGCGGGTGGTATCGGGTGACGGTGGAGAATGTGGATGCAGTGAATCCGGGTGAGGATGGGGTTGTTTGGGGGACGGTGCATTCGGGGTCGGGTTTTTCGGACGAGCCGTTGCTGTATCCGGTGGGATTGATTGAGGCGACGGGGACGCCGACGACGCGGAGCTTTGAGGGGTGGATTCAGAAGGGGCATATTTTGGTTCTGAGACCGGCGGAGGGAGGGAAGAAATCGGCCCGGCTTGGAAACGGGGGGAGTGTGAATTACGAGGGGCGTGATCTGGAGAAGGAGGGAAATGAGGGGATACGTTTTGGGGGGATCGAGATTGAGCGGATTTATCCGAATGCGAAGCAGTGGGAGGTGAGGAGCCGCTTGTTCCCGGGGATGAAGGGGCCGGAGATTCGGACGGGAGGGGCGGAGCCGGAGAAGGCGCTGGCGAAGGCGATTTATGCGTTTGCGAACCGGGCGTTCCGCAGGCCGGTGAAGCCGGAGGAGCTGGAGGCATACCGGGAGTTGGCGTTGAGCGAGTACCGGAAAGGGAAGGATTTTGCGGGGGCGTTGCGGGGGGCTTATCATGCGATTCTTTGTTCGCCTCATTTTTTGACTTTTGTGGAGAAGCCGGGGAAGTTGGATGAGTTTGCGTTGGCGAGCCGCTTGAGTTATTTGCTGTGGAAATCGGTGCCTGACGGGAAGCTTCGCAATCTGGCGAAGGCGGGAACCTTGAGTGAGGCGAAAGTTCTGAAGGGGGAGATTGCGCGGATGTTGGCGGATGCGAAGGCGGAGCGATTTATTGAATCGTTCACGGACCAGTGGCTTGATTTGCGGAATATCAATTTCACGCAGCCGGACCCGAAGCGGTTTCGGAATTTTGATTTTGTGGCGCAGGAATCGATGTTGGCGGAGAGTCGGGCGTTTGTGGCGGAATTGATCAAGGAGGACCTGAGCGTGAAGAATTTGTTGCGTTCGGATTTTGCCTTTTTGAACACGCGGCTGAAGAGTCATTACGGGTTGAGGGACACTCCGGTGACGCCGGGTGAGGGGCTGCAGCGGGTGCAGGTGGATGCGGCGAAGCGGTCGGGTCTGCTGATGCAGGGGGCGATTTTGAAAGTGACGGCGGATGGCTCGGTGACTTCTCCGGTGGTGCGGGGGGTGTGGATCAACGAGCGGATTCTGGGGCGGCATATTCCGCCGCCGCCGCCGAACATTCCGGCGGTGGAGCCGGATATCCGGGGGGCGGTGTCGATCCGGGACCAGTTGGCGAAGCACAGCACGCAGGCTTCGTGTGCGAGTTGTCATGCGAAGATTGATCCCTCGGGATTTGCGTTGGAGAGCTTTGATCCGATTGGTCAGTACCGGACGCGATACGGGGCGAAGCCGAAGTCGGCCGCGGTCGATCCCTCGGGGGTGACTCCGGATGGGGCGGCATTTAGGAACTTTGAGGGCTGGCGGAAGATTTATTTGGACCGGCCCGAGATGTTGGCGCGGAATTTTGCGACGCAACTTCTGCGTTATGGAACGGGCGGCGAGATTTACTTCAGTGACCGGGAGACTCTTGATCGGGTCGTTGAACGGTCCGCGGAAAAGGACTATGGTCTGAGGAGTATCATTGAAGCCTGTGTGTTGAGCCCCATTTTTCAGAACAAGTAAGAACCCCAATTGGCTATGTATATTTCGACTCAAAAATCACTCTCGCGACGGACAGTTCTGAAGCAGGCGGGGATCGCGCTGGGGCTTCCGATGCTGGATGCGATGTGTCCGGCGTTTGGTGCTTCGGCGCCGGTGAATCCGAAGAGGTTTGTGGGGGTGTCGCTTTCGCTCGGGCTGCACAATCCGTTTTTGGTGCCGAAGGACAAGGGGGCGAGTTACACGCCGTCGCCTTATTTGAAATCGCTGCAGGATATTCGGGACGGGTTTACGGTGATTTCCGGAACCTCGCATCCGGGGGTGAAGGGTGGGCACACGGCAGAGGCGTCGATTTTTTCAGCCTGTCCGATGGAGAGGGGGGCGAACACGACGAACACGATCTCGGTGGATCAGCTGATGGCGAAGCATTACGGGCATGAGACGCGGTTTCCATCGTTGGTGCTGAATACGAGCAGTGACCGGTCGCCATCGTATACGGAGAACGGGACGATGATTCCGGCGGTGCGAGATGCGCGCCAGCTGTTTGCATCGCTCTTTGTGGAGGACAGTGCGGCGGTGAAGAAGCGGCAGGCGGAGATTGCGCAGGGCGGGCAGTCGATTCTGGATATTGTGCAGGCGGAGGCGAAATCGCTGGAGCGCAAGGTGGGTCCGGGGGATCGGGATAAGTTGGATCAATGGTATACCTCGGTGCGTGAGCTTGAGTTGCGTCTGGAGGCGAATGAGGCGTGGATCAACAAGCCGAAGCCGAAGGTGGGGAAGATGCCGGCGGCGGCGGATCGTGATAGTGCGCCGGACATTGCACGGGCGTTTTTGGACACGATGTTTTTGGCGCTGCAGACGGACTCGACACGGTTCATGACGCTGCATTGCACGGGGAATTCGGTGCGCTCGCTGGAGGGGGTTGATGAGTCCTATCACTCGCTTTCGCACCATGGGCGGAGTGAGGAGAAGCTGGAGCAGCTGGCGATTGTGGAGCAGGCGACGATTGATCGCTGGGGAGATTTTTTACGTCAGTTGAAGGGGGCGGGCTTGCTGGATGATACGATGGTGTTGCTGACCTCGAACCTGGGGAATGCGTCATCGCACGACAACCGGAACATGCCGGTGCTCTTTGGGGGTGGTGGATTCAAGCACGGGCAGCATTTGGCGTTCAGCCAGACGGACAACTATCCGTTGCCGAATTTATATCTTTCGATGTTGAGGAATCTGGGGATGGAGGCGGAAGGGTTTGCGACGGCGAAGACGACGATGACGGGGTTGGTGTAGGGAGGGATGTGGTGAGTTCGTCCTTGAACGTGTGGTGTTGATGGCGAGAATCCGCGGCCCGGCGGGTTGTCGGGGATGATTATGAGCGAAAATGCGACCATTGGGGCGATCGGGCAGGTGCTGCGCGACCACGAAACTTTTGTGGTGGTGAGTCATGTGCGGCCGGATGGGGATGCGATTGGGTCGATTTTGGCAATGGGGCATGCGCTGGAGGGGATTGGGAAGCAGGTGCGCTATTTGAATGAGGACGGGTGTCCGGAGTCATTGGTGTTTTTACCGGGATCGGAGAAGGTGGAGGTTTCCGCGGAGGCGGGCGAGGTGAAGGCGGAGGTGGCGATTTGTTTGGATACGGCGGCGAAGGCGCGGGTGGGCGAGTGTTCGCTGAAGGTGGTGGAGGCGGCGGGGATGGTGATCAATATTGACCATCACATTTCGAATCCGGGTTATGGGGATTTGAATTTGGTGGATGATACGAGTCCATCGACGGGGCAGATTGTTTACAATGTGATCAAGGGGTTGGGTCTGCCGCTTTCGGAGATCAGCCGGGATTCGATTTATGTGGCGACGTCGACCGATACGGGATCGTTTCAATATCCGGGGACGACTCAGGCGACTTATGAGATGGCGGCGGACCTGGTGTCGCGGGGGCTGAATGTGGGGGAGATCAACCAGCTGACTTACGATAACCAACCGTATCGCAGGGTGGAGTTGATGCGGGCGTTGTTGAACACGCTGGAGCGCTCGGAAGACGGGCGGGTGGCGTGGTGGCATCTGAAGGAGGAGACGAAGGAGGAGTTGGGTTTGGTGGATGATGACACGGAGGGGATGATTGATATTATCCGGTCGATCCAAGGGGTGGTGATTGCGGTGTTTTTTGAGGAGCTCGGGGAGGGGAAAATCCGGGTATCGATGCGCTCGAAAGACAAGCGGATCAATTGCAGTGAGCTCTGCGGGATTTTTGGCGGTGGCGGTCATGCGCTGGCGGCGGGGATCCGGATGGCGGGTCCGCTGGAGGTGGCGCGGGAGCGGGTGCTCGCGGAGATCAACCAGGCGGTGGAATCAGCACTCTAACAATTTTTATTTATGCAAGCCCCTAACTCCAACGATCTCCCTAGCGGAGTTCTCCTGATTGATAAGGCTCCGGGTATGACGTCCCACGATGTGGTGGCGATTGCGCGGCGTCAGTTGAAGATGAAAAAGATCGGTCATTGCGGTACGCTTGACCCGATGGCGACCGGCCTGTTGATGCTGGTGATTAACCGTGCGACGAAGATTCAGGATCTCCTGATGAGCGAGGATAAGACCTATGTGGGGACGATCACCCTGGGGGCTACGACATCGACCCAGGACAAGGAGGGTGAGATTGTGGAGGAGAAGGAGGTTCCCGAGTTGAGCGAGGAGCAGATTCGGGCGGCCTTTGATCTCTACAAGGGGAACTTTGAGCAGATTCCTCCAATGGTCTCGGCGATCAAGAAGGATGGGGTGCCGCTTTATAAATTGGCGCGCAAGGGGCAGGAAGTGAAGCGGGACCCGCGTCCGGTTTTTGTGACGAATTACGAGCTGGATCGGATCGAGCTGCCGGAGATTGATTTCACGGTGGATTGTTCGAAGGGATTCTACGTGCGGTCTTATGCCCACGACATTGGCCGGGAGCTGGGCTGCGGTGGTCACTTGAGCGCGTTGCGGCGGACGAGGTCCGGCCGGTTTACGCTGGACCGTGCGGTGCCGGTGGATGTGCTGAAGGAGGCTTCTTCCGAGGAGTTGGTGAGTTCGTTTATCAGTTTGGCTGAGATTTCCCTGATGCGTGGCGCGTAGAGATCGAGTGATGAAGAATATCCCGGTTCTCTTTTTGGCGCTGAGTCTGCCGCTTTATGTGATCGATCAGATCACGAAGTGGTGGGCGGTGGGGGCGTTTGCGGAGCCGCCGGAAGGACGCTTTGCGACGCTGGACCCGAAGATCGAAGTGATTGAGGGGGTGCTGTGGTGGTGGCGGGTGCACAACCAGGGGGTGGCGTTTGGCTTTGGGAACGGGAGCACGTGGGCGCCGATTGTGTTTACGATGGTGCTGGTGGGGGCGTTAGGGGGGATTATTTTTGCGTGGCGGAAGGGGTTTTTTGAGACGAAGGCGCTGCGGGTGGCGGCGGCGCTATTGGTGGCAGGGGTGTTGGGCAATTTGACGGACCGTTTGTTCCAGGGATTTTATCTGGAGCAGCATGAGGAGAAGTCGTTTGTGACGCGGCTGTCGAAGGGATATGTGGTGGATTTCATTGATGTGAAGATTCCGGGTTACGAGAAGGTGAGGCCGGAGAGCGGGGGGCATTGGCCGACATTTAACGTGGCGGATGCGAGTATTTCCTGTGCGGCGGTGCTGTTGTTTTTATCGGCCTTCCGGAAGGAGGAGAAAAAAGAGGGTTAGCTTCGGGGAAGGGCGTGGTAGATTGATGGGGATGAAACGAGGGTTCTTTGGTGTGTTGGCGGGCTTGTTCCTGCTCACGGGGATGGGTTGGGGCCAATTGAATTTGGCTTTGACGCGGGCCCGGGATTACGGGGATCCTCCGGAGTCGCGGGTGTATGATCCGGACAATGTGTTCCGGCTTCATCAGGAGGAGCTTCAGGAGATTTCGGTGGCGCTGAAGGAACTGAAGGCGAAGCATGACTTTGATGCGTATGTGATCGTTTTTTCGGGACTGATCGGTTCCAACGTGGTGATTGAGGGTGAGGCGGCGCATCAGAAGTGGTTGGCGCCGGAGAATGACGGGTTGATTTTTACGATTGATATCCAGAATCCGGGGGGCGGGGATACGGGGCGGTCGCGCCAGTTGTATGCGGGGGACTTTATGGAGAGGGGGCTGATGCCGCGGATTTTGATGGCGGATCTTGAGGATTTGATCGGGCAAGCGAGTGAGACGATGGGAGGGGACGCTCCGATGGAGGAGAAGATTCGCAATTTTACGCTCAAGATCAGCGAGTTGATTGCGGACCGTCTTCAGGCGAATAAGGAGGCCGAGCCGGGGAAAGAGGCTCTTGATTTCATGGGTTGGATGGCGTTGGCGTTTTTAGGAGTGGGTCTGCTGATGGCGATTCTCTCCAAGGTGTTGGGGAGAGCCCAGGAGAAGGCCGCGCGGGTCTATCGTTTTCCCGATGTGCTGGTGGGTGAGCGTCTGGGCGCGCCGAACGGGGGCGGTAAGATTACTTGGACCGATTATGGTTCTCAATCCGGGCAATGATCTTGGCCTTGGCCCGCTTGTAGCGGTTTTTGGGGATGATCTTGGGCACGAGGGATGAGAGGAGGTAGACGATCGGGTAGGTGAGGATCATCAGGAGGAAGGCGGCGGTGAGGAAGCCGAGGATGAAGCTGCCGGCATTGAGGGTGCCGATGGTGGGGATGGGGACCTCGATGTTTTCGAGAAAGGGGTGGATGGGGATTCCGAGGGTGCTGCGGAGGAAGTCGCCGAAGCGTTCCTGAAAGAGCATGATGGGAACCTGGGTGAAGGGATTGGTGACCCAGCAGGTGGCGATGGCGAGGGGGATATTGGCGCGGAGCTTAACGGCTCCAAAGGCGGCGACGATCATTTGTCCCGGCATGGGGAGCATGGAGACAAACAGTCCGATGGAGAGTCCGGAGGAGACGGTGTCCCGGCAGGGGTGCCAGAGCTCGCGGTCGAACATCGGGTGGATGAGTTTTTGGAGCCATTTGCGCTGCCGTAATTGAGGGCTGCGGAGAACGCGGTATGCGCGTCTGACGAGACGGAGATAGCGTTTTTTGATTTCGACTCTCATCACGATTGTCCGTCGGAGAAAATATGCTGCGAAGCGATGCTCTTTTCAAGGTTTACCAGAGAGCATCGAATTCCTTGCTGTCGCCAATTGCGCGGATTTGTTCGAGTCGGTCGGTTACCTGATCGGTCCAGGGAAGGAATTCGCCTGGGATGGGGGCTTCATTTTGAATCCATTGTCCGGATGCAATGTGGGTGAATCCGAGTCGCCAGGCGTGGAGCATGAGGCGGGGGGCTTCCCGGGCTTGGCGTCCGGGCTTGGCGTAGATGGGGTCGCCGAGGAGGGGGTGGCCGAGGAAGCGGTTGTGGACGCGGATTTGGTGGGTGCGTCCGGTGTGGAGGGCGCAGAGGATGAGGGAGGTGCCATCCGGGGCGGTGTGGAGGAGGTGGATGTCGGTGATGGCGGGTTTTCCGGAGCCTGGGTTGCAGACGTCCATGCGTTGGCGGTGGACGGGGTGGCGGGCGATGTGGTTGAAGACGGTTTGGTGGTTTTGTTTGGGCGGCGACTGGGTGACGGCGAGGTAGAGTTTGGCGGTCTTGCGGTCGGCAAACTGGCCGACGAGTGATTGGTGTGCGCGGTCGGTCTTGGCGGCGACGAGGCATCCTGAGGTGTCCTTATCGAGTCGGTGGACGATGCCGGGGCGTTCGACGCCGCCGATGCCGGCGAGTTGTCCCTGGCAATGGTGGAGGAGGGCGTTTACGAGGGTGCCATCGGGATTTCCGGCGGCGGGGTGGACGACGATGCCGTGAGCTTTGTTGATGACGATGAGGTCGGCGTCCTCGAAGAGGACTTCGAGGGGGATGTCCTGAGCGATGAGGTCGAGCGGGGTGGGCTCGGGGATGTTGACGGTGACGCGGTCGCCCGCTTTGAGGGCGACTTTGGCCTTCACTTTGGCGTCATTGAGAAGGATGTGTCCTTCTTTGATGAGGGCCTGGATGCGCGAGCGTGAGAGGTCGGGCAGGTGGGCAGCGAGGTAGGCGTCGAGCCGATCGCCGCCGGGCTCGGGGATGGTGAGTGACTGCACGCTGGGTGGGGGACTATCCCTGGGAGGGGACCGGGGAGGAGAGGCTTAGGGTGCGGAGATTTTGGGTGGCGAGGAGGAAGACGCCGCTGAAGAGGGCCTGGGAGATGAGGCCGTTGCGGAAGAAGGTCCAGGTGGGGAGGTAGCCGGGGAGGCCGGTGGTGAGGGCTTGGGTGAGGCCGCCGAGGGATTTGGCATAGCCGGGATCGAAGGCCCAGCTGAGGGTGTTGGTGAGGAGGTAGAAGGCGACGGCGGAGGTGAGGGAGCCGAGGAAGATGGCTTTGGGTGATTTGCCTTTGAAGAAGCGGGCGAGTCCGATGATGACGGCGAAGCCGGCGATGGGGACGAGGATTTGGGCGCTCCAGCCGTAGCCGTTGAGGGCATTGGTGAGGGGGTAGGTCAGGAACCAGGCGAGGGCGGGGATGGCGAGCCAGCGGAGGCCGAAGCAGGCCATGCCGCAGAAAAAGAGGGCGCCGTAGGGCTGAAGGTTGCCGAGCGTCTCAGGGGCGAGGCCGCCCAGAAGGCGGGCCACTCCGAGGATGATGACGAAGACAAAGAGCGGGAGCCATTTCTGCATGGCGGGAAGTTAGCCTCCGGGGAGGGGTTAGACCATTTCAAAATCATCGCCGTCGGCGAAGTCGTCGCCACCGCTGCCTTCGAAGTCGACTTCACGGACGCGTTTTTTGTCGCGGAGGATTTCGACTTGTTTGCGGAGTTTCTCACGGATGGCGGCACCGTCTCTGATGGCCCGGATTTCGATGATGGGGCAGGAGCGGTCCGAGGTATCGAGGACGATGGTGGAGAGGCCGAAGATGCGGAGCCAGAAGGGTTTTTGGATTTTGGTGTCCTTGACGCGGTAGAGTTCGACCTCGTTGATTTCCTGGTTGAGGACGCCCTCGTAGAGGCGCATGCGTTCGCTGGTGAATTCGAAGATGCGGCATTTGGTGCTGAGCCAGAGCCATCCGGCATAGGCGGCGGGGAGAAGGATGCCGATGAGGAAGAAGGGGTTGGCGAAGGCGAGGGCGATGAAGGCGAGGGCCACGAGGCCGGAGAAGACAAATGGCCAAAAGTTGACGATTTGGGAGGACCGGCCTTTCCATACGACGCTTTCTTCGTTTTCCATGGGACGAGAATCCTCCCGCGCTCGCCTTTTCGCAAGTATAGAACGGGGTGGGTTTTGGAATGGGGAGGGTGGCATCCGGGATAAATGGAAGTGCAATTAGCTGTAATTTATAATACTTAAGACTTGTTAAATATCTCAAACTCCGTATCATTTTTCCCGCTCTAAATGAGCAAATTGTGATGAAGAAACTTCCCCAAAGTAATTCAATGCCCGTTGTGTCTGGAATCGTCGGATTCCTGGTGATTAGTCAGTCCTGTTGGGGCTATCTCGGCGGATTCGAAACTGAAGATGGTTATCAGAGATGGTTGAACCATGTTGAGCGCTACAATGCCGGCCAGTATGGAACAAATGTCGGAAGTGGAACCCTGACGAACTATTCGTCAGGAAACTATGGTTCCGGCTTGTGGCGTAAGATCTCCGGTTCTTCGAGTATGTATGCATCGGGTCACCATGGCCGGGATCGTCTTACGGCGTATGATGCCAATCTCAACTGGCAGGATGACGCCACCCGGAAGGCCTTGGTGATTGTGACTGACAATGCAGGATGGGACGAGGGTGCCCAGATTTATGAATACTCGTTTGATGCTCTGGATCTTGGTGTGAATCCGGTTGATACGGCGGGTCAAACTGTTGAGCTGACGTTTTGGAGTTGCCCGGCCGACTTTTCCAACGGACTACCAGCGGAAGGATTTTATGGCGATACGGTGGAGCTGATGGATTCAAGTGGTAATGTGGGGGTTTCGGTGGGTTACCATCTTGATTCCGGAAGTTCTTCCCCGACATACGCCTACAATATCAATGGGTCGTGGGTGGATACGAATGTAGCCGTGCCGACTTCCTATTATCACTCTTGGGACATCACATTGAATCTGGCCACAGGAAAGGTGGATGTGGGGTATACCGATGGGGGATACAGCCAATATATCCCTGCAACGAATGGGTATTCCAGCAAGGGAACGGGGACTCAAGTGAGTCTTCTCAGCAATGTCGACATGTATCAAACGATGACAAATCTAACGGACATGCGGCTGACTTCTGCTCCCGGGGTTCAGAACGGCAAATATTGGCAGTTGGACGATTTTTCGTTCAACACGTTTACTCCGGTACCGGAGCCCGGCAGTGTGACCCTTGCGATGTTCTCGCTGATGGCCTTGGTTGGCCGCCGCCGATAAGGGTTAGTTCCGGATGCATTTTTCAAAACGGGACCGTGATAGGCGGTCCCGTTTTTTTCATTGGGCAGCGGCTGCGGTGACGTCGAGGGTGCGGCGGATGACGGACTGGTGGCAGGCGATGCGGATGGGGAGTTCCCGGCTGCTGGGGGTCTCGAAGGTGAGGGAGAGGGGGCAGCCGTGGCGTGCGAGGTAGATGGCCTCGGGCCAGCCCTCGGGGATGTCGGGTGAGTCGGGGTGGAAGATCCAGCCGGGTTTGGTGACGGGGTGGTCGTCGATTTCCTGCTCGGGTTCGGGTGGGAAGTGGGGGGCGGCGGCGGCGAGGATGTCCCGGTAGGTGGGGCCTTGGGTGCCGGTGTTGATCTCGTAGTAGTAGAAGCCGGTGCTTTCCCAGTCCTCGTGAAGGGAGAGGAAGAGTTGGGGGACAGGTTGGGATTTGAGCCAGGCGATGTGGGCGCAGACCTCGGGGGTTTGGCAGAGGAGGTAGTCGCGGTTGAGGTCAATGCCCTGGGCGTTTTCGCGGGTGTTCCGCTGAAGTCCAGTGGGGTTGAGGGCGGGGCAGATGAGCCAGTGGAAGCGGTCGTCGAAGAAGTCTTCCCTGAGGAGGGCGAGGAGGGCTTGGGGGCCGGCGGGTTCATCGCCGTGGACGCCGGAGGAGAGGTAGACGGTGGGTTTTGTGGGGTCGCCTTTGGAGGAGGCCCAGATGGGGTAGCCGTCCTTATCGAGGAGGGATTCGGTGTGGAATCCCCGGGCGGTTGCGGCGTCCTGCCAGTCGGCGAGAAAGCGGTGCCAGTCCATTACTTGCGCTCCGGGCGGAAGGGCCATGCGGGGGTGCCTTTGGGGTCGACGGTCTCGGTGACTTTTCCCAATCCGAAGTCTGCGGCGGTGAGGCTGCGCTCTTTCCAGATTTTGGCGTTTTCGCCATTCCAGAATCCGTAGAAGCTGGGGTAGAAGGGGTCGATGAAGTCGACGTCTGCGGTCTCGGGGACTTTGAGGTCGAGGAGGTGGTAGGTGGCGTTGACGACGAGGCGGCGGAGGTCTTCGCTGAGGAAGTCGACGGAAGCGCCGGCGGTGGTGCAGAAGCTGGTGCCGGTGGTTTTGCCGTCGGGAGCGGTGTAGGGGTGGAGCCAGGCGAGGGGCATGGCGGGGTCGTTCTTGTCTCCTGCGACGGGGATGGAGTCGGGGTCGAGGGTTTCGGTGACGAGGCCGCGGAGGAGGATGGTGTCGGCCTCGGTGAGGTGTTTGACGCCGTAGACATCGGAGGGGGCGAAGATGTAGCTTACGGAGTTGAGGACGGGGTGTTTTTCCCGGCCTTTTTCGATGACTGCGCGTGCGCCTTCGCCTTTGTGTTTGCCGTGGTGGCTGACCCATGTTTCGCCGAGGATTTTGAGGCCCCAGTCGTTTTGGGAGATGGTGCCGAAGGCTTCTTTTCCTTTGAAGGCGTGGGTGGCGGTGCGGTATCCGATGACGGGCTTACCGGCGTTGAGGTACTTGGTCATGTGGGCGCGGTCGGTCCCGTTGAGGGAGCGCATGCGGGTGCCGACGATGATGAGGTCGGCGGAGTCGAGGTGGTCCCATCCTTTGACGCCTCCGGCGTTGTTGGGGTCGATGTAGGTGCCGTCCTTGCTCCAGGAGAAGAGGACGGTGCAATCGAAGCCGTGCTTTTGGGCAAGGATTTTGCCGAGCATGGGCATGGATTCCTCGGAGCGGTATTCTTCGTCGCCGGAGATGAGGACGATTTTTTTGCCTTTGCCGGGTCCGATTTTGCCATCGAAAGCGAGGATGTGGTCCTCACCCGAGGCAGGGAGGGAGAAGAGGCCGACGAGTGCGAGAGTGAGCAGACGTTTCATGGCGGGCACTATGGCGGTTGAGGTGTGAGAGGGAAGGGGAAATTGATTTTGGCCTCGTCTTTGGAAAGGGGAGAAAGGAAGATTCTTTAATATGTTGAGATTGATCACGGTGACGCTGTTTTTGGTGGGGGTGCTTTCCGCACATGAAGTTCTGACACAAGGGAATGGGAAGCTGGTGGTGATGGAGGATGGCGAGACGACGTGGGAGATGGCTTGGGGGGGAATCCATGATGTGCAGGTGCTGCCATCGGGAAATATTTTGGTGCAGGAGAAGATGCGGAGGTTGGTGGAGATTGATCGGGAGACGAAGAAGGTGGTCTGGAGTTATGATGCGGGGGAGGCGAACGGGAATGGGGGGAAGCGGATGGAGCTTCATTCTTTTCAGGCGCTTTCCGATGATCGGTTTATGATTGCGGAGAGCGGGCCGGCGCGGATCATTGAGATTGATCGTGCGGGGAAGTTGTTGAAAGAGGTGAAACTGACGGTTGATCGGCCGGATGCGCATACGGATACGCGCTTGGTGCGGAAGCTGGAAAACGGTCATTATTTGGTGTGCCATGAGGCGGATGGGAAGGCGCGCGAGTATGATGGGGAGGGAACGGTGGTGTGGGAGTATGAGGTGCCACTTTTTGAGAAAGAGGCGAAGCGAGGACATGGGCTGGAGGCGTACGGGAATCGCTTGTTTAGTGCGGTGCGTTTGAAGAACGGGAACACGTTGATTGGGACGGGGAATGGTCACAGCGTGATCGAGGTGACTCCAGCGAAGGAAGTGGTGTGGGCGCTGCATCAGGATGATTTGCCGGGGATTCGGTTAGCGTGGGTGACGACGCTGGAGGTGTTGCCGAACGGGAATTATGTGATCGGGAACTGTCATGCGGGGCCGGGGAATCCGTTGTTGGTGGAGATTGAGCCGAAGACAAAGAAGGTGGTGTGGACCTTTGACCAGTTTGAGCGGCTGGGGAATTCGGTCTCGAATTCGCTGTTACTTGATGTGGCGGGAAAAACGATCCGCTAAATTCTTCGATTTCCTTTGAGTGGGATTTTCGTATGGTCGCGGGATGGATTCACCTACGACCATTTCGCGCCGCAAAGCGCTCGCTTCGATTGCCTCGCTGGCGACGATTTCAATTGTTCCGAGCCGGGTGCTGGGGTTGAACGGGCAGACTCCGCCATCGGAGGAGCTGACGCGAGGGATTTTGGGATGTGGTGGGATCAGCCAGTCGCATTTGGGGATGCCGGGGCGCTTGCTGGCGCTTTGTGATGTGGATTCGAAGCGTTTGGGGAACCGGATGAAGCAGGTTCGGAAGGGTGGGAATGGTGATGTGCAGGGGTATCACGATTTCCGTGAGGTGATTGCGCGGGAGGATATTGATATCATTCACACGTGCACGCCGCCGCACTGGCATGCGCACATGGCGATAGCGGCGGCGAAGGCAGGGAAGGCGGTGTGGGGTGAGAAGCCGATGTCACGGACAATTGGGGAGGGCCTGGCGATGAAGAAGGCGATCGAGGAGGCGGGGGTGGCGTTTCGTTTGAATACGTGGTTTCGGTTTAAGGATAATTTTTATGGCTCGGGGGTGACGGCGCGTCAGGTGAGGAAGGCGGTCATTGGTGGTTTGATCGGTGATGGTCCTTACAAGGTGACTTTGAGCGGGGAGACGGGCTTTAACTGGAAGTTCAATTGGGTGGGGAAGACCGATCTGCCGCAACAGATGGTGCCGAAGCATCTGGACTATGACTTCTGGCTCGGGCCGGCGCCTTACCGGCCGTATCATGTGCATCGGACGCACGGGACGTTTCGGGGTTATTGGGATTATGACGGGGGAGGATTGGGTGATATGGGGCAGCACTATCTTGATCCGGTTCAGTATATTTTAGGGAAGGATGAAGAGCTGCCGGTGTCGGTTGAGATCGATGCCGACCCGCAGGACAGCGATGCGGTGGGCAGTTGGCGGAGGATCACTTATAAGTATGAAGACGGGACGACGATTGTGCTGGATGGGGAGAATCGGGACAAGGGGGCGGCTTTCATCGAGGGCTCCGAGGGCAAGATTTTCAAAGGGTTCCAGTCTGATGTGGAGGGTTTTGCGGAGAAGGTGAAGACTCTGCCGGAGCCGGAGGCGCAGGTGACGGACTTCCACGAGGCGATTCGCGAGAAGAAGAAGTTCGCGCTGAACGAGTCGAACGGGTTCAACTCGTGCACGTTGATTAACCTCGGGAAGATTGCGCATCGGATTCACTCAAATCTCACGTTTGATCCCAAGGCGATGCAGTTTGTTGACAACCCGCTGGCGAACTCGCTGATCAATCAGCCGGATCGCGAGAAGTGGGCCTTGCCGATTTAAATTTCCGACTTTTGAAATTTCCATCTCCGGTGGTCCGTTCATAGTGATCCTTTCCTATGAACAGACGTCACTTTTCGCAAATCACCGGAGCTTCCCTCGCCGCGCTAGCCGGTGGTCCCCTTTTGGCAGACCACCATGGCGGTGAGGCAGCCAAGCCTTTTAAAGCCAAGTTCGGTCCCCATCCGGGATTGCTTCCGACAGGACCCGGGAAGAAGGCGGACTATCTTGATGAGCTGAAGTTTGCCTACGACCACGGATTCCGGGGTTGGGAGGATAACGGATTTAACGGTCGTCCGGCGGCCGTGCAGGAAAAGGTGGGTGAATACATGAAGGACACCGAGATGGAGATTGGGATTTCGGTGATTTCGTTTGGTCGCGGGATGCTTTTCAACAAGCTGACGGCGGAGAACAAGGAGCAGCTGAAGAAGGATATGCTCAAGGGGGTGGAGGTTTCCAAGCGGAGTGGTCAGACCGTGATGACGATGTTGCCCGGAGTGCGTGACGAGTCGATGACCCGGGAGGAGCAGATCAAGGCTTCGGTGGACGGGATGAAGTTTTGCTGTGACCTGATTGAGGAGCACGGCTTGATCATGGTGAATGAGCCTTTGTCCCACCCGATGGCGGGGAAGGAGCCTCTTTTGCGTTCCTTTGCGGACGGGCATTTGCTGTGCAAGCTGGTGGATCGTCCGTCCTGCAAGCTGCTCGCTGATTTCTTCCACGAGGGGCAGATCGGGAATGGTCCGAAGCTGGTTGAGAATGCGGCGGCGGTCTGGGATCAGGTGGCGTATATCCAGTATGGAGATTCGCCGGGCCGCAAGGAGCCGGGCACGGGGAGTCTTGATATGGGTGCGGTGACGAAGTTTCTTCGTGAGAAGAACTACACGGGGGTGATCGGGATGGAGCATGGGGCGAGCATGAAGGGCAAGGAAGGCCTGGATGCGCTGATTGCGGCTTACCGGAAGATCGACGCGTAAGGCGATTTTGTTGAGATTTGATCCGGTTCTCCGCGAGGGGGGCCGGATTTTTTATTCCCAAGTGGGAGTGGGTCTTTCCAAGGGAGAGGGAAAGGGCTAAGTCTCGGTCCGTGACCCTGAAACTTGATTTTGAAAATGCGACGATCGCCGGCCTGGTGTTGGCAAAAGTGGGCAATCCGTCCCGGAACGAGCCCTTGCAGACCTCCAAGCAGCTTTTTCATGTCGAGGAGGATGATCAGGCGACGCTGTGCTCGATTTTTCTGCGTCCTTTCAAGAGCTTTAGTTTGATCGGGCAGAAATTCCACCATCACAGTTCGCTATCCAATCACGAGGTGAACGGGTGTGTGGAGACGATCTTTGAGGATTCGGAGACGCTTTTGGCGAAGGGGTGTGAGTTGGCGGGTCGGCTGCATTCGAAATCGAACCATCCGAACATCAAGTCGGGTGATCTTTGCATCTCGCGCATTGAGGGGATTCAGGTGGGGGAGGACGTGGTGCAGGGGCTTTGTTTATTGAAGTCGGAGAGTGTGACGCCGTTTTTGAGTATTTCGGCGCTTGATGGAGACCTTCAGCTGAATACGGAGCATGGGATCAATCCGGAGAAGATTGATAAGGGTTGTCTCATTATTGATCACTTTCAGCGGAAGGGATTTTATGTGCTGACCTTTGACCGGGGGAGTTCCGAGTCGCGCTTCTGGGTGCGTGATTTCCTAAGTGTGATTCCGATTCCGGATTCGGCGCTGCTTTCGAAGAAGGTGGCGGAGATGGCGGTGACGGCGATTTCCGAAAGCACGCCGGCACGGGAGGAGGGAGATTCCTCGCCGCCGTGGAAGATCAACGATGCGGCGAAGGAGGCGCTGTCCTACTTTGATGACAAGGAGCACTTCAGCATGCAGGAATTTGAGGAGAAGGCGCTGCGGACGGATGCGGCGCGGGAGCGTTTTGCGGAGCAGCGGAAGCAGCTGGAAGAGGATAGCGGGATGACGATTGATGAGGGCTTCGACATTTCCAAGAAGGATGTATCAAAAGCGAGGAAGCTGATGAAATCGGTGATGAAGTTTGACACCGGAGTTGAGTTGCGGCTGAAGCCCAAGGTGGTGGACAAGCCGGACGAGATTCTGGAAAAGGGTTACGACGAGGAGAAGAAGATGCAGTTCATTAAAGTCTACTTTAACAAGGAAACTTCCTAGGCGGGGTTCTGAGGCGCTTTTGACATTGAATCACCGCCGGTGATGTCAATGATGTCCGCCAGGACTCAAGGATGGAAACAGACGAACGCTACGAGATTCGGGGAAAGATCGGACAGGGAGGTGTCGGAGCGGTGTATCGCGCTTTTGACAATCATCTGAACCGGGAGGTTGCGATCAAGCGGGTCCTCGCGGGCGGGGGGTATGAGAATCAGGATGAGGCGACGAAGGCGATGCTCAAGGAAGCGACCTCGCTTTGTTCGGTCCAGCATCCCCATATTGTGACGGTTTTTGATGCCGGGGTGGATGACGATGGTCCTTATGTGGTGATGGAGCTGCTATCGGGCCGGACGATTGATGAGATGGTGGAGCGGGGGACGCTGACTTTTGCGGATTTTCGTGAGGTGGCGCTGCAGTCGCAGGAGGCGCTGATTGCGGCGCAGGATCTGGATTTGGTGCACCGGGACATCAAGCCGACCAATGTGATGGTGACCTGGCTGCCGAGTGGGCGCTTTCAGGTGAAGCTGGTGGATTTTGGACTGGCGAAATTTTCACCGAAGCCCTCGCTGCAGACGATCGATCATGGAGATGCGGTGTTTGGCTCGATTCATTTCATGGCGCCGGAGCAGTTCGAGAGGACGCCGCTGGATAAGCGGACCGACATGTATTCCATGGGATGTGTCTATTACTATTGTCTGGCGGGGGCCTATCCTTTTGATGGGGAAACGGCTCCCCAGGTGATGGCCGCGCACTTGCAAAATACGGTCACTCCCCTTGCTGAAATCCGTCCGGATCTTCCGGCATGGCTTTGCGACTGGGTGATGTGGCATATTCAACGTAATATGGACGATCGTCCTGCCGATGCCCGTGAATCTTTAACGAAATTTCTTATGAGCGAAGACCCCAATCAACCGGCCCCAAACCAGCCCGCCCCTGAGGAGCCGGCTGCAGTAAAACGACCCAAATTATTGATTCCCGGTGCCGCGCCCGCTCCGATGGAGCCGAGTGGCCCTGCTCCGGACTTGACGAGTGAAGAAGCTCCAACTGCCGGGGTGCCAACCCACACCGCGCCACAGCCTCTGGTGCCGCCCGAAGGGTCCCGTCCATCGATTCATACCCAGGCACAGCAGCTCAAGGCAACGGCGGCCCAACCGCATATGGCGGTACCGGCACCTGAAGCTCCGCAAGCCGAGGAAGCGGCGGAGGAACCCCAGAAGCCGGCTGCGCCGAAGCTGATGATTCCGGGAGTTACGCCCGCTCCAGCGGCTCCTCCCGCCCCTGTGGAACCTCCGGCGGAGGAGGTCCCCGTGGCTCAAGCGATTCCGGTAGCCCAGCCCGTTCAGGCGGCGGTTCCGGTAGCGCCCATTCCGGTGGCCGCGCCAGCGCCTCCGGTGGTGGCCGCCGAGCACGAGCCGTTGACGGTTCAGCTTCAGGGGGCGACACCTCCGGCGACGGCTCCCCTTCATGGAAGCTCATCCTCACCGGACCCTCTCGGTGGTCCGATCGAGCCGACGGCTCCCGGCGGGGTCGCTCTGCCTGCGCCGCAAAAGGGGCTCTCCACGACCGCCAAGGCGTTGATTGGTTCCCTTTTGGGAGTTGCGCTGGTGATTGCGCTGGTGGTGTTCATCGGGAAAAGTGGTGATAAACGGGACGCCAAGCGGCTGAACGAAATTGTGGCTCCCTATCAGAATTTGACCGGTGATGACGAGTTGCCGGAGACTGCTTTGAGCAAGTCCGATGTGTCCCTGCTTCTCAACGAGATTTCCACTCCGGGTGCCCGGGACAAGGGGGTGCGGCCCACTTATCTGGTGGTGCTGGCGAAATCGACCGAGAGTGACAACGGGAACATCAGTGAGCAGGTTGCCGAGTATGCGACCCAGGATTCACTCAATGATGATGTTCGCGGGAATTTGTTCGATGTGTTGGCCTTGCGTAAAGGTGAGGCCGGGCTGGCGCCGCTTGTCGAATACGCGATACAAACGGACAACAGTCAGCTGGGTAAGAAGGCGATGGTGGCTGCGGGAAAGATGGCGACGGCTGATAATTTCAAGCAGTTGCTTGGGGTGGTGACGCGAGCCTCTGACAAGGGGGTGAAGTCCCAGGCGGTGGCGACTCTGGGAGAGGTCATTGCGAAGGCTTCCAACAAGGAAGCATATGGGAGTTCGGTGGTGGCGGCTTACAAGTCGGCGGTGGATGAAGGGACGCGATTTTCTCTGGTGCGCTTGTTGGGTGCGGCGGGGGGGAAAGAGGCGGCAGCGATTGTGAACGAGCAGCTTAAGTCTTCCGATATTGCGATGAAGCTGGCGGCTGTGGCGGCGCTACGGCAGTGGCCTGATACGTCGATGTTTCAGACTCTCCTTGATTTCGCGGCGGAACAGGATGACCCCACCCTGCGGAAAGATTCCTTTGATGCGTTGACGACCTTCCTGATTGAAAATGATTCGATCAAGGATGGTGAGCGCGAGAATCTTTGGACAGAGGTGGCGCGGGTTTCGGCCGGTGAGCGGGAGCAGCTTAAGGTGATCGGTGCCCTTGCGAGAATGCGCAACGGGTGGGCGGCAAAACTGTTGGATTACTACGTGAGCGATCCGAGTGCGAAGGCGGTTGATCGGGTGATTGATCAGGCCGAGCGGGCGAAGCGTCACCTGGAGAGTGTCTCGAAGGACTCAGAGTAACCTTTTTAAAGCCGGGGCTTGGGAGGTCCGACGGGAGCCTTCCAGGCGGGGGCTTCGCTGAGCTTGATCTTGCGCTTGTAGATACGGTGGCGGGTGGCGATGTAGAGGGTGTCCTTGTAGAGGGCACTGTAGTTGACGCGGCCATCCTCATAGGCGGGGCGGGGGAGGACGAGTTGGACGCGACCGGGTTGGTCGAAGATTTGGAGTCCGGCTTCGGTGCCGACGAGGAGGTGACCGTTGGAGGCGGTGCATTGGCCGTCGAGGGCGTAGCGGCCCGAGTTGGTGGGGCCCTGGGCGTAGAAGTAGGGTTGTTTGTTGGTGAGGGATCCGTCCTCCTGAATGGAGTAGGAGTAGATGAAGGGGCCGTCGAACTGGCAGACGAAGAGGAGGGTTTGGTCGGCGCTCATGCCGATGCCGTTGAGGCCTTTGAGATTATCGACGCTGCGGGTCTTTTTGGTTTCGAGGTTGATGTGCCAGACTTTTCCTTTGGCGGGGTCGGTGAAGTAGAGGTGACCGCGGTGTGAGACGACGATGTCGTTTGCGCCGGCTCCTTCCGAGATGACTTGGTGGGTGCCGGTGGCGAGATCATAGGCGCGGATTTGTCCGGCGGAGGCGGTGTAGAGTTTTTTGCCATCGGGTCCGAGGGCGATGCCATTGGCTTTGGCGGTGTCTTTGGCGAGAAGGGTTTCCTTGCCGTCGGGGGTGACTTTCCAGAGTTCGCTATCGGGGACGTCGGTGAAGTAGAGGGTGCCGTCGGGGGTGAGGGCGAGGCCTTCGGACCAGTTGTGTCCTTCGCTGACGACTTGCCAGTTTTCGCCGGGGATGAGCCATTCGGAGGCGCGGGATTTTGCGTTGTCGAGGTGGGTGGTGACGGGAGTTTTGCCGTGGTCTTTCCAGAGCCAGGTGAGGGCTTCGGCCATGATTTTGGTGCCTTCTTCGCGGCTGTGTTTTCCTTCGTCCCAGCGGTGGGTGTGTTCGTAACCGGCGAACTCGAGGGCGCGTTGCATGGTTTGGTTGGCCATCCACCAGTCGCCGCCGTAGATGTTGAGGTCGTTTGATCCATCCTGGAGGAAGATGCGGAGGGGTTTGGGTTCGGTTTTGCGGATGAGGGCGGGGTAATTGTTTCCGCCACGGAGGCCGACGTAGGTGCCGATCATGGAGTAAACGCGGCGGAAGTGATCCGGCCGTTCCCAGGCGGCGGTGAAGGCGGCGATGGCACCGGAGGAGGCGCCGCAGAGGCCGCGGTCGTCGGGGTTGGGAGAGATGTTGAGGTTGAGGGTGGGGATGAGTTCTTCGATGAGGAAGTTGGCGTAGTTGGGGCCCATGCCATCGTATTCGAAGGAGCGGTTGAAGCGGGGTTGGGCTCCTTTGCGGGGGGCGGGGACGACTCCGGGGTTTACGAAGAGGCCGATGGTGACGGGCATGTCACCGGAGGCGATGAGTTGGTCGATGACATCGGGTGCGTAGCCGGTTTTTCCGGGGTTGTTGACGAAGCCTCCGCCATCCTGAAAGACCATGAGGCAGGCGGGTTTTGAGGCGTCGTATTCCCCGGGGACGTAGGTCCAGTAGTCGCGCTGGGTGCCGGGGAAGATTTTGGAATCGGTGAACTGATGTTTGGTCAGGGTGCCTTTTCCAAAGAGGGAGGCGGTGAGGAGGGTGAGGATGCCAAGGATGCGCATTCCGGAGTTAAGCGGGAAGGCGGGGGGATGACAAGGTGGCGGTTTGAGGGAGCGGGCTGCGGCCTCTCAATCGTCGGGCGTTGTTTCTTCGGAGTCCGGATAGGGGGTGGAGAGTGCCCGGTAGAGAAGAATGACGATCCAGATGATGATGGTGACTCCGCCGGTGATGATGAGGCTGAAGCCGATGGCGGGGAGGAAGCGTTCGGTGAGGTCGCCGATGCGTTTGATGCGGCTGCCGTCGAGAGTCATGGCGAGCCAAATGGTCGGGAGGGTGAGTCCGACGATGCAGATGGTGCGGCGGAGGCGGTCGATGGCTTCCGCGATTTTGTTTTCGTCGGACATGGGTTAGGCCAAGGGGTTGGATGGGGTTACTTTTGGAGCGTTTTCAGGAACCGGAATGCGGGTTTTTCCTTTGCCCATCGAGGTGCGACCGGAGAGGGCGGCGAATTGGGCCTGCTCGTTTTTGAGGCGTCGGCGTCGGTTGAGGAAGGCGTTGAAGATGGCTCCGAAGAGGAAGACTGCGGCGATGAAGGCGGCGATCAGGGTGAAGGCGACGATGGTGTCGTCGGAAATTCTTCCCCGGGGAGCGAGGGAATAGGAGAGAATGAGGGAGGCTCCCAGGATTGATCCTCCGATGAAGTATCCCGCTTTGCGGATCGCTTGGGCGGTGGAGTCCTTTTGTTCGTCCATTTCTCAAATTAGCCGTTTACGAAGGGGAGCGGGAGGGAAAAGGGGGAGAATATTTGGTTGGGATCGTAACGCGGCAAATGGGCAATCGAAATCGGCTTGATCTTATTATGAGGAAAATTGCGGTTTCCGCTTCTTTCCATCGTGAATCCCGCTTGCTAGGGTCCCGCCTGTTCATGAAGAAGCTTCTTTATTTCCTTACTCCGTTTTTTTGGATGCCGGCTCTCTCCGCACAGGTGTTGATCAATGAGATACACTACAACAGTGAGCCGAACACGGCGCGGGATGAGTTTGTGGAGCTTTATAATGCGGGGACGGAAGTGGTGGATGTTTCGGGGTGGTTTTTTCAGGACGGGATTTCGTTTACGATTCCGGGGAGCACGGAGATTGGGGTGGGGGAGTATCTGGTGATTGCGCAGAACCCGGGTCAGATGTCGGCGGTGCACGGGGTGACGGCGCTTGGTCCATTTGGGGGCGGTCTTTCGGGGAAGGGTGAGCGGGTTGAGTTACGGAACGCGGCGGGGATCGTGGTGGATGTGGTGAATTATCAGGCGTCGTTTCCGTGGCCGGTGGGAGCGGGGGGGACGGGGTCTTCGATGGAATTGGTCCATCCTTCGCTGGACAATGATCTGGGAGGGAGCTGGAGGAGTTCGAATGGATCGGCACCGACGCCGAAGGCAGTGAACAGTGTGTTTTCGACAGTGGTGCCTCCGCAAATTCGGCAGGTGGAGCATACGCCGAAGGAGCCGAATGATACGGAGAAGACGGTGATCACGGCGAAGGTGACAGATGGGCAGGGGGTGGGATCGGTGGAGCTGTTCATCCAGATTGTTTCTCCCGGTTCCTATGTGCCGGCTTATCTGGCGAAGTCGACATCATTGCTTTTGTCCAATCCGAATGGCGAGCGGACTCCGAATCCGGACTACTTTGATGCCGGGGGGTGGATGACGATTGGGATGGTCGATGATGGAAGCGGGGATGATGCTTTGGCGGGGGATGGGGTGTATACGGCGACGGTTGCACCGCAGGGGAATCGGACGTTGGTCCGATATCGGGTGGTGGCGACGGATACGGGTGGGGCGTCGATTGAGGTGCCTTATGCGGATGATGACTCGTTGAACTTTGCTTATTTCGTCTACAACGGGGTTCCTGATTTTGTGGCCTCGACGCGATCAATCAACGGAACGGGTCATGTTTATCCGGCGGCGACGGTGGGTTCGGTGCCGGTTTACCATGTGCTGACGACGGCGGCGGATTTTAATCAGGCGGTGGCGTATCAGGGGAGCAACCAGATTCCCCGGGACAACTATGATGCGCGGAGTGCCTATAACTGGAGTTGTACGTTTGTTTATGAGGGGAAGGTTTATGACCATACGCAGTATCGACTGCGTCAGCGGAATGCGCGCTACAGCGGGAGCGGCAAGCGGAGTTTGAAGTTTCGATTCCAGCGGGGGAATTATCCGACGTTTCGTGACAGCAACGGGGACAAGTATCCCGAACCGTGGAAGTATCTTGCGACGCACAAGATGATCGGTTCACGGGGTCATTACACCTGGGGGATGGATCAGTCCGTGAATCACACCTTGTGGAATCTGACGGGGACGCCGGCACCGAATACGCATTGGTTTAATTTGCGGGTGATCAGGGGTGAGGATGAAGCGCCGGATCAGTATGGCGGGGATCACTACGGAATGCTGCTGGCGCTGGAGGAGTATGATAAGCGGTTCCTGGATGCGCACAATCTGGAGAAGGGGAACCTTTACAAGCTGATCAGCGGGCGGACCGACGGGGTGAGTGTGCGGCGGTATCAGGCACCGGATGCGGTGGATGACGGGTCGGATTTCCAGAATATTATTTTTGGACTGCGGCCCGAGAAGGATGATGCCTGGCTGCGGGAGAATGTGAATTATGACAGTTGGTATCACTATCACAGCGTGGTGGATATGATCCGGCACTACGATGTGGATCCGAATACGGCGGAGCATCTGAAGAACCGGGCGTATTATTTTGAGCCATCGGCGACCAATCCACTGGGCCGTTTGAATGTTCTGCCGTGGGACTCGGATACGAGTTGGGGGCCAAACTGGAATGCGGGGATCGATTGGGCGAAGGCGGCGATTTATGGGACCACCGGGAATTCGCCGAGGGAGCCGTTTAACACGGAGTATCTCAATGTGGTGCGTGAGATGCGTGATTTGATTTGGACTCCGGAGCAGGTCTCGTTGTTGATTGATCCGTTGGCGGCGAAGATTGATCAGGTGATTGATTTGGATCGTGATCGCTGGCGTTCGGCAACGGGGGGGAGCCAATCGGATCCGCCGCTTGAGGATGTGACGGTGGATATGAAGAAGTTTGCCTTTGATGGAGGCAGTTGGGTTGGCGGGTCGGATACGAGGATGCCGTTGATTTCGAGGGACACCGGTGTGTCCGGGCAGGAGGGTCGGGATGCTTATCTGGATGCGTTGGTGGCGGATCCGGCGATTCCGAACAAGCCGACGATTGCTTACTCGGGAGTGGATGGTTTCCCGCAGGATGGTGTGGCGCTAACGAGCTCCGCCTTTTCCGATCCGCAGGGAGCGGGGACCTTTGGGGCGATGGAGTGGCGACTGGCGGAGGTCTCGGTGCCGGACGGCGGGGAGGAAGTGATTATGCCGATGGCATCCGTTTGGCGTTATCTTGATGACGGGAGTGATCAGGGGACGGCGTGGAAGGAGCAGGGATTCAATGACAGTTCATGGGGGCAGGGGCTAAGTCCGCTGGGTTATGGTGGGGTGTCGGGTCTTGATATTGAGACAACGGTTGGGTATGGCGGGAGCACGTTTAATCGTAACGCGACGACGTATTTCCGGACGCAGGTGACGGTGGAGGATCCTTCCAAGATGGAGAAATTTATCTTCAGTTTGTTGGTTGATGACGGGGCGATTGTTTATGTGAACGGGGAGCAGGTGATTCGGGAGGGGTTTCATGCGGAGACGGTGGTGGCCTATGATGTGAGGGCGGATTTTCCGGGAGGGGAATCGACTTTTGATGAGTTTGAGGTGTCTCCTTCGGTTTTTGTTCCGGGAGTGAATGACATTGCGATCGAGGTTCACCAGCAGACGGCGTCCAGCAGTGACATGGGTTTTGAGATGACGATTTTGGGTAAGCGGCATTTGCTACCAGTGGGTCAGGATCCGGTTTTTGAATGGTCGTCGATCTGGGAATCAGGGGAATTGGGTTCGTTTGTATCGTCGGTGGATGTGCCGGCGGTGACGAAAGTGGGGCAGACGTATCGGGCACGGGTGAGGCATCAGGATATGACGGGGCGGTGGAGCAATTGGTCGGATCCGCTGGAGTTTGTGGCGGGGGTGCCGACGATTCAGCCCTTGTTGGATGGTCTGGTGATCAGTGAGATCATGTATGAGCCGAATCCGCCGAGTGTGGATGAGCTGGCGGTAGATCCGACGTTGGAGGAATCGGATTTTGAGTGGATCGAGATCATGAATGCGGGAAGTGTGGCACTGGATTTGAGTGAGGTGCGGTTTACCAAGGGGATCGAGTTCGACTTTGTGAATGCGGCGCGGACGATGATTGAGCCGGGTGAGCGGATGGTGGTGGTGGGGAAGGAATCGGCGTTTAATTTGCGTTATGGATTTGTGACGACGCCCTCGTTTGTGGTGGGAACCTTTGACAAGAATTTGGCGAACAACGGGGAGCGGGTGAAGCTTTCGTTCGGAGCGGGGACTGCGATTCGGGATTTTGAATACAAGACCGGGCTGCCTTGGCCGTTGATTGCGAACGGGGGTAACCGGAGTTTGGTTTATATTGCGGTGCCGGGGAGTTTGCTGGATCCGACGCAGGGGACGAGCTGGCGGGCGGGGATCACGGAAGGTGGTGCTCCGGGGCTGGGCGAGTCCTTGATGTTTACCGGTGATCCCACCGGGGATGATGATGGCGATGGCATTCCAAATCTGGTCGATTATGCGGCTCCGGATGGGTTGATGCTGGAGTTGATGGAGGGCGGATTTGCGGAATTGAGTTATCGGCGGGTGTTGGCGGCTGATGATGTGGAGTTGTTGATCGAGGAAGATATGGAGGACTGGAAGCGTCTGGGAGGAGCTTATGAGCTGGTGGACGAGACCTTTTATGCGGATGGGACGAGTCGTCCGGTTTATCGAAGTGTGGAGCCGGTATCGGGGCGGGATTTTTATCGGATTCGTGCGGTGTTGCGGGGAGGGAATCCGTGAAAGTTGCCAGCGGGAATAGATAGTTAACATTTCTTAACAAATGGTCTTGAGTCTATCAGGGGATCAAGGTATCCTTCTGTTAGAGGGTTTGTTTCGTAAGGGGGGACGGGCCGGATCTTGCACCATGAATGTTATAATTCCTGTTTTGGCGGTGATGCTTGCTGCGCCGATGTTTGTTGTTGAAACCGTGCAGGATGCTGCGTCGATTCCGGAGCCATCGACGGCGATGTTTAGCGGAATTTGCGGGGTGTTCTTCTTGCTTTGGCGGAAGAAGTGATTAGGGAGCCGGATCATTCTGTTCTTGCTATCAGCGGGAATTGACAGAAGTAAGACCTCCCGCCGGTGTGCGGACTTGAATTGATGAGCACTCTTGCATTTTCCGAACTAGGCCTCCCCGAAGCGCTTTTAAAGTCAGTCGTGGACATGGGCTTCGAGAGTCCGTCACCCATTCAAGAGAAGACGATTCCGCTGGCGCTGACAGGGGTGGATTTGATCGGTTTGTCCCAGACGGGCTCGGGGAAGACGGCGGCATTTGCGCTGCCGACGCTAGCGCGGATTGATCCCAAGCTGAACAAGCCACAGGCGCTGATTGTGTGTCCGACGCGGGAGTTGGCGGTGCAGGTGTGTGAGGAAGTGTTTCGATTGGGTTCGGCTCTGGGCAATGTGCGGGCGATGCCGGTGTATGGCGGAGCTCCGATAGACCGACAGTTGCGAGGGTTGCAGAAGGGAACGCATGTGGTGGTGGGAACGCCAGGGCGACTTTTGGATCACCTGCGCAGGAAGAGTTTTGATCCGGATCACATCAAGACGGTGATTTTGGATGAGGCGGACCGCATGTTGGACATGGGATTCCGCGAGGAGATGGAGGAGATGCTCCGGGTTTTGCCGAAGGACCGGCAGACGATGTTTTTCTCGGCGACGATGAATCAGGGCGTTCGACGTCTGATTGAGAAGTTTGGCAATGAGCCTGAGTTGGTGGAGATCGAGCGCAAGGCGCTTACGGTGTCGAGCATCGACCAGTCGTGCTATGAAGTACGAGGACGTTCGAAGGTGGAAGCATTGTCCCGCCTGGTGGATATTGAGCAGCCGAAGCTGACGGTGATTTTTTGCAACACGAAGCGGGTGGTCGATGAGTTGACCGAGATGTTGCTGGCCCGTGGATTTACGGCGGACCGTCTGCATGGTGATATTACGCAGGCGATGCGTGAGCGGGTGCTGGCGCGTTTCAAGGATGGCGCGGTGGAGATTCTGGTGGCGACCGATGTGGCGGCGCGGGGACTTGATATCGATGATGTCGAGCTGGTGGTGAATTACGAATTGCCGCAGGACCCCGAGGATTATGTTCACCGGATTGGCCGGACGGGCCGTGCGGGACGTTCGGGCAAGGCGGTGAGCTTTGTGTTTGGGCGTGACATTTACCGGCTGCAAACGATTGAGAAATATATCCGTCAGCCGATTAAGCGTGAACGGATTCCGACGCGCGAGCAGGTGGAGGGAAGTCGTGCCGATCAGCTTTTTGATACGATTCAGGAGCGTTTGGAGGCGGGTGATTACAAGAGTTATCAGCCTTATCTGGACCGCTTGCTTGAGCAGGGTCATACGGCGACCGATATATCCAATGCCCTGATCACCTTGATTCGTGAGACGAGCGGGCGTGAGGGTCAGTTTATTGCGGAGGACAACGAGAAGGATGAGCCGTTTTCAAAGGAGCGGAAGCCCCGGGAGCGGCGTGACCGGAAGGAGCGCGGTGATCGTCCGGAGCGTGGCGAACGTCCGGAGAGGAATCGTTTTGAGCGTGGGGAGAAGAAGCAGCAGGGAGGCAACTCCAAGATGGCGACTCTTTTTCTCACGGTGGGCAAGGCCCAGAGTGTGAAGCCGGGAGACATCGCGGGGATGATTTACCGTGAGTGCGAATTGCCGGACGGCGTGTTGGGCCGCATCCGGATTTTTCCGAAGCATACGCTGGTGGATGTCGAGGCATCCGAGGCGGACAAGGTGATCAATGGTTTGAAAGGTTCCCGTTTGCGGAACCGCTCGTTCAGGGTCGATTACGATCGGGCCCAGGATTAATGGGAAGCCAGAGCTTTAATGCTCCGGGCCGGGATGGCGATGTGCAGGGTGATCAGCGCGGGGGAGTTTTTCTTTTTGGTGAGGGGGGCGATGCGGGCGACGTGACCGATGGCGTTGCCGCTGGAATCCAGGACGGGGGAGCCGCTGCTGCCGGGGGCCCAGGGGGTGCTGACGTTGAGGCGAAGGTGGGAGAGGGCGTTGAGGCCGGTATCATTTCCGCCACGGTCTTTTTTGTCCCAGAAGAATCGATTGACGATTCCGGCGCTGAAGTATTTTCCCTGATCAAGGGGGCGGCTCAGGCAGAAGGCGGGGTCACCGGGGCGGACCTGGTCGTTGAGGGCCAGGGGTGTGGTGGTGGCATCGATTCCGAGCAGGGCGGCGTCCATTTCCTGGTGGTAGGCGTGGATGTATTTGACGGGGAAGACGTCTCCCTTGTGATTGATGGCGATGAGGGTTCCTTCGCGAATTTTGAGTTCGCCGGGATCGACGACATGGGCGCAGGTGGCGAGGACTCCGTCATGGGAGATGGCGTATCCGCCGCCGAGGTTGAGGTGCCAGTGGTCGCAGTTATCACAGAGGTAGGCCCAGCCGACGCGGTAGGTTGAGACGAGGGCGTGTTGGGCAACCTGTGAGGCTTGAAGTGGGGTGGTGGCCGGTTTTTTGAGGGTGAGGGCCCGTTTGGCGGGGCTCTTCATGGCTTCCTGAATTTGTTTCAGGGTGAGTGCTTGTTCTTCGGCGAGGAATGTTTCGGCGAGCTTTCCAATGCGTTTCTCTTCATCCTTCATGGCTTCGGAAGATTGCTCGAAGATGGGGACGTCGAGGGCTTGCGCGGCGAGAAGTCTGGCGGAGCAAAGGAGGATGAGGAGGTGGCGGATCATGGGATCAGAGGAGGGTGTCACCGGCGGGTTTTTGGGAGTCGAGGTAGCCTTGATCGGTGATGTGATCTCCGGCGTCGATAGCCTCGTGGACGAGTTCGTCGCAGCGTTCGTTGAGGGGGTTGCCGGCGTGGCCTTTGACCCATTTCCAATCGACCTTGTGGATTGCGATGGCGGCGTCGAGGCGTTGCCAGAGGTCTTTGTTGAGGACGGGTTTTTTGTCGGATTTTTTCCAGCCGCGTTTTTTCCAGCCGTTGAGCCAGTTCTTGGTGAGGGCGTCGACGAGGTATTTGGAGTCGGAGTGGACGGTGACGTGACAGGGTTCGGAGAGGAGTTCGAGGGCGCTGATGGCGGCCATGAGTTCCATGCGATTGTTGGTGGTATGATCGTAGGCTCCGTTGATCTCCTTGCGGAATTTGTCGAAAAGGAGAATGGCTCCGAAGCCTCCGGGCCCGGGGTTTCCGCGGGCGCCGCCATCGGTATAAATGTGGACGGATTTCATTGGCCTAAGTTGGGTCTAGGACCACTCGCAGAGGGTTTCGATGTAGTCGGCGGAGCCATCACGGAGCCAGGAGTCGAGTTGGGCGGGGTCCTTGAGCTGTTGGCCGCGAAGGCGGGGGACGACGAGGAAGTCGGACTGGATTTCGGGGAGGGTGGTGAGGTCCGACCAGAGTTTTTCGAACTGGAGGACGGGGAAGATGTCCTCCTGTCCGTTGCCCCAGCGTTTTTTTACTTCCTTGATGGTGATGTAGGTGGGGAGTTTGGCGGCGACGTCACGGACTCCGGCGGCGATTTTTTCCCGGTTGTCGGAGAGGAGGTCGTCGCGGGTGAGGCCGAAGAGGGTGAGGAGCTGGTCGAGGTCGATCCAGGTCGTCATGGTGTTGTAGTAGGAGAGGGAGAATTCGTCTTCCTCGCGCGGGAGGGCGAGGCCTTCGAGGAGGCGGGGGCGTTTGTTGACGCGGGCGAGGCCGCCACCGCGGTCTTCGAGTCGGCGGGTGATGACCTCGAAGGTGAGGCCGGAGCCGGAGTTGAGGTGGTGGCCGAGGAGGCCGGGGTCGAGATCGGCACCGAGGGTATCGATGTTATGCAGCATGAGGGTTTGGAGCTGCGGGCGTTCTTTGAGGAGGGTGGCGAGGGTGCCGTTGAGGAGGAGGTTGGGAACTTCGAAGAAGTGGCCGACGGGGTGGAGGCACTGGAGGGGGAGGTTGTCGGTGTAGTCGCTGGCTTCGCCTTGTGAGGTGGCCCATTTGATGAGGGCGGAGCGACCGGACTTGCGCATTTTTTGTTGCTGCTCGTCGAGGGTTTGCTGGGGCATTTCTTCCCAGGCGAAGCGGAGGTCGCGCTCGGTGGGGACCATGCGGAGGCCGACGGATTTTCCGGGGGAGAGGAGGAGTGGGCCGGGGTAGTTGTAGTTTTCTTGGTGGCCGAGGAAGTGTTGGGTGGGGCCGTGGGTGAGGTAGGAGGTGGTGAAGAGGTGGGGGATGGGGGTGCCGGCCTGAGAGCCGCGCTTGCGGGATTTGGCGAGGTGGGTCTCGACGAAGGTGCGGTGGCGGCCGGAGAAGCTGGAGAAGGGGTGGAGGGCTTTGCAGACTCCGGCGCCCTGGGTCCAGCGGGAGCCGGCTCCGGCGGCGAGTGAGATGACGCCGACGCTTCCTCCGGCGAGGGCCTGGTTTCCGAGGGCGATGAGATCGGCTGAAGGGCTGGTGGCGGAGTAGTCGGTGATGTCCTCGGGGAGGACGTCCTCGATGCGGGTGCTGGCGGGGAGGCGGTTTTGGGAGAGGCCGATGCGTCCGTTGAGGAGGTCTTCGCGGATGGCTTCGTGCTGGGCGCGGTCGAAGCCGTTATTTTTGAGGAGTTCTTTGAGGGAGCCGCCTGCCTGATCGCGGTCATCCATGCGCGGGATGAGGGTGTCGAAGAGGGCCTGGACGGAGTTTTCGAACTTGGGTTGGGTGCGGCAGGCGTAGGCGAATTGGTCGAGCTCGGCGCGGTCTTTTGGGGAGAGTTTTTTGGATTTTTTGCGGAGAAGTCGGGCGATGCTGAGTTGGTAGTATCCGGGGGGGAGGAGGGCGTCTGCTCCTTCGAAGAGGTGGGAGTAGGTGCCGTGGGGGTTGATTTGGAAATCGTAGACGACGGGGTCCATGGCGAAGGGGAGGGCGTTCTCCAGTTCGCGCTTGGTGGTGATCATGATTTCCTCGAGACGGACGAGGGCTTCTTTTTTGCGCTTGGGGTCGACGATGAATCCCATGCCGCCGCCGGACATGCCGCCGAGCATCCAGAAGCCCCAGAAGTCGTCGCCGAATTCGGCCTCGGCGCGTGCGATGAGGGTTTCGGTGAAGTGGTTGGTGGCCCAGGGGATGATGGTTTGGAGGGGGCCGCGGAAGTTGTCGGTGGTGAGTTTTCCGAGTTGTTTGATGTCTCCGGCTTTGAGGGATTCGAGGACCTGGTCGAGGAGTCCGAGGGCTTCTTTGCGGCCCTGCCATTCGGCGGTGGAGCGGAGGAGGTATTTTTCGGTGACCATCTCGAGGATGGGGCCGACGTTTTGAGCCATGCCGCCGTGGACGAGGATGAGGGAGTCCTGGAGGGCCTGGCGTGATTCCCGGGAAATTTCCTGAGAGGAGAAGACGCGGTGTTTGGGCATGAGGCGGCCGCGGGAGACGCCGTGCTCGGGGTCGGTCTCGCCGGCGATCTCGCCCTCGATGAGTTTGATGCCGGGCCAGACGCCGCCGGAGTCCTGCCAGCCGCCGCCGGAGCCGCCGATCCATTCGCCGAGGATGGCGCGGGCGAGGACGAGGCGGCGTTCGTCCTCGGTGAGGTCACCGGTGAGTGATTCGGTTTGCCCGGTGGCACGCATGCAGGCGGCGATGAGGGCGGCGAGGAGGTTGGTGGAGACGGCGAGGCGTGAGCCTTTGGGGATGTCGTTGACCGAGGAGATTACTTCGAGGCCGCGCCCGTGTCCGGCGACTTGTTCGAGGAGGTCGGCGAGTGATTCGCCGGAGCCCTCGATGCCGGGAGGGATGATGCCGGAGGCGATGACGGCGGCTTTGAGGAGGCCGAGGTAGTCTTTTGCGAAGTCGAAGACTTCCGAGAGTGAGGAGATTTCCGCGGAGGCCTTGAGGTCGATGGAGGTGAGGCGCAGGACGGGTTTATCGATGACGCGGAGGTAGGCTTCGACGGGTGGTTTGGGGGTGTCATCGCGTCCGTGGACGGCGAGGTCGACAGAGACGTTGAGGACGCGTGCGCCCTCGGGGTAGTCCATGCCGAGGAAGAAGATATCGGACCACGCGGAGTGGGTGAGGTCCATGCGGACGGGGGTTTGTTCGCGGAGGACGGGGAAGAGGTGGTTGGTTTCCGTGAGGAGTTCGGGGCGGATGCGGAGGGGTTGGTCGGCGGGGTGGCCCATGCGGAACATCCATTGGTTGCCGCGCACGGTGCGGACGGATTTGCGGACCTGGTCGGCGAGGGTCTGGAAGGCGAGTTGGTGGTAAGCCGAGGCGAGGGCGGAGGAGAGGGCGTCGGTGGCACCTTGTTCGGTTTGTTGTGCGAGGAAGGTGTCGATGGCTTCTTCGAAACGGCGGCCGAGGAGGTCTTCGTATCCGGGAAAAGGGATGGATCCGGATGGTTCGCCTTCGAGGAGGTTGGGGAGGTGGAAGCGGTGGATTGCGGAGAGGAAGAAGAGGGCGCGGACTTGATTGTAGAGGCTTTCCGAGTCTCGGCGGAAGGCGTCGAGAATGGCGCATTCGGCAAGCAGTTGGTCCGAGGTGAGTCCGGAGCAGGCGTCGGCAAGTGAGCGGTTGCGGACGTCGGGGTCGGAAGAGGTGATGAGGTCGAGAAGCATGGCGTCCTAGCGTGTGGAGGAGATGAGCTCGATGATGGATCCCATGACCTCGTCGCGATCGGGTCCGGCGAGGGCCATGCCGAGGTTGGCGCGGAGGAGTCCGTAGCCTTCGCCAATGTTGAAGCGTCGGCCTTTGATTTCGAGGGCGAGGTAGCGCTCGGCTTTGGCGATATCAGAGAGGATGGGGGTGAGGGGGATTTTTCCGGAGGAGTCGAACTCGGTTTTTTCGAGTTCGGCGAGGACGGCGCGGGTCATGACGTGCATGCCGAAGAAGCAGAGGTAGCGGCCGGCGCGGAGTCCGGGGATGATGAGTTTTTGTTCGGCTACGGTGGGGGTGGGTTTTTCGATGACGGTGTCGATGTCATAGAGTCCTTTGCTTCCAGCGATGCGTTGGCCGCCGACGGCGCCGTAGAAAGGGAGTTGGCTTTCGCGGGTGGCCTGGACTGCTGAGACGGAGCATCGTTCTTCGGTGGCGACCTTGATGAGTTGTTCCATGCAGGAGCTTTTGAGGGTGCTGAGGTAGAGGTGATCGCCGACGAGAAGGAGGAAGCTTTCGCGGCCGATGAAGTCCTTGGCGCAGAGGATGGCGTGGCCGAATCCGAGTGGTTCGGTTTGTTCGATGAAGGTGACGGCATCGAGGTGTTTCCCTACGGCTTTTTCGAAGTCGCTCTGGGTGCCGGGGGCGATGATGATGGCTACGGAATCGATTCCAGCGGCCAGGGCTTCGTCGAGAAGCAGGGCGATCACGGTCTTTGTTTCTCCAGAGGCACTCACGAGTGTCTGGAGGGGGAGGTGCTGCTGGTCGGGGCCGGCGGCCGTGATGACGGCTTTGGTGATTTTCATAAGCTCACGGACAGCCTGCCCAATCCGCTCAGTTGAGACAAGCGCAAGGGGTCGGGGAAGGTGGCTTTTTCCTGTTAGGGTTTGCCGATTCCTTCGATGGCCAGCTTCATTCCGGCGGCTTTGTGCTCGGTTTCCTCGAATTCGGCGAGGGGTTCGGAGTCGGCGACGATGCCGGCTCCGACGCTGTAGGAGAGTTCGCCTTTTTCGTGGATGAGGGTGCGGATGGCGATGTTGAATTGGGATTCGCCGTTGAAGCCGAAGTATCCCATGGCGCCGGTGTAGAGGCCGCGGGGGCAGGGTTCGAGCTCGGAGATGATCTCGGTGGCGCGTTTTTTGGGGGCGCCGGTGATGGAGCCGCCGGGGAAGCAGGCGGCGAGGGCGTTGAGGTGGGAGCAGCCGGGGGTGAGGGTGCCTTTGACGGTGGAGACGAGGTGGTGGACGTGCTGGAGTTTTTCGAGCTGGAGCATGTCGGTGACCTGGACGGAGCCGAACTCGCAGACTTGTCCGATGTCATTGCGGAGGAGGTCGGTGATCATGACGAGCTCGGCGGTTTCCTTTTCGGATTGGCGGAGGTCGAAGGCGGAGCGTGAGTCGAGCTCGGGATCGGCAAAGCGGGGTCGGGTGCCTTTGATGGGCCGGGTTTCGATCTCGCGGCCGGAGAGGCGAAGGAAGGTTTCGGGTGAGGAGGAGATGATTTCGCGGTTTGCGAGATTGAAGTAGGAAGCCAGAGGGGCGGGTGCGGAGGTTCTAAGTTTTTCGTAGAGGGGAAAGAGTCCGTCGGGTGCGTGGCAGGGTGCGGCGAGGCGGCGGGAAAGGTTGACCTGATAGATGTCACCGGCGGCGATGTATTCCTTGGCGGTGCGCACCGCGGCGAGAAAATCGTGCTTTTTCAAGGAGGATTCCCAGGTGCCGAGGGAGGCTGCGCGGGGAGGGGCGGGTTCCCTGAGTTCTTCGGAAAGGGAGCCTGTTTCCCACCATTCACCGGTGCGGTGGTGGTAGATGAGGAGTTCGGGGTAGAGGCCGAAGGTGTAGTCGCCATTGTAATCAATCCATCCGCAGGCGGCTCCGGCGGGGAATCCGTAGTCGCGTGCTTTGATGGCGTTTTTGTCGAGCGCGTTGGCGAGTGTTTGGGTTTTGGAGATGTGTCCGGTGAGGATTTCCACGGGGCGGGCTCCGATGATGGAGAGGGGCGGGGCGTGGTTAGTGGGGAGGTTTCCGGCGGAGTCGAAGAAGACGAGGCCGGGGAGGTGGGAAAGTCTGCGGGCGACGTCCTCGGGCTCGGCCCGGAGGGGGCAGAGTTGGGGGTAGGGAGCCGCGGAGCGAAGCATGAGGAAAGATTTACGTGGGTTTTCGACGAGTGCAAGGCCCCGTTGACAGGAGCGATGTCAGTTCTTAGACTGCGGCTCGCGATGGGAAATTCAGACCAAGAGGATCAAGCGGGAGGCCCACAGCTGGGGGTCTTTCGGGTTTCGTGCTGGCTGATGGGTGTGATTGCCTTTGGTCAGCTGGTGACGATTGGCACCGCGATGGTGCTTCGCCAGCAGAAAGTCGCGGAGCCGGAGGTGATCACCAAAGTGGTCCCGCAGTATATTACGGTTGAGAAGGAAGTGCGGGTGGAGGCGCCTGCGAATGTTGGGTCGAGTCTGACGCAAGCGGAGATTGAAGCGGTTATTTTTTCCAAGAGGGACCGGAACGTGAGTCCGGAGGTTCTGGAGTCGGCTCCGGCGATTGCGGATCCGGTGGTGGAGCGCTTGGTGGAGGATGCGAAGGCGGCCCGGATTGCCGGGGATTATATTAAGGCGATGATGAAGCTGGAGGAGGCGCAGCTTAAGGAGCCGGAGGATGCCAATATTTTGTATGAGATTGCTTCGAATTACGAGGCGATGGGGGTTTACGATTCGGCGTCCGATTATTATTTGAAGGTGTATCAGCTGGGTCCTCTGGATGGGGGATCGCTGTGGGTGAAGGCCTCGGCCAAGATTACCAAGGGGGTGGTGATGGAGTCAGAGGGGTTGGCGGTGTTGGGTGCCTTACGAAAGATGGAGCCTGAGATTACGGCCTCCGGTGAGCGGCGCGGGGTGATTTTGAGCATTACGGCGGATGTGTCTAAGGAGTTTGATCCCCAGCTGCTGCAGCCCAAGGTGCACTTTTTCGAAGAGGATGAAGGGAATTTGCGCAAGAGTCTTGCGACGGATTTGGTGGGGAGCGAATGGGTGAGCAAGCCATACAATTTCGACGATGGAGAAGAAATGGTGGAGGTTTGGTATGAGGTGCCGTTTCGCGATGCGGGAGAGAATTTGATTTTTGGGGAGCGGAAGTTTCACGGTTTTGTGGCCGAGCTTTATTACGACGGGAAGTTGCTCGATATCCGGGCCGACCCCCGGACGCTGGTGAGGCAGATGCAAAATCAACGTGCTACGAGTGGTTCCTGGGATCCGGACATTGATCCACTTCTGGAGGCTCTGGAGAATCAATCGGTGGGCGGTTCCTTGTTGCCCCGCCTTGAATTCGAGGAGGATGAGCCGGAAGGGGATCAATCCGGGGTGCTCGAATTTGAGTAATTTTCAGAAGACATTTTTACGTTCATGGGGCAATCGCGGCAGGCTGGAGATATCATCGGGGATTACCGTCTTGTTGAGGCGGTGTCCGGGGGAGCGCTGACGCGGACCTGGCGGGCGGAGCAGATTTCGATGCAGCGGGAGGTGATGCTGGAAATGCTGCGGCAGGATGCGGCGCGCGATATTGTGTGCAAGACATCCTTTGTGGCGGATATTCGGGCGAAGGCGGCAGCCCATCACCCGGGAATTGGTGCGGTGTACGAGGCTCACCATGATGATGAGGCCACTTATTATGCGCGGGAGAGTCTGGAGGGTGAGAATTTGGAAGAGTGGCTTGAGGGAGGCAAAGAGCTGGAGCCGTTGGCGGTGGTGAAGTTGATCGAGCAGATTGCGTTGGCGCAATTGCATCTGGAGGAGAAGAGGTTGGCGACCGTGTCGCTTGCCCCCCACCATATCGTTATCAACGGGGAAAATCTGCGGATGATGAATTTGGTGGCAGATGGTCCGCGGGATGAGTCGCAATCGACCCGTGACAAGCAGCTTTTGGGGGCGCTTTTTGATGAAATGCTCACGCCGGGGCTGCCCGGGTCCACACGGGTGGGGTCGTTGTTGGCCTACATGGCGGATTATGATCGGGAGATTCCATTGACCTGGGAGCAGATTCGGAAGCTTTCCCGGCAGGTGATTGACCAACTGGAGGGGAATGCACCGCAACCGGGTGAGGTGCCGCCGCCGCAAGTGGTGGAGGTGGTGCGTCCCAAGCGGAAGCCGTGGTGGGTCCTGGGGGTGGTTGGCTTGCTTGGAGTCTTTGGTTTTTTTCTTCTTCAGGATGATGGTATTGAGCAGGAGGTGGTGGATGAGGACCCGGGACTTCCACCGATTGAGGTCTCTCCGGGGCTTCTGATGGGGGCGCACGAGGTGACGATTGGGGAATATCGTGAATTTTTGGATGCGCTCGAGGGGTTTTCCGAGGAGGAGCAGGCGATGTTGCGGCACGGGGATCAACCGGAGGATAAAAGAGATCATTTGCCGGATGATTGGGCTGAATTGTCCTCGGCGGCCGCTTCAGGGGGGATTTGGAAGGGGCGTTTGGTGAGTGAGGGGTGTCCGGTTGTGGGGATCGATTGGTGGGATGCGAGTGCCTTTGCGCGATGGAGGGGCGGGAGATTGCCGACGATGAGTGAATGGCGGGCTGCGGCGAGTCCGACCGAGGCGGTATCAGGTTGGGGGAAGGCGTCTGCTCCCGTAAAGGATCGAACCGAAAAGGGTTTGATTGGGATGGGGGGCAATGTTCGCGAGTGGACCCTGGAGAATGAAATCAATCCGGCCTACCAATTGAGGGCGAAGCGCCCGATGGCCTGCGGGGCATCATTTTTGAATCCGGGTGGAGGAGTGGAGGCGCGGAGTTGGTTGACGAGTCGTTCGGATCAGGCGGAGGATTTGGGGTTTCGGTTGGTCTTTGAGAGTTCCGGGTCGGAATAAGCGGTAAAATGAGGCGGGATTGGTCATGGAAGGGGGAGGAGAGGAATCGTTTCTTGCATTGGAGTGGACGTTGTTAAGGGATTCCGAGGAAATTTGCTTTGAGGGGGGTGGGGGGGATCGTTGAATCTACGGGCGAAAATGGACTTTGTGAAATTTTTCACAAAGAATACTTGCTTGAAGTCTGGCGTCTCGTTAAATCCCGCCCGTCCCGATTCACGGGGCCACGTAGGATGTCTTTCTTCTTTCGTTCTCTTTCAATCGTTTTCGCAGTCCTCTGTGTAACGGCTTCTTCCGCGATGGCAGCCCAAGGGCATGACCATCTTCCCGCATCCGCTGAAGAGGTGTTCAGCATCGGGCCCCTTGTGGTGACCAACTCGATGATCATGGTTTGGGTTGTGGCGGCGTTTTTGATTGTGGTGGCCCAACTGGCAACGAGGGATATTTCAATTGTGCCCAAGGGTTTCCAGAATTTCATTGAGTGGATTGTTGAAAGTCTGATCAATTTCCTCGGAGGGATTTTGGGTGATCAGTTGGCGCGACGGACCTTTTGGTTTTTTGGCACGATCTTTATCATGATTTTGATCTCCAACTGGATGGGGCTTGTTCCCGGGGTTGGGACCGTTGGTTGGATGCTTACCGGAGAGGGTGTTGATCCTCACGATACGTTCCGCCCTTTCCTTCGTGGTGGTAATGCTGACTTGAATATGACCGGCGCGATGGCGGTTGCGTTCGCGATCCTTTGGTTTTACTGGGTCATCACTGAAACGAGTGTGAAGGAATTTGCGGCTCACATCTTTGCGCCCAAGGGCGATTTCAAGGGGTTGATGCTCTTGGGGATGATCGTGATCTTCTTCGCGGTGGGCTTGATCGAGGTCTTCTCGATTGCGCTTCGTCCAGTGGCCCTGATGTTCCGACTTTACGGGAATGTCTACGCTGGTGAGAACATGCTCGAGTCGATCATGAACACGGTGCCTGTTCCGTATTTGAAGTGGCTGGCCGCGCTTCCTTTTTACTTTCTTGAGTTGCTCGTGGGTTTGATCCAGGCGCTCGTCTTCACTCTCCTCTGTGCCGTTTTCCTCAAGCTGATGTGTGATCACGGAGATCACGACGAAGAACACGCCCACTAAGAATTTACACACTTTCGAGGCAGGACCATGGGCAGATAACCGTGGGTGCCGAGAATAAACACCAAAACAAAAATACTACCATGTTCAACGAACTCCTCATGTTCCTCTTCGCGATGGTCGAAGGTAAGCTCCACGTTGGTCTTGCTGCTCTTGGTTCCGGAATCGGCATTGGCCTTCTCGGAATGAAAGCTGCCGAAGCCACCGGTCGTAACCCAGGCGCTGCCGGTAACGTCCTTACCATCTCCATCATTCTCGCTGCTCTTATCGAGGGTATCGTGTTCTTCGCAATCTTCCTTGCGTAAATGATTTAATTCGGTCGGAGGGTTCGCTACGAACCCTCCGGTCCGACTTTTCAATTTTCCTTTTCGAGACTCCCCAATTTCTTTCTGTTATGACTGTTCCATCATTCATCGTTCTGGCCGCCGAGGTCGTCGAATCCGGTAACAAGTTTGAGCAAATCACCCGGACGTTCGGGGTTCACTGGAGTCTCTTCATCTCGCAGCTTGTTTCCTTCCTGATCGTTTGCTTCGTGCTTAAGAAGTTCGCTTACGGTCCGATCATGGAAATGCTGGAGAAGCGCCGCACCCGGATTGCCGATGGTGAGGCCAAGCTTGCTGAAATTGAGCAGAAGCTCGCTGACAGCGAAAAAACGACAGCCGAGCTGATTGCGAAGGCTAACGATGACGCCAAGCGCCTGATTTCCGAAGCTCGCGACGGGGCAAGTGCCTACACCGAGCAAAAATCCCAGGAAGCCGTCAATCAGGCGCAGGCAATCATTGCCAAGGCGCATGATGCATCCAAGGCTGAGCACGCGCAGATGGCCAACGATCTTAAGAAAGAGTTCGGTCGTCTTGTGGTGGCTGCCACGGCTCAAGTTTCCGGTAAGGTTCTCACCCCTGAGGATCAGGCCCGGATCAACCAAGAGGCTGCTGCAAGCGTCCAAAACTAATTTTCCCACCGCAGCACGACGATGAAAGTTTCCAAATCCGCCCTGAGCTTGTCTCGCCGCATCTTCCGCCTCTGTTCCGGAGACGGCCAGATGAACGAGGACCATCTCCGTTTGGCGATTAACAAGCTTTCGACTGAGAAGCCCCGCGACTATCGCGGCATCCTTCACACGCTTCGTCGTCTTATTCGTAACGAACTCGCCAGCAAGCAGGTGACGGTGCAAAGCGCGGTTGCGCTTGACCCGAACTCCGCCGAGCAGTTGGCGACTTCCCTGCGCCAGAAATACGGCCAGGACCTTTCCTTCAACTTTGAGACCAACCCCGACCTCATTGGAGGTTTGAAAATTCGGGTTGGCAATGATGTCTTCGACGGCTCCGTCAAATCCCGCCTCGATCGTCTGGCGAATTCCCTTTAATCAACACTCTCACACCAAATTGTCATGAGCAGCATCCTCCAGGAACTGGAAGCCCAAATCAACAACGTCAGCACGTCTGTTGAAAAAACCAATATCGGTATCGTCCGTGAAACCGGTGACGGTGTCGCGAAAGTTGAAGGTCTCAGCGACGCCCAGCTGAACGAGATGATTGAGTTCCCCGGCGGACTCACCGGTCTCGCACTTAACCTTGAAGAGGGTGAAGTCGGCGTGGTGTTCCTCGGTGACGGTAAGCACATCACCGAAGGGATGGAGTGCAAGACCACCGGAAAACTACTTTCGGTTCCCGTTGGTGAAAATTTCCTTGGTCGTGTGGTGAACACACTTGCCCAGCCTATCGATGGCAAAGGCGAGATCGAAGCAGCCGACCAGTATCCTGTTGAGAAAATTGCTCCCGGCATCATTAAGCGTAAGTCGGTTTCGGTTCCCCTTCAGACGGGCATCGCCCCGATTGATGCGATGATCCCGATTGGTCGTGGCCAGCGTGAGTTGATCATTGGTGACCGCTCCACCGGCAAGACGACGATTGCGATCGACACCATCATTTCCCAGGCCAATCAAAACAAGGCGGCTGCCGAAGGTCGCCTGAAGAATCACAAGCCTGTTTACTGTGTATACGTTGGTATTGGCCAGAAGCAGTCGAACATCGCCCGGACCGTTTCCATTCTGGAAGAAGCCGGAGCGCTTGATAACACGATCATCGTTTCCGCTTCCGCATCGGACTCCGCGACGAACCAGTTCCTCGCTCCCTATTCCGGTTGTGCTCTTGCCGAGTATCTCATGGATCAGGGCAAGGATGTGCTGATTGTCTTTGATGACCTTTCCAAGCAGGCTGTTGCCTATCGTCAGGTCTCCCTGATTCTTCGTCGCCCATCCGGTCGTGAGGCCTACCCCGGTGATGTTTTCTACCTTCACTCCCGCCTCCTTGAGCGTTCCGCCCGTCTCTCCGATAAAGAGGGTGGTGGTTCACTGACTGCGCTTCCCATCATTGAGACGCAGGCGGGTGACGTGTCCGCTTACATTCCGACCAACGTGATTTCGATTACCGACGGTCAGATTTTCCTTGAGACCGACTTGTTCTACCAAGGTATTCGCCCTGCGATTTCCGTGGGACTGTCTGTTTCCCGTGTGGGTTCAGCTGCGCAGACCAAGGCGATCAAGAAGGTGGCAGGAACGACCAAGCTCGATCTTGCCCAGTTCCGCGAACTTCAGGCCTTCGCCCAGTTCGGTTCCGACCTCGACGAAGCAACCAAGGGTAAGATCAACCGCGGACAGCGCATTGTTGAGCTCTTCAAGCAGAACCAGTATCAGCCTCTCTCCATGGAGATGGAAGTTGCGATTCTCTGGGCGATGCAGAACGGTCACTTCGATGATGTCGAAGTTGAGCGTGTTAAGGAATGTCAGGGTCAACTTGAGGAGTTCCTCACGACCCGTAAGGCTGACCTTCTCCAGAAGATTGCTGACGAAAAGGCTCTCTCCGATGAGATCAACGGCGGGCTCAAGTCGGCTCTCGAAGATTTCAAGAGCAGCTGGAAGTAATTACGATCGACCCTCCTTTCATTTTCAAAGTTTTCATAACGTTCAACTGAATCATGGCTAACCTTCGTGACATCCGCCGACGCATTAAGTCGGTCAAAAGCACCGCGCAGATCACAAAGGCGATGGAGCTGGTCTCGGCTGCCAAGATGAAGAAGGCACAGGATCAGGCTCTTGCGGGCCGGGACTATGCCGACAAGCTGAACAAGGTTCTGGTGAACCTGAAGGCGAACACCGAGGAGGAGTCCCACCCGCTGCTTGGAAAGCGTGAGGGCAGCAAGGAGTTGATGTTGGTGATTTCCACCGGGCGAGGACTTTGCGGAGGACTTAATACGAATCTTTATAAGGAGGTTCGCAAAAATGCCACTGCGGACACCGAGTATGTCACGGTTGGAAAGAAGCTTCGGCAGACCATCGCCAAGACCGGGGGCAAGATTGTCACTGACTGGGAGGTTGCCGATCCTGTTCCTTTCAACGACGCCAAGCCGATTGCCAAATTCCTCACCGAGAAGTTTCTCAGTGGCGATTATGACAAGATCAGCGTCGCCTTTAACAACTTCGTCAGCACTTTGACCCAGACTCCCTACGTTTCCCAGCTTCTCCCCATCGAGGCGAGTGGTTTGGCTGAGAAGAAGGAGTATGAGGGTGTGGGCAAGGACGAGATCGGTGAAACCGATGCAGAGTCAGCACTGAGCACCGATTACGAATTTGAGCCAAGTGCCGAAGGTGTTCTCGACAAGCTTCTCCCGCTTTACATCAACTTCCAGATTTACCAGATGCTGGTTGAGGCCCGTGCTTCCGAGCACTCCGCCCGGATGGTTTCCATGAAGGCCGCCACCGACAATGCGAAGAGCATGATCAAGGATCTGACTCTGGAATACAACAAGGCGCGTCAGGCAGCAATTACGGCCGAGCTTCTTGAGATCACGACCGCCATGAAGGCCATGGAGTAGTTCCTCCCTATTGTTTATTCTTCCAATCATTCGCTTCCGTCATGAACTTCCTTAAACTTTCAGGTTTGGCACTCATCAGCTTTTTTGCTGTGTCTTGCGGAACGACCTCGTCTCTTCCAAAGACGGCGAATGAGTCGGGTAAGAAGTATTCCAAGGTTGTTGTCCGTGATTTTCAGAATCAGGTCAGTGACCTGGGAGTGCAGAGCAAGGTGGCGATTGCGCAGAAGACCTTTGCGGACATGATTGTATCCGAGGTTTCCAAGACCGGTAAATTTGCGAAGGTTTCCCGTTCCGGAAAAGTCGATGACCAGACTCTTTTGATCTCCGGTGCGATTACCGAATATGACGATGGGAATGCGGCTTTGCGCCTGATGATTGGCTTCTCCGCGGGTAATTCAAACTTCAATTCCACCGTGCAATTTTCCGACAAGTCCGGTCCTCTGGGAACGGTCAATGTCGACAAGAACAGCTGGGCACTGGGCGGATTGGCCGCAGCGACCCAGACTGCCGAATCTTTCATTCCCGGTGCGGCCAAAAGAGTCGCCAAAGAAGCAACTGTCTTCGCTCCCTAACTTCTACAGCTTCATCGCTAACTTGTCTTAAACCGAACTTTTCAAACCTTTCCCACCATGAGCAACCAAGGAACCATCGTCCAAGTCATCGGCGCCGTCGTTGACGTAGACTTCTCTGCAGCAGCGAAACTGCCCGAGATTTATAACGCTCTCGAGCTGAACTACGAACTCTTCGGAGTTCCCACCAAGCTTGTCCTCGAAGTCCAGCAGCACCTCGGTGACGGTTGGGTTCGCGGAGTTGCGATGAGCACGACCGAAGGTTTGAAGCGTGGCATGAGTGTGGCTGACACCGGCAAGCCGATTGCGGTTCCGGTTGGTAAGCAGGTTCTTGGACGTATTTTCAACGTGACCGGTGATGTGGTGGACGAGAACAAGCTCGCTCTTGAAGATGAGAACATGCGTTCTCCGATTCACCGTCCCGCACCTACCCTCGTGGAGCAGGCTGCGACGGCCGAAGTTCTTCCGACCGGAATCAAAGTCATTGACCTCATCTGCCCTCTTCTTAAGGGAGGTAAGGGAGGTATGTTCGGTGGTGCCGGTGTGGGTAAGACCGTGGTGATCATGGAGCTGATCAACAACATTGCGAAGGCACACGGTGGTTACTCCGTCTTCGCCGGTGTGGGTGAGCGGACCCGTGAGGGTAACGATCTTTACTGGGAAATGATTGAGTCCGGCGTTATCTCCTGTGAGAAGGATGAGAACGGTCATCCGAAGCTTGATGAAAATGGCAACCCTGTCATCGCTCCCGGTTCCAAAGTGGCACTTTGCTACGGTCAGATGAACGAGCCTCCGGGTGCACGTCTTCGTGTGGCGCTTTCCGCTCTGACGATGGCCGAGCACTTCCGTGATGAGGAAAACTCCGACGTTCTTCTCTTCGTTGACAACATTTTCCGATTCTCCCAGGCCGGTTCCGAGGTGTCCGCACTTCTTGGCCGGACGCCGTCCGCGGTGGGTTACCAGCCGACTCTCGCCGAGGAGATGGCGGGACTTCAGGAGCGAATCACCTCGACCAAGAAGGGATCGATTACTTCCATTCAGGCGGTTTACGTTCCTGCGGATGACTTGACCGACCCCGCCCCTGCAAACACCTTCGCCCACCTTGACGCGACTGTGGTGCTTGAGCGTTCCCTGGCCGAGCAGGCTCTTTTCCCGGCAGTTGATCCTCTTGCTTCCACCTCTGCAGCACTTGCTCCGGAGATTGTTGGTGAAGAGCACTACAAAGTGGCACGTGGCGTTCAGTTGGTGCTTCAGCGCTACAAGGATCTTCAGGACATCATTGCGATTCTTGGAATGGACGAACTTTCCGATGAGGACAAGACGACCGTGTTCCGCGCTCGTAAAATCCAGCGTTTCCTTACCCAGCCCTTCCACGTGGCCGAGGTCTTCACCAACGTTGACGGGGTGCTTTGCACCATCGAAGAAACGGTGAAAGGCTTTGCTGAAATCCTGGAGGGCAAGCACGACAGTGTTCCCGAGTCCAACTTCTACATGAAGGCTGGCATCGACTCCGTCGACAAAGGCTAATTCCTTCACCCAAGCCCACTAAATCCCATGTCATTCCAATTGGACATCGTCACTCCGGAGAAGACCATCTTTTCTGATTCCGTCGATGACGTCTATCTTCCCGGTAGCGAAGGTGAGATGGGCATTTTGTCCATGCACGCGGCTCTCGTAGCTCCACTGCAGCCAGGCTCACTGCGCTATCTCAAGGATGGCAAGGTCGAAGAACTCGCCGTTGGTGAGGGTTTTGTTGAGGTCACGGGTGACAAGGTTGCGGTCTTGATTGACCTTGCGATTGGTGAGGATGCGATTGACGAAGCGAAGGTCGAGGCAGCGATGAAGCGTGCCGAGGAAGCTTTGGCAGGGATGAACGTGGATCACGATGAGTTTGCTGCGCTGCAGGCGGTTTTGGCGAAGTCCGAGGCGATGCTTCGACTGAAGCGCAAGGGATTGTAAGCTCTGATTCCAACAAATGTTTTCAAAACCCGGTCTGTGATGGCCGGGTTTTTTTATGCCTGCTTTCCGAAGTGTTGGCGGAGCATTTTGAGGCTCTTTGGGACGGCGGTGAGAGGGTCTTCTTTTCCTTCAAATTCGAGGGAGACGTAGCCACGGTAGTGGGCTTTTTTCATGATGGTAGCGATCTTGGCGTAGTCGAGATCGAGGGTGTACCAGCGGCCGCCGCCGTGATAGGTCTTGGCCTGGAGGAGGACGGTTTGAGGGGCGAGTTGCTCGAGTTTGGGGTAGGGGTCTTCGAGGAAGTTTCCGGTGTCGAGGGTGACCTGGAGCCAAGGGGAGTCGATGGCTTTGACGATGCGTTGGACGCCTTCGGCAGTGAGGCCAAGTCCCCAGTGGTTTTCGAGGCCGAGGACGACGCCGCATTTTTCGGCGACGGGGATGAGGTGGGCGAGGGAGTCGATGACCCACTTGTAGCCGTCTTCGTCATTGTAGCCCTCGAGAGGAGGTTCGATGCCCCGGTTGGCCATGAGTTCATCGAAGGTGGGAGTGGTGTTCCAGCGTCCGGTGTTGATGCGGAGGGTGGGGATACCGAGGGCGTAGGCTTGTTCGATGTAGCAGATGGTTTGCTCGACGTTGCGTCGGCGGACGTATTGGTCGGGGTCGACGAAGTCCTGGTGGGTGGAGTAGCCCATGAGGTCGAGGCCGGCGAGGAAGGCGTGGCGTTTGATCTTTTGAAGAGTGGCGGGACTGAAGTCTTCCATTTGGATTTGGAGGACTTCGACGCCATCGAATCCGGCTTCGGCGGCGAGATCGATGCACTTGGGGATGGCGCGATATTCCTTACGGCGGAATCCCCAGTAGCTGTAGGTGGAGACGCCGATGGGGTTGGAAGCGGGGGCGGGCTTGCCGAAGAGAGTGCTGGCGCTGGCGAGAGCGGTGGTGCTGAGGAGGTGCCTGCGATTCATCGGGCAAGTCTAGAGGCTTGCCGGAGGGATGGCGACTCCGCAATCAGCCCAAAATGTCGTGAATGATTTTGGGGTGGTTTGCGGGGCCGATGAGGCGTTGGTTGAGGCCCTGGAAGGGGAAGGAGAAGTGGTGGGGGTCCATGCCGAGTTGGTGCATGATGGTGGCCTGGAGATCGTGGACGTGGACGGGGTTTTCAGCGGGGGAGTAGCCGAGGGGGTCGGACTGGCCGTAGGTTCCGGGTTTTACGCCGGCACCGGCCATCCACATGGTGAAGCAGTCGGGGTGGTGATCGCGGCCAAGGAGGGTGGAGCCGTTGCGGGCTTCGTTCATGGGGGTGCGTCCGAATTCGCCGCCCCAGATGACGAGGGTGTCATCGAGCATGCCGCGTTGTTTGAGGTCGTTGAGGAGGGCGGCGATGGGTCGGTCGGACTCGCGGCATTTCATCGGGAATTGGGTCTGAAGGTCGTCGTACTTTGCGGTGCCGTGGATGTCCCAGCCCCAGTCGAAGAGTTGGATGAAGCGGGTGCCTTGTTCGGCGAGGCGGCGTGCGAGGAGGCAGTTGTTGGCGAAGGAGGCTTCGCCGGGCGTGGCGCCGTAGGCTTCGAGGGTTTTGGGATCTTCCTTGGCGATGTCCATGACGCCGGGGACGGCGGTTTGCATGCGGAAGGCGAGCTCGTATTGCTCGATGCGGGTGAGGGTTTCGGGGTCCTGGAAGGTGTCGAGCTCGAGGCGGTTGAGTTTTTGGAGGGCGTCGAGTGATTTGCGGCGGGTGGCGCGGGACATGCCCTCCGGGTTGGAGACGTAGAGGATGGGGTCTCCTTTGGGGCGGCACTGGACGCCCTGATAGACGGAGGGGAGGAAGCCGGATCCCCAGAGGGCTTTACCGGCGGAGGGCATTTTGCCGCCGGAGACCATGACCATGTAGCTGGGGAGGTCCTGATTGGGGGTGCCGAGTCCGTAGGCGGTCCAGGCGCCGATGGATGCGCCGCCGAACTGGGAGTTTCCGGTGTGGAGGAGAAGTTGGGCGGGGGCGTGGTTGAACTGGTCGGTGTGCATCGACTTGATGAAGCAGATGTCATCGGCCATGCCGGCGAGGTGGGGCATCATTTCGGAGATCCAGGCACCGGTTTGTCCGTGTTGTTTGAAATCGTAGATGCTGCCGAGGAGTTTGGGGGTGCCTTTGATGAAGGCGAAGGTTTTGCCCTCGAGGAGTTCGGCGGGGCAGTCCTTGAGGTGGTTTTTGATGAGCTCGGGTTTGTAGTCCCAGAGTTCCTGTTGGGGCGGGGAGCCGGCCATGTGGAGGTAGATGATCCGCTTGGCTTTGGCGGGAATCATGGAGGGGCGGGGCACGGTGGGGCCGCCGCTGAGGTCGATCTTTCCGCCGGTTGCTCCTTGTGAGAGTTGGGCAAGGGCGAGGGCGCCGAGGCCGGAGTTGCACTTGGTGAGGAAGTGGCGCCTGGTGAGGTAGCTGGCTTGAGCGGAGTTCATGGCGGGGTTATTTGGTGAGGAAGGCGTCGAGGTTGAGGATGATGTTGGCGACGACGGTGAGGGCGGCGTGCTCCGGGGAGGGTTGGCCGGAGAGTTTTTTGGCGGCCTCGGGGTCGTCCTGGTAATCGGAGAGGGTGTCCCGATAGAGGGAGAGGAGGGTGTTGATTTGTTCGGGGGAGCCGGGGCGAAGGAGGGCGCGGTGGAGGCCGTGGGCGATTTGTTCTTCGGGGTTGGGGCTGTGGGCGGTCATGAGGCCGGCGAGGGATTGGGCGGCTTCGATGAAGGCGATGTCATTCAAGGTCATGAAGGACTGGAGGGGGGTGTTGGTGCGGATGCGGCGCATGTTGCAGACGTCGCGGGTGGCCATGTCGAAGGTCTCGAAGAGGGGGTGAGGGCTGGAGCGCTTGAGGTAGGTGTAGAGGGCGCGGCGGTGACGGTCGTCGCCTTTTGATTCCACCCAGGTCATGCCGCCGGTGAAGGCGTTGACGTATTTTTTGATGGGGTTGGGCGGGTAGACGGGGGGGCCGTATTGGCGGGTGGAGAGGAGGCCGGAGACGGCGAGGGCGCTGTCGCGGACGGCCTCGGCAGAGAGGCGGAAGCGGGGGCCGCGGGAGAGGTAGACGTTGCGGGGGTCTTTCTCGAGGCGGAGCGAGTCGGTGACGGCGGATTGGCGGTAGGTGTGGGAGGAGACGATGAGTTTGAGGAGGGCCTTGGTGTCCCAATTATTCTGATATTCGAGGGCGAGCCAGTCGAGGAGGTCGGGGTGTGAGGGGAGGATGCCCTGGATGCCGAAGTCTTCTTCAGTTTCGACGATGCCCATGCCGAAGAGGCGGGCCCAGAGCCGGTTGGCGGCGACGCGGGCGGTGAGGGGGTTGTCGGGGGACATGATCCATTGGGCGACGCCGAGGCGGTTATTGGGAGCGCCTTCGGGCCAGAAGTTGAAGGCCTCGGGGACGGCTGCGGTGACCTCATCGGTGGGCTGCAGGTAGGAGCCGCGGGACATGATGCGGGTGGTGCGGCGGTCTTTGCGCTCTTGAAGGATGGGGACGCGGATGGGGTTGAGGAGGTTTTTTTCGAGGGCGGCGATTTGGCGGCCGAGGGGGTCGAGTTTTTTCTGGTCGTGGAGGCCGGCGGGGTCGGGCGTGGTGGTGGTGGAGAGGCTGAGGCGGCCGATGTTGAGGCGGGGCCACTGTGATTGGTGGACGAGTTTGATGGAGAAGGGTTTTCCGGCGGGGATGGGGGTGGCGAGGGTGAAGATGGCGTGGCGGCGTCCTTTGTAGCCATCGCTGGGGTGGTTGGCGGCCCAGCCGTTTTTGTGTGGTTGGTCGCCGATGACGTTTTTGATGTGGTGGTTTGGTTGACCGTAGCTGGCGGAGGCTTTGGTGATTTTCTGGACGGCGCCATCGACGGTGATGACGAGGTGGTTGAGGACCATGGCGCCTTCGGGTCCGCGGCCGAAGTTGTCGTTGTGGACGCGGCTGGGGTAGAGGTCGAGGCGGAAGCCGGTGGTGTCGGCGGTGGTGGTTCCGCTGAGGAGGTAGGTGTCGTATTCCGGGTTTTTACCGGTGAAGAGGTAGGTTCCGTCGGGCTGGGGTTCGACGGTGGCACCGCCCTCGGAGATGGCGGTGAGAGGTTGGACGGGGGTCCAGGGGGAGGGGTTGCTTTCGCGATCTTTTTTGAGCTTGGTGAGCTTGGCTTTGGAGGCGGCGGCTTCGACTTCGCGGCCTTTTGGAAGGACGTCGATGCGGGGACGGTCGTCCTTTTGGTCGTTGTCCTCGGTTTGGTTGAAGAAGTCGTAGAACTGGTAGTATTCCTTTTGGGAGATGGGATCGTATTTGTGGGTGTGGCACTCGGCGCAGCGGATGGTGAGGCCCATCCAGGCGTTGACGGTGGTGGAGATGCGGTCTTTGACGGCGATGGTGCGGAATTCCTCGTCGCTGGTGCCGCCCTCGTTGTTGGAGAGGGTGTTGCGGTGGAAGGCGGTGGCGAGGATTTGTTGTTGGGTGGCGTTGGGGAGGAGGTCGCCTGCGAGTTGTTCGATGGTGAACCGGTCGTAGGGCATGTTGGTGTTGAAGGCATCGATGACCCAGTCGCGCCACGGCCAGATGTCGCGGTGTTCGTCGCCGGAGTATCCTACGGTGTCGGCGTAGCGGGCGATATCGAGCCAGAGGGCGGCCCAGTGTTCGCCGTATGAAGGTGAGGCGAGGTAGCGATCGACGGCGGAGAGGTAGTTGGCCTCGGAGGGGTCGGCGGCGAAGGCTTCGACTTCTTCGATGGTGGGCGGGAGGCCGGTGAGGTCGAGGGAGAGGCGGCGAAGGAGGATGCGTGGATCGGCGGTGGGGGCGGGCTCAAGGTCGAGCTTGGCGAGTTGGGTGGCGACGAAGTGGTCGATGTCGTTTTTAGGCGACGGGTGGGTGCTGGCGGGCGGGGTGACTGATTTGGGTTTGTTCAGGGACCAGTGGCGTTCGTAGTCGGCTCCTTCCTTGATCCATTGTTTGAGAAGATCGATTTCCCCCCCGGAAAGGGGGGAGCCGTGGTCGGGCGGAGGCATTTGGTCGTCGGGATCGGTGGTGACGACGCGTTGGATGATGAGGCTGGCGTCGGGATCACCGGGGATGGCTCCGGCTTTTCCATCGTCATTCTTTTTGGTGAGGCCCTCGAAGGTGTCGAGGTGGAAGTCTCCTTTGCGGTCTTCGGTATCCGGTCCGTGGCAGGCGATGCAATTCTTGGAGAGAATGGGTCTGATGTGCTGATTGAAGCTGACTTCGGCAGAAGCGATCAGGGGGAGGAGGAAGAGGGTTGCGAGACGCATGAGGGTTATGGGCAAAAAATAAAGCGGCCTTGCGGCCGCTTCAAGGGAATAGTTGTAATACAACCGCTTCTAGCGTTACGGCTGGTTATTGTAGTTTTTATCTTCAACCGCAGTGTAAAAATCGAAAGCGGAGGCTTTTTTGAGGACCGCGTTACGGATCAGTTGGACGCTGCCATCGACGAAGCAGCAATGAGCGGACTCCTTGTAGTTGCCCTGAGGGGCGGAATTGAGCTCGGAGAACTCCCAGCCGGGGCCTTTGTCGTTATCATCGGACTCGGCGAAGAAGATGGTATTTGAGGCATCCTGGAGGCGTGAGCCACGGACGACGAAAGCGCGTTCCTCATCGGCGCCGGGATCGGCTTCTCCACCGAGCATTCCGTTGTAGGCAAAGGAGCCACGGCTGTCGGTGGTGGAATTGTGAAGGGAGTTGTATTCCTTACGATCGCCGCCGAGTTTCTTTCTGGAGAGGGGGTTTTGGAAGAGGGTTTCGGAGTAGGGCTCTTTCCATTCGAAACGGCCGCCTTCGCGGTCGGCGATGTTGAGTTTTTCGGCGACGAGGTCCCACCAGACGAAGGGTGTGCCCTGGCCGTCATCGAGGACACCGGAGTGTGGAGGGTAGCTCCCGGCGTTGTGGTTTCCGGTGTCTACGCCTTCATCACGGAGGAGGACGAGGCTGGTGTAGAGGTCCTTCATGCGGGAGCTGGTCTTGGCGGCGTTGGCCCCCGAGATGGCACGCTTGGTGCCGATGAAGATGAGGCCGGCGAGGACCATGATGATGCCGATGGAGACGAGGAGTTCCACGAGGGTGAAACCGCGACGACGTGTGTTAGGTAGAGAGAGTCTCATAAGATTGAGGGGAGCTTGGCGATCCGGACGGGACCTGTGAAGGGAAAAGACGATCTACTGGAATTCGATTTTGAGTCCGTTGGCGAAATCCTGAGGAGCCTTTGCGGGGAGGGTGAGCTCGAGACCTGCGTCGGTTTGGGAGAAGTTGACTTTTCCGCCACCGAGGAGGGAGACGCTTTTGATGGCGCGTTGTTCGTGGGCATTGCCTTTTTTAAGCGACTTGATGGTGGTCTTTTCTCCGGGCCATTCCATGAGGAAGGCGTAGAGGTTGCCGTGACCGGTGGTGAAGCGGATGTCTTCTTTGTCGTAGCCTTTTTGTTTGTGCTCCTGGTGGGCTCCTTCGGCGTTGGTGGTTTTGCCCTCGCCGAAGGTTTTCCAGGGGCGGGTGCCGTAGATGCCTTCGCCATTGACCTTGAGCCAGCTGCCGAGGGAGAGGAGGATTTCCTGTTCCTTTTCGGGGATGGTGCCATCGGCCTTGGGTCCGATGTTGAGGAGGAGGACGCCGTTTTTGGAGACGATGTCGATGAGGTCATCGACGATGACGTTGACGGGCTTGTATTTGTGGTTGGTGACGTAGCCCCAGGAGTTGTAGGAGACGGAGGTGTCGGTCTGCCAGACTTGGGGGCGGATGCCGGCGAGCTTGCCGCGCTCGATATCGAGCATGGCTTCACCGTCCTGATAGGCGTTCCACTTGTAGTTGATGGCGACTTCTTTTTCGGCACCGCGGGCGGCGGCCTTGTTGTAGAAGTAGGCGGCGAATTTTTGGTTGAGGGCGTAGTGGTCGTTGGATTCGGTGGAGCCGTTTTTATCGCGGCCGATGCCGAAGTCGAACCAGATGACATCGGGCTCGTAGCGGTCGACGAGGTCGGCAGTGCGGGCGAGCCAGTCATCGCGGAAGGCCTGGGAGGAGACCCAGGTATGGCGGTGTTCGCCTTGTCCGGAGAAGACGTTTTCCTCGGGGTTGGGGTAGAGGTAGGGTTGGTCGGCGGAGTAGAGGTCGAAGAACTCCGGGTTGGTGTTATCCGCTCCTTCCATGCGGAAGAAGAAGGCCCAGTTGAAGGCGCGGTGTGAGGAGACGCAGAACTTGAGGTCTTCTTCCTTGAGGGCGGTCTTGAGCTCGGCGATGACGTCGCGCATGGGTCCGACTTCGGTGGAGTCCCAGCGGGTGAAGGGGTTTTCGTAGAGGGAGAAGCCATCGTGGTGCTCGGCGACGGGCATGACGTATTTGGCGCCGGCGTCCTTGAAGAGCTTGGCCCAGGCTTTGGCGTCGAATTTTTCGGCTTTCAGCTCGGGGAGGAAGTCCTTGTAGCCGAACTTATCGAGGGGGCCGTAGGTTTCGAGGTGGTGTTTGTGCTCTTTGGTGGAGGGATCATACATTTTGCGGGGGTACCACTCGGAGCCGAAGGCGGGGACGCAGTAGCCTCCCCAGTGGATGAAGATGCCGAGCTTGGCATCGGCGTACCACTCGGGGATGCCGATTTTGGTGAGGGATTCGGTGGTGGGTTTGAAGGGGCCTGCGGCGACGACTTTTTCGACTTCCTCGAGCTTTGATTTGACGAGAGCGGCGTGCTTTTCGGCGGGGACGGGAGCGGGGAATTTGGAGTCCGCGAAGAGGGAGGCGGCGGTGAGGGCGAGGATGGAGAGTGAGTTTTTCATGAGCTGGTTTGGCAATGTGGAGATGAAGAAGCCCGGCCTCGAATGGGCCGGGCTTAGGAAGGGGTTGTGATGCTTAGGCTTCTTTCTCGAATTTGGAGAAGGTGCGGAATCCGTAGAAGGCGACGTAGACGAAGCAGAATACGGGGAGCCAGAAGGAGAGCCGGACGCCGGAGGCATCGATGACGAATCCCTGGGCCTGGGTCAGGACGGCACCACCGACGATGGACATGATGAGGAAGGCGGAGCCGAGCTTGGCTTCTTCTTCCTCCATATTCTGAAGGGCGATGCCGTAGATGGTGGGGAACATGAGGGACATGCAGGCCGAAATCATGACCAGGCTGAGGAGGCCGTGGTTGTAGGCGAGTTCCTTACCGAAGAGGTTGATGGTGGAAATTTCGCCACGGAGGTAGATTGCGCCGATGGTGAAGACGATGCCACCGAGGGCGAAGAGGCAAAGGAGTTTGCCGGGGCTGACGATGCGCAGGAGGAAGGTGCAGATCCAACGGCTGGAGAGGAAGATGATCATGGCGACGATGTTCCAGGTTTGGGCTTGTCCGAGGGTGAGCCCGACCTGTTCCATTCCGTAGTGGACGATGAAGGTCCAGCACATGATTTGTGCGCCAACGTAGAAGAGTTGGGCGAGGACTCCTTCGCGGAAATGGGCGCGTGAGAAGATGCGTCCGCAAATTTCTCCGAACGGGGCGTCTTTTTCCTTTTTGTCGAAGGAGGGCATTTTTGCGACGGAGAAGATGACGAGGAAGGCGATGACGACTCCGGCAATGACGATGTAGGGCTTGCGGACATTGCCGAGGTCTCCTTGTTGGAGGGCGTCGAAGGCCGAGGGGTCGGTGGCGCGCATGGATTTCAAGGCGGCGGTGGTGGCGCCGTCGAGGGCTCCGATTTCAGTGGCGTAGTCGGGAAGGCCATCCTCGTAGAAGGGGACTTCGGTCTTCCGCTCGTCTGCGAGAACGACCACTTTTTTGTCTTCAATTTCCTTGATGACGGCTCCTTCAGGGAGTGCGGCGGCATCGGTGTAGAGGTAGCTGGTGACCTCGGGTTTTCCGGCGTCGATATCGTCGCGGAGTTGAGTGATGAGGAGGCTGGGTGCGAGGACCTGGCTGGCGATGGTCATGCCGATCAGGGAGCCGATGGGGTTGAAGGCTTGGGCGAGGTTGAGTCGCTGGGTGGCGGTTTCGCGAGGCCCCATGGAGAGGATGTAGGGGTTGCAGGCGGTTTCGAGGAAGGCGAGTCCGTAGGTGAGGATGTAGGAGCCGATGACGAAGATCCAGAAGGTGGCGGTGATTGATGCCGGGATGGCGAGAAGTGCGCCGAGGGCGTAGAAGCCGAATCCGACCATGATGGCGGCCTTGTAGGAGAATTTTCTGATAAAGAAGGCGGCGGGAAGGGCCATGCAGAAGTAGCCGGTGTAGAAGGCGAACTGGAGCCAGGTCGCTTGGCTTGTGGTGATGATGAAGACGTTTTCATAGACCTTCACCAGGGGGTTGGTGAAGTCGTTTGCGAAGCCCCAGAGGGAGAAGCAGCAGGTGGTGAGGATGAAAGCGAGGAGGTATTGCTTGGGCACGATGGCCGGCTTTTGGGAATCTGAACTCACGGAAGTTTGTTTGTGTTAGGGCCCGAGTGTGTGATCGGGCGTTGATAGAAGTGTCATACAGGATGGCCTTTGTGGAGCGCAAAATGCAGACGTTTGAGGGGAGGGTGGAAATGCTTGGTTGGTCCGGGAGGTGTATGATAGGTTTTTGGGGAGAGGATTTATGGGAGAGACTGATCGAGGAGAATTGTTTTCGAGCCTGCTGATGGCGAATCGTCATCGGATTTACGGCTTTGTTTATTCTTTGGTGCAGAATCACCAGGCGGCGGAGGATTTGTTGCAGGAGGTCTCGACGATTCTTTGGCGGAAGTTTGAGATTTTTGAGGAGGGGACGGATTTTGCGGTGTGGGCGATGAGTGTGGGGCGATTCTGTGTGTTGAATTGGCGGCGGAAGCAGGCGCGGCTGCCCTTGAGTCTGGATGATGATGATTTGATTCGGCTGGCGGATGAGGCGATCTCGGTGAGTTGTGAGTTTGATGACATGCGGGACGGGTTGCAGGTGTGTTTGGGAAAGTTGCCGAAGAAGTGCCTGAAGACCTTGAAGTCGCGTTATCACAAGGATCAGAAGGTGAAGGAGATTGCGGAGAAGCAGGGAAAGAGTGTGCGGGCGGTTTATTTGTTGTTAGAAAAGGCGCACGGGATGTTGGTGGATTGCATTGAGAAGAGTTTGGGACGTGGGCAGGAGGATGTGCGGTGATTCAGGAGAATTACCGGAAGAGTGATGTGGACCGGCTGGTGCAGCGGTTGCGGGAGGATGATTTGGATGAGGCGGGGCAGGCGGCCTTGCGGGATATTATCCGGAATCATCCGAAGGAGAGGCGGCGGGTGGCGCAGCAGCTTTATGTGGAGGCGCATCTGAAGGAGGCGCTGGGGCTACCGATCGAGGGGGGCGGGGGAAAGGAAGGTGGGGGTGGAAGGGTGCTGTTGTTGATTGGGGGGATGATATTTATGGGGGTGATGGCGGTGTGGTGGTGGGGTGGCGGAGGAGGGAAGAAGGAAGAGGATTCACCGGTAGCGGAGGGGGGGGAGAAGGTTTTTGAGCAATCGGCGGTGGCGGTGTTGAGCAGGAGGGACGGGGTGAGCTGGATGGAGGGAATTCCGCTGGAGGTGGTGCAGCGGGACGGGCGAAGTCTGTTGAGGCCGGGGGTGCTTGAGATTGAGGGCGGGAGGTTGCAGGTTGATTTTTATACGGGGGCGACGGTTCTGGTGGAGGGGCCGGCGAGGTTTGAGGTGATTGGGGCGGACTCGGGGTTTTTGCATTTTGGAAGAGCGACGGCGAAGGTGCCGTCTGCGGCGAGTAATTTCAGGATGCACACGCCGCAGTTTGTGGCGTCGAATTCAGGTGTGGAATATGCGTTGCAAGTGGGAGCGGATGATGAGGGTGAGATTCATGTGTTTGGATCGAAGGTGACGGTGGGTGATGAGGCCGGTAGGGAGCAGGTGGTGGAGGAGCAGACGGCGTTGCGATTTGCCGGGGGGGCTTCGAGTGAGGTTCCTCTCCGGGATGGCGATTTTTTGAGGCCCTGGATTCTTGATGAGAAGGCGCGGCTGCGGTTGAAGGGATGGGAGGATTTGAGGACGAAGTTGATCAATGATCCGGATGTGATTTTGTTTTATGGTTTTGGGAATTCATCGGAGTGGCGTCGAGATATTCCGAATGAGGCGGTGGCGGGTCCTCCCGACACGGATGGAGCGGTGGTGGGGTGTTTCAGCACGGAGGGGAGATGGCCGGGGAAGCGGGCGTTGGGATTTGAGAATTCCTCGAACCGGGTGCGGCTCCAGATTCCCGGGTCTTACGCGGCGGTGACGCTTTCGACATGGATCCGGAAGGATGCGGTGGGGGAGAGGTATACGTCACTCTTACACTCGGAGAGGGAGCAGGAGAGGTCGACGATCTGGAGTGTGATTTCACCGGCGGTGGAGGGGCCTGAATTGGGGAAGGTGCCGGTGTATTCGCATTTTGTGGAAACGACTACCCGGGAGGCTGAGTCCGTGCGTCACCGGTATCACGCGAATGAGAATCTGGGGCCACTTTTTCAGGCGGGCAAGTGGGTGCATCTGGCGGTGGTGTATGATTCCCCCGCGGCACGGGTGCGGCATTATGCAAACGGGAAGCTGGTGTGGGAGAATGAGATTACGGTGGCGGGTCCGGTGGGGTTTGGGGTGGCTGATTTGGGGAATTGGCCGTATCGCGATTGGGCGGAGGGGACGGAGTTTGAGGTGAGGAATATCGAGGGGGCGATGGGGGAGTTTTTGATTGCGAAGCGAGCGTTTACGGAGGGTGAAATTCGGGAGATTTACGAGAAGGGGAAGCCGTAAAAAAGCCACGTCCCGGGTGGGACGTGGCTGGGGAGAATGAGGAAGTCCCGCTACTTGGGGATTTCGTTGAGAGTGTAGTAGACGTCGGGGTGCCAGAGGCGTTTGCCGGAGGCGGATTGAACGGCTTCGAGATTGAAGTGGTGGACGTGGCCGCGGACGCGTCCGGAGACCCGGAGGTGGACGGATTTTCCATCGGGGGAAAGGGTGGCCTTTTCGACGACGGGGGTGGCTTGGTCGACCTCGGGGCTGCCGTAGCCCGACTGGTAGATGTAGGTCCAGGCGGCGGCCTTGTAGGAGGAGGGATCGGTCGCGGTTTTTTTGTCGACGGGCTCGGTGAAGGAGATGATGAAGCCGTCTTTTTTGGCGTGCATCTCGTGCATTTCGAAGGGGGTTTTTCCGGTCCAGCGGACGCGCTCGAAGGTGAAGTTTTTTCCGCCCCGGGCGGCCCAGCCGCGGTTGGATCCTCCGACGAAGAGGGTGGCGTCCTCACCCATGCGGGCGGGGATGATGCCGCAGCGGAAGTCCTCGAGGAATTTCCAGACGGCGCCCTGGTAGAGGCCGTTTACTTTTTCGAGGTAGACGCGCTGGACTTGTGAGTGGGTTTGTTCACCGACGAGGACCTGGCCCTGGAAGGGTCCGAATTTTCCTTTGGTGGGATCATAGATGACGGCGGTGGGGGATTGGCCGACTTTTCCGTGGGGAAGGACGATGGCGGGCGGGATGATGCGGGGGTCCTTATCGTGCTCGGTGACCATGCGGGACCCGGAGGTGGGGTTGGGTGGTTCTTCGAGGTCCAAGATGGGGGCGTACTTGTTGCCGGTGGGGTTGCCCATGAAACCTCCTGGTTTGAGCCACTTGAGGGAGGAGGAGCCATTCCAGAGGCCCTGGTTATCGGTGTAGAAGGCTTCGCCACCTTCATTGAAGCCGATGCCGCCGGGTGAGCGGATGCCGGGGCAGGTGGGGATGGCTTTGCTTTCGCCATCGAGGCTGTAGCGGAAGCACCAACCGCGCCAGGGGGATTTGTCACTGGCGCCGCCGGATCCGGTGAGGCACTGGACAACCCAGACGTTTCCGTCTTTATCGGGATCGGAGCCGAAGTTGTATTCGTGGTAGTTGCCATCGATGCCCCAGAATTGGGTGACGGTTTCGAAGATGTCCGCGCGACCGTCGCCATCGGTGTCGGTCATTTTGGTGATCTCGGGGCGGGAGGTGGTGTAGAGTGAGCCATCCTTGTAGAACATGCCGAGGGGTTCGTGGAGACCGCGGGCGTAGAGGGTCCATTTGACCTTGGAGAGGTCAGCTTCATAAGCGCCTTCGCAAACCCAGATGTCACCGCGGCGTGAGCTGACGGCGACTTTTTTATCGGGCATGATGGCGATGGATCCGAGCTCGAGGACTTCGCCCTCAGGCATGGGAATTTCTTCGCGGAGGTAGAACTCGGCCTGTCGTTCGTCGGCGAGGGCGACGGTGGTGGCGAGGAGGGAGAGAGTGAGAAATGATTTCATCTGATGAGAGATTGGGAGTGGTTAGTTCCAGGTGTAGGTGAGTTGGATGGTGTGGGTCCCGGCGGTGAGGGGGATGGGGATTAGGAGTTCGTTCTGGCGCGCAAAGGGCGGGTGTTCGGATTTGGGGACCGAGACGGTGAGGTTCTCGAAGGTGAACTCGCGCTCGCCGGTGGGAGTGACGGCTCCTCCGCTCAGGGCGCGGAAGTAGAGGGTGTCATCGCTCTTTGCGGATTCCGGGATTTCCAAGGTGATGGTGCGGGTGAGTTGGGTGGACGAGGTGGGGATGGGTTGGTCGGTGATCTGGATGCCGCCGAAGAGGTAGGCAAAGCCGGGTTGGCGGGCTTTGTTGAGCTGGTAGCCTTTGAAGGTGGGCTTGAGCTTGTCATTGGCCGCGGAGGGCCAGGCTTCGGTTTGGCTCTCGAGGAGGGCGAAGGCGAGGCCACGGTTGACGGTGACGACATCGTCTCCGGCAGGGCCCTGGAAGCCTTGGCCGCGGGCGGTCCAGTGACGGCCGGCGTCGATGAAGTCTCCGGTCCAGATCATGTCGAGGCTCATGGAGTCACCGCTGAAGGCGAGGTTGACGCCTTCGGAGTAGCCGACGCCGATGCCGCGTGGGTCGGTGCCTTCGATGAAGTTCCGGTAGATGGTGGCTTCTCCAGCGGGTGCCTTGAGCATGATGACGGGGTTGCCGGATTTTTGTTTGGTCGCGCCTTCGGAGAGGGCGACGTTCTTGATGCCGGGTCCGTTCCACATGAGGGAGATGGATTCCTGGCCGGTGTATTCGAAGTATTCGATTTTGATTTCGGCACGGCCTTTCTTGAGCTTCACCTTTTTGGTGGTGGGTTGTCCTGCGGGTCCGATGCGGTCGCGGGTGATGATTTCCTTGTCGTTGATGGAGATGGCTCCTCCGTCATCGGTATCGTAGGTGAACTGGTAGGTTCCGTCGCGCGGGACATCGAGCCAGCCGGTCCAGACGAGGCCGAATTTTTCGTTGCGATCGGCGTGCTTGAGGGAGATGAGTCCGGCTTTTTCCTCCTCGGCATTCTTGGCCTCGGATGCGCGGAGGGCGGCGAGGGTTTTGAAGTCGCCGTGGTGGATGTAGGAGAGGAGGTCGTTGATGGGGGGCTTTTTGGAGGCGCCGCGGAGGGGGTATTTTTTGAGGAGTTTTTTGGGGTTCCACATGTTGGGGAGCTCGGGATTGTCCTTTTGGTCCCGCTGCTCCTTAACCATGGCGACGTTTACGGCAGATCCCTTGTTTCCAAAGTTGGAGCGCACGTAGGTGACGACATCGGCGATTTGCTGATCGGTCATGGAGCCGCCGTGGGGAGGCATGACGAGGTTATAGCTTTTGTCATTTACGGTGATTTCTCCGGCGAGTCCGTGGAGGACGACCTGGATGGTGCGGCGGGCGTCGCCCCGGACCCAATCGCTCTTGTAGAGGGGCGGGAATTTGTTTTCGGCTTCGCCAACGCCTTTTCCGTCAGGGCCGTGGCAGGCGATGCAGAGGGTTTGATAGATGGTTTCGCCGGGGTGGGCGGCGTGGAGTGGTGAGGCCAGAAGTGCCAGAGCTAGAAGTCGCTTCATAGAGTGTGGGAGAAGGATACGGATGGAATGGCGATGTCTGACATGTTTTTTTGAGAATCCCGCGAGGAATTGGAGTCCGACAGGATCGACCGGTCCGGAGGATGAGGGGAGGCTTTCGGATCTATCAGGTGACAAAATCGGGAATCGCGGTGAATATCCGGGGTGTGGATCATCCGCTTCGGTGATCTTTTTGCTTTCCTTTCCGATGACCTTTCCGAACCGAACTATCCGAATTCTTCTCGCTCTTTTGGCTTTGATAGCGGGTCCGTTGTCTGCGGCGCCCGACCAGGCGATCAGCCCGGGTGAAATAGATTTACGAATTGAAGAGGTGAAGAAAAAGGGGCTCGCCGATGCGGAGCGGGACAGCTTGCTTGCGCTATGGAAGGAGACGCGGGAGTTTGTCGAGCAGGCTCAGGAATCGAATAAAAGACGGGTTCAGCTGGAAAGTGAGATTGCGGCGGTGCCCCAGATTCTCAAGAGCTTGCAGTCGAAGCTTGAGGAGGTGCCCAAAGAACAATCGGGAGCGGATGAGTCGTTGGACCTGACCGGGCTGGAGGCGAAGGTGCGCAACCAGGCGGCCCGCATTGCCGAGCTTGGATCCCAGATGGCGGGCTATGGGAGCAAGGCGGAGGCGGAGATTCAGCAAAAGGCGGAGCTTGCGAATGAACTGGCCAAGCTTCAGGCGGAGCTTGCGACGATGGCGGTCCCCGATTATCCGGCGACGACCTTGGCGGAGAAAGCGCAGCGCGCGCACTTGGCGGCCAAGCGTCAGGCAATTGAGAAACGGATCGCCACAATCCAGGCCGAGCAGCAATTTCTCACGGCAACGCAAGAACTGGCGGGGGTGCGCAAGCAGCTCACGATGCGTGAACTGGCCCAACTGGAAAAGGATGCCGAGGAGAGTTCCGCCCGGCTTGAGCAGATGAAGATTGATGCGGCGACGGCTGCGAAGGTGGATTCGGAAAAGCAAGTTGAGCGTTTTCAGGATGTGCCTGTTTTGAATGAGTTGGCCCAAGAGAACACCCGCCACGCTGATTTGAGCAAGGAGCTGCGCGAGAAGATCGTGGGGGTGAAGAATTACGAAAAGAAGGTGGAAGGCCAGCGAGTCCAGACGCTGGAGCAGCGGCTCAGTGCACAGAAGCGCATTGAACTGCTGGAGTCCGCCGGGCTTAAGATCGATACGAAGACGGGGAGTCTCTTGCGGCTGCAGCGATCGAAGCTTCCGACGACCCGCTCCCTTACGAGGAGTCTTCAATCGAGGATTCGGGATTCAACCAATGCCCGGATACTGCTTTTGGAGGCGAAGGATGAGCTATCCCTGCTCCCACCGGACCGAAGTGCCCGGGTGGAGAAAGTGATGGCGCAGGCAATTGCGGAAGTGGAGTCGGATGTGGAGGAGGCTGAGGAGAGAAAGAAAATTTCAAAGGAGGCGGTGGTGAATCTGCTGGAGCAGAACGAAGCGCTGATGAAGTCGGTCATTCAGGATTACACCGACTACATCAGGGCTCTTGATTCTGCGAATGAAGCGACGAGAAAGGCTCTCAAGGAGGTCGAGACCTACAGCTTCTATCTCGATAAGAGGCTTTTATGGATTGCGAGTGCGCCGGTTCTTAAGGCGAGTGATGTGTCGGTTGAGCTGAGCGCCTACCAGACGCTTTTTTCGTCGAAAGGGGTCGGTCTTTGGTGGGACAAACTTGTCGAGGATGCCCGGAGTTACCCGCTGTGGTATGTGCTTGTGGCGGGGTTTTTCCTCGTGTTGCTCTTGCGGCGGAGGTCCTACAAGAAGGCACTGGAGGCGGCGGGGTTGGAAGCGGAAAAGCGGAACTGTATCAGTATTCTTCCGACGACGAAGGCGCTTTGGTTTACCTTTTTTCTGGTTCTTCCGTTCCCGCTTTTGGTGGGGTTTTTGAGTTATCGGATTGAGTCGCCCCTTGGAATCAAAGGAGGGCTGCAAGATTGCGCGTTTTTTCTGGGGATGGTGGGTGCCTTTAAGACGATCGCCCGTCCGCGTGGATTGCTGACTGCGCATTTTGGGATCGATAAGAAGCGGGCAGCCCACTTGTTGCGCCATTTGCGGTGGTTCTTTTGTGCGATGCCTGCCTTGATTATCCTGACGTCGGCGCTTCCGGCGACACCCCAGTATCCCCAGGCGGGGAGGCTGACATTCATTGCCCTGTTGATTGTGGCGCTGATCTTTGCCCACGTTTTGCTGAAGCCGAGCCACGGGTTGATTGCCCAAAAAGGGAAGTCGTCCTTCATTCCGAAAGCGGCCTATCTGATCGGGGTGGGGATTCCGTTGGCGTTTATCATCGGGACGAGTCTGGGATACATCAGTTCGGTCAAAACGGTGCGGATGCAGACGCTGGTTTCCATCTGGATGATTCTGACGAGCCTTTTCGTGAGCAAGTGTTTCATCCGTTGGATTCTCATTTCCAAGCGGAAGTTGAGGCGCCAGCAGGTGATTGCGAAATACGAAGCATCGCGTGCTGCGAAAAAGAAGAGCAAGGGAGGTGAGGGCGCGGTGAAGGAGCTTCCCTCGATCGAGGAACTGGAGCGCAGCGCGGTGGATGTGGTGGTGGTGGAAGAGCAGACGACGCGGTTGGTGCGGGTGGGGATTGCGGTCTTTGTGGCTTTGGGATTGTGGAATATTTGGTCGGCTTCGACTCCTGCGCTCTCGATTCTCGACAGTGTCACGATCTGGGAGGGGAGCGGTGAGTCGGTGGAGAAGGCGCCTGCGGCGGGAGCTGAACTCACCGAGACACTCACGGGGAAGAAGAGTGAGGAAGAGCCGAAGGAAGCGGATAAGACGAAGGAAACCGCGATGCCTGCCGATGATCGGGTGAGCCTGCAGGATCTTTTGGGATCGCTGGTGATTCTGTTCCTGACCTACATCGCGGCCCGGAACATTCCCGGGTTGTTGGAGCTCGGTCTTTTGAACCGTCTCAAGCTGGAACCCGGGGGGAATTATGCGATCACGACGGTGCTGCGCTATCTCATTGTGGTGATCGGGCTGGTGGTGGCGTTGGATAAGATAGGAATCACCTGGTCGAGTGTGCAATGGCTCGCGGCCGCCATTACCCTGGGGATTGGATTTGGGTTGCAGGAGATTTTTGCGAATTTTGTGGCGGGAATTATTTTGCTCTTTGAACGGCCGATTCGTTTGGGCGATGTCGTCACGGTGGGTGATGTTTCCGGCAAGGTGACACAGATCAAGATTCGGGCGACCACGATCCAGCAATTCGACAACCGCGAGCTGGTGGTGCCGAACAAGGAGTTCATCACCGGGCAGCTCGTGAACTGGACTCTTAAGGACAGTATTTTACGGTTCGAGGTTAATGTCGGGATCGCCTACGGGTCCGATACTGAAAAGGCGAAGAGTATCCTTTTTGAGATTGCGAAGAATCACCCCCAGGTGTTGATGGACCCGAGTCCCCAGGTTCTTTTCACGGCCTTTGGGGCGAGCTCTCTGGATTTCCAGCTCAGGGGGTATGTGCCCAATGTGGAGGTTCTGATTTCCTCGCAGAGCGAGTTGCATTTCCTGATTGATGAGGCCTTCCGTGAGGCGGAAATCGAGATCGCCTTCCCGCAGACGGATATTCATATCAGGTCGATGCCAAAGGCGGAGTGAGGGGGGCGGGAAGTGATGCCGCGAGCGGGAAAGATTGAGGTTCCGCGGGAGATCCGAAGCGAAGTTGTCGTTCCCGGGCTTGAGCCGGGGACGGCGGGCTTCTAGGGTGTGGTATGAGTGAAAGAGCCCAATTGACTGTTAGAAAGCGGCCACGATGGAAGTTGCTGGTGTGGGTACAGGTGATCCTGGTTCTGGGGTGGGTGGTGTTGAAGAAGGTTCCGAGTTTGGAGGAGAGGGGAGCGGGTGGAGCGATTGATTTGTTGTTGGTGATTTTGATGGTGGGGGTTTTTCTGATTTGGCTGCTTTTGCTGAGTCGGCTCCGGTGGAAGGTGCGTCTGATGGGGGCCGCGGTGGCGGCGGTGCTGCTTGGCCTGGTGAAAATGGATGGTCATACGGGGAGTTTTTTCCCCCAGTTTTCCTGGCGGTGGTCGAAGGAGTCGGCGACGGAGATTCCCGAGTTGACGGGAACAGTGGCGGACGAGGGGACGGTGATCGAGACGGAGGGGCAGGAGAATTTTCCGCGACTTCTGGGAGCGGAGATGAGGAATTGGGTGCCGGGGGATTTGTTGCCCGGGGGGTGGTATGGTTCGAAGCCGAAGGAGCTTTGGCGAAAGAAGATTGGTGAGGGGTGGTCGGCGTTTTCGGTGGCGGGCGGTTATGCCTACACGATGGAGCAGCGGGGCGCGGTGGAGACGACGATTTGTTATGAGTTGATGACGGGGAATGCGGTGTGGGTGCACGAGGAGGATGTGCGCTTTGAGGAATCGATGGGTGACGACGGGCCGCGATCGACTCCGACGGTGAGTGAGGGGAAGGTGTTTTCGCTGGGGGCGACGGGGATTTTGAATTGTCTTGATGCGCGGACGGGTGAGGTGATTTGGGGGAAGAATGTCCTGGCTGAGTTTGCTCAGACGGTGCCGACGTGGGCAAAGAGCTGTAGCCCGCTGGTGGTGGACGGGATGGTGATTGTGACGCTGGGGAAAGAGGCGGAGAAGAATCTGGCGGCTTTCGCTGTTTCCACAGGTGACTTGGTGTGGCGGGCGGGAGATTACAGTTCATCGTATGCCTCGCCGGTGGTGGCGGAGTTGGCGGGGAAGCGGCAGATTGTGATGTTTCAGCAGAAGTCGGTGGATGGCTACGAGGTGGCGAGCGGGGAGATTTTATGGTCGTTTCCGATTGGGAATCCGCAGGGGAATTGTGCGTCACCCCTGATTGTCGGGGACACGGTGATTACGAGCAGCGGGTATGGCTACGGAACCCATCGGATTGAGATCAGCAAGGCGGGTGATGGATACGAGGCGAAGGAGTTGTGGCACAGCCGGAAGCTGAAAGCGAAATTTGCGGACATGGTGGTGAGGGGTGATTATCTCTATGGCTTGAATGACGGGCGGTTGGTTTGTCTGGATCTTGAGGATGGGAGTGCGCAATGGCGGGGGAGTAATTTCGGGCACGGGCAACTGCTGGGGGTGGGGGGGCATGTGATCATCCAAGGTGAGCAGGGTGAGGTTTCGATTCTTGAGTTGAGCCCGGAGGGCGAGAAGGTGGTGCTGGAATTCGAGGCCCTGGATCAGCGGACGTGGAATCATCCGGCATTGGCGGGGCGGATCCTTTTGGTCCGGAATGATCGGGAGGCGGTGGCGTTTCAATTTTAAAGGCTGCGAGACAGGGACAAAAAAAAGGATGCCCCGGAGGCATCCTTTTGCATGAAAGACTGCAGGTGCAGTCGATCGAGATGGAGTGATTTTACTTGGCGCGGCGGCGAAGCATGATCAGTGAACCAAGGCTCAGCGAGAGAAGCGTGAAGGCGCTTGGCTCGGGAACATAGGTAGCGATCAGGAGTCCGTTCGCTCCGCTGTTGTCCACGTTGAAGGACCAGCCGGCAGGCGTGGAGCCCGTAAGCGCGAGTCCGCCGTCCAGGATGTCGGTGCCTTCGGCTTGCAGAACAGTCCAAGAACCAGGGTAGGGAGTGACGTTGAAATCCATTTCAAGGAGCGCGCCCGACTTAAATTCAGCAAGGACGGAACCGGAAGCAGCCAAGTCATTAATACGAATGGGGGTCAGGCCACCGAGGTCGACAGTTGCTTTGATCGTGCCGCCGGCTTGTTGGAGCCAATCTCCGCTTCCGTTGGTGAGGTTGCCAATGTCAATCGTGGATGCTGAACCCACGACGCTAAAGGTGCCGGTGCTTCCGACTCCTGCAGCAAATCGCGTGATCAGGGAACCGCCTGAGATTTCGAAGAGACCCGAACCGGCGTTTTCCTCATCACTGACTTCAAGAGAAGGGCGACCATGGGGGTTTGAGCCATCGATGATCGAATCGGAACCACGGGACAGGTTCAGAGTGCCACCGGTCAGATTATAGATTCCGTTGCCGCTAGCACCACCGCCCCCGATCGAAAGCATGTGTCCGATATTGTAGTCTCCACCGGACTGGTTGACGGTGCCATCACTGCCTCGTCCCAAGAAATTTCTGATTCCGGCACCTGAAGTATTATCGCTGTGAGTTCCGCTTCCGATGTTCACGACTGCTCCTCCGGAGATGAAAGTACGGCCAGCGGTGCTGTCTACGGTGCGATCAACGGTGACGGCACTGTTGATGTCCTGTGTGCTCCCGGAGGAGGGGGCGGAGTTGTCGTCCCAGTTCGCTGCGGTGGAGTATTCGTTTCCAACACCAGCACCGGTCCAAACGGCTGCCTGGGCAGCGCCTCCGAGTGCAAGTGAGATCGCCGAAGTGGCGAATAATTTCGTAGTTTTATTAACGTAGTTTTTCATCGTTGTTCGAGTGTTTCGATTTTCCAAATGCTTCCATTCAGGTTGAGTTTCCTTGTAGAAATCATTCAGAAATTTCAGCGGAAGCCACTATGGTGCAGCGACTGCGGCTGGCACGCTGGCAAAGAAAAAACGGCTCAACAATGCTTAAACTACGGGAAAAACGAACCTGTTAGACAGATTTTGTGTAATTCCATGAAAGTGAAATTTGGCGTAAAGAATGCCCAATTTTTGTTGTTCGCGGGGAGGCTGAAATCCGGAAGCTTTCTGCCAATGCGCGGGAGAGACATTGCGTGCCATGGGGAGGAATTGAAAGGGAGAAAAGAAGAATCCGGAACCGAAAGCTTCCAAGTGACAGGAATCGGTGGGTCTGCCGACGGATTTTACATTCACGTGACAGTGATCCCGTGCCGGATGTGGTAGGGTTTTGCCATGAACAAACTACTTTGGGCATTTGGTTTCCTTTTCGTGCTGCTTGTGCCCTGCTTTGGGGGAGGGAATTCGTCGGTGGTGGAGCTGGACAAGGTGACCTCGATCACGATCGAAGAGGAACGAGTGGTGATCGTGGGAAGCGGGATGCTTCACAAGCGGATCATGAGTGATGCGGAGCATGGTGATGCGAGCGCGTTTGGGCAGCCGGCGCAAATGGTGTATGCGAAGGTGGTGGATTGCACCTTCGAGGTGGTTCCTTATTCCAGCCGGAGGGATGTCTCGGGGGTGCCGGGAGCGGATCCAGACCGTTTGACAGAGGAACAGAAGGCCCGGATCAAGAAGTGGTGGGAGGGGACGCTTGCTGATGCGCGGGAGATCCAGGTGGGGGATGCGGTCACGATCGGTTATCAGGAGGAGAAAATGACGATCACGGGGGTTTGGGTCACCCATATCGTCGGCGCGGGAAGTGTGAAGGTCCGGAAGAAGGAGTTGAAAAAGTGAGTGGGGAGAGATGTTTCATTCTGGATGGGATCGTAATGATCTGTTAGAAAGCTCCGTTTTTCCCGAAAAATCCCATGGTGGGAGTACGAGGGGAGGCAAAAGAATCCGAACCCGACCACTCATGAAACAGCTGATTTTTTCCACCCTATTGTCGTGCCTTCTCTCGACGGCCTCCTTGGCGCAGCAGGTCATCAACTATCCGGCCGAGGAGCCGGTGTTTTCGATTTCCTTCCCGGATGAGTGGACTCTGACGATGGAGGATGAATCGGTTTCGGCATCGTCCAAGGATGAGCTGGCGAATATGGAGTTGGTGGTTTTTGAAGCGGAGGCACTTGATGACGCGATCAAGATGGCGAAGGAGGGGCTCAAGGAGGAGTTGAAGGGGATTCAGTTCAGTGATGATCCCGCGAAAGGAAAACTGAACGAAATCGATGTGATTTTTTTGAATGCGAAAGTGACGATGGAGGAAGTGGATTTTGCGGTGAACTGCTGTGTTTTCACGCCGAAGGATTCCGAGGAATCGTTCATGCTTTTCAACATCATCCCGATTGAGGCGCTCGAGAAGCATGCGAAAGCGATCACGGGAATTTTGAATTCAGTGAAGAGCAAGTAGGGGGCTCTATTTCTTTCGCTCCCGGGCGATTTTTGAGTAGGTTGGTTTTCATGAAGATGCCGTTCCCTGCTCTGCTGACTCTTCTCGCTCTTGCGCTTCCCGCATCGGCTGAGGAAGGCCTCGCTTCCATTCTCCGCAAAGAGTCCGAACTGACCCAGTTGGGCACGGGTTATCGATTTACGGAGGGTCCGGTCTGGCTTCCGGCCAAGAAGATCCTCGTTTTTTCCGATATCCCCAACCGGGTCCACATGCAGTGGGATCCCGACGAGGGGGACAGCAAGCTCCGGGATGTGGAAGCGACGAACGGAAACATCGTTGATCTGGAAGGAAATCTGCTTTCCTGCCAACACGCGGGCCGAAACGTGGTCCGTTGGAAAGCGGATGGGACTCACGAAGTGCTGGCCTCCAAATATCAGGGGAAGAGATTCAATTCACCGAATGATCTGGCGATTCGCTCGGACGGGTCGATCTGGTTCACCGATCCCACTTATGGCTTGGGCGGGGACAAGGCCGGGCAGGAGATCGATGGCCAGAATGTCTATCGGATCGATGCGAAATCGGGAGCGGTGACCTTGGTTTATGCGGGATTCGATATGCCAAACGGGATCGTGTTTTCCCCCGACGAAGAGCGGGTTTACATTTCCGATACCGGGAAAATTGGCAAGGTGCGGGCTTTCGATATCAAAGAGGATCACACGTTGTCAGACGTCATCTTCGAGCTCGATGTCCGCTGTGACGGGATGTGTGTTGACGTCAAAGGGAACCTTTATACGACTGCTGAAGGCGGCATTCATGTCTTCGACAAAACGGGCAAGAAGCTGGGGGTGATCGAAACTCCGGAGCGTCCGGCCAATGTTTGTTTCGGCGCTGTTTCCTACGACTACCTCTACATCACCGCGAGGACGTCCCTCTACCAGATTTCTCTCAGGATTCCCGGGGCGAAGCCGAAGGCGGCCAAGTGGTGAGGGCTTCGGGCGCCGGGAACCGCAGCGGGTCAAAGGAGGTGATGAAACCGTCATGCCTAGGGTGAGGCTTGTCAGGTGAAAGCGCAGGTGGGAGAGTCCGGGATGGCAATCTTTGGACCGGCGGGCGATTTGAAAGACCAGTGGCCGAAGGGCGAGCGCTGGGAAGAAGCGAGAGAGATCGTGCTTCGTTACCTCAACGAGGGAAGCGAGGAGCGGGAGCGGGCGTTTTCGCGGGCGGAAGGGGAGTCGATCAGGCTTGAGGTGAGCGACGGGATTTTTCTGATTGAGGAAGCTTATCTGACGAAGAGGCCGGCGGAGGTGCGTTGGGAGTCCCATCGCGAATGGGCGGATGTCCAGGTGATCCTCGCCGGTGAGGAGCGGATGGATGTGACCAAGGTGGAAAATCTGAAGTTGGTGGAGGATCTTTCACCGCAGCGGGACATGCTCTACTTTGAAAACTACGAGAAAGGCTCGGTTTTGCGACTGGAGGCTGGTGACGTTGCGATCTACCTGCCGGTTGACGGTCATCGTCCCGGTCTGGAGATTGGACAGGCGGAGCTGGTTCGGAAGCTGGTGGTGAAAGTGCGACTTTAGAGGACGTCTGAAAAATGCCCAACGAGTGTTCTCTTTTTTGGGGCCTTGAAAGAATTGCAGCTTCGCTGAGGAGAAAGCGAGTAACTTACTCAAGTGTTTCGATGGTCACGCCGCCGGTGGCCATGGCGTGGGCTTTTGATGGCGAGGCGTCGGGGTGCCAGGGGCCGATGTTTTCGTTGAGGGGGAGATGGATGAGGGCTTCTTTATTTGAGTTAGCAGGAGTCATGTCCGGTCCGGTGTAGAGGGCGGACGGGGTGAGGCGAACGAAGTCGATGAGGCCGGCAAAAGGGGAGACCGCGCGGCCCTGACCGTTGACGTCACCTCCGATGATGAGGGGGAGTCGGTTGTCTTTTAGTTTTCCTTTTCGGCTTGCGGAGGCGATGAGTTTGCCATCGAGGTAGAGGCGGGCTTCGGAGCCATCGTAGACGGCTGCGAGTTGGTGCCAGGTGTCGACTTTGAGGAGAGGGGAATCTGCGATGGCGTTGAGATATTCTCCTCCGATGAAGATGCTGAACTGGGGTCTGCCATCGCTGATGAAGATTCCGTAGCCGGAGTTTTCGGTTTTGGTGACGAGGCCGGTGCGGCCGGGGAAGGAGTCTGCCTTGAAGCGGCATTCGAGGGTGAGATCTCCGGTGATTTTGAACCGGTTTGCAGGAACGGAGAGGGATTGGGTGGCACCATCGAATCGCGCCGCTCCATTGGGGAGGTCATCGTTTTGGGCGAGCTGAAGATCGAGGGGGACAGTGAGGGTGCGGCGTGGGATTTCGTAGGCGAATCCTTTGGCGAGGTATTCGGTGTCGAGGTGGAAGGTCGGGGTGATGAAGCTGCCCAGGGTGGCCGTTGAGTTCCAGGAGAGGTCAAAGTTGAAGGTCTGTGATGCGCCGGGTTTGAGGGTGGCGTGGTGGTGGTCGGGCTGGCAATGGAAGGCTGAGCCGGGGGTGCCATGGGTGAGGACGGTGGCGAGGGGACGGTCACCGGGATTGGTGAGGGTTACAGTCAGGGAATGGCGGCCGCCGGCCTCGTGTCCGAGAGGGAGTGGCGGGGTGATTTTTACCGGGGAGCTCTTGATTTTGTTTACCTGGGCGATGAGGTCGCCGGTGATTTCACGGACGTCGAGGACTTCGCCCACGGGGACGGCGGCGAGAGAGATGCGGTCCTTGCGGACGGTGACGATGTCGTAGTGATGGAGGAAACCGGCTTGGGGGATGGCTCCGGACTGGTGGCCGCCGGTGGTGGCGAGGGTGACGTATTCGATGCCATCGCGGGGGCCATCGTAGCGCATGGTGTGAATGTGACCGGCGAAGACAGCGGAGACGTTTCCGGCTTCTTTGAGGCGTTTGTGGACGCGTTCCCAATCGTCACCATAACCGCGGCCGAGCCAGCGGGGGTGGTGGAGGAAGAGGAAGACGTGCTCGGCGTCCTTGGCCTTTTTGAGAGTTTGGTCGAGCCAGGTGAATTGTTCGGGACTGATCTTTTGGGCGGATGGTTTGCCGAAGGTTTTCTCGCCGGTCTTGGGGTCGCCCTCGTCGGAATAAAGGACGACGAACCAGGAATTCTTGTGCTCGAAGGCATACCAGAGGGGGCCGAAGTGCATTTCGTAGGCCGTTTCCAGTTCTCCTTCCGGTTTTTGGGATGGGTCATCGCCGCGCCAGTAGATGTCGTGATTTCCGGCGACGGGGAACCATGGGCAGGCGAGTTCGTTCATGATGGATTTGTATTCCTTCATTTGGGTCATCCAGACGTCCTCATTGCTGTAGCCGTTGATGAGATCGCCAACGGTCATGACGAAGTCGGGCTCGAGGAGATTGGTGTCGCGGACGGCGTCGGCGAGGATGGAGACTCCGTTATCCGGGCCGCCGGTGCGGTCGCCGTAAACGACGAAGGTGAAGGCGTCCTTTTCGTTGGGAAGGGGGAGGGTGACTTTGCTTTGGCGGGAGGTATCGAAACGGTCGGCGGTGGGAGCGACGGTCTCGTGCTTGGCGCCGTGACGATGGAGGTGGTGATTGTGTCCGATGTTGGGATTCACCGGCGGTGGATCGGCCAGAACGGCTGAGGAGCAAAGGGCGAGAGCAAGGAGGGAACACTTCATTGTGTTCTGATACGGGACGCGGCGTGGGAATCTTCTTCTTTTCCACGGGAGTGATGCGTTGATTGAGGGGGGCTTAAAGCGTCGAAACACGATCCAATGTTGATTAGGAACGAAAATGGTGGTAGCCTCAGTCGGGTTTTTAGGTGGAATTACCTCAAGCGCTTTCCGGAGTGGAGAGTCTGCTGGTGTGATTTTCTTTCCCCTCACCCTAAAAAGTCATGAAAACCAACGCTTCGGTAGCCATGGCAGTCCTCCTTGAGATCTGCTTTTTCGGTTCTTTTGCCGCCGGTGCCGCCGAGCCGGGCACCTTGGTTCATTGGGGGTCCACTTCCTGGCAAACCAACGAAATTCCTTCGGGTCTGGAAGGGAAGATTGTTTCCGCTTCCTCCGCCCGTTACCACGTTTTGGTTGTTGAGGAGAATGGCTCTGTCCATGGATGGGGAGGCGATGGGACGGATTCTGATGGCGTGAGCACGATTCCGGCAGGGCTTGATGATGTTGTAGCTGTTGCTGCGGGAGAGACGATCAGCATTGCCTTGAAGGCGAATGGTGAAGTTGTTTCATGGGGTCCGAGTTTCACGAATCACGCCGATACTCCGGCCAGTCTTAACGGGGTGGTGGTGACCGCGATATCAGCCGGTAACCACCATGGACTGGCGGTGACCGCCGACTCGGAAGTGGAAACGTGGGGATTTGGGGTGCCTGGTTCCCTTTCTGTTCCGGCAGGACTCGACGACATCGTCGATGTGGCCGGAGGCGGGTGGCACAGTCTTGCTCTACGGGCAAACGGGACTGTTGTTGCGTGGGGCTACAATGGGTATGGGCAGACTGATGTTCCGGCAGGCCTGAGCAATGTGGCAGCGATCTCGGCAGGTGATTATCACAGTCTTGCCCTGCTGAACGATGGGACGATCGTTGCGTGGGGGCGTAACAATTCCGGGCAAACTGATATTCCTTCCGGGCTGGATCAAGTGACGGCTATCGACTGCGCTCTGGACCGGAGCATCGCTCTCAGGAGTGACGGTTCGATTGTCGCTTGGGGGTTCAGCAACTGGCACGGGCAAGAAGATATTCCAGCGGACATGGGCCCTGCGATAGGCATTGCAGCTGGCGGGAATCACAACTTTGCCATCACCAACCCCTCTGCTCCTGCGGCCGGAACTTCGATTCCCTACATCCCGGCGGGAGATGAATGGTATTATCACGACGAGGGGACGACCCCTTCCGGTTCCTGGAAAGAGGACCCCTATGATATTTCGATTTGGGACAGTGGGAATGCGCAACTTGGTTATGGTGATGGAGACGAAGCCACTGTGGTAGGTTTTGGTCCGGACGAGAACGAGCGCTACATTACCACCTATTTTCGCCGGGTGATCAATGTGTCCAATGCCGACCTGATCACCGAACTTGATGCGTGGATCCTCTATGATGATGGAGCCATTATTTTCCTCAATGGTACTGAAGTTGAACGAATCAATCTTCCTGTTAGTGCGATCGGGAATACAACCCAAGCCCAGAGCAATATCCTGAACAATGCCGAAGCTACGTTCACGATCGACCCGTCCCTGCTGGTGCCCGGTCGCAATGTTATTGCCGTTGAAATTCACCAATCATCTTCCGGTAGCAGCGACATCAGTTTTGACTTTTCCCTGACGGGAGTCATTGGGCCGGGCCCTGTGCCACCGATCCCGGGGACTCTGGACGAGAATTACATGGGTTCGATCAACAGCGACGGAACGGTGGCCGCATTGGCGCTCCAGCCGGGGAGCGGGAAGGTTCTGGTGGGCGGAGAATTCACCTCTCTGAGTGGAGGAGTCCGTGGAAATTTCGGGCGACTGGAAACGGACGGTACTCTCGACACCACCTTCGACCCGCCGGGTCCCGACGACCTTGTTCGCGATATTTTGAGTCTCTCAACCGGGGAGATTCTCGTCGCCGGTGAATTCCTCGACGTCGGATCATCCCGGCGGCCGGGGATTGCGAAATTTGGGGGTGAGACGGGTCAGCACATTACGAATTTTTTCCCCGAGATCGGGGAGCCGGCAACAGTCCATGGCCTTGCCGAGCAGGCAGACGGGAAGCTTGTTTTGGCAGGATGGTTTTCCGGTTCGGGTACCCCCAACGGACATCGTATTGATCGACTCACCCAGCCCTTCGGGTCCTATGATTTGAGTTTTAATTCTCCCGAAGCCAGCAGCGAGATCACCTGCATCGCTCGCCAGACCGACGGAAAGATTCTCGCCGGAGGAACCTTCCAGACGATTGGCGGGGTGACGATTCGAGGGATTGCGAGATTCGAAGAAGACGGTACTTTCGATACCAACTTCGTTCCGGGAACCGGCCTGGCTTCCCGGGTCCGTGTCATTGCCGTCCTAGGGGACGGAAAGATTCTCGCCGGAGGGGATATCTACGATGCCGATGGGGCGCTGGTCCACAATCTCGTCCGCCTTAATCCGGACGGATCCCTTGATCCGACTTTCCACCTTCCATTGGTGAGTTCCGGAAGCGTCTACGATGTCGCAATGCAGGACGATGGACGGATTCTTGTGGCGGGAGACTTTCGGGCAGTCGATGGGCAGGCATTTAGCGGGATTGTCAGACTGCATGCCGATGGTCAGATTGATTCCTCTTTTTCTCCGGGAACGGGTATTGATGGCGCAGGCGCCGTTGTTCGCTCCGTTCTTCTTCTTCCCGATGACGATTTCCTGATCGGAGGCACCTTCAGTAGCTTTGACGGAACTGCTGTGAGCGGACTTGCAAAGCTCCACGGCGGGAACGGGCCGGTTGGGATTTCGTTTATTGAGCGGACCATTCTTCGTCGCCTGGTCACTCTCGATGCAAGTCCCACTCCGGGCACGCAAGTCTACGCTCACGAAGAGTTGCTGCCTGCGGGGTGGCAAGCAACGGATATGAATCAGGGCGGCAGTTTTGATCCCATTACCGGGAAAGTGAAGTTTGGCCCCTTTTACGATGATCTTCCGCGCATCTTGTCTTATCGGGTTGTTCCAGCTCCGGACGCCGCGGGGTCATCCCAACTCTTTGGTGCAAGCTCCGCGGACGGCTTCACGAGCGATACGACCGGCGACAGTGAATTTATCGCCCTGCCCCGGCACCCCGCCGATGAAAATTCCGCCGACTGGCGCATTGAGGTCCAAGAAGTCACGGCGTACGGGGCCGCCTGGCGGACGGGGGCTTCGTGGCCGGTTAATCCGGATCCGATTCCGATCGATTTTGTGACCCGTGCGGCTGTCCTTTGGCAGATGGGAGAGTGTTACGAAGTGGACTCCTCGATCACGGCTCCCCCGCTTTCGTGGATTCCATGTTTTCAGGTCGCCGCAGATGCGAGCGAGGGGGCTGCAAGTGTGGAGGCAGGAGTGGAAAGATTGGTGGGGAAAACTTATGTCCCGGGCCAAGCGCTTCAGGTCAAACTTTCGGCCCAGCCACCGAGCGGGACGACGGCCTGGGCCATTCAGGAGGCGGTTCCGGGGGGGTGGAATGTCGTAAGCGTGGCTGCCCCGGGTGACCATGATACGACCAACAATTTGCTGAAGTGGGGCCCCTTTGTGGGCGATGAAGCGCGGGAGTTTTTCTACACACTTCTGCCGCCCGAGGATGAGAAATTGCCGGCAAGCTTTAGCGGAACATCGTCTTTTGACGGAACAAGCGCCCCTGTTGAGGGAGTTTCTGAAGCTTCCGCGACTTTCCGGAGGGTAACTCTGGAATTTCCCGAGACCGGAGGGATTCAGTTTCGCGTTTTAGGGTTATCCGGGGCTTCCGTTGACGTTCAGGTGTCCAGCGATCTTCAAAGCTGGGTTTCGATGGGAACGTTTGTCCCTTCGGACGGGTTGATTGAGGTGCCGGACGAAGAAATCGCGACAGCTTCGCAACGCTATTACCGATTGGCTCCGGTTGGCGAGTGATGCCCAATGGGGGGGCGGTTCTTGCAAAGTGGTGGTTTTGACCAAAGGAGGAGACTTTTGAAAAGGATGGTCGATTTTAGGGGAGGAGAGATCGTTCTCTGCGAAGGATAGTGCCCTTTTTTACTTAATCTACCTTAACCAACTGATTGGCAGGGATTGTTGGCTTGCCCCGAGGGGGGATTTTGGTATGACCCCAGTGCAATTCGGCGTAATCGCCTTTGTCTGGAAAGTACAACCTCGCTTCTTATCTCCTATGAAAAAAATCCTATCCATCGCAGGCATCCTGTCTGTCTCTGTAATTACCAGTCAGGCTGTTGTGGTCTGGACCGGTGCTTCCGACTCCGACTTTTTCAATGACGCCAACTGGGATTTTACCGGAGCGGTCAATGGAACGTCGACAATTGATCCTTCAGTCGACATCAATGAAGATCTGACGGTCACCGGTGCTTCCGGTTTGACTGGGACCGGGCGGCTTGATCTGGGTGGTGGTTATTCGATTACGCTCAATAACTCCAGTTTTGCGCCGAGTAGCGGGGTGAACGGGTTTGTCGACGGTGATCCCACCAACTCGGTTCTCAATATCCTCGGTGGTTCGTCGATGACATCGACTTGGCTGACCGAAGGGTTGACCTTGAATGTTGATGGCACGAGTTCCTACACCTTACGTGGGGCCGGTGACCCGATTAACAGCCAAACAGAGACGACCAGAGTCAATCTTTCGCCCGGAGCCATGTTGACGCTGTCTTCCGTTGCCGAATTTACGGAACAGGGTGCAGACATTTTCGTGAACGGGGTTTCGTTTGCCAGCGATCCCAGTATTCTGTCCTTTTCCGGAAATACCGGAACTGCCCAAGCCATTCCCGAGCCATCGGGTTCGGTTCTGGTGGGACTTGCCGGCCTTGCGGTGATCCTGCGTCGCCGGAAGTAAGCGTCTTTCCTATTTATTCCATCGGGGCGGATCTGCGAAAGCGGACCGCCCCGATTTTATTTGGGGATTGGGGAATCAGGGGGTGATGGGGAGGTGTCAGATGGAGGAAATGGCTTGAAGTTCAGGGAAGTAGCGAAATTTTGGTGAACGGATGAGCGTAGTGTAGTCGGGTATGACGGAGAATTCTCCGTCGGTGCCCGTTTTCCTGCCTTGCAGGTGAGCTTCATTTAAGATCAAAAAAGATGAAAACCCCACGAACATTTGGATCAGTAAGTTTGGCGTTGGTGCTTGGATTTTCGGTAAGCCCCTTGGGCGCCGATCCGATGTATGCGCCTTTGACCGCAGCCCTGATGGATCAGAAGGAAGCATCGCTTGCGGTGGCGGATGAGGCGCAAATTTTAGTGGAGGGATATCAGGAATTTCTGAGTGAGCCTGATACCGACCCGAAGGAAAAAATGGCGATGCGGAAGGCCCTGATTGAGCAGCGGGCGAAGGCGAAATGGGAGCGCAGCCAGGCGGCGCGGGTGCAAGGGGCGATCCAGAGTCTGGGCGGATTGGGGAAGGACGTAACGGTGACCCGGGAGTCGCTCAAGGAGGCCTATGAGGGAGTGGGGGAGCTGGCGGATAAGGGTCGGAAGGCATGGGAGGACATTTTGGAAAGGCGTCAGACTTACACTGATGATTTGAAGCTGGAATATGGGAAAAAGGTGATGGAGGCGGAGGCGGAGCTGCAGGCTCTTGAGACGAGGGAGAAGGCGGAGAAGTTGTTGGGGGACGCGATGAATTCGCGTCGCTCGAAATCATCGAAGGAGGAGTTTCAGTTGGCGCTGAAGTTGCCCCTTTTAAAAAGTGCGGTGGAGCATGGGTTCGGGATTACTCCGGATCCGGATGACAAGGTGCAGCAGGCGCAGTCGATGTTGATTTCGCTGGTTGGTTATTCGCAGTTTTTCTGGGATCAATTTGGCGGATCGGGAGAGGTGACGTCGGACCGGACGAGGAATATTTTCGGAGTGCCCGACGGGCAGGTGCTGACGAGCGATGCGATTGCGGACAGTGACAGCAACCTTTACCATCTTTCGGCTGAGGCGAAGGAGAAGTTCAACCGCCGGGTGGAATCCATTTGGGGTTCCGAAGGGGTTGTTTCGGTGAAGCGGTGGAATCAGAAACACGACCGGGCCTTCCGTGAGGCGAGCGAAGGGTTGAGGGGGAGGAAGGATGACAAGTTGATGGTCAATCGTGATCTGGTGAAGATGTTGAAGGAGATCGACTCGTTGATCGAGGCGCAGGAGGTGGCGGCGCAGAAGCTAAAGGATGTGCATCAGTCCTATTCGGCCAAGCTGGAGGAGGCGAAGCGGTTTGGCGATCAGGTGAGTTTGTCCTCGATGTATTACAATGCGGGGATTTGGGCGAAGGAATCCGATCAATTGATTACGGACTATGCGGTAGCGGAGAGTCTTTTGGAGAATCAACTGAAGGGATCGACGCGGGACAACTGGAAGCCGAATCCGAAGGGGATCACTGAGAGTGTGCAGGCGATCAAGAAAGCGCGGAAGCGCTACTATGCGGTGCAAAAGGTGAAGAGGGAACTGCGCGGGATGTTGGGGGAGGAAGAGACTCCGGTGGTGAATGAGCCGGAGGAGAGAGAGTTGTCGAAGCCCACTCTGAAGGATTTGGCACCGGTCTATCCGGAGTTTCCCGAGATCGAGGATGAAGGGCCGAACCCCGAGCAGTAGGATTTGGATAGGGAAGGCTGAAGTCTTGGTGGAGGGGGAGCTCCACCCCTGAATCTTGCGGGCTCCCGATTTACCAAGGATTGGAAGAGAAGAACCGTGACGATATCGCAGAGATAAATCGGTGAGGATCAGCGAGGGGTGAAACCGTCGTCCCAAGGGAGTTGGGGACGTAGTGTCCTAGCGCTTCCTGCGCAGAAGAACCAATCCTCCAAGTGCGGTCAAGAGAGCCGATCCAGGCTCTGGAACTGCGGCGAAAGGAGAGTCGGTTCCGATGGTAATGCCGCTGAAGGTCGTTGATCCGTTTCCACGGACGTTCACTGCCTCAAACTCGTCGTTAGTCCCCAAGCCAGTCAACGCTGTGACTGATCCTGCGGCTTGCCCGGCCTCGGTCAGGCCAAGATCCGGATTCAACCAGATCGTGATGGCGTCCGAAGCTTGATCGACTTTGTAAACAAGATTAACGGGGTTGTTTAGGGTGATTGGCGTGCTTCCAGTGAGGTCGAAGTCACCCGGCCCCTTGAAGCCACCCCAGTTCACACTGAACCAGTTATTCCCTATGGCAAAACGTTCTCCTCCTTTATACAATTGGACACCATGGAAGAATCCCCCGCCTCCGTTTTCACCGAGATTGTTTGTCACATTAATCGTAGCGGTGAAGTAGAGGGGAGCGGTTCCAGAGCCTGTATCGTATCCGCCTGCCGTGATCCAGTCACCGATATCCGTCGTTGTATCGACCAAGGTTGTTCCGTCATTTCCCAAGGTTTCGGTTTGTGATCCCGATTGGGTGAACAAGGTTGCCGCGCCAAGATCACAAAAAGAAACGGTTGCGACAATGAGGGTGAGCGAGATTTTCAAATTCATGGAAGGTTGATAATTCAACCTACTGGAATTTAAAGAAAATAGTGTCCTTTCAGGACGTTTCGAGCGAACCGGCGATAGGATCAAGCCAAGCTTTCGAGGGGAATCGCCCAATTTTAGCCTAAAAGGAGGCCGAGGAGGCGGTCGCGGACGGAGTCGTTTCTAATGAGACCAGCGAATTCCTTTGCACCGGGGCCGATGGCGGTAAGCTGGGTGGGGTCGGAGGTGTGGCAGATTCCGGTCCAGCCAACTCCGGTGACGTTTCCGACGATTTGTCCGAGAAGGCCGACGGGATTTGAGAGTTGGTGGCTCCATTCGGTGACATTTTTTCCTGCAGTCAGGTCCATGATGGCCTCTAGTTCCGGAGGCGATGGTTTGAACCCGTAGGTTGCTTCCATCAGTTGGCTCATCTCCCCGGCGGATTTGTTTTTGGTCCGTTTCCAGCGATCGAGGAAGGTTTCGGCGGATCCCTTGATTCGGGCAATTTTGGCAAAGTGATCGTTGGTCTGACGATAAGCGGCTCCGGTGCCATTGAGGCCGGGGTTGGCATTGCCGTGGTCGCTGGTCAAAATGACGAGGATGTCATCATGGCCGCCAGTCATGGTGAGGATTTTTGCGACGGCATCATCGAAGGCCATTTGCTCGTGCAAGATGGCACCGATGTCATTTTTGTGGGCGGCATGGTCGATGCGAGCGCCTTCGACCTGGAGCAGGAAGGGTGCGTCATCATCCAGGAAGCGCGCGAGGGCTGCTTCACTCATCTCGGAGAGGGTTGGAACGATCTTCTGCATGTTGGCATCCTGATCGCGGTCGATGGTGTAGGGGATGTATCCGGGAGAGAAGGTGCCGAGGATCTTCTTTGATTTTGATTTCAAGAGGTCGTCTCTCGTGTTGACGACGTCGTAGTTTTCCTTCGCGAAAGTACCGAAAAGGTCCTTTTTATCCTTTCTCGTCTTGGGGTCGAAGAACTTGGATCCTCCTCCGAGGATGACGTCGACGCGGTTGAGGTATTGGGGGGCGATGCGATCCTCTTGTCCCCGTTTGATAACGGAAGCCGCGAAGCCGGCCGGAGTGGCATGGGTGATGCTGGCGGTCGAAACCAGGCCAAGACGGACGCGGCTCTTCTCGAGGGTCTCGCCGATGGACTCCAATCGTTTGCCGTTGTCGTCGAAATTGATTTGGCCATTCGGGATGCGTTTTCCGGAACTCCAGGCGGAGGAGGCGGCTGCGGAATCGGTGACGAGGGAGCTGGAGGACGCGGTGTCCATTAATCCGAGGGCCGCTTCGCTATTCGCCAACAACTGCCACCACGCGGTGCTCTGGCCACGGATTTGATTGGAAAAGGCTTCGGTCATTGAGAGGACGCCCTGGCTCATGCCATCCGAGACGCAGAAAATAATTCCGCGCGGCTTCTTTCCGGTTCCGGAATCTTTGGGCCTTTCCTGATCTTGAGCCCTCCCGAGGCTGGCTAATAATCCGGTGGCTCCGCCTGCAAGGCTTCCCTGTAATAGACGACGACGTGAATAACTCATCAGGCAGGAAGATACGACATCCCGCTGGCCGGGCAACCACGAAGGGTGGGCTTTGCTTCGTTGAAGGGGAAAGAGGCCTGTGGCTGCCCCAAGGAACAATGAAAATCTGCTTGTCGTCTGCGGGAGAGGAGTCTGACTTCCTTCTAATGAGAATAATCATTCAACATCTCAAGGGGATCCTGACGCTGCCGGCTTTCGGGGCACTGATGTCATGCAGTCACACGATTGACGATGAGGCGGTTCCCGGGGCGGTCATTCCCCTCAGTCGAATTTCACCGGGAATCGATAATTCCGACTGGAGCAATGCCCAATCAAAAGCCGCTTGGCGGGAATATGAGAGGGATCGAAATGTCGAAGAGCATCCGTTTCGCTGAGGGTCGGGCGAGGTGGAAATGACTCAGTCGACGGTGATTCGACGACCCTAATTTTTAATCTTTATTGATATTCACCAGCGCTTTCGACCTTGTTTTCAGCCTGTTTGGGTTAGAATTCCAGTTGACCCAGACCGTCATCGAACCTAAGTAGGCTGCGTTCCTGAGATTGACCTAGCCAATCGAACGGAGCGTTTCACCTTCTTTTAGTTAGGAAACAACTACGATCATGGCTTCAACACAAGCACGCAACAAAAACAGAAATCGTCCCACGAAGTCCCATTCAGCGAGAAACAAGCGCCAAGCCGATCATCGGAAGCGTCTCATCGCATTGGGTATGGATGAAGCTGTGGTGGCTGTCATGAATCCCAAAGATGTTCGCGACAAGCTGAAGTATCCTGCCAAAGTGGCCAAGGAGTGCGCTGCCAAGTAATCCCATTCGGATTTCTTGGTCAGATTCCTCAGGCTGCCTTTTCCGCAGCTCCTTTCTAAAATCTTCCTCATCAATGGGGAGGATTTTTTCGTGTTCGGGCATTGGCAAATTGTGCTGCTAACTGACTTCGATTCCGCTATCGGTAGATGGTGGCGGGATTGGCATGAGAGTGCTCCGCTGACCAACCGTCCGGTTTCCAGATCAGGCGTCCGGTTTGGTGCATTGATTCTTGAGTTGGGACTCTTCCCCGGTAGCTTTTTAGATTCATGAAAGTTACCTTGATTCGATCTCTTCTGATTTTGACGACCACAGCGGGTCTTGCAGAATCGACAACGTGGACGATTGATACCGACGAAGAGTGGGAGCAAAGCATCGCCTCGAAAGTCCGGCTTGAGTTGAGAGACGGGATGGCTTCGCCGACGGGAAATGAGGCGACGTTTCAAAGCTCGATGAAGAGCTTCGACGAACAGCGCTCGGCAGAGTCGATCACTTTCGAGCAGTCGCCGGTTTGGCTCAATTGGGAAGCAACGGCGAATGTGGGAACGGCGAGTATGGGCGATGCGCCGGTTCTGCTGAGTCTGGGGCCGGATAACCACTGGATGTTTGCGGTGTATCGCGAGAAGCGGGAAAAAGGGAAGAAGGCGGCGGTGTTTGAAGCGAAGCCAGCGACCCTGGATGGCTTCAAGATTCCCTTGCTCACCACCCCGGTTCAGAATGAATTCAAGGCACCGGGGGGGCTCAAGAAAAGCAAGGGCGGCTACCACGCCTGGCAGAGTCGGGATATGGTTAACTGGGTGCACCACGGACAGGTGACCAAGCGCGGGTGTGTGACTTCGGCGGAGTTTGTCGATGGGAAAGCTTACATCTATTATGATTTCCCGAATGACCAGGACCCGCATCTCGTGATTGATCACGATCTCACCGATGGTCTTGCCGGCGAAGAAATGGGGATGGCCTTCAAGGATCCATCGGATGGATCGGACTCGGCCATCATTCGTGGTTTGGACGGAAAATTTCACCTCATTCTCGAGGATTGGAGCCCGATCAATGCCTCGACCCATGCCTGGGATTCTCCGCTGGCGATGCATGCGGTGAGTGAGGATGGGATGAAGGATTTTAAGATTCTGGCGCCGCCTGTCGATGAACGGACGAAGCCGACGGGTAAGTTTGCCGAGTATCCCCATCCACACTGGCACCGGGATGATCCCAAGAATTACCCTGCCAAGCCGGCACCGGTTGATGTTCCCCAGCACCGGATCAAAGCAGGGGAGATGATCGCCTTTGGGGAGTATGAAATCCACGATCCCGAGCAAAATGCTTATGGCGATTGGGCTGCAATCGCGATCGGCGGGCAGCACTACCTTTTTTGCGATTTTGACCCGATCGGTGGGCATGGAAAGCAGTCCATGAGTGTGGGCTGGTTCACAGCCTCGAGCATTGACGGACCCTTCGAGTGGTGTGGCAACATTGGCCAAGGGCATCCGGATCCGGACATCATCTTTGCCGAGGGACGTTTCTACATCGCGACGCAAACCGCGAAGGATTTTGTGAGTCCCGGCCCATGGGTCGACACCGTCGAGGTGCGGGTCGGAGTTGATACCGACAACGATGCGAGAATAGACCAATGGTCCGATTGGCAGATGGTGAAAGAGCGATACGACTACACTCCAGGCTTCGCGAAGCAGATTCAAAAGACCTCCGCAACGATGGACCTCTCCAGGTTGCCAAAAGGCTACGGCTTTCAGTTTGAAGTTCGTATAACGGATACCACCGACAACAAATCGAAGCCGATTCTGGATAAGGTCGTGCTGTCGTTCGCAAACTGAGGAACACTTTTAAAAATCATGAAGGGATCATTCTACAAAACCTCACTCGCTTCCTTGTTGGCATCAGTCGCTTCGGTGGCGGCTCTTTTTGCAGGATCACAGCCGAACATCGTTTTTATCATGGCCGATGATCTTGGCTATGGAGACATCCAGATTCTGAATCCGAAAAACGGAAAAATCAAAACCCCGTCGGTGGATCAGCTCGCGCGTGAGGGAATGATCTTTACCGATGCACATTCCGGTTCTTCCGTTTGCACGCCCACTCGATACGGGCTCATGACCGGGCGCTACAGCTGGCGGACGACCTTGCAAAAAGGGGTGGTTCAAGGCTTCGACCCGAACCTCATTGTGAAAGATCGACCAACGGTGGCGAGCTTTCTGCAAGCGCAGGGATATCACACCGGGATCGTCGGCAAGTGGCATCTCGACTTCCAGTATGCCGATCCGGATACAGGTAAAATCCTGAAACGAAAAGGGAATGCAAAAAGAGGAACCCTCGCACCCGTCGGAAGTAAAATTCCCGATGGCCCACTCACCCGGGGCTTCGATTACTATCACGGCTTCCACCATGCCGGTGACATGAAGGGCGTGATCGAAAACGACACCGTGATTACTCACGAAGAGGAGATCCACATGTTGCCGCGACTGACCCGGAAGGCGGTTGAGTATATCGACCGGCGATCCACCGATAAAGAGACTCCGTTCTTTCTCTACGTGCCTTACGGCTCGCCTCACTCACCGGTTGTTCCGACCAAGGAATGGCAGGGGAAAAGTGGGCTCAATAAGCACGCGGATTTTGTGATGCAGACCGACGACGGGGTGGGGGAAATTATGGCCGCCCTGGAGAAGCATGGGTTCACCAAAAACACCCTCATCATCTTCACTGCCGACAATGGAACCTCCAAAGGAGCCAACATTCCCGAGCTAAAGAAAATGGGCCATCTCGTGAGTGCCGGTTTTCGTGGCTCGAAGGCAGACCTCTGGGATGGCGGGCACCGTGTCCCTTTCGTGGTCCGTTGGCCCGGACAGATCGTGGCAGGTTCGACGAGCGATCAGCTGATGGGCCTACAAGATCTCTTTGCGACCACCTCAGAGATCACGGGCCAGCCCTTGCCTGCAGGTAGTGCCGAAGATAGCGTGAGTTTTCTCCCCGCCTTATCGGGTAAGCCAATCATTTCGACGCGGGCCGGATTGATTCATCATTCCTTTTCAGGTCACTTCGCTTATCGCATGGGCAAGTGGAAGTTGCTCCTGGCGAAGGGCTCCGGTGGGTGGTCTTCGCCCAAAGAAAATCAAGTGCCCAAAGGGAGCCCGAAGGCACAGCTCTATGATATGGAGGCCGATCCCGGTGAGACGAAGAATCTCTACCAGTCACACCCCGACGTCGCGGCCAAGTTACTCGCGCAGTTGGAGTCTGACGTGGCACGCGGCCGCAGCACCGATGGCGCTGAAGCTCAGAACGACATCAATGAGATCGTTCTTTGGAAAACGCGCTGAATTCGCTGAATTGGAGTCCGCCTCCATGACGTCCTCAATTCATGATTAATCTTAAAACCTCGCTCATTTCTTTACTCGTTTCGTTGAGCATGGTTTCGGCCTCAGTTGCGGGGGCGAAGGAAGCGAAGCCCAACATCGTCGTGATCATGACGGATGATATGGGCTACTCGGATTTGGGTTGTTACGGGAGTGAGATTGCGACTCCGAATCTCGACGGGCTGGCGAAGAAGGGCGTCCGCTTTTCGCAGTTTTATAATACGAGCCGGTGCTCGCCGACGCGGAGTAGTTTGATGACGGGGCTGTATGCGCATCAGGCCGGGATGGGCTTGTTAACGTCGGACGAAGGTCCAGAGAACCCCGGTTTCCGGGGGCGGCTCATGGAGCGATGTGTCACGATTGCCGAGGTTCTCCGCCCGCAGGGATACGAGAACATCATCACGGGAAAATGGCATATGGGCGATGCCCAGAGGGAGTGGTGGCCTTTGGGCCGTGGGTTCGATCACTTCTACGGCTGCCCGCAAGGTGGCGGCTTCTTCTTCCGGCCTTCCTCGTGGAAACAAGAGCGCTACATTGTGAGGGACAAGGAGATCATTTACGACAAAAAGAATGATCCCCCGGAAGGCTGGTATACCACGGACGCCTTTACCGATGAGGGGATCCGGTATGTCGCAAATGCGGTGAAGGAGAAGAAGCCCTTCTTCTGGTATCTCGCATACAATGCCCCTCACTTTCCCCTTCAGGCAAAGCCGGGGGATATTGCAAAATATCGCGGCAAGTATCTCGCCGGATGGGATGAGATTCGGGAAGATCGCTACCGGAAATTGGTGAAGCTTGGGGTGATTGATGAGTCTTTGAAGCTCAGCGCGCGCGGGGAGGGAATTCCTGCTTGGGAGACGCTCTCGGATGAGGAGAGAGAGGTGCAGGACGAAAGGATGGCGGTCTATGCCGCGATGATTGACTGCGTCGATCAGAACGTGGGCAAGATCATCACGTCCTTGAAGAAGATGGGAGTCTATGAAAACACCCTGATTCTCTTCCTGCACGACAATGGCGGCCAGTCCGGTCCGGCTCTCATGGGGAGTAACAACGGGAAGGGAGCAGCTGGCACTGCTGAGTCCGAGGTCTACTACGGGACCTGCTGGGCCAACGTTTCCGACACCCCCTTTCGGAAGTATAAGAACTTCATCCACGAAGGCGGCATTTCGACTCCTCTCATCGCACATTGGCCGAAAGGAATCGCAGCCTCGATGAATGGCCGGATCGCGACGGAGCCGACCCACTTGATTGATCTAATGAGAACCTTCGTTGAGATTTCCGGGGCCATTTATCCCAAGACATTTAGGGGGCATGAGATTATTCCAATGGAAGGTGAAAGCCTGCTTCCTCTCCTCCAGGGCAAGCCCTTCTCGAGGGCGAAACCCATCTTCTTTGAGCATCAGGGAAATCGCGGAGTGCGCCAAGGGAAGTGGAAACTCGTTGCCTTGAAAGGAAAGCCCTGGGAGCTCTACGATATGCAGGTGGATCGCAGCGAATTGAATAACCTGGCTACGCATATGCCTGCAAAAGTAAAAACGATGGGCGCGCTTTATCAGGACTGGGCCAAGCGGTGTTTCGTGGTGAAGACGAAACGAAAGGGCAAGAAGAGCCCGCGCTGAGTCGAAGTGGCTGGCTTCTTACAAACCTCCCCTAAACTCGTTCATCTCTATTTAAATTCGAAGCAGTGTTACATATATTTTTTTCTGCTTCCAGGTCATCGAATGGGCTTGCTTTTCGTCTCCCGGAAATCGATAGAACCCTCGTAACTTCTTTCTCATGAAGGCTCTATTCTCCTTTAGAATTTTCTTCATTCCGCTTTTCCTGTTGATTCTCTGCTCCGTAGTGCAAGGCCAACACCAAGCCGATTGGATGTCGGGAAAATGGGGGGTTGGTTTTCGCATCGTCGCGAACCCCTCCGATTGGAGCAATGTTGAAAACTTCAATGCCGCGACCCTCGTCACTCAGGTGAGTGCGATTCCTGATGTCGGTTATGTCCTCTTTAATCTCACCGACGCCGCACACGGAGATACTTACATCGCCCCCCATTCCGTCATCAGCTCGATTAACCCGACCGCAACGCCCCCGAGCGGTCGTGATCTTTTTAGCGAGCTCGCCACCGCATTTCAGGCCCAAGGGATTCCCGTGATTGCTTACGTCGCCACCCAGGGCCCCGCAATGCTCAAACACGGCGCCGAGAAAGCCTACGATGCTGTTTATGATCCCACCGCCGGAGTCTGGACTTCGGTAGCAATGGACAACTGGGAGGCTCACGTCTTGCAGGAATATGGTTCGGTGAACGAGGACATCCATCGACAAGCTTTTGCAGAGGTGGTTATCGATGAGTTCGCGCAGCGATACGGAACTCTCGTTGATGGCTGGTGGTTCGATAACGGGGCGAACGCGATCACCGCGTCCAGTGCCGCGCTCCTGAAAAACATTTGCCTCAGCTACAATCCAGATAGCACAATCACCTTTAATGTTGGTCTTGGGGGGATCAGTGACTTCGCCGACGGGCATCCCATTGCTCTCTCCCAAGCGCCCCCCAGTGACCCCGTCAATCTCGACTACCTCCTCTACCCCATCGAGGCATCAACGAACGGCTTCCTCAGCGACCTCAACCAGCAACCCATCCTCGGCCACATGTTTATGGCGATGCAGGATCGTTGGAATTCCGGACCTGTGGTTTGGAGCGCAGAACAAGGAGCCGATTGGATGGAGCGCTGTCTCAATGCGGGAGGAGCTTGGACTTGGAACCTCGATATCAATGACAGTCAGTCGGTCTTGCGCTCCACGCCCATGACCAGACTTCAGGAGATTTTGACTGAAATGAGCCAGTCCAATGTCGCGCCCGAGTTGAGCGCTGAGAGCTATCTCTTTGCCGCGAGGCACCCTGACCAGCTCTATACTGAAAACGTGGCCAAGTTCGCGAGCGATCTCGATGGGGACACCCTGACCTTCGCACTCATCGAGGGGCCCGGATGGCTTTCTATCACTGAGAGCGGCGATCTCTCCGGCATGCCTTCGACGTCTCATATTGGCGACAACCTTTTCACTCTTCTCGTTTCCGACGGCAAGGGTGAGGTCGATTTAGCGGAACTCCAAATTCCAGTCATTCCCCGGAGTCTGAGCCAAAATTTCAGCTTCAACGAACTCCGAGGCGACTTGTCTCGCGGAAAAATTAATGGTGATGCTGTTCTCAATGACCCCGATCTGAGCATCACGCGCGCCACTATTGGCAACGATCTCATTTACACTTTTTCGGTCGATGGCCTCAGCCTCGATTCATTCGGAGAAGGTGATGATAGCCTCGCTTGGGATATTCGCGTGGAAGGCTTCACTGGCGGAAGTTTCACCATCAACGGAAACGAGTCGACCGCCACGCTTGGTGCGAACGCCCTCGTCGAAGCTTCGAATATCGAGATTGGAGGGCTGACTGATGGTCGCTTCCTTCAGAGTGGGGAGGCTTTGCGCATCACTTTTGAAAACGTGCGCGTGACGGGGTCCCCCGAAGCGTTCTCATACGACTTCCAAGGCTTCGACAATTTGTGGGGGACCGCTGGAACCTACATCTTTGGAAACGGAGGTGGGCTTGAATCACTCGTCCTTGCGAGCAACGGCGGATTTCCTCCCTCGATTGCGAATCCTCTCACCATCACTGCTACCAGCAACGACGAGCGCTTCCGAGATCTCGCTGGGGTGTTCACCTTCACGACACACTCCCTCAGTTTTTTCTCCCAGAATGAGGCCTCGATCACGCTCAATTTCGATGAGCAGATTGCCAGTAGCTTCGACGATCTCAATCTAACAACTTCCTCTTTCGCGGGAGAAACGCTCACCTATCGCATCATCTCTGGCCCGGCTTGGCTCGCCATTGATATCAATGGTTTACTCACCGGTTCACCGTCCCTTGCGGATCTTGGAACTCACGCTTTTATCATCGAGGTCGAAGATGAGAATGGGGCCACAGACTCCATTAATTTCCAGATCGACGTTCGCGCTGACACCTTTCGTTCCTCCTACGCGAAGACCCCCTCGGGAGATTTTCGTCTGACGTGGCCTTCCGTCCCAGGCCTCACCTTCGACCTTGTCTCCAGTGAGACTCTTGACACCCCGAGATCACAATGGCCCGTTTACACCGCAAACATTCCCGCACACCCTACCGAGGCTAGCACAAGTTTTGATATTGCTACTCCCGATCAAGCGCGCTTTTTCTCCGTGAAATTTGCCCCCTAAGACCACTCCGAGTTTCAAAAGAGACCAATGAGTCTTTTCAACGATTGAGAAGTGCGCTGCACGATTTGGGAGAGAAGCCGGGCGCTTTTCAGCAATGGCGGCAAATGCTTTCGATTCAGAGAGCCGGGATACGGGGTTCCCATGGCAACTGTGAGCACTTCACTGCCACCTACTTGCGTATTTGTCCCGCCGAGCCCAACATTTCGCTCTGGAAAAAAATTGATGTTATCCGAATTATTGGCGGAATAAGTCACCGTGAAATAAAAAGATGCGGAGGTAGCTCCAGCCTCTTCTGCGGACAAGTCCAAGCCGATCCCCGCTTTCTCCCTCGCTTGATCGCCCCAAATGGATATGACCCTGCCATGAGCATTCAGCGACAGGAGACAAAGCCGCGGATGAGCCGCGTTGTCATTCACAACGATACCATTTATTTGTGCGGACAGGTCGCTAAAGATTCCAGCAAAGGGATCACGGAACAGACCGCCACGATGCTTGAAAAAGTGGATGAGCTACTGCTTCAGTCTGGCTCCGATCGGGAGCACCTTCTTTCCGCAACCCTCTATGTGCGGGACATGAAGGATTTTGCCGCCATGAATGCCGTTTGGGACGATTGGGTGCCAGAAGGATATGCGCCCGCGCGAGCCTGTGTGGAGGCTCGGATGGCACGGGCGGAACTCTTGGTGGAGATCTCAGTGGTCGCGGCCGTCAAAACATAGAGGCCTTACTTCTCGATCTCATTTTCCAGTCATAGGGGACTGGCTGCTGGAAATCTTCTTTGGGCGGAGAGGGGCATGAGAACCATCCTATGGAAAGAGAAAGCCCTGGGAGCTCTACGATATGCAGGTGGATCGCAGCGAATTGAATAACCTGGCTACGCATATGCCTGCAAAAGTAAATACGATGGGCGCGCTTTATCAGGACTGGGCCAAGCGGTGTTTCGTGGTGAAGAAGAAACGAAAGGGCAGCAAAAGTGGGCGCTGAGCGGCTTTGAGACCCAGGATGAGGTCTACAGGCTAACCGACCGAAAGGGAGCCTGACTAATGCATAACCTATAAAAGGTTTGTCTCGAATGGCACATAGTTAAGCGATTTTTTAGCTCTAGATTTCTCCGTGAAACCACCGGCTTAAGGGGCGTGTGATGGCATTCCCGGCGAGATAGATTTTTCCAAGGTGATGATTTGCCGTGCCCCTGCCGCTTGGTTTCGCGTGCCTTCAGCCAAGTCTCTCCTTTTGTCACCCAAAGACCCGACCATCCAAGCGGCGAGGGCGCCGCGACTCCTTTCCGAATCCCTTGAAATCGCCCTTAACTACGTGCCATTCCGGTCCGCCCCCTCATTGTGCAATCACTTTGTGCGAGTTGGTTCGAAGGTTCTTTGATCGAGATCGCCGCCGACGAGTGCTTCGATTTGCCCTTTTAACTCAGCTTTGATTTCAGCGTACTGGGGGTTGTCCGCCTGATTGGTCCATTCTCTAGGATCATTGGTGTGGTCGTAGAGCTCTTCCCTGCCGCTGACATAGGAAATGTAGCGATAATCTTTAGAACGCGCTGCGTAGCTGTGCTCAATTGGATCTTCCTTAGGCCGAGGTGTCATGACCATTGTTAGTGCGACGTCGGGGCCGCTCCATTCTGCATTTTCACCTTCTTTGAGGAATGGCTTCAAGCTGTGGCCATCCAATGAGACACCGTTTTTATTGAGCTTGTTGTCCTTGTCAGCAAGGCCACATAAGTCAGCGATCGTTGGGTAGATATCGATGAGTGCGACAGGGTGCTCGATTGTCTGCCCCGCGCTTCCTTCGATCGCTGGAGTGCGGATGATCAAAGGCACGCGTGTGGCTTCTTCCCACAGGGAGTTTTTGTAGAGATATTGTTTCTCGCCTTGGTGATAGCCATGGTCGCTGGCCAGGATCACGATGGTGTTGTCTTTAAACGGGCTCTTTTCGAGTGCATCTAAGACTTTGCCGACTTGATCATCTACGAAAGTGACACAGGCAAGGTAGGCTTGAAGGTGCTTGAGTAGGCCCTCATTCACATCTTCATAAGACTCAGTCATGAGACTGTAGTGACTATACCATTTTGGAGTCCAGCTCTGTAGAATGGTTTCAAAATATGTATCGTCGCGATCGTTCTCCTTAATGGGCGCGAGTTTCAATGTTTCCAACGGATACATGTCGAAATACTTCTGTGGTGCAACGAGCGGCGTGTGTGGGCGAATGAATCCAACTGCGAGGAAGAATGGCTTGTCGTCCTTTTGCTTTGCCAACTTTTGCATGCGTTCGATGGTCCAGTTCGCTTGAATCTCATCATTCATTAGGTCGCGGTCGTCTTCGCTGACGTATTTGAAAGGTGTTCTCCAATTGATGACCCAGCCATTGTGCCCAGGGCGGTCGCCTGAAGCAGGCACATTGGGGACGTCTGCGAGGGAGGCGTAAACGCCATCGATCTGGCCCAAGTTACGAAATGGCTCTGGTATGGATGGGTGGCCGGTCGGCTTTTTTCCATCGAACGGAAACGGTCCGGGGTAATTATCGATGCCATGCTCGGTCCAGTTGTCTAAATACGGTGTGTGCATCAACTTGCCTGTGCCGTAGGTTTGGTAGCCGTTGTCCTTCATGAACTGGCCCAGAGGTTTACAGTTCTTGAGCACCTCGTTCTCATTCCATTCATCGAACCAGTAGTTGTGTGAGGTGTGTGGATACACCCCTGTGAACAAGCTCGCCCGGGAGGGTGCACAGATCGGCGCGTTCGTGTGTGCATTGACGAAGCGGGTGCCGCTCGCTGCCAGCGCGTCCATGTTCGGCGTGATCGCCTGTGGGTGGCCGCCCAGGTAGCCAGTATAGTCGTTCAAGTCGTCGACCATAATGAGCAAAACATTCGGCTGTTCTGCGTAAGAAGTGCAGGCGAAGCCAATACAGGCGACGAGTGGGAGTAAGCTCTTATCAATCATTGCGGTACTTGGGTTGAGGGGTGGTTCTAAAGATTTTTGAATGTCCTTGGTGCGAACTTCGTTTTCGGGATTGAATCGAATGCTGTTCAGCTAAGCTCGATTTCGTGAGAAGAAGTAAGACGGAATGGTGGCTGATGAGGGGCTCACGCAGAGCCGCAGGGCAGTAGAGAGGTTGAGTAGCTTGGTTGGGGGAATCGGAAAGGAATGTCCCCTAGGGCATTTTATCCGCTCTCCTTATTGGGCTTGGGTTGTGGAGTGTTTTTGGGGATGAAGCCGGGGGCATCGCGGCCGGTGAGTTTCATGCTGAAGGGTTTGATGGTCTCGATGAGACGGTCGCGCTCGGCGTGGTGCCCGGGGGTGATTTTTGACCAGTCGGTGATTTGGGGAAAGGAGATGAGGTCGGCGGGGGTTCGGGAGACGTCCCACCATCGGTCCTTACCGTCCTTCATGACGAGGGAGCCGCGGACAATTTGGTCGGCGGAGTTGTAGCCGTAGAGGAAGTCGCGGTGACTTTTTTCCTGACCGAAGAGGAAGGGAACGAGGGACTTGCCGTTGATCTCGAAGTCGGCCGGGAGGTCGACCTTGGCGATTTCTGCGATGGTAGGAAGGAAGTCGGCCATGGAGACCTGGACGTCCTGTCGGCCGTGCCTGGTCATGCCGGGGGCGAGGATGATGAGGGGGACGTGGACGCCCTTGGAGCGGTCGCTGGAGTTCTTGCCGTAGCCGGAGGTGCCGTTGTCAGCGCAGAAGATGAGGATGGTGTTATCGGCGATGTCCATTTCCTCGAGCTTGTTGCGGTAGAGGGAGACCTGGTAGTCTAGGTAGTTGACGTGGTGGTGGATGCCGGAGGGGGTGACGGTGCCGTGGGTGTCATAGACGCCCTTGTCGCCGGTGATCTTGGGCTGGGTGCGGGTGTATTTTTTGCCGTCCCACTTGATGACGGGGGTGCCGGGCCATTTGCTGGTGGAGGCGGGGTTGAGCCAGTCGAAGGCGTCGTGGCCGAGGTGGCTGGTGTGGTAGATGAAGAAGGGTTTGTCGGCGGCCTTTTGGCGCTCCATGTAGTCGAAGATGAAGTCGAGCTCGACGTCGGGTCCGTAGGTGTGTGGGCCGAAGTCGGCGATGGACCCGGGGGTGTTGGGCCACCACTGGAGGCCGCTTTTTCCGCCGTGATTCATGAGGCGGACGTGGGGGTAGAAATACCAGCCGTGCTGCTGGTAGGTGTCGACGGGGAGGTCGGTGTCGGAGTTGAAGAGGATGCGCTCGCCGTCGATCTTTTTGTAGTAGTGCTTGAAATCGGTGAAGGGGTTATCGGTGTCGGAGAGGTTGCCGGGGGTGAAGCAGCCCTCGTGGAAGCCGTAGGCGGTGAGGTCGCCGGGCATTTGGGTTTTGCCGGACCAGTAGGTTTGGTAGCCGCCTTTTTGGGCGACGTGGCCGATGAGGAGTTCGGGGGAGGATTTGTAGAGGGGCCACTTGGCGGGCTTGCCGTTTTCGTCGAGGTAGCTGCCGACGTTTCTATTATTCCACCATTTGTGGAGGTGGGCGAAGCGGCCGGTCATCATCATGGCGCGGCTGGGGGAGCAGACGACGGAGGCCCAGGCGTTGGTGACGTAACAGCCTTCCCGGGCGAGTTGGTCGAGGACGGGGGTGTGGGCGCGGAATTGGGGATCGGTGGTGTCGCCGCCGGTGGGTTTGGACCAAGTGGAGGAGCCGTAGATGGGGAGTTCGCGGGCGGAGATGTCGTCGGCGTAGATGAGAATGATGTTGGGGCGGGTTGAACTCTGAGCAGCGAACAATGAACACGAACTTAAGAGAAGGAGAGAGAGGAGAGTTGAAATTTGAGATTTGATCACGAAATTTGAGAGGATCGGTTGAGGGGGGAATGTGGGGAGGGGGGCGGAGTTTGAATTTTATTTTTTGGGGAAGGGTGGGCACAAAAAAGCTCCCGCCTTTATTGGGGGGAGCTTTTGGAGATTCTTTTTCTGCGGGTGGTTATTCGGAGACGCGGAGGCGGATGAAGAGATTGCCGTTGGCGGCTTGGTTTGCGGGGATGGTGACGGGGGTGGGGTCGGCGCTGGTGAGGGTGGCGAAGGGTGGGTCGGACCAGGTTTCGAGGTCGGGGGAGAGGAGGATTTCGTAGGTGAGGCCGGGTTGGGCGTTGTTGAATTGGTAGGAGGTGTCGGCGCCGTTTTGGGTGTAGGTGGGGAGGCCGGCGGCTGAAGGAACGAGGGGATCGAGGTCGAAAGCGAACTCGAGGAAGTTGATGGTGCCATCGCCATCGGGATCGGCGGTGAGGGAGTCGTCATTTGCACCCCAGGTGATGGCGGATTTCCAGAGGTAGTAGCGGGTGCTTTGTCCGGTGACGTTGAGGGTGACGGTGGCTTCCGCTGAGTTGAGGGCTCCGTCGTTGATGCGGTAGGTGAAGGAGTCGGGACCGGCGTAGCCATGGTCGGGGCTGTAGGTGAAGGAGCCATCGGGGAGGAGGGCGAGGGTGCCGAAGCTGACGTCGGTAAGGAGAGTGGGGTTAAGGGGGTCGCGGTTGAGGTCGATGTCATTTGCGAGGATTCCGGGTGCGGGGACGTTGAGGGTTTGGTCGCGGGGGGTGTCGAAGGCGTCGTTGATGCTTTGAGGGGCTTGGGCGCCGAGTCCGGGGAGGGGGAAGGAGTCGGTGCGGAAGGGGGCGGCGGGGAGGTTGTCGCTGTTGACGAGATTGAGTTGGTCCTTGGGAGCGGGGGACCAGGCGTAGCGGACGGCGACGGGGTTGGGCTCGGAGGAGGAGCTGATGGTGACGGTGTTTCCGCCGATGGTGGCGGAGGTGGCGGGGTGGAAGAACTGGTCGGTTCCGGCGAGCTCGAAGGTGGCGGGAGTGCCGGAGGCGCCTGAGACGGTAAGGCCGGTGGCATTGGTGAAAGTGATGGTGGCTTGGTTTCCGGAGAGGGCGAGGGAGGAGAAGCGGGGACCGTGGGCTTCGATGGCTTCGTTTTGCTGATACTTCCGGGCAAGGAGAGAGAGGCGGATTCCGATGGGTTCTTTATCGAGCGGGTGGACGTTTCCGGCGGTGCTTCCGGTATCGAGAGTGACGGCGATGTGGGCGTTGGGGATGGTGGTGAGTTGGTCCTGGGCTTCGCGGAACCAGGGCCAGAGGGTGCGGGTGACGGAGGGGAGTTGGACGCCGAGGAAGGGGAGATCGCCTTGGGCGAAGCGTTGGCGGTATTCGGTGACGAAGGCGGGGAGAGTGAAACCGTATTGGGCGCAGTTTTCGATAGTGCCGGCATTTGACTCGCCCTGATACCAAAGGAATCCGGAGATGCCGAAGGGGAGGAGGGGGTGGACCATCTGGTTGTAGACGATGTTGGGACGGGTGCGGATGTAGACGTCGTTGTAGATTTGGGTGCCGTTGAGTTGGGCGATGACGTTGGCTTGGTCGTTGGCGTAGTAGTCGTCCATGATGGCATCGAAGTGCGGGAATTGGGCGGTCATTTCGAGGGGCATCCAGCCTTCGATGGAGGTGCTTCCCCAGGCGGCCCAGATGATGGCGGTGGGGACGCCGGTGGCCTGGTGCATGCGGTAGGCGAAGACGGCGCCGACGGAGGTCCATGAGCCGGGGTTGCTGTTATTGAGCCAGGTCATGGAGCCCGAGTCCTGGGGTGAGGTGGCGGCGCGTTGGGTGATTTTCAGGCAGCGGATGGGGAGGTCTCCGCCGGTGATGGCGCTGGTGTAGAAGGAGGCGTTGTCCATCTCGCTGAGGGGGCGGACCATGTTGGACTGGCCGAAGGCGAACCAGACGTCGCCGATGAGGACGTCGGTGAGGGTGATGGTTTCCAGGCCGCTGGTGACGGTGAGGGTGTGGGGGCCGCCGGCGGTGAGGGATGGGAGTTCGAGCTTCCAGGCGCCGGTGGAGTTGGAGTTTCCGGTGACGTTATTTCCATCAATGGTGACGGAGACGGGGGTTGAAGGGAGGGCGTTGCCCCAGATGTTGATGGGTTTGTCTCGTTGGAGGATCATGCCCTCCTGGAAGGGGGAGGCGAGGGAGAGGTCGCTGGATGGCGGGCCGGGGATGGGGGTGCCGGAGACGAAGAGGGTGAGGTCCTGGGTGAAGGAGGTGTTGGTGGTGTCAGTGGTGCGGAGCATGGAGCCGCCTGGGTAGGAGGCGTTTCCGATGCCGAGGCGGACGTCGGTGTCTCCGGTGGCTCCATCGGCATCGATGAACTCGAAGAAGGTGCCGTAAGCAGAGTTCTCGTTGAGGGTGAGGGCGTTGGGGATTCCGAAATGGAGGTAGTCGCCATCGGCGATGGAGGCGGGGAGGGAGTAATCGAGGCCATCTACGAGAACGGCGCCCATGGTGGTGCCGTCGAGCGGGTCGCCATCGCTGAGGCCATCGCTTTCGACGAGGCCGGCGTTGGTGGTCCAGTTGGAATCGTCATTGGCATTGGCGGAGGGGAGCCATTCGAAGACCCAGAGGCGGATGTTGTCGCCGGGGCCGAAATTGCGGAGGGCTTTCGAGCGGAGGGCGATTTCGGTGACATTCCATTGGGTGTTGGCGTCGCCGGTGTCTGCGGTGGTGAAAGTTTGGCCGCGGGCGAAGTAGGGGTTGGCGGAGAAGGCTCCGAAGGTGGTGGTGTAGCTGGTGTTATCAGGATGGCTCACCGGGCCGGAGGCGGGAAGGGTGGTATCGACGGTGAGGGTGGGGCCGGTGCCGGGGATGGCGGAGATATTCAGGCTGCCGACGCGGGTGGCTCCTTGGCCGTCCTGATTGGGGCGGGTGCGGGCGGTGAAGGCGAGGCGGATGTGAACGGTCTGGCCGAGGAAGGCGGAGAAGGAATCGGTGAAGGTGATGGTGCCCTGGTTGCCGTTTCCGGTGGTGGTATCGTGCGTGGTTCCGAATTGGGTGAAGATGCCGGAGGTGCCGATGCTGACGAAGGCGGCGACATCGCGCGCGGAGTAGCTGGATCCGCTATTTGAGTTGTTGTAGAGATTGAAGGAGATCTCATCGAGAGCGAGATGTTGGGCGGCGACGAAAGAGGTGCCGAGCCAGATGCCGTTGTCGAAGGATTCCCGGGCGGTGCCGTTGACAATGCCGGTGCCGAAGTTGAACTGGAGGTCGTTTTGGCTTCCGAGGGTGACGGTGTGGGATTGGCTGGCGTGGGTGCTGTGGTAGCTGGCGGCGGTTCCGAGCGAGGTGGTGGCATCCGAGCTGGTGACGAATGCGGCATCGGTCTGGGAGGCGATGCGGCTGAGGTTGTTTGCGCCATCGCTATCGTAGAAGAGGATGGTGTTGGCCCGAGTGACGGACATGCCGAGGAGGAGCGAGGAGATGAAAAGGAGGCTCTTACGAGGCAGATCAGCTGGGGTCATGAAGATTGGGATGGGAGGGAAAAAAAACCGGCTGGCTGCGAGTCGCAAGCCAGCCGGTGGTGAGTTTCAACTTCGATACGACGCTTACCGGCGACGGCGAAGCAAGGCGAGGAGGCTCAAACCACCGAGCATGACCGAGGAAGGCTCGGGAACGGCAACACCTGAAATATTGATCGCTCCGATGCGCGTGGCTGATTGGAGATTAGTGCCGGTTTTGGTCTTATCCGTAAAGGTGAGACGAAGAATCACCTCTTCTCCTGCGTTTACGGTGCGGTTATCGGAGAATAAGGATTCCCCTTGGTCCCCTCTTCCTAAAGTAAGATCAAGATCGCCAAATTGAGAGAATGCGTCAGTTCCGACTTTCACAAAAAGACCGACATCACGTGCGGCGTAATTTGCGGCATCTTGTGAGTTCACGAAGAGATTGAAGGACAGGCTTTCGAGGGCGATGGTCTGAGCTGCGGTGAAGCTGACCTCGAGATATGGACCAAGACTCATGTGCCCTACATTAAGGGCGCCATTCAATGTTCCTTCACCATCGGTGTTTGGCCCGAAGCGGAACATTTTGTCTGTGCCATCACCGAGGCCCTGAACTGCTGTTTGGGTGTTTGTGCCGGCGTAGGTTCCTCTGTTTCCAAGGGAACTGCTTGCCGCTGAAGTGGAGATCAACGTGTTATCGGTTTGAGAATCGATACGGTCAAGGGCGTCAGCTGAGCCAGCAGCAACACTATCGTAATAGAGCATGGTGGCGGCCTCTGCTGTGGACGTCATGGCGATGGCGCAGGTGGTGATGGCAAGGCCTACCCCTGATGCTTTCAACAAGGGGAGTGGGAGGAACTTTACAGCGAGGGTTATTTTTGACGAAAAAACCCAGGGGGTGCCCTGGGTTTTGGTGGGGTGGCCTGTGGAGCCTGAATTTCAAGGAGGGTTTACTTCTTAGCGGGGGTTGGTTTGTAGTCCTCGAGGTTGAAGTCGGGGTCTGATTTTTTGATTTGTTCGACGATGGCGGGGCGTGGGCTGAGGACGCTGTAGATGCGGCTTTTCATCTTTTTGTTATTGGTGTCGAGGCCGCTGAGTTTTGAGCCGACGGGCATGACGGAGCTGTCCCAGCCGGTGAGGTCGGACGGTTTGACGTTCAAGCGGAAGAAGGCACCGGTGGTGTAGGGGGAGGGGTTGTAGCCGCCGACGAAGGAGACGTTGAGGTCGGGCTTGATGCTGTCCTCGAGGCCGAGGGCCCAGAAGGTGGAGTTGACGAGGAAGCGGCGGGCGTTTTCGTCGGCGAGGTCCTCGGAGGCTCCGAAGGAGGTGTAGACGACGCGGGCGTCCTTTTTGGCGCCGGAGGGGGCGACGTAGTGGTCGCGGGTCCAGCCGGCGTTGACGGTTTCTTTTCCTTCTTCGAGTTCATCGCCGGGGCCGAAGGTCTTGAGGACCTGGACATTGAGGAGAGGAGTTGAGCCGGCGGGTGGCTGGGAGATGTAAGCTCCGGAGTAGGCGTGCATGGGGGAGACGCCGGTGAGGATGGGGTGGCTGGTGCCGGGGATGGGGGAGAGGCGGGCGCCTTTTTTATGGTTCTGTCCGTAGTGGCCCTGGCCGCGGTCGTGGTGCCAGGTGTTGCCGTAGATTTGTTCACCGAGTCCGCCGAGGTAGTCGTCGCCCTCGTAGTTGAAGTTGAGCTTGGCCCACTTGCCTTTTTGGCCATTGAAGCAATGGGTGGAGGTGCGGAGTCCGATGGTGGGTCCGCCGCGCTCGTAGTAATCGACGAGGGCATCGACCTGTTCATCGGGGAGTTTCATGAAGCGGGTGTAGAAGAAGAGGAGGTCGGCGTCCTTGAGGATGTCGATATGGGGGATGGGGGTGCCGCCGCCCTTGATGTGTCCGTTTTCATCGAGGCCGAAGAGGACGGTGCATTTGAAGCCGTGGTGCTTGGCAAGGATTTTGGCGATGAGGGGGCAGGTTTCCTCGGAGCGGTATTCGTGGTCGTTGGCGATGAAGACGATGTGCTTGCCATTACCGGGGCCGTCGGAGCCTTCGAAGGTGAGGGGAGCGGCGAGGGCCATGGCGGTGGTGGTGAGGAAGAGGAGTGATTTGAGCAACATGGGATTTGTGTTGGGCTTCTTTTAGGACAAAAGCGGGCGGAGTTGAACTCCGAACTTTGGGGATTCAGGAAGGGCGTTTCATGAGGCCCATGGCGAAGCGGTTGGCGCGCCAGGGGTGTTCCGATCCGAGGGTGCGGTAGGTGGTGATCCAGACGATGGCGAGGATGAGGGTGAGGGCGGAGGTGAGGAGGGTGAGATGGGAGGTGAGATCGATCTTCCAGACGCTGCTGAGGAGGAGGCCGGCATTACCGGAGAAGGAGGCGATGAGGATCATGCCGAAGACGGTGAGGAAGTTGAGTCCGAAGCGGAGGAAGAAGGGGATGGCGATGAGGATGGTGCAGGCTCCGGCGGCGCTGGAGAGGAAGGAGGGGAGGTTGAAGGGTGAGTTGGTGAGGGCGGCGTGGGCGGAGAAGGTGACAAGGCCGAGGGCGAGGATGAGGAAGAGGGGCCAGAGCATGATGAAGGTGGTGAGTGAGGTGAGGCGCCGGGGCAGGGTGCGGAGGGAGCGGAGCATGGGGAAGATCTGGAAGATGGAGACCATGCCGATCATGGTGAAGAACATGTTGAGTTGGATTCCACCGGTGTTGCCGTCTTGTTCGGTGCCATTGAGGCCGAGGAATTCATTCATGATGAACCAGGTGAAGGTGAGCATGACGACGAAGAAGAGTCCGGTGAGCGAGCCGAAGATGAGGGCGTAGTAGGGGAGGGCGCCGAAGCCTTGCCAGGGCATGTTGTTTCCGGAGGGGGAGGGGCGACGGGCCGAGGGGGCGAGTTTTTTGGAGGATGCTCTGTTATGGACGAGGGTTTCGGCGCGGAAGTATCCGGCGATGGTGACGATGGCGAGGAAGGTCCAGACGGCGAGGTGGGCGGGGGATGTATCGAGGATGCTGGTTCCGCTCAGGTTTTGGGTGAAGGTAACGGCGGGGATGGAGAAGCCCCAGAGGAGGCCGAAGAAGAGATTGGTGGCCTTTTCGAGAAGGGGTGCGCCGGGGGAGGGTTGGGTTTGGAGGCCGGTGAGGGCGAAGAAGAAGAGGCCGAGCATGCCGGTCTGGAGGAAGGCGAACATGCCGAACTCGGCGAGGGAAAGATCCCTCCCGCCGGTGGCGAGACCGGTGAGGACGCCCAGGGTAAGGACGATGAAGTAGAGGACGACGGGCATGGTGAAGGCGACGTAGCGCCAGGCGCGGGCGAGTTGGGGGGCGGTGAGCGGAAGGGCGAGGAGGGTGCGGGCGCTGGAATTTCCGCCGCGCATGAGGTCCATGCCGAGGAGGAAGCCGCTGCTGGCGATCATGCCGATGAGGGGGACTTCGGCGCCGTGGGTGAGGGCGATGGCGATTACGAAGTGGAGGATGACGCCAGCGAGGTAGCACCACTTGTAGCGGAGGAGGTAGTCACGGATGACGAGGGTTTGTCCGGGGTTCATTTTTTCAGGAGTGAGATGAAGAGTTCTTCGAGGGTGACGGTGCTCTGGTGGAGGTTGGTGGCTCCGGCGGCTTCAAGCCGGGCTAGGCCATCGGCTGCGCGATCGACGAGGACTCTGGCGTGATCGGCTTGACGGGAGATGAGGGTGAGGCCTTTTCCGGAGGGGAGTGGGGCGGCGGAGGGGAGGGTGAAGTCGACGATGGAGAAGGGATCGATGACCTTGTCCATGGGGCCTGAGTGGAGGAGGGTGCCGTCGTTGATGATGGCGATGTGATCGGCAAAGCGCTCGAGATCGGAGAGATTGTGCGAGCTGATGAGGATGGTTTTTTCGGTGTCCTCGACGAGCTCGAGGAGGGCGCTGAAGAGTTCCTGTTTGGCGAGGGCGTCGAGGCCGGTGGTGGGTTCATCGAGGACGAGGAGCTCGGGGTGTCGGGAGAGGGCGAGAATGAGGGAGAGCTTGGTGCGGGAGCCGAAGGAGAGGGTGCCGATGCGGTCGGAGGGGTCGAGCTGGAAGGTGTCGAGGAGTTTGGCGCAGTAGGCGTCATCCCAGGTGGTGGGGTAGAAGCCGCGGACGAAGCGGATGGCTTTGTGGATTTTTCCCCAGTTGGCGAATTCGAGTTCGGGGCTGACGTAGGCGGTGCGTTGTTTGATGGCGACCTCGTCCTTTTGGTGATCGTGGCCGAGCATGGTGATGGTGCCGGCATCGGGTCGGCCCATGCCGAACATGAGGTCGATGGTGGTGGACTTTCCGGCGCCATTGGGGCCGACGAATCCGAAGATGGATCCGCGGGGGATGTCGAGATCGAGGGGGCCGAGATCGAACCCGGAGTAGTGCTTGCGCAGGCCGCGGATTTCGATGGCGTTTTGAGTTTGGGTTTCGATGTTCATTTTCGTTGCTGGTTGATTTTTTCGATGGCTTCTTTGGCGAGGCGTTGGATTTCGCGGAGGCTGAGTCCGGCTTCGGCGGCTTCGCGCGCTCCGTTTTCGAAGTGTTGGATGGCGGCTTTTGATTTGGCGGCGCGGCTGGCGGAGTCTCCGCGGTCGGCGACGAAGGTGCCGAGTCCCTGGCGCCGGAAGATGATGCCATCGCGCTCGAGTTCCTCGTAGGCCCGTTTGACGGTGATGAGAGAGACGAGGAGGTCGGCGGCGAGGACGCGGAAAGAGGGAAGGGGGGAGCCGGGCTCGAGTTGTCCCTCGCTGACGGCGCGGCCGACGCCATTGACGATTTGCTGGTAGAGGGGTCCATCTGCTGAGGCCGAAATGGGGCCGATCAGGAGAGCGATGGACTGTTGGTCGTCGGGCATAGCCTAGTGTGTATGCTGAATATACACACTGAGCAAGAAGTATTTCCGCTGGAGAGAATCAGGTGGTCCCAATTGGGATGGGGGTTGGTCAGTCAGCCGGTATCATTTTGATGCGAACGATCCCGGCGATGGGGGGCGGGGGTGTTACGGGCGGGCCTTGAGAGTGGCGATGAGGTAGTCGGTGGGGCTTTCATGTTTCACCTTGGGCGCGCCGGGGTAGGCGAGCTCGCAGGGGACCCCGAGAGATTTGCAGTGTTTTTGAAGTTCGACTCCGAAGATGGCGGAGTGGGTGGGGTCTTTTTCAGGTCTGCCTTTTGCGGGAGCGACGGGGAAGAAGAGGTAGGTGGGGGGATCGGCGGGATCGAGGAGGGCGTAGGGGGAGTATTCGTTGATCCAGGGGAGGATGGTTTCTCGCTCGGCGAGGAATTGGTCGAAGCTGCTTTTGGCGAAGGCGTGTGCTCCGTATTTGCTGTTTGGGATCCATTCCTTCATTTGTTTGGGGTCGAGGGTGGTTTGTGCGCGGAGGGCGGCGACGCAGAAGAGGCGGGTGGATTGGCGGGAGACGGGATCCTTGCTTTCGGGGTCGGCGAGATCGTCATGGTAGGCGAGCCAAAGACTGGTGCAGCCACCTGCGGAACCGCCGGTGGCGGCGATGCGGGTGGGGTCGATCTTCCATTCGTGTGCCATGCTGCGGATGAACTGAAGGGCGCGGGCGGCATCGGAGAGGGGGCCTTGCACGGGAGGGGCGAGGTCTTTGGAGTGCTTGATGAGGCGGTAGTGGATGGCGGCGACGGAGATGCCGGCTTCGAGGAGGTCGGCGGTGTTGATGTATTTATCGATGTGGGTTTTGCTGCCGCCATTCCAGCCGCCGCCATGGATGGAGATGACGACGGGGGTGGGTGTGTCCGAGGGTGCTTTCCAGAAATCGAGGGTGTTGCGATTGTATTTTCCGTAGGGGACTTCCTTGTGGGTTGGTTCGGGGACGGAGTCGGGGTAGAGGCCTTTTTTTGAGGGGGGGTCTTCGGCGAGGGAGGCGCCGATGGAGAGGAGGCCGAGGAGGGTGAGGCGGGATAGAAAATTCATGAGGTGATGGGGCTTAACTTATGGGATAGAGTTAGTGGATTCGGGTGAGGGCGGCAACGAGGGAGTTGTTGATTTGATCATCTGGTTGCAGTTGAGGGTGAGGTTCAAAATCGTGGCTACGGTTTGACAATTTGGGTGGGGGGAGCAGGGTGGTGGCATGATAAAAGTTGCTTTCTTAAGTGTGGGGTTGGTGTCGGCTGTATTGGCGGATGATTGGCCGCGGTGGATGGGGGAGAAGGCGGATGGGATTTGGCGGGAAGAGGGGATTCGGACGGACTTGCCGGAGGAGGGTGCGAAGGTTCTTTGGCGGGTGCCGGCGGGGTGGGGATACAGCGGGCCTTCGGTTTCGGGGGGGAGTGTGTTTTTGCCGGAGTATGTGCGGAGTGAGGGGGAGTTGATGAACAATCCGGGGAAGGCGGTGGAGTGGAAGGGGAAGGAGCGGCTGCGTTGTCTGGAGCTGGAGACGGGGAAGGAGAAGTGGGTTTTTGAGCAGACGGTGGATTATCTGCTTTCGTATCCGGGGGGGCCGAGATCGACGCCTACGGTGTCGGATGGGCGGGTGTATTTTTTAGGGGCGATGGGGCATTTTACGTGTTTGGAGGAGGCGACGGGGAAGGTGATTTGGCAGAAGGATTTCCAGAAGGACTTTGGGGCTCCGTTGCCGATCTGGGGGTTTTCGGCGCATCCGTTGGTGGTGGGGGAGACGGTTTATTGTTTGGTGGGTGGCGAGGGGAGTGTGGCGGTGGCCTTTGATGCGAAGTCGGGGGAGGTGAAGTGGAAGGCGCTGAGCACGGATAATCAGGGGTACTGTCCGCCTTCGATGGTGAAGGGGGGCGGGGTGGATCAGTTGATCATTTGGCATACGGAGTCGATCAACGGGTTGAATCCGACGACGGGTGAGACGTATTGGTCGCTGCCGCTAAAGCCGAATTACGGGATGTCGGTGATCACGCCGCGGCTGGTGGACAACCGGATGTTTGCGAGTGCGATTGGGCGGGTGGGGGCGTTGATTGAGTTGGACCGGGAGAAGCCGGAGGCGAGCTTTGTGTGGCGGGGGAAACCGAAGACGGCGCTGTATTGCTGCAACAGCACACCGATCGTGGTGGACGGGGTGATTTACGGGTCGGACATTGATTCGAATTGTCTGATCGCGGCGAACTGGGATGACGGGAAGCGTTTTTGGCAAACGGAGGAGCCGACGATGGCGAAGGAGCACCGGACGAGTGGTCGGCATGCGACGGTGTATCTGACGCTGCACGAGGAGAGCGGGAAGTTTTGGTTGGTGAACGAGAGCGGGGATTTGATTTTGGCGGACCTGAGCAAGGAGGGTTACAAGGAGCTGGGGAGGCAGCATGTGCTGGAGCCGACGAACGAGGCCTTTGGGCGTCCGGTGGTGTGGAGTGCTCCGGCGTTTGCGGGGAAAAGCGTTCTCATGCGAAATGACAAGGAGTTGGTCCGCGTAGATTTATCGAAATGAATGTGTTCAGCCGACGAGGGTTTTTAGGTGGGGCGGCGGCGTGGATGGCGCAGCCGGTCTTTGGGGCGGAGGGGCGGTCGATCAAGACGGTGTCGCTTTTTCATACGACGGATTTGCACGGTCATATTTTGCCGGCGGAGACTTACGATGGGATTGGGAATGTGGGTGGATTGGCGCGATGTGCGACGCAGATCCGGCGTTGGCGAAAGGATAGCCCGGATCATTTGTTGTTTGATATCGGGGATGTTTATCAGGGGACGATTGAGGGGTATCAGACGAAGGGGGCGGTGATGATCGATGCTTTTAATAAGCTGAATTACGACGGCTGGGTGTTGGGGAACCACGAGTTCGATTGGGGTCTGGATGTGGTGGCGGGTGCGGTGGAGAGATCGACGATGCCGGTGATCACGGGGAACGTGTCGATTGCGAATCAGCAGGCGGGGAAGATTGAGGGGAACGCCTTTTCGAAGTTGGCTCCGTGGGTGGTGAAGGAAGTGGGTGGATTTAGGATTGGGTTGGTGGGCTTGGTGACGCCGGGGATTCCTTTTTGGTCGCGGCCCGAGTTGCTGAAGGAATTTGGGGTGACGGATCCGCTGGAGTCGCTGCAACAGAGTGTGAAGGAGCTGCAGGCGCAGAAGGTGGATGCGGTGGTGGTGCTGGGCCACATGGGGTGGAAGCGGGCGGATGATTATGCCAATCCGGTGCAGGACCTTTTGAAGAAGGTGAAGGGGGTGGATGTCTACATCGGCGGGCACACGCATCAGGATCGGCCGAGTTGGTATTGGTCGAACGTGTTGTGCACGCAGGCGAATTATTACGGGATCAATTGTGGTCGGGTGGATTTGAGCTTCGATGTGGACTCGCGGAAGCTGGTGGTGCGCAATGCGTGGACGGTGCTGATGGATGATCGGGTGGAGATGGATCCGCTGGTGCTGGAGAGCTCGAAGGAGGCGGTGAAGACGGCGGAGGAGCGGCGGAAGGTCGTGATTGGCGAGGTGAAGTCGAAGATCAGTGCGCGCGGGAAGACGAGTGCGTATTGGAAGCTTTTGTGTGAGTCATTTTTGGCGGCGGCGAAGAAGCATGGCGGTGAGGCGGACCTGGTGTTTCACGGGACCTTTGGGACGAGCGATGTGGAGCCGGGGGTGAAGACGGTGGAGGATGCGTGGAAGTGGCTGCCTTATGAAAACTGGTTGGTGCATGCGACGCTGACGGGGGCGCAGATTCGGGAAGTGATCGCGGAAGCGGGAGAGGATCGTTATTCCGATCGGTCGTTGTTTGGCGGAGATGCGGCGACGCTGGAGAATGAAAAACGGTATCGGATTCTATTCAACAGCTACGACAGTCAGTCGGGCGGGCGTCGGTTGATGAAATTGAGGCAGATGATGTCGGAGCCGGAGAGCGGGTCCAAGTTGCTGCCGATCAACACGCGGGAGGCATTGATTGATTGGTTTTTGGAGAAGAAGACGGTGGGTTAGTGATTTGCGGGATGACTCGCGGCGGTCCTGTTGATAGGAGTATCGGGTGATTCGATTTTTTTGTGCCCTGGGGTTGTTTGGTTGTTCGTTGATGTCGAGCTGCGGGAATCCGTATGGGAAGGTGTCCTACGCGGAGTCGCCCAAGGTGATCAATGTTTCGGCTTATGATCCGAAGGAGAAGCAGCGATCGGGAGCGAGTTACTCGCCGTTGAATCAGGCGGCGTTGAAGGCGAACGGATCGTTGGGGATGATTGCGCGTTGCGGCAAGGGGATGGAGCTGGATACGAAGTGCTCCGATTTTTTGGTGGGAGCGGAGCGGCAGGGGATGAAGCTGGGGGCGTATTATTATGTGCGGCCGAGCTCGAGCATCAAGCGGCAGGCGGCGCAGTTTGTTTCCAGACTGCGTTCGATTAAGAAGTCGCGCGGACTGAAGACGGAGAAGGTTTTGTTGGTGGGTGATATTGATACGAAGTGCACGGCGGGTCAGATCATCGAGTTCATTGATGAGATGGAGCGGCTGACGGGAGTGACTCCGGTGATTTATCTGGAGAACAGCAAAGACCTGATTGCGCGGTTGAGTTCGGCTCCGCGGGCGCAGCGGAAGCAGATTGCGCGGGCGCCGTATTGGTTGGCATTGTATTCGAATGTGAACGAGGCGCAGCCGCATATTAAGACGCCGGCGGATTTAACGAAGGCCTATAACATCTGGGACACGTGGGCGATGTGGCAGTATGGGGGGGTGCTTTGGGAGAACCGGAGGTCGAGTCCGAAGCATTATTCGGCGGGATCGTGGAGGACGCCGGCGTATTTTGGAACCATGGATCGTCCTTTGGAGAGGAACGGTTTCAACGGGAGTGTGAGTGAGCTGAACGCGTTTTGGGCGAAGCACTCGTGGAAGTGGTGACTACAGGCGGGACTGGCCGGAGAGGTAGGTTTGTTGGACTTCGAAGTTCTGATTGAGGACGACGAGATCGGCGCGGTTTCCGAGGGTGAGGGTGCCGCGGTCGCGGAGGCCGAGGGAGCGGGCCTGGTTGGCGGCGGTGGTGCCGATGAGTTGGGCGAGGGGGAGGTCGCTGATGGCGGAGAGGTTGCGGAGGCCTTCGTTGAATTTGAGGGTGGACCCGGCGAGGGAGCCATCGGCGAGGCGGGCGGCTGAGTCCTTGATGATGACATCGAGTCCGCCGAGCTGGAAGGTGCCGTCTTTTCGCCATGAGGCGGCTACGGAGTCGGTGATGAGCATGAGGCGCTCGAGGGGGACGGTTTTGAGAATGAGTCGGATCATGTCATCGCAGAGGTGGATGCGGTCGACGATGAGTTCGAGCATGAGGGAGTCCTCGAGGAGGCCACCGCCGATGATGCCGGGCTCGCGGTGGTGGAGCGGGGTCATGGCATTTCCGTAGTGGGTGAGGTGGCTGAGGCCGAAGCCGATGGCATCGCAGAGAGTTTCGTAGGTGGCCTTGGTGTGGGCGGCGGAGGGGGTGATGCCGAGGGCGCGAGCTTCCCGGATGAGTTCGAGGGCGCCGGGGAGTTCGGGGGCGAGGGAGAGGATGAGGGCGGGGAAGATGGCGTGGAGTTGGCGGAGCTCGAGGGGGTCGGGGTAGCGGGTGAAGGCGGGGTTTTGGGCGCCGGCTTGTTCGCGGTTGATGAAGGGGCCTTCGAGGTGGATGCCGGGGATGGAGAGGGGGGCGGAGGGGGCCCAGTCGCGGATGGTCCCGACGATTTGGACGAGGCGTTCGGCGGGTTGGGTGAGGGTGGTGGGGAGCCAGGTGGTGACGCCTTCCTGGAGTTTTTTTTCGGCGATGTGTTGGAGGCTTTCGGGTGAGGCATCGCAGACATCGGCGCCATCGGCTCCGTGTGAGTGGATATCGATGAAGCCGGGGGCGAGGAGTTGGCCGGCGAGGTCGGTGGTATCCGAAGAGGCCGGAGCGTCGGCCATTTCGCCGAGGGCAGTGATGAGACCGTCATCGACGAGGAGAAAGCCATTGGGGATCTCAAGGCCGGGGGAGATGAGATGGGCGTGCTGGAAGAGCATTATTCGAAGAGCAGGCTGCGCGACTTCTTGAGGTAGTTGAGTCCGGAGAGGAGGGTGAGGATCAACGCGCCCCAGAGGAAGGTGGGGAAGAGGAAGTTGGCGGGATCGGAGAGGTAGTGGAGGAGGGCACCGGGTCCGGAGTGGGGGGCGGTGGGCTCGAAGATGAGCCAGATCATGGCGGTGATGCCGAAGGCGAGCTGGAAGGTGGTCTTCCATTTGCCGAGGTTATCGGCGGCGATGACGACGCCTTTTTCGATGGCGATCTGGCGGAGGCCGGTGACGAGGAATTCACGCCCGATGATGACGGAGGTGACCCAGACGGGGCAGAGGTTTTCGGCGGAGAAGTAGACGAAGGCGGAGGCGACGAGGATTTTATCGGCGAGGGGGTCGAGGAGTTTGCCGAGGGAGGTGACGAGATCGAGCTTCCGGGCGAGGTAGCCATCGAGCCAATCGGAGATGGTGGCGAGGATGAAGCTGACGAGTGCGATGATGTGCGCGGTGAGTCCTCCCATGCTGGCCGATGCGATGAATATGGCGGTGAGCACAAGGCGGCCCAGGGTGATGGAATTGGGGAGGTTCAAGGTGGGAGGCATTGAACACCGAAGTGAAGTGGGAGGACAGGGAATTCTTGGTGGAGATGTTTAGGGACGGTGATAAAATGGCGGTATGATGAAATTTGGAATGAGGAGTTTGTTGAAAAGTAAGTCGGCGACGTTGCTTTTGCCGGTGGTGGTGATCGGGTGTGCGGCGCCGATGGCGTTCAATCCGCAGACGGGGAATGTGGCGATGCAGCCGGCGTCGTCGACGATTCAGGCGAAGGGTGCGGAGGCGTTTGACGCGCACCGGAGGAAGACGCCGGTTTCGCGGGATGGTGCGGCGCGGGCGCGGGTGTTCCGGGTGGCGTCGAGACTGGAGCGGGTGATTCACCTTCCGGGGACGCGGTGGGAGTTTGAGGTGTTTGAGGATTCGTCGGCGAATGCCTTTGCGGTGCCGGGCGGGAAGGTGGGGGTGAATACGGGGTTGCTGAGGGTGGCGAAGACGGACGGGCAGTTGGCGGCGGTGTTGGCGCATGAGATGGCGCATGTGACATCGAATCATGCGGAAGCGCGGGTGCAGCGGAGTCAGACGATCGCGATTGGAGGGGCGTTGTTGGGAGCGGTGATCGGCGGCGGGGAGGGTAGCAGCGGATTTGGTGATCTGGCGACGAAGGGTGGGACGATTGCCTTTGGGCTGACTTTTTCGAGGCAGCAGGAGCTGGAGGCGGACAAGATCGGGACGATTTTTATGGCGCGGGCGGGGTATGATCCGGCGGAGGCGGTGACGCTGTGGGAGAATATGGCGGCGCAGAATCGGAGTGCGACGCCGGAGTTCCTGAGCACGCATCCGGTGACGACGACGCGGATCAATGAGCTGCGGGCATTTTTGCCGCAGGCGCGGGCGCAGCAGAGGTAGCGGATTTGCGAAGCCGCTAGCCCGGAGGCCATTGCATTTGGCGTCCGGCGAGGATGTGGAGGTGGAGGTGGGGGACGGCTTCGCCTCCGTGGGCACCGTTGTTGATGACGGTGCGGAAGCCGGCGTCTGCGAAGCCTTGGGCGCGCGCGATTTCCCCGACTTTGGTCATCATGTGACCGAGGGTGGTTTGGTCCTCCGCGGTGGCTTCCGCGATGCGGGGGATGGGTTTTTTGGGGATGAGGAGGAGGTGGACGGGTGCTTGCGGGGAGATGTCCCGGAAGCAGAGGCAGAGGTCGTCCTCGTAAACGATGTCGGCGGGGATTTCCCGGGCGATGATTTTTTCGAAGAGGGTGGGTTCGCTCATATGTCGACGGTGAGTTGGAGGGTGCGTTCGCCGAGGAGTTGGTCGTTGCGGTAGCTCTCGAGGAAGTCGGTGATTTCCGAGGCGAGCTTTTGGCAGTCCATGGTGAAGCTTTCTTTGCCGCGAAGGATCATGGCGCTTTCCTGGATGTCGCGGAAGCGGATGACCTCGGCTCCCTGGGTGGCGAGGTCGTTTAGGTCCTCGGCGAGGAGGCAGAAGAAGACGAGTTCGAAGCCATTACCGGCTTCGCGTGCCCAGCGGGCGAGGGAGATGGTGACGGGTGGGGCGACGGGCTTGAGGGCGTGTGCGATGGCATCACAGCCGATCTTGTGGAGCATGCTTCCCATGCGCTCGTAAAGGTCCGAGAGGGGGAGGACGCGGAGGGGGCAGCGGTGCTCGAGGTAGTGGAGGACGCCGTCGCGGATTTCGTCGATGAAGGGGAAGTCATCGCGGTTGCAGCATTGGGCGGCGCGGTTGAGGGCGACATCAATCCAGAGGGTATCGTAGCCGACGACGTGGTGTTGGCCGACTTGAAGAACTGGTAGATTACCAACGAGACAGATCATGCAGGATTACTTGAAGAGTTTTCGTTGGAAGGTGTCGGTCCGGGAGCGGTTCTCGAGGGCCTGGATTTCACGGATGAACTCTCCGACGTCCTCGAAGGACCGGTAGACGGAGACGTAGCGGACGTAGGCGACGGGATCGATGGCATGGAGTTTGTCCATGACTTTGGCGCCGATGTTTTTGGAAGGGACTTCGAGTTGGTGGTCTTTGTGGAGTTCGGAGAGGATTTCATCGACGGCACGGCCGATGCGGTCCATGGAGACTTTTCGTTTTTCGCAGGCTTTGACGAGGCCGCGAAAGAGCTTTTCGCGGTTGATGGCTTCACGTGAGCCATCGGCCTTGATGACGCGGAGTTCGGTGCGTTCGACTTGCTCGTAGGTGGTGAAGCGGGATCCGCAGGCAAGGCACTCGCGACGGCGTCGAATGGACGTGCCGTCCTTCGAGCTTCGAGAGTCGACGACTTTGTCGTCAAGGGATCCACATTGAATACAACGCATAACACAAGCACCGTGATTGAGGGGAAAATGGGGGCCGGAGGGGTGTCCAAGAAGGAAAAAGGGGGGCTCGGTCGGGCTAAGGAGTCAGTTTTAAAAATGCTGCGGATGGATTCGGGATAGCGTTAAAAATGGTGTGGTGTGGCGGGGATTGAAGGAGCGCTTCTTGCAAAACTTTAAAGTTCGCTCACATCAAGATGTCATATAACGTAAATCATATTAGTTAAGATATATAAACCATTAGGCATTGATGACCTGAATCCAAACTGACTGGAAAAGGAGAATTTCTTGTCAAAAAACTCTTGCGGGAGAACGGGTGGGATGGCAAAGAGTCCCCGCGCAACGCGGGAAGTTGACTTCCTACAATGCGGGTGTAGCTCAGTGGTAGAGCGCGACCTTGCCAAGGTCGATGTCGAGAGTTCGAATCTCTTCACCCGCTCCAATTTTTTCAAAAGACCTCCGGAAGCCCGGAGGTCTTTTTGCGTATCAGGGTAAGGGGTTTGGTAGGGCGAAGAATGCTTGGAACGACCAGGGGGGCTACCGGCTGTAGAGATGAACTCTGAGGAACCGTTGCGGAGTGGTGAGGTCTGCGGGAGAGAGTGATTGCCAGGTGACGGTGGACGTTCCGTCGCTGTTGTAAACGGTTGAGGCGAGGGCGGTGTCGGAGGTCCAGGTGATGAGGTCCGGTGAGGATTCAACTTTTACGAGGAAGTCATCCGCGTTGAGGTTTTGATTGAAGGTGAGGGTGAAGAAGGTTTGTGCGCCCGAGGTGATGAGTCCGGGGGTGAATTGGGAGCCGACGGCATATTCCACGAGGTTGGAAATGCCATTGCGATTGTTATCGGCAAGGGGGTCACCGGAGAAGGTGGTGGAATCGGTGTCACCGGGGGAGCCGCCGGGGAATGAACCGGGGCGCCAGTTTGAGGGGTCGGAGAGGTTGGGTGAATTTGAGGGATCGATGAGGGTGAGGCTTGGTCCTCCGCCGTCGGGGAAGGGGGGCCAGGAGTTGTCGTCGTGATAGGAAAAGTCGAAGATGGTTTGTCCGAGGTGATCGACGAGGGCGATGCGTTCGCCGTTGTTGTCGAGTGCGGTGTTATTTTGGAATGTTCCGGCGATGTGGGTCTGCTCCGTGGGGGTGAATGCGGCGAAGTCCCTGACGACCATGATGCGGCCACCGGGGGGGAGCGTGGTGTTGAGGGCGAAGGTGAAATCGATGCCTTCGGAGAAGGAAGCGCCACCGAGTTCGATGGTTTCACCTGAGATGTTTAGAAGCTCGATGAACTCCCGTCCTTCTTGACCGATGGGTGGGTGGTAGTGCAGCTCGGAGACGATGAGGTTGGTTGGGCTTGCCGGATTGCCTGCGATGAAGGTGGCTTCGGTGAGAGCGGACCATTCACCGGCATTGAGAGTGCGGGCTTTGAGGGTGAGTGATTGGGTGAGGTCGACGGGTGTTGTGTAGGCGGTGCCCAGAGGGTTGGCGGTCCATGCTTCGCGCGGATCGGAGCCGTCGGTGGTGTGGTAGATGGTGCCGGTGGCGGCGTTAAGTGCGAGATCGAAACCGGGTGAGACCACTCCGCCGTGTTGAGAGAGAGTGGGAGGATCGATGTCGGGATAGAGGCCGTGGTTGCGGAGTTGGGAGATGACGTGATTGGGCCGGGCGGGGAAGAATTCGTTGTTGATGCGGTTGCGCTCGGTGGTCCATTCGCCATCGCGGGTGTAGGGAGCGGTGCGGCGTTGGTCTCCCCAGCGGGCGGACTCGCCGATGACGGCGCTTTCGATTTCAAGGGCGCGGGATTCGAAGCGGTCGGAGGCATTTTCGGGAGTGAGGGCTCCGTCATTGAAGAGGTGCTTGTAGGCGCGGTCGGCGTAGCGGAGTTGGAATTCCGGGTTGTTGTCTTTGAGGCGGATGTAGACCGAGGCGATGCTGTCGGTGATGTCGTTGTTGTTGTTCCGACTGCTGGAGTAAATGGGGAAGGGATAGGAGTAGTTGCGGGTGCCGGTGGTATCGATCATGGAATATTCCATGTCCCAGGCGAAGGCTTGCCAGAGGCCGGCGGGGTTGTTGCGACGGACGAGGCGCATGTTGTTGTGGCCGAAGTCGTCCGGGCCGTCACGGGCCTGCATGAACTGATGCATGAGCATGTAGTCGATGAGGTTGTCGACATCGATGTAGTCCTGCGTGAGCGTTTCGTATTCCGCTTGAGTATCGAGTTCGGTGTTGGAGTGCGCGATCATCGCATCCCAATGGGTCTTGGTGCCGGATTGGACTTCGACACTGAAGCGGCGGCTGACGGCGTCGTAGTCGGTATCATCGCCGCCGAAGTGATCTTCGCCGAAATGGCCATCGGGTCGCTCGGTGGGGTTGTAGAGGCCCCAGTAGGTTCCGTTTAGGAAGAGGTGAACGAAGGTGGAACCGGAATGGGGTTGGTTCATGGCGGCCTGGGTGTCCTTGGCGAAAGAATCCTGAAGGAAGGTGGTCGATTGTCGGTCGAGGGAACGGGAGCTGGTCCAGCTGTTGGCGGCCTGGGCGCGGAGGACGACGGTGTTGAATTTTTGCGAGATGAAGTCGTCGCCGAAGAGGGGGTAGTTGAGTTTTTTCGGTCCGTAGTCGGCGCGGAAGAGAAGGCGAAGAGAGTTCTTGGGGCTGCCTCGTGAGCCATTGCCGTGCATGCGGAGGCCGGCGTTGGTTTGGATGGAGGCGGTGGGGTCATCGGGGTTGATGAACTCGATGGAAACGGGACGTTCCCAGGCGAGGCCGCGGCCTTGTTTGTTTTGCAGGATACCGATGGCGCTGTCGAAAAGGTTGTCGGGTGGAGTGACGAGGGAGAGGGTGCGGATGGACTTGAGGGCGGAGGCGATTTCGCCGCTGTAGGCGGGGTCGTCGACGACATCGGGATCCATGTTGGATTGTTCGATGATGTCGGAGGTGAAGAGGTAGGTTTGGGTGTCGATGTTGGTGGCGGTGAAACCGGCTTTAAAGGCGGCGGCGCGGAGGACAGTGGTGCCGGCGATGGGGACGCTGGCGGAGTCGGTTGAGGAGGTGCCGTTTGTCAGAGTGGGGTCGGTGCCATCGGTGGTGTAAACGATGGTGGCGCCGGGAGTGGCGGTGGTGATGTGGGCGGTGAAGGAGGCGTCGTAGAAGCCGCGGTCGATGTCGAAGGTGGTATCAGCCACGAATCCGCTGGTGGCGGTTCCATTTTCCTCTCCCGGAGTGGGAGGGGAGAGGTATCCCTGTGGGCCGTAGGAGATGTCGGTGCGCTGGGAGGGGTAGTTGAATTGGTTGACGATGGTGGTTCCGTCGGGATCGACGAGGGCGAGGTAGCCGCCGCTGGCGGTGATTTTGAAATTGGTGTGGAGTTCGGGAAGTCCCCGGCTGGTGCCGGAAGCGAAGAGGATGAGGTAGGAGTTTCCGTTGAGGGAGACGCCGGAGGGGAAGGTCCACCGGGTGAGATTTGAGGGGTCGTCGGAGAGGTGGTAGCCGTCGAGGTTGATGGCGAAGGAGTTGGGATTGTAGATCTCGATCCAATCGGAAAAGTTGCCGTCTTCGTCGGCGAAGTCGCTGTCATTGCTGGCGAGGAATTCGTTGAGAACGGGTGGGAGGACGGGGACATCGACGCCGACGGTGATTTCGGATGTCATTGATCCGCCGCCATTGGTGGCGGTCAGGGTGTAGGTGGTGGTCGTGGTGGGATTGACGACGAGGCTCCCGGAGGTGGCGTTGATGGAGCCGACGCCGTTGTTAATTTCGGCACTGTCGGCTCCGGTGATTTGCCATTCCAAGGTGGTGGACCCGCCGCTCGCGATTAAGGAAGGTGTGGCGGTGAAGGTGTCGATCGAAGGAAGGAGGGTGGAGGTGCGGATTTGGTAGGCGTTGATGTGGGCGTTTCCGGATGCGATGGCCAGGCTGAGTGTCTGGGTGGTGTCATCGGCGGTGAAGATGCCGGTGGCATATTGGCCGAAGGTTCCCGGTGATCCGATGGAGGCAAGATCGATGGTGTTCCCTTCGCCATCGCCATAAGTCATGGTGCGGCTGCTGCGAAGGTCGGTGAAGAAGATCTGGATGAGGTAGGATTGGCCGATGATGAGGGAGTCTCCGCCGACGGTGATGGTGGTTGAGGTGCCATTCCCGAACTCAATGGTGTTCAGGAGAGCGTCGAGTCCGGGGTCGAGGGTTGTGGCGCCTTTGAGGCCGACTGGTGCGGCATCGTTGGAGAGGAGAGTATTTGACGGAGAAAAGTCGACGCCATTGACGGTGGCGATTCCAGCGGCTGCGGTGCCATTGATCGCTTCGACGAGGGCGCCGGTGGTGATAATCGAGCCAGGATCCAAGGTGTCGCTTACAGGATCCCAAGTGATGGGCGCAGCGAAGGAGAGTCCAAAGATCAGGGATGCGATGGATGTGAGGGCGCGGATCACGACGAGGTTGGAAGTTAGAAAAAAGCGTCGGCTCGGATAGAGCCGACGCTGTTTAGAAGGCAAAGGGTCAGAGGACGTCTAGCTCCGGCGGCGGCGCGCAAGAAGAGCGAGTCCAGCGAGTCCGGAAAGGAGAGCTGAACCCGGCTCGGGGACGGCGGTGGTCAATCGGATTTGGTAGGCACTGATATGGGCCTGGCCAAAGTTAGGACCGGGAGCGCCTTCGCTATTTAGCGTGAGGGTCTGGCTGGTTCCGTCTGCGGTGAACGTGCCGATGCTGAAGGCATCGTTGAGAAGCACGTCGTTGCCGGACCCGTCGCCGAAGGTCATGACGCGGCTATCTTGAGCCGCACGGGTATCGGAGAACCATATTTGAATCTCGTAAGTTGAATTCACTCCGAGCAATCCATTGCCAACGTTGAGGGTCACCAGGTTACCTCCTCCACCGTACTCAAGAGTGCTCACGAGCTCGTCGTAGGTGGGATCTCCGCCATTGGTCGTAGTTGAGAAATCGTTTCCTCCGGCATTTTTTGGATCAGCATCCAACAAGCTGGTGGTGGGGGTGAAGGTGACGCCGTTGACCGTGATGTTGGTGGCGGTGCCAATTTGATCGTTGGCGACGGCGTTAAATGCTTCAACGACGGTGCCATTGGTGGAGACATCGGATGAATTTCCGATGGCTGTGGAGATCGGGGTGGCGGGTCCCCAAGTGATGATTGCGGCTTGGCTGGTGAATGATCCTAAGGCGATCCCGGAGATCGTTAGAACGGTTGATTTAGTGAGAGGTATTTTCATGATGGAGTCTCTTTTTTGCTTTTTGTGTTATTGGTGGTTCGATTTGTAGAAAGTGATCTGTTTTTAGGGGGTGAGCCAGAGTTGGTAAAATCCTTTTCCGGGTAGAGTGGGCGATGGATTGGTAAGGATGCCGGTGGTGGGGGCAGGAGATAGAGAAATGGGAAATGCCATCCCAATGATCGGGAAGGCAGCGTTTTGCAGTGATCTCATGAGGGTTGGCTGCGATGCGGAGGGCGTTATTTGGGGTCGATCTTGAAGAACTGGCGGACGAAACAAGAGAGGGGAATAATTTTCATCGCTCCGCAAATTTTATCGGCCCAGCCTAAAGGAGCTTTTCTGTGCCTAAAAGGACATTTTTGAAAATCTGTTTCCAGGGGGCGGGAGAGATTGCTTCCCATTGAGGTGTATTACATCTAGGGTTTTCGGGATGTTTGGAAAGCGCGTTGATCAATTCGTGGGTAAGCTGAGGGCTACCGTTGTTTTGGGGCTGGGTTTGGGGGTGTCGATGGGGTGGGGGCAGGTGGTGCGGATCAGTGAGGCGATGTCGAGCAACGGGAGTGTGGTGGCGGATGCGGACGGGGATTTTTCGGATTGGGTTGAGTTGCACAATACGGGGGATGTTCCGGTGAGTTTGGACGGGTGGTTTTTGACGGACAAGGAGGGGGACCGGACGCAGTGGCGGCTTCCGAATGTGAGTCTGACGGGGAAGGGTTTTTTGGTGGTCTTTGCGTCGGGGAAGGACCGGGCGGTGGCGGGAGCGGAGTTGCACAGTAATTTCAAGCTGAGTGCGTCGGGTGAATACCTGGCGTTGGTGAGGCCGGACGGGGTGACGGTGGAGGATGAGGTGGTGTTGCCGGACTTGGCGGAGGATGCGTCTTATGGGTTTGGGTTTCCGTCGGTGGGGACGGAGGTGATCTTTGATCAGGGGGCGGCGTGCAGGGCGCTGATTCCGGTGCCGTCGACGGATGTGGTGGCGTGGCGGAGTCCGGAGTTTGATGACAGCGGTTGGCTGAGCGGGGTGACGGGGGTGGGGTATGAAGGGGCGCCGGGCGGGACGAATGATTATACGAGTTTGGTGGGGCTGGATGTGTCGGCGATGAGGAACGTGAATGCTTCGGTGTTTGTGCGGGTGCCGTTTGGGGTGGCTGACTTGAGCCGGGTGAACGGGCTGACCTTGAGGATGAAATACGAGGACGGGTTTGTGGCATTTTTGAATGGGGAGGAAGGGGTGCGGAGTTCGCAGGCTCCGGAGGTGCTGGAGTACGATAGCAAGTCGACGACGAGTAACAGTGATTTGAAGGCGGTGGTGTTTGAAGACTTTGATTTGACGGCGCGGCTGGCGGACTTGAAGGAGGTGGGGAATGTGCTGGGGATTCACGGGATGAACTCGGCGGCGACCTCGAACGATGTGATTTTTATGCCGAGGCTGGAGGCGCACCTGGCGGGAGATTTGGATCCGGCGAGTGTGGGCCAGTTGCTGGTGCCGACTCCGGGAGGGGCTAACACGGGGGTGTTGTTTTCGGGCTTTCTGGAGACGCCGACGGTGCATCCGGCGCGCGGATTTTATGATTCGGCGATTGAGGTGGCGATCTCGAGTGGTGATGAGGGAGCGGAGATTCGCTACACGACGGATGGTTCCGAGCCGGGAGAGGGGAGTCCGCTGGCTCCGGCGACGCTGAGCATTTCAGAGACGACCAATCTGAGGGTGAAGGCGTTTCAAGAGGGGAAGCGGGTATCGGCGACGCGGACGGATACGTATCTTTTTGTGGATGATCTGGTGACGGTTCCCGAGGCGTTGACGACGATCAACGGGCAGAAAATGGTGACGGGAATTGATGCGGCGGTGTTGGCGGAGACCTATCTGGATGCGGCGGGAAATGTGGTGACGGTGCAGGATGCGTTGAAGGCGATTCCGGCGTTGTCGATCACGACGGACGAGGCGAACCTTTTTGATCCGGAGGTGGGGATTTACGTGAATGCGACGGAGAGTTGGGAGCGGCCGGCATCGGCCGAGTGGATTCATGCGGACGGGAAGAAGGGGTTTCAGATTGATGCGGGCTTGAGGATTCGGGGTGGTTACAGCCGGAACCCGCAGTTTGCGAAGCACAGCTTCCGGTTGTTTTTCCGGGATGAATACGGGGAGGGAAGATTGGAGTATGATTTCTTTGGCGATGGCGGGGTTACCTCGTTTAAGAAGATGGACTTGCGGACGACGCAGGCGGGGAGTTGGGCGGCGGAGGCTGATGTCAGGAACACTTTTTTGCGGGACATTGTGTTCCGTGATTCCTCGGCGGCGATGGGTGATGTGGCGACGCGGAGTGCGTGGTGTCACATTTATCTGAACGGGGAGTATTGGGGGATGTATATGACCGAGGAGCGGGTGGAGGAGAACTTTGGCGCGGATTACTTTGGGGGGGACAAGGATGATTACGATTTGGTGAAGATTTGGCGTCCTTATGACAACCAGCCGGTGGGATCGGGATTTTGGATTGAGGATCCGGCACCGACGGGGAATCTGGATGCCTACCGGAGATTGCACAGCGCGATGCTGGCGGGGTTTGAGAGTGATGCGGCTTATTTTTCGGTGCAGGGGATGAATGCGAACGGGGAGCGGGACCCGGGGCACGAGCGGCTGGTGGACGTGGAGAACATGATCAATTTTCTGCTGGGGATTTATTACGCGGCAGCGGTGGACAACGGGATCACGTGGTGGACGGGGCAGGATAATCTGCTGAACAATTTGTATGGGATTTACAACCGGGAGAATCCGGATGGCTTCAAATGGATCCACCATGACGGGGAGATCAGCTATGACCGGGTGGCATTCAAGTACCCGGCGAAGCTGGACCGGACGGGACCATTTACCCATCCGCGGCTTCAGGAGTTTCGGTATTTTAATCCGCAGACGCTGCACGACAAGCTGGTGTCGAATACGGAGTATCGGTTGAAATTTGCGGATCAGGTTTTTAAGCAGCTGAAGGGGAATGGGCCGTTGGTGAGGGAGAAGATGGAGGCGCGTCTGGATGCGCGGGCGGCACAGATTGATCGGGCGGTGGTGGCGGAATCAAGCCGGTGGGGAAGTACGACCTTGGACCGTGATGCGTGGGCGGTGGCGGTTGAGGGGCAGCGGGATTTCTCTGGGCGGGCGGGGGACCGGAGCGATGAAGTGATCGCGTATCTGGCGGCTGACGGGTTGATTCCGGGTGTGGCGCGGCCGGAGTTTAGTCATGACGAGGGAGTGGTGATGGCGGGAACGGCGGTGACGCTGAGTGCGGGGGCGGGGACGATTTATTATACGACGGACGGGAGTGATCCGCGGGCGATCGGGGGTGCGGTGGCGGGGGAGATTTATGGCGGGGGGATTGCGATTGATCAGCCGACTCGGGTGAAGGCGCGGGCTTTTGACGGGGCGGAGTGGAGTGCGCTGAGCGAGGGGACTTTTGTGACGCCGGAGGTTCCGTTGGCCTTTACGGAAGTGATGTATCATGCGGCGGGCGGGAGTGAGTATGACTTCATTGAGATTCAGAATATCTCGGCGTGGCCGGTTGATCTGAGTGGCTACAAGATTGGGAACGGGGTGGAGCTGTCGTTGAGCGGGACGCTTGCGCCGGGTGAATTTTTGGTGGCGGTGGAGGATGCGGGGGCGTTCTCGTCTTTCTACGGTGGGGGAATCCAGGTGGTGGGCGAGTATGCGGGCGGGTTGAGCAACGCGGGGGAGCGGGTGGATCTGGAGTTCAATGGACGGGTGGTGGTTTCGTTCCGCTACAGTGATGGGCGGAACTGGCCGCAGGCGGCTGATGGGGCGGGGCATTCGTTGGTGCCGTTATCGCCTGCGGTTTACGATCAGGAGCGGGGGTCGCTGGACTACGGCGGGAATTGGCGGTCGAGCACGTATCGGAACGGGTCGCCGGGGCAGGGTGATGTGTCGCCGGGTGCGCGGGTGGTGTTGAACGAGGTGGTGGCGCATACGAGCACGGGATTGGCGGCGCCCTTTGATTCGAATGACCAGGTGGAGCTTTATAATCCGGCGGGGTCGGCGGTGATTCTGAACGGTTGGTATCTGAGTGATGATGCGGGAAATCCGATGAAGTGGGCGATTCCGGACGGGACGGTGGTGCCGGGGATGGGGTATGTTGTTTTTGATGAAGACGATTTTCATCCGGACCGGACGAGCGGGTTTGGGTTGGATCGGGCGGGTGAGCAGCTGTTGCTGGTGTCTCCGGGCGGGGTGGTGGACATGGTGCGGTTCAAGGGTCAGGCGCTGGGTGCGTCGTGGGGTCGGTATCCGGATGGATCGGCGAGCTGGATGGCGACGGCACCGACGGTGGGAGCGGCGAACGAAGTGGCTCCGGCGGGGGTTCGGATCAGTGAGTTGATGTATCATCCGCTTCCTCCGGCGGGAGCGGAGCTGGAATACATTCAGTTGAAGAATGAGAGTGGGGGAACGGTGGTGCTGGAGAATGGGGCGGGGACGTATCGGATTGATGGCGGGGTTTCCTACACCTTCCCGGCGGGGGTGTCACTGGGAGCGGGGGAGCGGCTGTGGGTGGTGTCATTTGATCCAGCGGATGCGGGACGGCTGGGGGCGTTTGGGGCGGCGTATGGTCTGAATGTGGCGGAGGAGTTGTTTTTTGGCCCTTATGCCGGGGTGCTGGATAACGGGGGTGAGCGGGTGGCGCTGGAGGCACCGCAGGCCCCGGGGGGGGCGGTGGAGGTGTCGTGGGTGGTGGTGGATGAATTGTTCTATTTCAATCAGGAGCCGTGGCCGGCAGCGGCGGCGGGAACGGGGATGCCGCTGGTGCGGACGGGGCCGGGGAGTTGGGGGGTGATCACCGCGGGCGACAGCGATGCGGACGGGATTCCCGATGTGTGGGAGCAGATCCACTTTGGTGGTTTGGTGCTGGCGGGAGGGGATGCCGACGGGGACGGGCAGAATAATCTGATGGAGTATGTGGCGGGAACGGATCCGAATGACGGGTCGTCATTTCTTGGGCTGGAGCTGGAAAACGGGGTGCTGACCTGGGAGGCGAAGCCGGGGCGGGTTTATACCGTTTACTGGACGGATGATTTGGCGCTGCCGTTTACGCCCTTGTCTGCGGGGATCACGACGGGGGAATACACCGATGAGGGGCATGTCGGGGAGGCGAGATCGTTTTACCGCCTTGGGGTGGAGATTGGGAATTGATGGTTCCGGGGCGACTTTTTGTGCGATTTTTTGACATCGGGCGGATGCCTCCGCGATGGAGGAGGTATGAAAGCAATCTCTCGTTTCGGAATCGGTCAGGCCTGTGGTGCCGGTGTTCTCTCTTCTTTTGTGGCTTTAGGCGGAGCCGGGAATTTGTGGGGTCAGGAGCCCTTGGTGCTCGAAAAGGTGGAGCTGCTGCGCCCGGTTGGGGAGGCGTGCACGGTGACGTTTGAGGCGGAGCCGGGATTGCAGCTTCGGGTGTGGTCGAGTGGGGATCTGGAGTGTTGGGTGTTTGCGGGAGGGGTTTGTGAGGCGGGTGAGGGGATTTATGAATTTGTGGATCTGGGGGCGATTGAGTTGCCCGAGCAGTTTTATCGTTTTGAGTGTTTTGATCCCGTGGTGGCGTTGCCTCCGCAGCTGGAGCAGCTCCGGATGGAATTGGGGGACGAGCAGTTTGCGCAGTGGTTGCGGTCGAATCAGGAGCAATCGGGGACGTTGCAGGGGGTCTCGTCCGAGGAGGTTGACGCGCTGGATGAGGGAAGCCGGGAGCAATTTTACGAACAGGAGGAGGCGCTTCGTTTTTGGCTGAAGGATTTGGAAAACGAGGCGGCGTTGGTGCTGCCCGAGCTGGAACTGCCTCCGGTGTTTGAGGAGGTGCGATTGGACTGGGGGGATTATGATTTTGCGCAGTTGCTGGTGGGGAATCTGGATGATTGGGGGAATTTGCAGGGGATTTGTGAGCCCTTGGTTGTTTATTGGGAGGAGAATGAGCCGTTGAAGCTGGTGGAGTTTCAGAATGAGGAGCAGGTGCTTGAGCTTTGGCTTGAGAGCTATCTGATGGAATTGCCCCCGATCGTTCTGGAGAATTTCATGGAAGAAGAGCCTCCGCTGCCACCGCAGTTGGAGCAACTGAGGCAAGAGCTGGGAGATGAGGCCTTTGCGGAGTGGCTGCACAGTAATCTCCAACAGACGGGAAATCACCAGGGGATCGATGAGAGCGGGGTGCCTGAAGAAGGTTCGGAGGCGCGGGAGCAGTTTGAGAGCGTGGAGTCGGCTCTGGAGAGGTGGCTGAGTGAATTTGGGGACCGCGGGGGGCGGTAGGGAGGGTGGATCAATTGGGGAGGGGGGAGTTTACCGATAGCCAGCATGGGACGGTGGGTCCGAATTTTTACCGACTGAGAGTGGTGAGAGCCGTGCCTTAATGTATCGCCTCGAAAGTTCTTTCTGCGTGGAACGGGTAAGGTCAGTTATTGACTGGCAATTTGCGGCGATGAAGAGACCGAGGTTGTGGGTGTTGTCAATTTCCAGGTGGGGGGCAAGGAGCGGAGAGATCGCTGCCTGTAGAAATTGATGGGGAGTGTGCGCACAAGCTGATCTTTTCGTAGAATTCGTAAACGGATTGCCCTAAAAAAAGCCGCTGGAAATTCCAGCGGCTTTTGATTCGAAGTATTGAAGAAAGGATGACTTATCGCTTGCGGCGAACGAGTCCAGCTGCACCGAGAAGGAGGAATGCGGCTGAGCTTGGCTCAGGGACGGATTCGCTGAAGGTGATGGAAAGATCATCCACGTAGCCAAGAAGTCCAGTTGCACTATCATTGCTGATGTCACGGATGCTCACAATCAGGCGTGTGCTGGTCGTTGGGCCGACCGGATCGTTATCGGTGGCTGGAATGACTCCAGTAGCGCTAATGGTGTGCCACTGGTCAAGTGGGAAAGCACCGTTGATGGGATTTTGGGTGGAAGGAGGATAAGTATCGCCGCCGTCCTGGTTGATCTTCACAAGATTGTTGAAGGAATCAGAATTGCCGAAGTTGGTTCCAACCGTAGCGATGCCACCATTGCCCGCCGAAGGGATATAGACCCGGTAGCTGAAGGTGACGGTGTCGGTTCCGGGAACCACGGTCGCCGGAATCGCGACATTGACAGTGGCAAGACTTTGCCATTGGTTGCCGCCGTTGAAGTTCAGCTGGCCGACCATGTTTCCGGCGTCGGTAGGATCAGCGACGGTGGTCATTGTGACGCCACCAGACGGGTTCACGGTTCCAGTTGAGGTGCCATCCCAATCGTCGGCGAGGACGGTCACAACGGCGTAAGAGTTCAGCGACATCCCTAGGAGGAGTGCTCCGGCAATTTTGAGTAGTTTGTTTGTCATACAGATGCAGGTCAATTCAGATCGTTTTTTTTGGGAACGACAATAAAAAAAGGCGGTTGCTGCCTAAAAAGACACATTTGTGGAAAGCAAATTAGAAGAATGCTGATGGTTTATAAAAAAGAGTGCCAAACTAGTGTCCCCCCAAAATCCATGCTTCAAAGTGTTTTTTATGAGTGTGGAGTTGATCCTTGCTTCAGAAGCACAGGGACTGAGTGAGGAAGTGCTGGTGTCTGTGTCCTCTTATTGTCCCTCGCGCGAATAGTTAGGCATCAACTGCGAAGAGTTTCCTTGAGACTTCAGGATGGGCATCCTGGAAGGTGGAAGAATGGCAGCCTTAGGGATATTCTGAATGAGCTTGATAGAAGTACCTCCTAGGCCAGCTTGTAGTGGCCTTGCCACTCGCTGCGGGCGGGTGGGTTGAGGAGGGCGCTGGCGGTGTCGTTGCCGATGAATTGTTTGGTGTCGGGATCGAAGGTGAGGTCGGTGTTGAGGTATTGGGCGATGGTGCCGAGGGCGAAGACCTGGGTGAGTTTGGCGCCGATGCTGAAGGGGGAGTTGGTGGTGCCTTGGCCCATGGAGGCGTGGATAAAGGCGGCGAAGTGGTCGTGTTGGGAGTGGGGGACAGCTTTGAGTGGGGAGGCGTATTTGTTTTGGTCGTCTTTTGAGACGAGGGTGGGGGAGGCGCCGTGGTGGGCGCGGAGGATGGCGGTGGGGGAGTCAGGGCTGTGGAAGAGGGTTCCGCCGCCGGCGAGCTTGGGCGATTTTTGGCCTTGGCTGAGGAGGCGGGCGGGGATTTCGGGTTGGCAGTTCTCGCCGTCCTTCCAGGTGAGGTCGATGGCGGGGCGGTTTTTTCCGCGGGCGGGGAAGTGCATGGAGAGTTGGGAGACGATGGGGAAGATGGTGGTGTTGTGATCGTCCATGCGGAGGGCTTTGATTTCGGTGGGGAGGCCCATGTCGAGTTTGTCGTGGAGGTAGTCGAGAATGTGGGCTCCCCAGTCGCCGAGCATGCCCATGCCGTATTCGTGAAAGCCGCGCCAGTTGAAGGGGTGGTAGAGGGCGTTGAAGGGGAGTTGTTTGCGGGGGCCGCACCAGAGGTCCCAGTTTTTGAGGGAGGCGGGGATGGGGTCTTGGGATAGGGGGAGTTTGTTGGCGCGGTCGCCTTTTTTCATGAACCAGAGGCCGGGGGTTTTCCAGGCGTCGAGTTGGGTGAGGTGGTCGCAGAGGCCGAGCTCGACCATTTTGGAGAATTGGTTGATGCCGAGTCCGGTGTGTCCCTGGTTGCCCATTTGGGTGACGACTCCGAATTTCTTTTCGGCGCGCATGAGGATTTCGGATTCCTCGAAGGTGCGGGTGAGGGGTTTTTCGACGTAGACGTGCTTGCCGAGGGACATGGCCTGGATGGCGGCGGTGAAGTGGGTGTGGTCGGGGGAGCAGACGGAGACGGCGTCGATGTCGCTGCCCATTTGATCGAACATTTCGCGGAAGTCGTGGAAGCGTTTGGCGTCGGGGTAGGCCTTGAGGGTTTTGCCGACGTTTTTGGGTAGTTCGAAGTCGACATCGCAGAGGGCGATGGGGGTGGCGATGCCGCCTTTGCAGAGGGAGGGGATGACACCGGAGGCGCGGCCACCGGCTCCGACGCAGGCGAGATTGATGCGTTGGCTGGGTGGGAGCTTGGGGTTGCTCTGGGCGCGGGCGCTGGTGAGGTAGGCGGGGATGAAGGTGAAGCCGAGGGCGGAGGATTTTTTGAGGAAGTCGCGGCGGGAGGAGGTGGTGGGTTGCTTGTTCATGATTGGGGGGATCATGAAAAAGGGAGGGGTGGCGAGGAATCCTTAAAGTGGAGAAAGTTGGGCGGTGGCTAGGGAAACACTGATTCAAGATGAAGCACGCTGAAAGGATTCATGGATTTTTAGCCAGGGAAGCTTGGCTTCCGAGGTGAGAGGAGCTGCAGCCCTTTTGGATTCTGGCGGCGTTGCTCAGGGAGCCGCTGATCATCAGCGTCACCCTTCGCGCCT
>JBPOGH010000029.1:0-16968 GCA_051252135.1 Verrucomicrobiaceae bacterium | reverse complement strand
ACCCCCCACGAGTGTGGGACAAGGATGAGGTTGATCTTTTTTGAGACCACCGGGATTCGTCCCGGTGGTCTTTTTTTGATCCCCTCTCACCGCCTCCGGAAAAACCTTTTTGGAAAATAATTCCACTTTCTTTGAACGTCTGCTCATCTTGAGAGTCTATCCCTGTGAAACCGCGCAATTTTTGTGAGTTTTCAATTTAAGGGTGAACAGCGATCACTTCGACCCCCCACGAGTGTGGGACAAGGATGAGGTTGATCTTTTTTGAGACCACCGGGATTCGTCCCGGTGGTCTTTTTTTTGATCCTCTCACACCGCCTCCAGAAACAAGGTGATCACATAGACCACATCGTCTTCATCCTCTTCCCCAAAATTCTGGATCTCCTTCCCAAGGCGCCACCCCGCCTTCTCAATCATTTTTTCCAGCTCTCCGTCGGCAAAGATCCGCACCCTCTGCTTCGTCCGGTCCTCCCGCAGCACGTTCCCGTCAGCCGACTTCAGCCGATACCGGTGCTCCCGCTTCAGCACACTCGCCTTGTCATCCAGAAAATGCCGCGTCCGCATCTCGCCCGTCAGACCGTCGGGCAGCTTCAAATCCCGATCGTGATACCACACCCCTTGCGGCAACTCACCCGACACCTCCGCCCACGGAAAAAACAAACTCACATACGCCTTCCCACCCGTCTTCACCAACTCCCGCATCCTCCGAAACTCCCGGCCCGGATGCTCAAACAATTGAAACGTAAATCCCGGCAGCAAAATCGCGCCCCATTCTCCATCCGCGTCCCCCCACGCCTTCTCCATCACCTCCGCCTTCGGCCACCGCTCCTTCGATAACACCACCATCTCGGACGACACCTCAAGCCCGGTCACCGCATGCCCCGCCTCCACCAGCGGTCCCAACAACCGTCCCGACCCGCTCCCCGCATAAAGCGCCCGACCCGTCACCCCTTCCAGGAATTCCTCCAGAAAAGGCAACTCCGATGGCGCCTCCTCATCCTCCCAGAAAAGATCGTGCCATTCCGCCTCCAGTCCCCGGTATCCCTGACTCACCCTTCCTCCTTTTCCATCACCAACGAGTAAATCGTCGTCGGCACCGTGATCTCCTCCGCCGCCGCCGCAACCGGCCGCAACCCTTTTTCGGCATCATGCTGGAAAAGAATCATCGCCCGCTTATGCGTCATCCGAAAATCCTCCAGCGTAAACACCTCCGTCAAAGGCGTCGCCTTCAATACCGCTCCCCGGCCCACCATCGACGACAACTCGCCAAACTTCGGCCCATCCAAAAAGCAATACCGCCCCCGCATGTGCGAAGCCACCGATTTCGTATGATGCGCATCGCGGTCTCCCGGCATGATCTGCCACACATTCGCCTTACCAAAGCGATGCTGGAACTCCCGACCCGCCAACGAGTTCACCTCGTCGTTCGGAGTCGCCGCCACCAAATGCCCAAGCCCCGCAATATCCAGCTCCTCCTCCGCATACTCCGATAAAATGTTCGCCCGCACCGCATTCAACCCCTCCATCCGCGCTGCCGCCACCTTCTGATACTGGGTGTCCAACAACATCACCGCATGCCCCTCATTATGAAGACCCTTGGCCACCACCCGCGTCCACGGATCACAACCCGCAAACAAAATCCCGTCCGGATTCTTATGCGCCAGCCCCAGCTTCCGAGCCAAAGGAGCCGCCAACAACCCGTAAAAGGCCACCGTCCCCAGAATCACGATAAACACCAAAGGCACCAACTCACCCGCCTGCTCCGCCAGATTCGCCAAATGCCCGTCCGTCGGATTCAGCTCCGCCAAATGATGGAGCTCCAGCGCAAAGACCGAAGTCACCGCAGCCGCCACAATCCCCCTCGGAGCCAATAGTGCCAAAAACAACTGCTCCTTAAATGTCGTCTCCTTCGACCCCACATTCGCCAGAAAGATCGACAACGGACGCACCACCAGGATCAACCCCGCCAGAAACACCAGCCCCTTCAGCCACACCGCCTGAAGCTCCTCCACCCCGATCCGCCCCGATAACATCAGGAACAACAACGAAATAATCAACACCCGCAAGTGCTCCTTAAACTCCAGAATATGACGCACCGACACCCGGTCCTGATTCGCCAACGCCACCCCCAGCACCGTCACCGTCAACAGCCCCGACTCATGCTGCAGCGCGTTGGAGACCGCAAACGACACCGCCACCAGCGCCAGAAAAAACAAACTCTCCAAAAAATCCGGAATCAAATGACGGAACAACAAAAACTCGGTCACTTTCGCCAGCGCCAGGCCCATTCCCCCCCCCACCACCAGCGTCTTCACTACCGCCCACGCAATATCGTCCCACGTCCCCCCAAGGCCCCCGTTCTGGATCACAATGAAAACTAAAACCGCCAACGACGCCCCGATCGGATCCACCACAATCCCCTCCCATTTCACAATCGAGGCCACCTTCCGCCGCGGCTTGATCACCCGCAGAATCGGCGCCACCACCGTCGGCCCCGTCACCACCAGAATCGCTCCCAAAAGAGCCGATACCTGCCAGTGAAATCCCAGCGTGTAGCGCGCCACCACCGTCGTCAGAGCAAAGGCAATCACCACCGTAAACGTACACAATCGAAACACCGGAGTCCCCGCTTCCCGCAACTCCGCAAATTTCAAGGTCAACCCACCCTCAAAAAGAATGATCGCCACAAAATACCCCACCAGACTCAACAAGGCCGCCTCCCCGGAAAGATAATCATCAATCCGCGTCCCCGTCATCTGCGACAGCCCGAACCCAAAAATCAACAACAGCAGAATCGACGGGATCTTCATCCGCCAGGACGCCCACTGCGCCACCACACCCAAAGTCAGAAGCGCTGCCAAATAAGTCAGTAAACTCACGGCGGAACCCTACCCCATTTCCCCCACTCGCCAAGAGCGGACCTCATTCCGATTCACCTTTGATCATTCTTGACCCCCGGCCACCAATCTTTCATCTTCCGCTCGCCCATGAAACTCATCCCCATCATGACCCGCAAGGCCATCGAGAAAGCCATCCTGCTTTATCTCGTCCTCCACATCATCTTCTTCGTCATCTACACCGTTAAAGTCGGCCAGATGATGGGCTTCTTCGGAGGCATGTAAGGGAAATGGGGCAACCCGCCCCGTTCATCCCTGTCCGCGCAGCGACACCTCAAAATGGTGTCGCTTTTTCGTGCCCGGTAATCGCCCCGCCATCAACGGTCCACATTCGTGTAGACCGCCAGCACATCCTCATCATCCTCAAGCTTGTCCACCAACGCGTCGATCTCCTCAAGCTGCGCTTCGGTAAACTGTTGGGGATTCGATGGCAGCCGCTCCAGACTCGCCTTGATCACTTCCACCCCAAGCTTCTCCAGCGCCCCCGTGAGGTTTCCAAAGTCTTTGTAATCGCCATAAATCAACCCCATCCCCTCTTCGGCCTCCATCTCCTCCAAACCGGCATCAATCAATTCCAGTTCCACTTCCTCCAGATCCACACCCTCCGCATTGAATTCGATCACCGACTTCCGGTTGAACATGAAGTCCAGGGAACCCGAGTTCACAATCTCGCCACCGTTCTTGTTGAAAATCGTCCGCACATTCGTAAACGAACGATTCGTGTTGTCTGTCGCACACTCCACCCAATACAACGCCCCGTGGGGTCCCTTGGCCTCGTAGTTGATTTCCGTAATATCGGCCTGATCCTTCGACGTCGCACGCTTGATCGCCTTGTCGATATTATCCTTCGGCATGTTCTCTGCCTTCGCATTGATAATCGCCGTCCGCAGCGCCGCATTCGAATCCGGATCCGCGCCACCGGCCTTCGCCGCCATCGTGATACTCTTTGCCAGCTTCGGGAAAATGCGTGACATCTTACCCCAACGTTTTTCCTTGGCCCCTCTCCGGATTTCAAATGCGCGTCCCATATCGTATTACTTGCTGCCCGAAACCTAGCCACCTCCCCGGATTTTCAAATCCCAAAGTTCACTTCTCCCAAATCCCCCTCCTCCCCCTCAATCCAAGCTGGCACTGGCGTATTGCACCTGTAAAAGACCCTTCATGCCATCCAAGGGAACCATCTGCCTCCTCACCCTCTTCCTCGTCTCCCTCTGTTTCGTTCTCGGCGATCGCACCGGCATCCGCTTCATCAATCATCTCCTCCCCCACTCAAGCGCCTCAGACTCCGCCCCCGAAGCACTCTCCCGGAACAAAAATTGGTCCCCCGCAGAGCGCCTCCTCATGCACGGAGACCCCTCGGCGGAAACCAACGGGGATCAATGGAAACCACTCCACCTCAGCGATCCTTCCAAACCGGAGTTCTATGCCGAATACGTCGGGCGCGCCAACACCACCCCCGATGACTTCCACTCCACCGTCGCCGCACTCGCGCCCGACAACGGCTGGTTCAACACCCTCGAAGCAAGTTGGCTTTCACGAAAGGCCTTCAGAAAAACCGGAGAAAAACCAGCTCACCCCGACGACCCCGCACCCTACGAAATCCTCGACCACGAACTCCTGCGTCAATCCATTGACCTCCTCGACAAAGGCCTCTCCCAACCCATCTACGATAACTACCTCTCCACCATCGCCCCCCAAAGACAAGCCCTCCATTCTCCCCCCGTCGACATCCTAAGCAACATCACCAACCTCACTCTCGCCGCAAACATCCGTAGCGACGCACTCCAGCTAAAATACTGTGCGGATGCCATCGCCGCCGCACTTCAGGAAGCCACAAACGCCTCCGAATTCGAGCGTCTCGAAAAAATCGCGCGTTCCCTCGAAAAGAAAACCTTCACCCAGGCCCACACCCTCATCGATGGACTCCTCCTGCAGGCCGTAGCCGCCTCCAATGCCCGCGCCCTCCGCCACGCCGCGCAGCGCTTGCAACTCGCCGAAAAAGAAACCCTCTACCACAAACGATACCAAGCCTTCGACACCCGAAAGAAAACCATCAAGGAGCGCCGCAGCCTCCAAGACGAACGGACCCTCAACTTTCACGCCTCCACCATCATGAGCCTCGCCACCCCCGCCATGAATCGCGCCGTCCTCCAACCGCCCCCACTCACCCGCGAAATGCTCAAACCCGGTCTTCGCGCCGAACTCGCCTTGGTCGCCCGCATCATCACCGGTTACGCCTTCTTCCTCTTTTCCATCCTCGCCCTCGTCTCCTTCCTCATTGCCCACCGCAAAGACAACCGGGCCTCATTCATCATCAAAGGCCGCCACCTCCTTCTCGGCGCCCTCATCCCCTTCCTCCTCTGCATCGCCCACCGCTACCTTTTCCCTCCGGGCATCCTCGAATACGGACTCCGCATGTTCTCGGGAGCAAACTACTTCCTCCCACTCCTCGGAGTCATCACCGTCCTCCTCACCGCCCCTCTCGCCGTCACCCGGGCAACCCACACCCCGGAACTCTCCTTCTTCAAAAAATGGGGCCAACTCACCCTCGCCGGCCTTGGACTCCTCTTCTCCGGCCTCTTCCCGATTTGGTTCGAGAGCATGTTCGTCGCGGCCCTCCTTCTCTGGGCCACCCTCATCTGGCTCGTCATCTCCTGGCTCGCTTCCGCCCTCAAACGCGGAAAATCCCCCCGCCCATCCCTCGCCGGCCACCTCGCCCCCACCTACCTCTTCGTCGCCTGCCTCCTCGGCCTCGGCGTCAAGGCCCTCACCCTCGAGGAACGGATGTGGATGTCCCACGCCGACCCCGAAAAAACCAGCCTCTACTCCTTCACCAATTACGAAAAACAACTCACCCGGGTCCTGAAATCCGAGCTCAACGATATCGGAAATTTCTCCTCCCCCTAGAACACCACTTCGTCTTCCCCGAGAATCTGCACCTCGGTCTCCAGCTCCACCCCACGCTCCTCTTTCGCCTTCGCCTTGATCTTCTCAATCAATGCCAACACGTCCGACGCAGTCGCCTTCCCCCGGTTCACAATAAAGTTTCCATGCTCGGGTGAGACCTCCGCCTTCCCCACTCCCGTCTCTTTCAGCCCAAGCTCATCCACCAGCTGGCCCGCTCCGCACCCCTCCGGATTCTTAAAAACACATCCCGCACTCGCGGCCTTCGGCTGGGTCGTGTTCCGGTGATGCCGGGACTCGTCCAGCAATCCCTGAATGCTCTCCGCACCCGCAGTCACTCCCTCAAAGGTCGCCGACAACGCGTAGTTCCGGCGCAGCTCGGGCACACTCCGGTAGTTCGATATAATCTCCTCCCGACTCCGCGTCCGAATCTGCCCGTCCTCATCGAGGAAGGTCACATCCACCACCTGATCAAAGGTCTCCACCCGCATCGCCCCCGCATTCATCCGCAGCCCCCCGCCCACATTTCCCGGAATTCCTTCCATCCACTCAAACCCGCCAATTCCATTCTCCCGCGCCACACTCGCCAACTTCTTAAAACGAACCCCCGCACCGGCCATGATCCGGTTTCCCTCCACCGTCACCTCACCAAACTGACCACCCGTCGGATGAATCACCGCTCCACGAATTCCTCCGTCGCGCACCAACAAATTCGATCCCCGTCCCACAATCCGCACCGGAATCCCGCGCGCCCGACAGTAAACCACCGCCCCCGCAAAGCTCTCGAAGGTGCTCGGCTCAATCCAAAACTGCGCCGGCCCACCCACCCGGATCGTCGTATGCTTCGCCATCGGTTCGTAGAGCTTGATCTGCTCCACCCCCGATTCCGCCACGATCTCATCCAGAATCTTCAGATCGTGAATCAGCTTGTTTCCCGCCTCATGCACATTCCCTGCCCCCAGCGTCAGGAATAAATCATCATACTGCAGCGCGTTGCCCACCACATGATGCGCCGTTTCCAAATCCGGAACGTAAACCGCTTTCGTCGCTCCGTTCGCCAGCACCGCATCCACAATCGTCTGCCCGCTCACCCCTTCAATCGGATCCTCGCTCGCCGCATAAACACTCGTCACAAATACCAGATCCGCCGCCTGCAGCGCCTTCCCGAATTCATCCGCCAGCTTCTGCGTCCGGCTGTAGCGATGCGGCTGAAAGAGCACTACCACCCGGCTCCGGTCATAACTCCGCGCCGTCTGCAGCGTCGCCGCCACCTCCGTCGGGTGGTGACCGTAGTCGTCCACAATCCGGCTCCGCTTCGTCAGATACTTCGTCTCAAATCTCCGCTTCGCACCTGCAAAACTTCCCATCGCACGCGCCATTTTCTGAAAGTCCACCTCGCACAAATGACCAATCGCAATCGCTCCCAGCGCATTCAACACATTGTGACGTCCCGCAATCCCAAGCTGCACCCGCCCCAGCTCCTCACCCCGAAAATTCACCGTGAAGCTCGTCGTCCCGATCTGCTCCGTCACCTCCGTTGCCGTAAAATCCGCATCCGCCCACCCATACGAAAGACTGTTCTCCCGCGCCCCGCACAGCCGCGTCGCCTCCGCACACTCACCGCAATAAACAATCGAACCCGATGTCTGATCCAGCAACGTGTTGAACACCTCCCGAATCTGCTCGATCCCCCGCGTGTAGAAATCCAAATGCTCCTCCTCCACATTCAGCACAATCGCGTGCTTCGGCTTGTAAAGCGCCAGCGTCCCGTCGGACTCATCACCCTCCGCCACCAAAAACTCCCCGTCCTCATTCCACTCCGCATTGCTTCCCAGCACCGGAATCTCCGCCCCCACGTAGTGACACGGATTCAACTCACCCTTTCGTAAAAGATGCGCCACCATCGATGACGTCGTCGTCTTCCCGTGCGTCCCGGACACCACAATCCCCGACTTCGTATGCAGAATCGCCGCCAGGCATTCCGCCCTCCGAAAGCACGCCGTCTTATTAATCCGCGCCGCCGCCATTGCCGGATTCGTCTCCCGGATCGCCGATGAATAAACAACCACCTCCGCATCCCTCACCGCCTCGCCAGAGTGCGGAGTCGAAAACTCCAGCCCCAGCCCACGCAGCCGCTCCGTCTCTCCCGAGGTCACCCGGTCCGACCCGCTCACCCGATGCCCCATCTCGATCAGCAACCGCGCCAACCCGCTCATCCCCGATCCCGCCACCCCAATCAGGTGAATCCGCATCGGCTCCTCGCGGTTCAACAGCCGCTTGCTAAATTCTTCAATCTTCATCCTTCGATCACATTCGCAATTTGAGCCGCCGCATCCCGCACCGCCAACGCCGTCATCGCCTGCCCCATCTTCGCGATGACCTCATCGTCAAACGACTCCAGCAATCCCCGAAACGTCTCCAAATCCAGCTCACTCTGCTGCTTCAGCACCGCCGCCCCCGCCTTTTCAAAAACCACCGCGTTCGCCGTCTGATGATCATCGGCCGAAAACGGAAACGGCACCAACAAGCCCGGCAACCCCGCCCGACTCAGCTCCGTCAGCGATGACGCCCCGGACCTTGCCACACAAAAATCCGAGGCCGCGTATGCCGCTGCCATTTGATCACAAAAGGCCAACACCTTGTAACCCTCGCGCCCCTCCACCTGCTTCGTCAGCCGGTCAAAATCTCCCTGCCCCGCCAAGTGCAACACCTGCCAATCCGTCCCCTCGGTCCCCTCCGCCACAATCTCGTTCAACTTCGACGCCCCCTGGCTCCCTCCCATCACCAGCAAGGTCCGCTTCGCCGGGTCCAGCCCAAACACCGCGCACCCCTCCGCCTTCGATGGCAAATTCTCCAGCTCATCCCGCACTGGCGTCCCCGTCACCACCACCTCCGCCTTCGGAAAGTGCGACCGCGCCTCTTCCATCCCCACCAGCACCTTCGTGCACCTCCGCGCCGTCAGCAGATTCGAGCGACCCGGAATCGCATTCGAATCATGCACATACGTCCGTAACCCGCGCTTCGCTCCCGCAAACACCGGCGGCAACGAAGTAAAACCACCCATCCCCAACACCACATCCGCCTTCTCCCGCTCAACAATCCTCCCGCAATGGGCAATCGTCTTCAATAACCTCCACAAAAAAGGAACCATCCGCGGCGATAAGGTCGGCGGCTTCGCAATCGCATTCACCGACTCAAATCTCAGCTCGGAATACTTCGCCGACGCCTGCGCATCCACCTCCTTCTCCGAGATCAACAAGAGCACCTCGTGCCCACGCGATTTCAACTCCTGCGCCACCGCAATCCCAGGGAACAAATGGCCACCCGTTCCTCCACAGGCAATGACAACGTTTAATGACTTGGACACAACAATCAGGGGGTGATTCACCTCAAAAGCGACACCCGCCTCCAAGACGCGCAGTTTTTCCGCTTTCCGCCCCCCTTTTGCAAGCGTTTCCCCACCTCCTCACCCCTCACAGTCCCTCCTCACCCTCCCAATCCCCGCCTCCGACCCAGCAAGAGGGCCACCGCCGAAAGACCCAGAACCGACACCGATGGCTCCGGCACCTCCTCAAACGAACCCACATAAATTCCATTCCCCAAAGAAGTCGCACTCTCCGATGCCACCAACCCATCAACCGTGCGACTCACCCGCACCCAGCCAAAAAGATGGGTAGGCACATCTTCTACCCAGTATCCAAGATACCTGCTCTCATTCACCGCAATGTCGAAATCAGCCGAGCCGGGATCGCCGGGAAAGCCGGAGTTGGAAATGAAGGGAACTCTTCCTTCTACGTAGTTGGGATCGATCAAATCACCCAAACTCACGGTATAGAACGAGAAAAATTCTGCGATCCCAGCATACCGAAATCGATACCGATCAGCCGAAATAGGCGTGAACAAGGCCTCCGGATAACCATGATAGTCTATCGCGAAATCACCTCCCCCAAAATCCTCAAAGGGATAAATCTCCACATTATTAATGAGAGTCACTCCCTGCGTTTCCCCAACCAGACAAAAAACGAGACCCGCTAAAAAATTCGATTTCATAAAAGACGACGGTCAGTGAACCAAAGTGTCACCGCGAATCCCCGCTCACCCGCTCCGGGCTCAGGGATCTACTTCCGCAGCATCACCAAATCAATTCACGCTCCCACAAGACCTATCACAACCGTCCCCGCAAAGCGAGATCGATCACGCCCCAAAACATAGATCGACACCCTCAACTCCCCGTAACCCCGTCCTTCAATCCCAAATCCCGCCGAAGCAGCTTCATCGCCCCCCTCACATTGCTCTCCGATGCCCCAATGATACTCGTATAAACATCCCACTCCCGGGAAACCCGGGCCCTCCAAAGCACCTCCCCCGTCCCCGCACGGGTAAGAACAAGCCCCAAATGAACCGGCGCAAAATCGGAATACCTCACCTCCACCACAACAATCCCCTCCGCTCCACCCTCTTGCTTCACAACGGAAAACCCCAGTGCCCGCAGCTCCGTCCCCAACAAGCGGCTCACCGCATCGTCAACCTGATCCCGCTTCGCCCTGATCGCAATACGCTTCGGCATCGCACCCACCGCAGTCGACGACAGCTCACTCGTCCCCTTGGAACCCGAAGGCACCATCGCAACACACCCCGTGAATCCGAAAACCATAACGACCGCAAACAGGGCTCGCAACCAGACTCCTCCAGTCGGGTAAAATGGCATCTTCATTGTGAAAGTTTACGCCAGAGCGCAGTCAGCACCAGCCAAGAACGCCCTCTTGTGGGCAGGTTCGTGGTTGTAACTACCGTGACCATTCAAACTCGCGGCGGATCGGTGTTTCTCCAGCTCCATCCTATGCAACCCTTTTGGTTCTCTTGTAAACGCTCCAGGAAATCCCACCAAAAAGGTATCCTGTGCCTGCGACAAGCATCCAATTGTCCTGATCGGCTAGGACCAAAGCACTGCTGGCAATCGCGCCGAGCAAGAAAGAAAATGTAATAACAATCGGTATCGACAACTTCCAGGCGTCGACCTTGTGTCCCCGTAGCTTCATTCCCAAATGAATGCCGAAATCCGTAAACAGACCTGTCAAATGGGTCGTTCGCAACACAATGCCCCGGTAGCGACTGGCTAGCGCATTCTGCGCACCACAAACCGCACTGGCGATGGCAATCGAGAGAATAGGAAAATTGCGGTATGAACAATGCGCTGCGATTAGAAAAATCCCCAAAGCAGATAGAACCCGACCATAGGGCTTACTAATTTCAAGTGAAGGATGATGGAGCAAGAACCCGGAAATTATCGCCCCCAGAATAAACCCCAGCGTCGCCGTCACCACGTTCACAATGTGAAAGCCATCGGCATTCCCAAGAGTCAAGAGACCCGATCCAATCCTGGCAATATCTCCGGTGAGATGGCTGACAGATGTTCCTGTCGAAAGGAGAAACCCCGTATTCAAGAACGACGCACCAAATGCCAAAAGGCATCCTCCAATGACGATCTGACTCGGTGTAAATGGGCGCATTTTTTTCTCTATCGAACGCCCAAAGGGATGGCAACCCCACGAGCAGGGGCCAGCGCCGAACGCGGGGTTGGGATTCAAGTTACCGGAAATCATCGCTAACAAAAAGGCCAGTGTGTGCTGCCATCCACAGCCGGCTCCGGTGTTCGCCTAAACGAACTCGTGTCACTACGCGTCAAAGACCTCGATCTCGAGCGCGGCTTCCTCACCGTCAGGGGCGGAAAAGGAGACCGCGACCGCGTCACCATCGTCCCCGATAGCCTCAAAGAGACACTCACCAACCAACTCGCCCAAGCCCGCCTCCTCTGGGAAAAAGACCACTCGGAAGGCGTCCCCGGCGTCGCTCTCCGAGGGAGCCTTGCTCGCAGGTTTTCCAAGGCTGGCGAATCCCGGGCCTTGATGTGGGCTTTCCCCGGTGCCCAACTCTCCAACGACCCGCTAAGCAAAATCCGGCGGAGACACCACCTCCACGACAAAGCGTATTCAGGCGCAATTAAGAGAGCCGCAGAAAAAGCCGGAATCGCAAACGTGTCACCAGCCACGCCTTTTCCCACAGCTTCGCCACCCACCTTCTCGACCGTGGAACCGACATCCGCACCCTTCAGGAACTCCTCGGCCATGCGGATGTCACCACTACGGAACCGAGAGCCGCGAGATGGACAGGAGCGCTAGCGACGTGCTCCGCAGGAGTGCCACAGCATCAAATCTACGCCCACGCCGCCCAAATCGGGAACAACCGAGGGTGAAGAGCCCGCTGGATATCAGGAAGGCAGGGATTGAAGGCAATCCCCCCTATTTCCCCCTTCCCAGGCCTTGGAAATTCCATTGATCACCCAACCACTCCGCCAAAATTCAAGCCCCCCTCTTCCCTCCAGAGCGATCAGGCCAAGGAAAAAACACCCCAATTCAACCAAATCACCATCGCACCCGGCTCACAGAGGCGGTCTCGCGTTGAATTCCGGTCGGCTGTGCCAACCACCCGATCTCCCTCCAACCAACCAAAAACATTCTTGCCATTCCCGCCTTTTCCCCGTAACACGCGCGCCCCTTCTCCTCGCCGCCGTGAAAACAACGGGAAACTTGAAAAGGGGCCATGCGGCAGTTTCCCAACCACAGCGCCTGTGTGCTTTAACGCAGGACCAATACAAAATGATTAACGAACTCGTTAAAGAGATGGTCGAGGCTGGTGTCCACTACGGTCACCAGACCAAGAAATGGAATCCCAAGATGAAGCCCTACCTCATGAAGGACAAGGGAGGAATCTACATCATCGACCTCGAAAAGACCGTTCAGTGCCTCGATAAGGCCTCTGAATTCCTCTCCAAGATCGCCGCATCCAAGAACAAGAAGATTCTCTTCGTCGGATGTAAGCGCCAAGCCCAGGCCGCTGTCAAAGAAGCCGCTGAAGCTACCGGACAACTTTACGTCAACCACCGCTGGCTCGGCGGCACCATGACCAACCTCACGACCATCCGTAAGTCGGTCGCCCGCATGAAATACCTCGAAAACATCGAGAAGCAGCCTGAATTCAAGGCCATGTCCAAAAAGGAACTCTCCGCCCTCGCTCGTGAGAAAGAGAAACTCCAGCGCAACCTTCACGGAGTCCGCGATATGGAAGAAAAGCCCGACGCCCTCGTCATCGTCGACGTCGCCAAGGAATCCATCGCCGTGGCAGAGGCCCAGCGCCTCAACATCCCCGTCATCGGCATCGTCGATACCAACGGAGACCCCACCAAGGTGAAATTCCCCATCCCTGCAAACGACGACGCCATGCGCTCAATCCGCATCGTCCTCCAGCACCTCGTCGACGGAATCGTCGTCGGTGCCAAGAGCTAAGCTCTCACCTAAACCCTACTCTGTAGAAACGACTTATGATTACCGCATCTCTCGTTAAAGAACTCCGTGAAGCCACCGGTGTGGGCATGATGGAGTGCAAGAACGCCCTCAAGGAAACCAACGGCGACCTCGAAGCAGCCGTCAAGCTCCTCCGCGAAAAAGGCCAGGCCAAAGCAGTGAAGAAGGCAGACCGCGAAGCCAAGGAAGGCATCGTCGCCGCTCACATCGATGAAGCCGCCAAGACCGGCGTCCTCATCGAAATCAACTGCGAGACCGACTTCGTCGCCAAAAACGACAACTTCCAGGCCTTCGTAAAGGACATCCTCGACACCGTCGCCGCCAGCAATGCCGGCAACGCCGAAGAAGCCCTCGCCCTTCCCAAGGGAGAAGGCTCCCTCGACGAGTTCATCAAAACCAAGGTCCTCGAGATGGGCGAAAACCTCAAGCTGCGTCGCGTCGAACGCCTCTCCGTCGATGGTGAAGGTGCCGTCGCGTCCTACATCCACATGGGTGGCAAGGTCGGCGTCCTCATCGAAGTCAGTGCCGACAAGGCCGACTCCGCTCAAAGCGATTCCTTCCGTGATGTCGTCAAGGACCTCACCCTTCACATCGCAGCCTCCGCTCCAGCCGGACTCAACCGCGAGGACATCCCCGCCGACCTCGTCGAGGCCGAAAAGGACATCTTCCGCAAGCAGATGGAAGGTGCCGGCAAGCCTGCCGACATCCTCGAAAAGATCATCGAAGGAAAACTCACCAAGTTCTACTCCGAGCGTTGCCTCCTCGAACAAGGCTTCATCAAAGAGCCGGACACCACCATCAAGGCCCTCCTTGCTGCCAAGTCCAAAGAACTCGGCGACAACCTCGTCGTCACCCGCTTCGTCCGCTTCGGACTCGGCGAGTAAATAACTTTAAGATCCCAATCCTTAAAACAACGACCGCCCCGGAAACGGAGCGGTCGTTTTTTGTACGAACATCTCCTCAACCACCCCCCAAAAAAATCAACCCGAGCCGCAGGCTCGCAAACACAAGCTAAACCCCAATCGCCAAAAATACCCCCGGCTCGATAGCTCGCAGCCCCTTAACTCAACTGCCCCGCAACCCAATCCGGATAATCTCACCACTATCCGCCCCCGGATTCTCCTTCAGCGCCGAATCCACCGCCTTGCGCGCATCCGCCTGCTTGAACCCAAGCGCCATCAGACCCATCTCCGCATCTCGCGCCGCATCACTCCGGTCACTCGTCTGCTCCCAGGTCTGCACCACTCCCACCTTGTCCTTCAGCTCCAAAATAATCCGCTCCGCCGTTTTCTTTCCAATCCCCTTGATCTTCGACATCGCCGTAGCATCTCCCGACACCACCACCTGCTTAAAATGCCCCACCGGCATCCCGCTCAACACCGCCATCGCAATCGCCGGTCCAATCCCGCTCACCCGATCAATCAGCAGCAAAAAAACATCCCGCTCCTCCTCATTCGCGAATCCAAAAAGTGTCAGCGAGTTTTCTCTCACGTGTTGATATGTCCGAAGGTCGATTTTTTCACCCTCCACAGGGTTCAATTTGTCATATGTCGACATCGGAACCAGCACCTGATAGCCCACTCCACCGGCACCAACCACCACCCGCCCCGGAAGAGCTTCCCAAACTTCACCTTTTAGACGGGTAATCATTTCAAGGAAATTAAGAACATCCCGCCCTTCCTTCAAGCTTCTTTGCCTCACGCATCAACGAAAACTCGGGTATCTGTTCAGAAAACTTTACTTTTCAGCTTGCAAGAATAAAAAAAATTAGCTGTAGTGTGAACTTTTTCGGTCGCTTTTGTTCCACTTTGCTGCTATTGTCATGTCGTTATGGCAACTACAAAAAGAACACGTTTTTCGCGTCGGCTTCCTGATCATGTGACCGACGAACTTGTCAACGTGCTCGGCGGAAATGATAAACTCTTCGGATTTAACGAACTCTTTGAGGACGTCTACGAGCGACTCAAGGAGCGTAATGCTGTCAGCGGTGGCGAAGAAATGCTCCGCTTGCGCGCTTACGAGAAACTCCAGAACCTCGTCACCCGTGGCCTCGTCGAAAAAGACGGTAAGGAATACCGCGGTCTCGACCGGATCGAAGAAGCTCACAGCGACAACATCGCCAAGCAGGAAGCTTCCTAGATTAAAGTTTTGGCGAGATTCGCCAAAATAGATGTTGGTTTTACCAGCAACGAAACTTTTAATTGCCCGTGTCAGCCCGACACGGGCAATTTTCTTTCCCAAACGACCAATCCGGTCTATTCCCCGTCCAACCTCTTCACTCGACATGGCGTCCGATTATATCCCCGTAGTTCTCCAGGCCATCGCAGCCATCGGCTTCGCGGCCATTGCCCTCATCCTCAGCGTTGCTCTCGGTAAAAAAGGGCGGGAATCCAAAATCAAAAACACCCCTTACGAGTGCGGCATGCTCCCCATTGGCGAAGGCGCCCCGCGCTTCAGCGTCAAATTCTACCTCGTCGCCATGCTCTTCGTCATCTTCGATATCGAGGTCGTCTTCTCCTACCCCTGGGCCCTCGTCTTCAAGGACATGATCAGGGAAAGCGGCATGGTCCTCTGGAGCTTTGCCTGCTTCGCCGGTATCCTTACCGTAGCCTACGTCTACGCCCTCAAAAAAGGCGCCTTTGACTGGAAGTCCTAACTCCCGGGCTCATGATTGATCATCTCCTCTTCTACAAGCTCAAGCCGGAGGTCGATGACGCCGTGATCGAAGAGATGATCCGCACCTCGCGAAGCCTTCTCCTCAAAGTCCCCCCCGTCCTCAGCGTCCGCACCGGTCGCACCGTCGACCCCAAGTCCGACTGGCCCTTCTACATCCTTCTCGAATTCGAATCCCGCGAGAAAAAACGCATCTGCCAGGACGATGCAAACTACCTCAAGTTCCTCAAAGTCGTCATCGAGCCGCACACCAGCACCAGCTACTCCATCGACTACGAGACCGATCCCTCCAAGGACCTCAAATACTCCTAGGGAAACGCTGGCCAAAGGAGGCGTTCGATCCCATCCGGGAACATCCCGCACCCCTCCGCCCCCACTCTCTCCTTGATCCCTCACCCTCCCGGTGGGACCCTCTCAGGGTGAACTGGAAAAAAGTCGTCTTTGGAACGTGGTCGTGGAAACGCCCCTTCTACTCCATCGGCGCCATCTACCTCCTCCTTCTCCTCTGCGCCCTCTTCGGTGCCGACGCCCTCATCTTCCAGCCCCCGCGCACCCTCTTTGAGAAGCCAAACGCCCACTTCTCATCCGTCCGGTCATCTGCGGACGAAACCATCTCCATCTACTACCGTCCTCCCCTCCACGGCATGCCCGTCATCCTCTGGTCCCACGGAAATGCCGAGGACCTCAGAACCGTCCACACCATGATGGATGACTTCCACTCCCTCGGCTACGGCATGCTCGCCTACGACTACCCCGGCTACGGACTCAGCTCCGGCCGCAAAAGCGAGGAAGGCACCTACCGCGCCATCAATGCCGCCTACCAACACCTCACCCAATCCCTCAACCACCCGCCCAACCGCATCATCCTCCTCGGCCAATCCGTCGGCTCCGGCCCCACCTGCTACCTCGCCGAAAATCAATCCCACGCCGGCGTCATCCTCATCGCCCCCTTCCTCTCCGCCTTCCGCACCGCCGTCCCCTTCCCCATCTTCCCCGGCGACCGCTTCCCCAACCTTGAGCGCATCAAAAAAATGTCCCAACCCCTCCTCATCATCCACGGCATCGATGACCGCGTCATCTCCCACTCCCACGGCGAGGAACTCCACCGCCTCTGCCCCGCCCACCACAAGTGCCTC
>JBPOGH010000028.1:0-33146 GCA_051252135.1 Verrucomicrobiaceae bacterium | reverse complement strand
CGCCAAAGCCCCCCCGGTCAGGCAAGCTGACCGGGGGGGCTTTGGCGGAGAGGGAAGGAATCGAACCCACCAGACCCTAAACAGGCCTCAACGGTTTTGAAAACCGCGGCGACCACCAGGCACACAGCACTCTCCGCGAGCAAGGTGGGGGAGAATGGGCGGGGCGTCAAATCAATGCCGTGAGATTTTGAGGTGACTGGTGCGGTGGATTTCGTAGGCTGGGGAGATATGGGAGAGGTGAAGAATGCGATGCGCTGGTTGGGTCCTTTGTTGGGGCTGGGAGTGGGGTGGATTGCGTTGGAGTGCGGGATGCCGAGGGATGCGGCGGTGGCTCTGGGGATCACGGTTCTTACCGCGCTTTGGTGGATGTTTGAGGCGGTGCCGATCCCGGTGGCGTCGCTGGTGCCGATTGCGTTGTTGCCTTTGTTGGGGGTGCTTCCGGCGAAGACGACGGTGGCGCAGAGTTACGGGCACCCGCTGATTTTGCTTTTGATGGGTGGGTTTTTTCTTTCGAAGGGGATGGAGAAGAGCGGGGTGCACCGGAGGTTGGCGCTGGGGATGGTGAGGATTTGCGGGGGGGAGAGCGGGAGTCCGCGGCTGTTGATGCTGGGGTTTATGGTGGCATCGGCGGCGTTGAGCATGTGGATTTCGAACACGGCGACGACGCTGATGTTGCTCCCGATTGCGCTGGCGGTGCTGGACCGTGGTGAGCGGGGTGGGGTGAATCCGCTGGCGGCGCCGATGATGATGGCGATTGCTTATGCGGCGAACATCGGGGGGCTTGGGACGCCGGTGGGGACGCCTCCGAATCTGGTGTTTATCGAGCAGTATGGGAAGGCGACGGGAAAGGTGATGACTTTTGTGGAGTGGATGATGTTTGGGGTGCCGGTGATTCTGATCATGTTGCCGCTGATGTGGCTGTGGCTGAGTCGGGGGCAGAGCGGGGCGATGGATTTGAATTTGCCGAAGGTGGGTGGATGGCGTCCGGCGGAGCGACGGATGTTGGTGGTGTTTGGACTGACGGCCCTGGCCTGGGTGACGCGGGCGGAGCCGTTTGGCGGGTGGAGTGAGATGCTGGGGGTGCCGGAGGCGAATGATGCGTCGGTGGCGTTTGTGGGGGTGTTGTTTCTTTTCCTGATTCCGGACGGGACGGGTGAGTCGGGGGAGCGGGGGAGGTTGCTGGATTGGGAGACGTGCCGGACGATTCCGTGGGGGGTGTTGCTTCTATTTGCGGGAGGGATTTGTTTGGCGGCGGGGATCAAGGATTCGGGGTTGAGTGGGCAGATTGCGAATGTGCTTTCGGGGGTAGGGACATTGCCGGTGCTGGCGTTGGTGCTGACGGTGTGCCTGCTGATGACTTTTTTGACCGAGTTGACGAGCAATACGGCGAGCACGATTTTGATCATGCCGATTCTGGCGGCGGTGGCCTTGATGAACGATCTTGATCCGCTGGTGGTGATGTTGCCGGCGGCGCTGAGTGCGAGTTGTGCGTTTATGTTGCCGGTGGCGACGGCTCCGAATGCGGTGGTCTTTGGGACCGGTTATTTGACGGTTCCGAGGATGATGCGGGAGGGGGTTGTGCTGAATTTCATGGGGGTGGTGGTGATCGCGCTTTATTGCTGGTTGATGAGCTGATGAAGCTTGGCTTGTGATTGGGGCGCGGGGAGGTGAGACTGGAGGCCGTGGCAGGGAAGGATAAAAAACCGAGACGCAAGAAGCACCAGCCGATGGGGCTGGATATTTTGCACGAGGATCGTGACATCATCGTGGTCAACAAAGCGGCGGGTCTGTTAACGATCGGGACGGGTCGTGATGGCGGACGGACGGCGCATGCGGCGCTGGATGATTATGTGAAGAAGGGGAATTACAAATCGCACGCGCGGATCTTTGTGGTGCACCGGTTGGATCGGGACACGTCGGGGGTGTTGGTTTTTGCGAAGACGGAGGAGGCGAAGCTGACGATGCAGGAGAACTGGAAGGATGCGAAGAAGACCTATTTGGCTTTTGTGGAGGGGCATCCGGATCCGGCGGAGGGGACGATTTCGAGTTACCTGACCGAGAGTGAGAGTCGCAGGGTTTATTCAACGAGGGACCCGAAGGAAGGGCGGCTGTCGCACACGGAATACAAGGTGATCAAGACGGTGGGGGAGCGGAGTTTGATGGAGATTCGGCTGTTGACGGGCCGGAAGAACCAGATTCGCGTTCATTTGGCTGACAAGGGCTGGCCGATTGTGGGGGATGGGAAATACGGGAGGAAGATTCGGAACAACAAGCGCCTGGCTTTGCATTCGTTCAAGTTGTCGCTGCCCCATCCGTATTCGGGGAAGATGATGGATTTTGAAGCGCCGGTGCCGGCGACCTTTCACCAGATGGCGGCGGCGCCCGCTCCGGAGCCTCCGAAGGATCGGGGAAGAAGGGATTAGAATCTGTGATTTAGGACCTCTTTCGGCGGATCAGTGGTAGAAGTCCGGCGCCGAGGAGGATGAGGGATGAGGGTTCGGGGATTCCGGTGTGATGCACCGTGGCCGACCAATTATCCAGGTCACCGATGACAAAGGCACTTCCTCCGACGGTAGAATTGCCCCGGTAGTAGCCAAGCTGAATCGCCGATCCGCCAGCTGAAAAGTCGGGGCGGTAGTTTGGGTCGGAACCGGTTAGGCCATGACCGGAGTAGGGAAAAAAGTCGTCCTCGGAAAGTCCGTTGTCTGCGACTGTTTGCCATGTCGTGTCGCTGTCGGCATGATAGAAGTAGTAGGAGATTCCTCCTTGCTGGAGGGCAGGGCCGTAGGCTTGTGCGTTGCCGCTGCTGCTTGAGGAGCCGCGTCTTCTGTCGAAGGAAAAGTCGATGGTGGAAATTGCACCCTGGGTGGAAGGGTTGTGGGTGGCACCGGGAGCGGCAAAAAATGCTTCCACGATCCGGTTGTTCGAGCCGATATCGAGGCGGAGTTGGGCATATGGACCCGGGCTTCCGCCGCTTGCCGCTACGGTGAAGCTAGCGCTCCCGCCGCCGCCAGCTCCCGGACTTCCAATCGTTCCATTGGTGGGGGTGGTGAAGGCCCAAGGTGTGGCAAACTCGCTATCAGAAAAAGATGATGTCGCAGCGTTGAGCGTGAGTGGGAAGCTAATGAGGCCAAGGAGTGCCGGGAGATTGTTCATGGAGAGGGGGTGATGATGTTCGTTGAGTGAGCGGAAAGTAAGAAAATAAAATCCGAGATTCATTGCGCGTTTGAGGTGGTTTTGTGGGAGAGCCCGGGAGTGGGTTTTAGGGATTAGGATTTGTGATTGGGGGGATTTTGGGGGAAGAACGGGGGTGGTTATGCAATCGGGATTGACGACGAGGGTGTTGAAGGACGTATCGCGTTCGTTCTACTTGAGTTTGCGCTTTTTGCCGGCGGGTTTTCGGGAGCCGGCGGGGCTGGGGTATTTGTTGGCGAGGTTGAGTGATACGATTGCGGACGCGGGGGATGAGGTTCTGGCGAGGAGGCGGGAGTTGCTGGAGCGCTTTGTGGATGCGCTTTATTCGGGGGAGCGGGATTGGATTTTGGGGTTGGATGGCTTGAAGGGAGTGACTGAGGGGGAGGAGGTTTTGTTGAAGAGGACGAATGATTGTTTGGATGCGTTGGCGAGTTTGCCGGAGTGGCAGCAGGCGGCGATTCGTCGGGTGGTGGGGATCATTACGGAGGGGCAGGATTGGGATCTGGTGCGCTTTAAGCGGGACGGGGTGGTGCGGCTGGAGGAGGATGAGGAACTGCGGAAGTATACTTATCAGGTGGCGGGATGTGTGGGGGAGTTTTGGACGGAACTGGGGTTTGGGTTGGGGGAGTTTGCGGGTGAGAGCAGGGAGCAGATGGATGAGTGGGGGCGGAGTTATGGAAGGGCCTTGCAGTTGATTAATATTTTGAGGGATGTGCCGGAGGATTTGGAGAATGGGCGGTGTTATTTGCCGGGGGCGGAGGAGGTGTCACCGGAAGTGCTGATACGGGAGCGCGGGCGCTGGATCGCGGAGGCGCACGAGGGGCTGGATGATGCGCAGCGCTATGCGGAAGCGCTTTACGGGAAGCGGATGCGCTTTGCGACGATTCTACCGGCCTTGATCGGGCGAGAGACCTTGAATCGTCTGGAGGGTGCGAGTTGGGAGGAGTGGGTGGCGCGGGTGAAGGTGAGTCGCGCGGAAGTGAAGGGAATGATGTGGGATGCGGTGAAATTTGCGGTGTGATATGCGAAAGAAGCTGGTGATTTAGATCAGATCGTTGGGACTTGAATTGGAGCCTAATCGGCAAGAATGGGGGGGATATGGGAAAATGTCTGCGATATTTGGGGGGATGCCGGTTCGACACAAGTTTCTGAATAGGAGGGGCTGTGAGTGAGAGACTGTTTTTGACAGGTGAAGAACCTTGATGTTTCGATTTGAAGAGTTGAGATGGAATTAAGATGAGGAAGTGGTATGCCCTGAAATTTGTCCCTGTATTTTTAATTAGCCCGGTTCCGTTGTTTGGCCAGGTGGTCAATGTCAGTGGGATCACGAGACATCGGACAGAGGTGCAAACAGGAGCGGCGATCACTAAGTTTGATGGCTTCTACGCAAGTGTCTTTATTGAGGGAGAAGACCTCACTTCGGCTGCACCGATTTCCAGTGCTTCACTCACAGGGCCGAAGGGGACGGTGTCGATTCCTTTTGCCGAGGATGGCGGGAGGTGGGAGCTAAGGTCCGAGCGGGTTGATAGTAGTAATTTTGCGGCGACCGACTTTCCCAATGGGAGTTATACGCTGTCTGCGGGAGGTGAGTCCGCTTCACTGGAGCTCACGACCAATATGCCATTTCCCGGTCCTGTACTTTCGTTTGATACAGGTCGATGGGAAAACGGGGTTTACGTTCTGACGGCGTTGGAGGCGCAAGGGGCGCTGACGGTGCAATCCACGGTTTCGACAGGAAACGGATTTGTGACCTTGGATGTGTATGGCAAGAGGCAGGATGAAGAGGTGGCGCAGATTGGTTTTTCGGGAGAATCGGGATCGCAGATCAATCACACCTTTCCGGGCAATACATTTGCGCCGGGTAGGGAGTATATTCTTGAAACCGAGTTCGACCAGGTTGTTGGCAGCTCCCCATTTCTGGGGGCGTCGGCATTTTCGTTGGCTTCCACTTCCTGTAGTGTGACTTTGAGAGTTGAGCCCGTTACTCTTTTGTCATCGTTTATCAAGACAGGGAGCAAGCAAGGACGCTTCGAGTTTGAGACAGAAGTAGGAGTGGATTATTTTTTGATCCGATCGGTGGATTTTATTGAGCAAAACGAGTTGGAGAAATTGGTGGGTAATGGAGCGAGGGGGACGATTTCGTTTGATGATTCCGGGAGCCCGGATGCGATGGCTTTCTTCTGGGTTGCGAGCCGGCCGGGGGTCGGAAATTCCCTCGATGGGAGTGCCTTCGCATCCCAGGTCGATGGTAAGACGATTAAAGGGGTGAATTTTACGGCTAACAATCGATGGGAGAGTTTTGGGATTACGGGAAATTGGAGCTACGCACAACAGTCTGGAAATGAGGCTCTGCTTACTCTCACCACTGATGATACCGGAAATGACGGCTCGGTTGAGCGTGACGAGTTCACTTTGGACTTTGGTGATGATGGAGATCTGACGACGGTCCCGGCGCTGGGGATATTCTATGAGGATGATGAGGCTGAGGACTCACGAATAGAAATCTATGACCTGACTAAAAACTCCTATGCTCCCGAGGAATTTACGATCGAGGAGCTCTTTGCGGGGAAGGCTTTTTTCGGAGGCCAGTATCGGTTTACGTCATTTACCCGATGGATCTGGAATAATTCGGAGCCGGGAAACTGGTCGTTTACTTACCTGGATGAGAATCGAGTCAGCGTTCTGTTGACGTATGATGATGAGGCCAATAATCCCGCTTTTTATCGGGAAGAGATTGTCCTGAGCTTTAACGGGACTTCGACAGTGCCTTACACGTTTGCGGAGTATGATTCCGGGGCGCTGATCAATTCCTCAACAGGGACTTTATCGTTATCGGCAGATTGAAGGAGCGCTCCTCGGTATCTAGAACAGGCCGATGGCGGAGGGGAGCGAGAGGGTGGTTTTTTCGCCCCGGCGGATGAGTTCGCGGCCGACCTTAAACTTGGGGAGGTCGAGGATGAGGGTGGCGAGGGGTTGGGTGGAGGAGTCGGCGATTTTTACGGTGCCGGTGAGGGATTGCCCGCCCCAGGGGTCGCGGTAGGTGATGGGGAAAGAGGTGGCGTTTGGGGGGAGTTTGTCGGGGAGTCCGGTGAGGGTGACGTAGTGGCGTTTGACGGTGAGCCAGCTGCGGACCTTGCCGCCTTTTGGGGTGCGGTAGGCGTGTCGGCGGATGCTGAGGATGGGGGGGAGCCCTTTGGAGAGGGAGCGGTGAAGCTGGCGGTGGGTGTTGTGGAGCAGCTTGGCGGAGCTTTGTTTTTCCGGTTTGAAGAAGAGGGATTGTTTGACGGTGCCCATCCAAGATTTTTTGCGCATCTCGTTGGCGATGGCGGCGAGATCGACGGCATTGACGCCGCCTTTTGGGTTCCATCGGGATTGACCCGGGAATTGGGTGGAGGGGCGGCCGGCGTAGGTCTTGATGAGGAAAGTGAGGCGCTCGAGGTCGCTCTTTCCTTCGATGAAGGAAGCGGAATGACGCCATTTTTCGGAACCGCACTGGAAGGCGTCGAGGAGGCAGGCGGGGCCGCAGGCGATGCCGTTGGTGTAGCGTTGGTTGACCGGTTTGGTCTCCAGATGGGGTGCGGCGAGCCAGTTGGTCTGGCCGACGGCGGGAAGGGTGATCAGGAGGATGGCGAGCAGTCTAAGGACCATTGCCTGATGATGGGAGGGTGAGGATTTCAGCCCGTTGATTGTTGCGGGGAAGGGCGTCAGTGCCGCCGTTGCTGAGGTTGACGCTGCTGCTTACGGAAAGTTGACCGGTGCTTTGGATGGTGTTGTAACCGGCGGGGATGGTGATGACCTCGCGTTGGTTGGGCGAGAGGGAGGGGATGTTCAGGGGGTAGTTGTTGCCGGCGATGCTGACATTGAGCTGGCTGTTGAAGAGGGATTCGGTGCCGCGGTTTTCGACGCTGATTTGGAGGCCGGTGCCGTAAGGGCTGTTTCCGGTTTCGTAGTAGTGGGAGGCGATGGCGATATCCTGAATGCCGGCGGTGTCGCGTTGCATGATGCGGCCGACATCGAGGTAGCCGTTTCCGTATTGGGTGTCGTATCCCGGGTAGCCGGCGTCGTTGGTGTAATTGAGGAGGATTTGGGCGGCCTGGGCTCCGTTGAGTTGGTAAGGGCTTTCCGAGATGATGGCGGCGAGGGTTCCACTAACGAAGGGAGCGCTGGCGGAGGTTCCGCTGAAGTTGATGGCACGATCACCGGGCCAAGCGGCGAGGACACCGACGCCGGGGGCGGTGAGGGAGAGGGTGTTGCTTTGGTTGGAGAAGCTCATGTAGGCACCGGTGGCATCGATGGCACCGACGGAGATAACGCCTTCATACCCGGCGGGGTAGGCGGGGAAGTCGAAGCCTTCGTTTCCGACAGAGACGACGACGGCGGCACCGGATTCTTGGGCGTATTTGATGGCGTCGCGGACAATGGAACTGTCGCCATAGGAGCCCATGGAGATATTGATGATAGGGGCTCCGTTTTCGACAGCGGCGATGATGCCCTCTGCGAGGAGGAAGGAGTTGGAGTTTCCGGTTTCATCGGCGACGCGGATGCTGAGGAGGGGAGAGGCGGGGGCGATGCCGGGGAGGCGGCTGTCTTCTCCACCGATGACGGATGCGACGGCGGTGCCATGGCCATGCTGCTCCGCACCCTCTCCGAGGGAGGCGATGTCGATCCGCTGTACCCGGTCACCGAGGGTGAGGTGTGAGTCGACTCCGGTATCGATGATGGCGACTTTGACTCCTTCGCCCCAAGTGGAGTTGTCTCCGGTGAGGTTCAGGAAATCGAATGAGCTGGTTCCGAAGGAGACTCCGCCATCGGAGGCTTCGGGATCGGGGACGATGGGGAGTGAGACGAGGTAGTTGGGAGCGTCTTCGCCCTCGTCGCCGAGCCAGTCGCGGAGGGCGTCGAGGTCAGTGACGCCGAGGCGGAGGACGCGGAAGCGGTCGATTTGACCGAGGAGTGTGAAGCCGCTGCCATCGAGGCGACGGAGGGCGTTCTGGTAGGCTTCATCGGTGGCGAAGCGGACGAGGCGTTCGCCTTTGATGGCGATGAGATCCTCGAGAGAGCTGGAGCGATCCCCTTTTAATCGTTCGGTGAGTTTTTTGGCCCGGCTTTGGATGATGGGCGGCGGGTTGTTTTTGGCCCGGGAGGCGATGGCTCCGGTTTCGGTGTCGGATGGTTCGACTGCGTCGCGAGTGAGCCACCATCCTGCAAGGGTGCAGAGGACGAGGGTGATGGTGAGCAGGAGGTATTCGCGACGCATGAGAGTTAAACCCTAAGGTTTACCAAAGGTTGCCCCAATTCTGCCATTATTCCAGTTCTCATTCGGTGATGAGCTGGAAGGCCTGGTCGAGCGAAGTGATGATGGCATCGGGGAGAGGGAGGTCCCGGCGATCCGGGCGGGGTCGGTAAGAACGGGCATCACCGGCGAAGAGGGCGGTGCGGAAGCCGGCCTGGTGGGCCGGGGCGATATCGCTGAGGCGGTCATTTCCGATGTAGAGGGTTTCCCGGGGGGTAACCCCGTGGTGGGAGAGTTCATCGAAGAGGAAGCGGCCGGGTTTTGCCTGGCGGTAGTCGCGGGAAAAGAAGGATTTTTGGGGAAGGGGGAGGTTGAAGGCCTCCAGGGTGAGCGGGGTGTAGAATTGGGAGTTGGAGACGACGCCGATGGTGGCGGGGTGTGACAAGGCTTCCGCTGCACCGGGCATGGGCCAGATTGGATTGGTGGCGAGCTCGAAGTGGAGAGCGAACTCATCGATTGGATAGGGGCGCTCCAGGGAGAGGGAGTCAAAAAATTGCTCCCAAATTTCATTGATGCGGACTTCGGGGAAATCGATGCCGCCCTTTCTCATGCGAGCGTGTTCCTTGGCGATGAGGTTTTCAAAGTGGGTGATGAGAGAGAAGGGAGGAAGTGAAGGGTAATCGGTGAGGAGGCTCCGGAGGGTTTTTTCCCGTGCGGGGAGGTCCGGCATTTCCTCTGCTCCGGAGATGAGGAGGGTGCCGTAAATGTCCCAGGCGAGGAAGCGGACGCCGTCGATTTGGGGGAGGGAGGGAGATATCCCGGTAGGGATGGCCTGAAGTGGGTTGGATTGCCGGGTGATGTGATCGATGAGGGAGGACATGGTTCAGGCGCGAAGAAAGTGGAAGCGTTCGGGGGAGAGGAATCGGTCGAGGACGTGTTCCTTGGGAAGAAAAGAGACTGGTCCGGGAGGAGATTGGGATACGGTTTGGATGATGGTGGAGAGGGTGTTGCGATAGGATTCTTCCGACCAGCTTGCGAGATTTTGGGGAACGGGGGAGGTTTCGTTGAGGGCATTTTTCAGCCAGGCGGCGAAATCCGGCAGGTGATGATTCCGGATGAGGTGGCGCTGATGTTCTTCGGGGAGGTTGCCGAAGTCGAGGTGTCCTTTTTCGACGAGTCGATCCCACCATCGGTTGGGTTCGGCAGGGCGTCCGTAGGCCTGATAGGTACGGGAGACGGTTTCGAGGTAGGAGTTTCGCACTTCCTCGAGATCGAGAAGGTGGAACGGGACGGGAATTCGCGAATAGGTGTGGCCGAGGTTGAGGCCCTGTTCCTTGAAGTCACTGGTGATTTCAGGAAGGTCGCGGCCGAGGAGCGGCTTCCGAAGGAGGTGGGGCTCGAGGAAGGTGAGTCCAAAGCCTTCGGCAATGGAGGTGGTAGCGATGTGGCTGGCGCGCCCGAGCCACTCATCGAAGGATTCCGGAGAGTCGACGACGTCGAAATCGATGGGGAGGTTGAGTTCAGCGGCAAAACTCTGCCATTCGTCATGAACTGGGAGCCATTCCGGGTTTTCGGGGGCGCGGGCGACGGCGAATCGGGTGCCGGGAGGGGCGTGGGATGCCCAGAGGCAAAGTTCCCCGAGATTTTTCCGTCGGATGCCACGGACGGGGTAGAAAACGAGCGGGTGGCCGGAATTTGTGTCCCGTGCGGAGGTGGCGGGGAGTGCGTTGGGGAGGGAGTGGCAACGGTCGGCAGGAATGCCCGCATCAATTAGGAATTTACGATCCCGTTGGTTGATGAAGGCGTAGTGAACGTGGGGTGCAAGGGGGTAGAGCTGATGGTCGCGGAGAAGCTGGTAGTTGGAAGGGCGTCCATCCTCGGCGAAATCATGGCATTGGAGCAGGAGGGGGACATCCGATTTGGCGAGGGAGGCGATGAGGCCGGGGAAGAGGATGTTTTTTCCAAGGGTGGGATTGTGAATGATCCAAAGATCAGCAGGTTCACCGATGGCCTGTTCGATGAGGAGTCGCAGTTGGGCGGCGGAAAGGTGAGGCTCGGTGAGGTAATCAAGCCCATCGATATCGCGAGGGATGATGACCTCGTGTCCCAGAAGGGTGAGGGCACGCGCCTGGGATTCGATGACGCGGGTGACTCCGCCCGTGCGATGATGGTAATGAAGGAGAGCGATCCGCATCCGAAGGGTTCTTACCAAGTAATCAGCTTGAGGGGGATTGTTTTGGCAACTGATTGCCCCTCCGAGAGTTCCACCCAATCGACGGTTTCGTTTGCCCAGCGTTTCATCATGTTGCGGTGCATTTTGTAGCTGGAGAGTTTGGAAAGATTGAGGACGGCGAGGTCTCCGCGGCGGCGGTCGGCGAAGGTGGCGAGGACTTCCTTGGTGCGGCTGTCGCGGATTTGGCCTTCGATGGCGATGGAGGGGCGGTTCATGAGGACGCCGCCGGTGAGATACATTCCCGCAGCCTGAATGACGGGTTGGGAGGGGGCGATTTCGGCCAGGTTGAGTTCGATGAGGAGGGCTGGTTTTCCTTTGGGGGGAGATTGGTTGACCTGCCATTGTTTATCGGAGGACTTTTGGAAGGCGTTGATGTAGGCGTTTTTAAGAGAAGTGGCATTTTCGGCGACTTCCTGTTTCAAGAGGTCGGTTTCGACCGAAGTCCATTTTTCGAGGGCGATTTCGCGGGCTTTGGTGCGATCGGTGGCTACGGGGGCGATGATCACGTGGGAATACTTTGAAAAGTCGGCCTTGGGAGATTTCCAGGATCGGTGGAAGGGAACCTCGCCGTTTCCGGTCATTTGGTCGGAGTTTTCAATGAAACCGCTGGGTTTCGCTGAGCTGGAACAAGAATGGAGAAGGGCTGTGGCAAGCGCGCAAAGGGCGAGAAGGGGTATTTTCATGGCCGGAGAATCGTATCATTAGGCGATCGGTCAAGTAAGGACGCGAATGTCGGGGAAAAAAGGCGTTTTCATTTCGAGAACATCGTTTAGTTTTCCCCCGAGAGGGCGGGAACACTCGCGCCCCTATCATCTTAGGTTCATGTCTGATAATCAATCACCGGAGAGTCCCCGTTCGCAGAAATCCCCCCAAGGTGCCCCTGAAGGTGGCGTTAATTGGAAAGTCATCATTCTATTTTCGCTCGCGTTTGCGGTCATTTATGGCGCGTTTATGTATGGGGGTGCGGGAGATACGGACAAACTGACCTACCCGGAATTCCGGACCGCATTAATGGAAGGCCGGGTTCTGAGGACGGCCGCCGAGGATATTCGTGACGGGAAGCTGGAATTGGTGACCTACGCCGGTGAAACCCGGGCGGAAGTGGAAGGGACCTATCACCCCACGGAGCGCCTCGTGAAAGAGTGGTCCGGTCAGCAGAAGGTGAAGGTGAGAATTCAGCTGGATGTGCACGGGGAGGAAATTGAAGACACCTTTGGTGAGCGGCTTCTTTGGAAAGAGGGTGCAGAGGGGACTGCGGGAGCGGAGGAAATTAGCTATGCGGCCTTCAAACAGCTGTTTTTCGATAACAAGATTGTCCTCGGAGCCGATGAAAACATCACTGTTTACCGATCGGGAGATTCCGGCGAGGCGGTTCTGGTGGCATCAAAGGGCCAGCCGGTGGGATTCACGAACGAAGAGTTACGTGAACTCGGAGCGAAGCTTTTTGTGGTGCGCACGGACAGTCTGATCATGCGTGACGAGCTGGCGACTTTGGTTGGTTCCAATGTGAAGCCCCGGCGTGATGACAATACTTTTGGGAAAGTGATGTTCAGTTTCCTTCCCGTCCTTTTGCTGATTGCGCTGATTTTCTTCCTGTTCCGTCATCAGATGAAGTCGGCTGGACGCGGAGCGATGAGCTTCGGAAAATCGAAAGCCAAGTTGCTTAACATGGATCAAGCGAAGGTCACTTTTAAGGATGTGGCCGGCATTCAGGAAGCGAAGGAGGAGCTCTTTGAGATTGTGGATTTCCTTCGTGATCCCCGTAAATTCCAGTCACTTGGAGGAACGATCCCCAAGGGCGTGCTGATGGTGGGCCCTCCGGGAACGGGTAAGACCTTGTTGGCCCGGGCGATTGCGGGAGAAGCTGATGTGCCTTTCTTTTCGATCAGTGGTTCCGACTTTGTGGAAATGTTCGTGGGGGTTGGCGCAAGCCGGGTCCGTGACATGTTTGAGCAAGGGAAGAAGCATGCTCCCTGTTTGGTGTTTATTGATGAGATCGATGCTGTTGGTCGTCATCGTGGACACGGCATGGGCGGCGGACATGATGAGCGTGAGCAAACGCTGAATGCGCTTTTGGTGGAAATGGATGGATTTGATACCCAGGAGGGGGTGATCATCATCGCAGCGACAAACCGTCCCGATGTTCTTGATCCGGCGCTGCTTCGTCCCGGTCGTTTTGATCGTCAGGTGACGGTGTCACTTCCGGATGTGAACGGGCGGAAGCAGATTCTGGAAGTGCATGCCAAGAAGATCAAGTTGGCGGCGAAAGTGGATTTGGGTGTGATTGCCAAGGGGACGCCCGGTTTTTCCGGTGCGGAACTGGCCAATCTGATCAATGAAGCAGCTCTCCTTGCGGCCCGGAAAGGGATCAAGGCGGTGACCTTGGTTGAGATGGAAGAAGCCCGTGACAAGGTGCGTTGGGGTCGGGAGCGCAGAAGTCTTGCTCTGAGTGAGGAGGACAAGCTGAAGACGGCTTATCACGAAGCGGGTCATGCAATTCTCAATGAAGTGTTGGATCACACCGACCCCCTTCACAAGGTCACGATTATTCCGCGCGGCCCTTCCCTGGGATCGACGATGTTCCTCCCTGAGGGCGACAAATTCAGCTATCACCGCAAGGAGATGCTGGATCAGCTTGTGGTCCTGATGGGTGGTCGCGTTGCCGAAGAGGTGATGCTTGATGATGTGGCCAGTGGCGCCAGTGGCGATATCCACATGGCAACGAGCCTCGCGCGTCGAATGGTGTGCGAGTGGGGCATGAGCGAGAAGATGGGCATGATCGAGTATGGCGGCGGCGAAGGGGGAGGTTTCCTTGCTCGCGATATGATGAGCCAGTCGAAGAATTATTCCGAGGCGACCGCGCAGCAGATTGATGCCGAGATTAAGCGCTTCATCGATGAGGCTTATGCCAAGGCGCAGCAATTGCTGGGTGAGCGGAGAGATTTGCTTGAGCTGATCGCACAGGCTTTGATGGAGTTTGAAACCCTTGATGCGAAGCATATCCAGGACCTTATTGCGCATGGCGAAATGAAGGATCCACCGACCCGCCCCGAGCCCCCTGAGATTCCATCGGATCTTGAGAAGAAGGAGTCGGCTCCTACGGCGAAAGAGGAGAATGAGGATAACGACGGAACCTTGCCTCCCGAAGTGGTGGGAGCTCCGGCGTAATTGCTGAACATTTTGGGAATTCCTTGGGAAGATTCCTCTCAAAACATTATGGAAAACGTTGTAATTATCGGAACCGGGTGCGCCGGTTGGACTTCCGCAATTTATACAGCCCGCGCTAACCTGACTCCTCTGGTTCTTTCCGGAACGCAGTTGGGCGGGCAGCTGACCACCACGACAGAGGTGGAGAACTTTCCGGGTTTTCCCGAGGGAGTGATGGGGCCGGAATTGATGTCGCGCATGCAGCAGCAGGCAGAAAAATTTGGCGCCCGGGTGGAATACAAGAAAGTGGATGCGATCGCCAAGAATGACGATGGAACATTCACTTTGACCACAGATGGCAAGGAGGAGATTCAGTCCAAGACGATCATCATTGCGACGGGTGCGGCTCCCCGTTATTTGGGTCTGGAGAATGAGATGAGTCTCGTGGGACACGGGGTGACCTCGTGCGCGACTTGTGACGGAGCATTTTACCGTGACGTGCCAGTGGCAGTCGTGGGTGGTGGTGATTCGGCCTGTGAGGAAGCCAACTTCCTTACCCGGTTTGCCTCGAAAGTTTACCTCATTCACCGTCGTGACGAACTCAGGGCTTCCAAGATTATGGCTGACCGTGTGTTGGCCAATGAGAAGGTTGAGCCGATTTGGGATTCAGGGGTTACCGAATATTTGACCGATGATGCGGGTGAAGTCCGGGCCATTATGCTGGAAAATCTCAAGACCGGTGAAAAATCGGAGTTGGAGCTCAAGTGTGTTTTCGTGGCGATCGGGCACGTGCCCAACAGTCAGTTTGTCGGCGATCTGGTCGATTTGGACGATGGGGGATATATCCTTCAAAATCCACACAGCACCGGAACCAAGACCGAGGGGATTTTTGCGGCAGGTGATGTGGCTGACCATGTTTATCGTCAGGCCATTACTGCGGCAGGTCAGGGGTGCGCTGCTGCGATTGAAGCCGAGCGCTATTTGGCGGAGGGCGAGTAAGAGTCGAGGTAACCCAACTCAATGAACCTCGAGTGGATTTCCATTCGGGGTTTTTTGTGGGGGGACGAGCGAAGGGTGCGATTTGCAATCAGCAGGAGGGCGGGTCGAGCATTATGCTTGATTTCCGGATGGTTTCATCGAGCAAATTCGGGTGAATAGACCGGTAATCCCTTGTTCTACGGGGTTTTTTGAGGTGCTTGCCTGATGGCGCGGATGTTGCAATAGGGGAGGTGTTATGAAAACACGCTTAATCAAGATGACCAGTGCCGCCGGAGCCTTCGCCGCTGCTTTTTTCCTTTCTTCATGTGATGTCGACAAGACCGCCGAGGGAGAGCTTCCCGAAGTTGAAGTTGATGTGAAGGGCGATGCCGGAAAGCTCCCCGAGTACGAAGTTGAGGGTCCCGAAGTTAAGACCGGGACCAAGACGGTTGAGGTCGAAGTGCCCACCGTTGATGTCGATCTTCCCGAGGAAGAAGACAATGAATAGATTTGCCACCAGGGATGGGCGTTCGTGGCCACAGGGAAAACTTTCCTGACCGGCTCCGGGCAACAGTCCATTGCTAGGGGCATCAAGAAGTTTAGCGGGTCACAATTGGTGTCCAGATAGATTTCTTCCCCCAAAACCTGAGAGGTGGGATTTCATCCCACCTCTCTTTTTTTCGAATGATGATGAAGTACAAATTGCGCCGTCTTATTGATCTCCTTCGTAGGTGGCAGATCGCGTTTTGCCGTCGCTGGCCCCGGACGGCAACGACCCTTGGAATTTTGAGGAAGAGGCGCGGTCCGATCAAGATCGTGTTCATGCTCGTGATGCATGTTTCCGGTCTCATTCTATCGCTTGGGGCGATTGCGGAAACGAGGACCCCCCAAGGGACGGTTGCGTGGATTCTGTCATTGAACTTTGTTCCGGTGGTGGCGGTTCCCGCCTACCTGATATTTGGCGAGGATGAGATGGAGGATTACCTTCGGACGAGATCGAAGGGGGTGGAGGCCCTGAGACCACTTGCCGAGAAGTTGTTGGAAGACGTTGAGGCCGTATCTCCGAGCGACTACGAAGAAAATGATCTTCTTGGGACGCTGGGCCGGATTTCGTCATTGCCGGTAACGACAAACAACCGGCCGGAATTGCTGACGGATGGTGAAAATACCTACCGGTCGATTTTTGAGGCCATCGACTCGGCCAAAAAATACATTTTGGTCCAGTTCTACATTATTCGGTCCGACGGGATTGGAGGTGAACTGAAGGATCGACTGATGTCGAAGGCGAAGGAAGGAGTGAGAGTCTACGTCATTTTTGATGATTATGGATCGATTGACCTTGGAGAGGAATTTTTGACGGATTTGAGGTCATCGGGAGCGGAAGTGACGCCGTTCATGAATATCGAAGGTGACTTAAATCGATTCCAGCTGAATTACCGCAATCACCGGAAGTTGGTGGTAGTTGATGGAATTACCGCCTTTGTGGGTGGTCATAACGTGGGAGATGAATATTTGGGGAAGCACCCTACGCTTACCCCTTGGCGTGATTGTCATATGAGAATCAGCGGTCCGGTGGTCCCTTGCCTTCAGATTCCCTTTTTGGAGGACTGGAAGTGGGCCACGGGGGAGACGATTCATGATCTGGATTGGAACCTGGAGCGTGCCGACAAGAAGACGAGGGGGGATTCGCAGGCTGTTTGTATAGCATCGGGTCCTGTTGATCAGGTGGAGACCTGCTCTCTTTTTTTCCATGCTGCCATTCATGCTGCCAAGAAGAGGATTTGGATTGCGACGCCCTATTTCGTGCCAGACGAGGCGTTGGTGACGTCACTTCAGCTTGCCGCCAAGAGAGGGGTCGATGTGCGCATTTTGATTCCGAGTAAGAATGACAGCCTGCTTGTCGAGCGTTCCGCTCTTTCGTATCTGGAGGATCTCGATCTCCCGGGGATTGAAATCTACAGTTACACGAGAGGGTTTATGCACCAGAAGGTGGTGATCGTTGATGATGATTTCACCGCGATCGGGAGTGCGAACTTTGACAATCGATCATTGCGATTGAACTTCGAACTGATGGTAGGGGTGAGTGACGAGGTATTTCAGGAGAAGGTGGTGAAGATGCTGCAAGAGGATTTTGAGAACAGTGTGATTCTGGACAAGGGGCTGTTGGAGGAAAAGTCTGTGTGGTTCCGGTTCACCGTCCGCTTCGCCCGATTGCTTGCTCCGATCCAGTGAGAAGCGGGGAGGAGAAAGTCGGTTGTTCGTTTCTCTTGAAAATTTGTCCGGCCTGCCGCTTATTCAGGGCATGAATCTGACACGAACCGCATACGGGACCTGGAGTGGTGGACGCTATATGCATTTTGGCGAGGTGCTTGACGAAGATCGCTATCGTGATTGCATCCGGGTGGCCTATGACGCGGGGATCCGGACCTTTGTGACTGCTGACGTATACGGGCAGGGGAGGGCGGATCGGGCATTGGGCGAGGCTTTGGTGGATTATCCGAGAGACAGTTACTGTTTGGTCGGGATGATCGGGCATGATTTCTTTGAAGGAGAGCGGCAGGGAAGCATGGGATATCCGAGGTTTACGAATCCCGAGCTAAGAACCGCTGCGGGTTACCGTGATTTCCTGCGCAAGGCGACGGAGAGTTCGCTCAAGGATTGCGGGACGGATCATTTTGATTTGGTGATGCTGCATAATCCCGATGAGACGGGTTACATGAGTGAGGATGTGTGGAAGGGGATGAGCGCGCTCAAGGAAGAGGGATTGTCCGGACGTTTGGGAATTGCGCCGGGGCCGGCGAACGGGTTCACGCTCGATCTGCTCCATGTTTTTGAAAATTTCGGGGAGGTCCTTGACTGGGCGATGATCATTTTAAATCCCCTCGAGCCATGGCCCGGTCAGCATGTGCTGGCTTCGGCAAAGGCAAATGGGGTGGATGTGCTTACGCGAGTGGTGGATTACGGCGGGCTCTTTCATGGCGACATGAAGCCGGGACATGAGTTCCGGCCGGGAGATCACCGAAGTTATCGGCCGGAAGGGTGGATTGAGCACGGAAGTGAGCGGATGGCACCGATGAGGGAGATTGCGGCCAAGCATGGTCTGAGCATGATTCAGTTTGCCTCGGCCTGGAATTTGTCCCAGGAGCCGGTGAAGTGTGTGGTGCCGACGGTGATTCAGGAGGCAGGAGAGAATGCGGTTCCGATCGAAGACAAGATTCGCGATTACGCGGCGCTGCCGGAGGATTTCAAGTTTTCGGCGGAGGAGGTTGAGACCATTCGTGCGCTTGGCGATAATACCGGGTGCATGATGCTCAAGGGGGCCAGCAAGCGGCACGAGGGGCCGTGTGAGCGTCCCGACGAGTGGCCGATGCGGAGTGATCTGCTGGAGCTTGCCCGGAAGTATGAGTTGACGACCGAGTGGTAGGAGAGTCCCGGAAGGGGGGGATAAGAAAAGGGACACTCCGGAGAGTGTCCCTTGAAAAATAGTTGTTAAAGTCGATCTCTGCCAAAGGCAGGGACGTCATCTACTTCTTCTTGCCTTTGGCTGCCTTCTTTTTGGCGGCTTTTTTAGCTACCTTTTTCTTGGCAGCCTTTTTGGCGGGTTTTTTGGCGGCCTTGGCAGGTGCTTTCTTGGCTACCTTTTTCTTGGCAGCTTTTTTAGCAGGCTTTTTGGCAACCTTCTTTTTGGCGGCTTTTTTAGCTACCTTTTTCTTAGCTGCCTTTTTGGCTACCTTTTTCTTGGCGGCTTTCTTGGCAGGCTTCTTAGCAGCCTTTTTGGCTACCTTTTTCTTGGCAGCTTTTTTGGCAGGCTTCTTAGCCGCTTTCTTAGCTACTTTCTTCTTAGCCGCCTTTTTGGCTGGCTTGCTTGCCGTCTTCTTGGCTGCCTTTTTGGCAACCTTCTTCACGGTCTTCTTTGCGGGCTTACTTGCCGCTTTCTTTTTGGTGGTCTTCTTTTTGGCAGCCATGGCTTTGTGCTGTTTAAGAGCCCGCGTTAGTGCGGACTTCTCTTCCGGTGTCATGACACCGATTGAGATCAAGGAGAGCATAGCCTCACCGAGGCTGCCTCCGAAAGCATATTGTACGAGTTCTTTCAGTCTTGGTTTCAAGACGATGTCCCGGGAAATTGCGGCTTCGTAAACATGAGCGCGGCCTTCCTTATGTCGGGAGGCGAGTCCTTTCTTCTCGAGGTTGCGAAGAACCGCGAGGGAGGTGGTGTAGCTCAGGGTGTCACCGTAGAGCGTATCATGTACGAAATTGACCGTACTAGGTCCCTCGTTCCAAAGGACAGAGAGGACCTGAAGTTCCTGTGGTGTGGGTGTAGGAGGGGCTGGCACGATCGATTACAAAGAGTTGATACTCCTAGAAAGACCGCTATTTCGGGAAAGATCAAGGTTAAAGTTTCCTTAGCAAACTGGCGGCAGGCCTTTGGTATGCCGAAACTAGGGGCCTTCGGAGAGGGGATCGCGCACTTCAAGCGGAGCATCGGGACGCCTGACGGCAGGTACGATAGCTTTCAATTTTGACCAGAAAGTGGGGTCGGCGGGATGGCCGTTGAAGTGGACCTTTCCTTCCTTTGTTAGAAGGACAACGGTGGGGAATGCTTGAATACGAAAGATGCTGCCCAAGGATTTTACGGGTGAGTCCACCAACCAGAGAGCGTTGGTCTTGCCCTTGTTTTCTTTAACGAAGGTGTTGGCATCGGCAAGTGAGTCGGGTGATCCCGAGAGGAGAATGGAAGCGGTGGGTATTTTGTTTTTTTCCAGCTCTTTGGCGGTGAGAAAAAAATCGTCCATGCTTTCGGATGATTCCCGGGCCCAGGGTGACCAGAAGTGAAGGACGGCGATCTGCGAGTCTCCGAAGATTTCGATGAGCGGTTTGGATTGTGCGTCAGATGTTTGGATGGCGAGGCGGCGGGTGAGGTCGATTTTTAATGCTGCCATTGCATTGTTGAGTCGGACTTCATCGATCAATTTTCCAAATTCGGGAGCTTGGGCGGGTGAGAGCCAGAAGGCTTCGAGAATGTGTTTTTTGAATGCTACCTGATCGCTGGATTCGAGGGCTGCGATGGCAGCGGTGTATTCGACAACGGCGAGGAAGTCCTCGGGCACGGAGAAGATGACCGAGTCGTCGATGGAGAAGCGTTTGACCTGTTCCTTGAGGACGGGTGCGAGGGCGGCGAGGGCGCTTCGATCACCGGTATCGACGGTGAAGACAAAGCGGGCTTCGAGGAGGGCCTGCGGTGGGACGCCTCCTTTTGTGGCCTCGATGAGTGCTTTGGCGAAGGCTTGTGGTTCGCGTTGTTCGAAGAGGTTTTCGATGAGGGCTTGTCTGTCCGGGATTTCCTGGGCGGAAAGGAGGAGGCTCGAGAGGAAGAGGGCGAGGATGGTTTTCATGACAAAAAAACGGGTCGACCGAAGTCGAACCCGTTTGTAACAGATTTCAAGGCTGGTGGAATGCTATCGTGCGGGGATGTTGAGGGTGGAACCGAGAATGATGGTATCGCCCTGGATGTTGTTGGCCTGGCGGAGGTCATCGATGCTGACGTGATACTGGCGCGAGATTCCCCAGAGAGAGTCACCTTTCACGACGGTATGAGTGGCTCCACTGGAGGGGGTGGGTGCGAAGGGTGCGGGTGCCGGAGCGTAAGGAGCGGCGGCAGCAGGTGGATTGATTGGTTGATAAGGGGCGCTGGCTTCCGGAGTGTATGCGCCGGCATCAGGAGCCTGATAGGGGTCTACGCCAGGAACACCATAGGGGTTTGCCATGGCGGGGGCGGCTGGTGGTGCTGCGGGAGGCGGGCTGGTGAACTGGGTGCAGGAGACCAGGAAGCCAAGAGGTAAAAGAATGAGAGTTGTTGCTTTCATGGGGGGATTCTACGCTATATTTCGGATTTGTGAAATAATATTTCAGAGGTTGATGAGCGGGGCTCATGGGGGAAGCGGAGGGGGAGAGGGGCTTTGTTTTTTTTAAATGCGAAAAAAGCAGCAGACTGTATTTTCGGTTTCGGCGGCGAGGTCTTCGAGGGTGATTTTTCGAAGATTTGCGATGCATTCAGCGGTGAATCTGGTGAATCCGGGTTCACAGCGTTGGCCGCGATGGGGGACGGGGGAGAGGTAGGGGGCGTCGGTCTCGAGCATGAAGGAGCCGGATGGGCAATGGGAGGCGGTGTCGGCGACTTGGGCGGCGTTCTTGAAGGTGACGATGCCGGTGAAGGAGATGAGGCCTTCGAGAGCGAAGACTTGTTGGGCTTGTTCGAGGGGGCCGGGGAAGCAGTGGAAGACGGCGCGGACGTCCTGATGGAATTCGCGGTAGATGGCGAGGGCGTCATCGAAGCTTGCGGAGCCGGAGCGGTCGCGGGTGTGGATGACGAGATTGAGGCCGTGGTCTTTCCCGAGTTGGAAATGGCGGCGGAGGAAGTCGCGCTGACGGGCGTGGTAGTCTTCGTCGGTCCAGCCATCGGGAGCGGGGTGGAAGTAGTCGAGGCCGGTTTCACCGAGGGCGGCGACGTTTGGATTGGAGAAGTGGGGGGTGAGGAGGGATTCGAAGTCGTCGGGAGCTTCGTGGACATCGCAGGGGTGGATGCCGATGCAGGCGTGGACCCCGGGGTGGGTGTTGGCGAGCCGGAGGTTGCGCTCAAGGTCTTCCTCGCAGGTGGCGAGGGTGATCATGCGGGTGACGCCGAGGTCCCGGGCGTTGGCGATGATTTGGGGGATTTCTTCGGGGGAGAATTTATGGGAGCCGAGGTGACAGTGGGAATCGGTGATCATGCTTCGAAGATGTGGGGCTTGCAGGCCTTTAGGTCTTCTCCGCACATGGCGCAAGTCTGTCGGGTGGTGTTGCAGTTGGCGCTGCACTTGGGGCAGGGGAAGATCTGGGGATGGATTTTGCCGTCGGCTTTGCCATCGCGGGTGTCGACGTCGGCGATTTTTGCGCGGAGGATGCCATCGGAGAGGTCGTTTTTTTCGCGAAGGAGTTCCCACATGGACTGGCAGACGAGGGTGAGGTGGTCGACCTGTCGTTGGAGTCCTTTGACTTCATCACTGGCGCGCTCGGCGGCGCTTTTGGCGCGACCGATTTCCGATTGGGCACCGCGGATTTCGGAGTCCTTTTTTGAGCCTTTGAACATTATTTTGTGGCGGGTTTTTGGAGGTAGCAGCGTTCTTTGGCGTAGATGGCGTAGGGGACAAAGAGGAGGGCGGCGGCCAGCATGAGTCCGGTGAAGAACCAGTAGTAGGCGGGGCCCTCGAGCTTGGGCTGTCCACCGGTGTAGGCGGATTTTGAAATGGGGGAATCGGAGGCTTTGACTTTGTCGATGATACCGAGTTGTTCCTTCCGTTTTTCGAGCCAGGTTTTTTTGGTGGGTTCGTCGCCTGCGGGGATGGTTTTATCAGGGGCTTCCATGATGTAGCCGATGTCCCATTTGGTTCCCGCTTCCTTATCGGGGCCGGGGCTGGAGATGCGGGCGGTGCGGCTGGCGAGTCGGGTGTAGGTGATGTCCGATCCCCATTGGTCCTTCAGCCCGGAAAGGAGGGTGGGCGCTTGGGCGGTGGTGGGGAGGGTGAGGTCGTTGTTATTTGCCCAAAGGGTGATGATGTCGGCGGCGCGGTCCAAGGTTTCCTGGTTCGGGAGCTGTCGCTTGGAGGTCTTGCCTTCGCTGCGGGTGATGATGATGTCATCGGGAGTGCCGACTTCCTGATCGAACCCGGGGTGGGAGTGTTCGCCGTCGGGGAGATTCTTGGCAAAGGCGACGATGGGGTCGTCGACCTGAATGAAGGAGTTGACGAACTCGGTGATCTGATTTCCGAAGGAAACGGAGAGGAGGAAGATCGCCATGATGAAGGATTTGAGATTTCGTGGTGCCTGGGTGTAGGAATATTCCAGGCACACGATGGAGACCATGATCTCGGCGCAAGTGAGGATGAGGTAGGCGAGGAACTGCCAGCCGATGTTAGGGGTGGCGCCCTTTGAGATGGAGACTTGAATGAGAGCGATGACGGCGAAGGAGAGGACGGTGATGAAGAGTCCGGTGCCGATCTTGCGGAGTGGGGTGAGCTTGATGACCTTGCCGAGGGCAGGGTAGATGACGAAGGTGAAGAGGGGGACGAGAGTGAGGATGAGGACGGAGTTGATTGATTGGATTTGGGAGGGGAGCCAATCGATGATGAGGTGGCGGTCCATGTCCTGCGACTGGAAGATCCACGAGGAGCCGGTCTGGTCGAAGAGGGCCCAGAAGAAGGCGACGAAGAAATAGAGGGGGAGGAGGCGCAAGATGACGCCGATGCCTTCTTTGCTGAAGATTTCCCGTTTGAATTCCTTCGGCTTGGGTTGGATGTGGATGAATTTGTTTCGACCGAGCCAGAAGCAGAAGGTGGCGAGGGCCATGAGGATTCCGGGGACGCCGAAGGCGACGTGGGGGCCGTACCATTCGAGGAACCACGGGGTGGCGAGCATGGAAATGAAGGCTCCGAGATTGATGGAAAAGTAGAACCAATTGAAGACCTTGGTGAGGAGGTTCTGGTTGTTGGGGCCGAATTGATCACCGACGTGGGCGGAGACGCAGGGTTTGATGCCGCCGGAGCCGAGGCAGATGAAGGCGAGGCCGGCGAAGAGCCACCATCCAGCGGAGCCGGAGATGCCCATGAGGGCGAGGCAGGCGTGACCGACGCAGTAGACGATGCTGAGCCACATGATGACGCGGTATTTTCCAAAGAAGATATCGGCGAGGAGGGCGCCGAAGAAGGGGGTGGCGTAGACCCATTTGTTGAACTTGTGGTAATTCTCGCTGGCGACGACCTCCGACATTTGCTCGGTGGGTGCGTCTCCCATGAGCCAGAGATACTGGACCATGAAGATGGAGAGGATCGCCTTCATGCCGTAGAAGGAGAATCGCTCGGCGGCCTCGTTGGCGATGATGTAGGGAATGCCTTTCGGCATCTCCGCGGTGTCGGAAGGAGTCGTGCGGTAGTCTTGGCTCAAAATAGGGGAATGGAATTTCCCTACTCTTGCCGATGAGCCTGATCGGTCAATCTTCGACTTTTCCTACCACTCGATGGCGGCGGCGGCCCAGGTGAGGCCGGCTCCGAAGGCGACCATGACGATCTTATCGCCGCGTTTGATCTTGCCGGTGCGGTTTGCTTCATCGAGGGCGATGGCGATGGCGGCGGCGGAGGTGTTGCCGTATTTGTGGAGATTGACGAAGACGCGGTCGTTCGGGACGGCGAGGCGGTCGGCGATGGCATCGATGATGCGGAGGTTTGCCTGGTGGGGGATGACGAGGGCGATATCCTCCGGGGCGAGGCCGGCGCGGGCGATGACCTCGTTGGCGGAGTTTTTCATCCGGGTGACGGCGTGCTTGAAGACTTCTTTTCCGAGCATCGCGAGGGTGGCGAGGCGGTCGTTGGCGTTATCGATGGTGATCGGGCAGGCGGAGCCTCCTCCGGGGATGTTAAGGAGGTGGGTTTGCTTACCGTCGGTGCCGATATCGGTAGAGAGGATGCTGCCTTCGCCTTCTTTGGCAGCGCGGAGGACGGCGGCTCCGGCGCCATCGCCGAAGAGGACGCAGGTGGTGCGGTCCTCCCAGTTGACAAAGGCGGAGAGTTTTTCGGCGCCGATGATGAGGGCGTTTTGGAAGGCTCCGGACTCGATGAGCCGCTTGGAGAGCTTCATGGCGTAGAGGAATCCGGAGCAGGCGGCGGAGATGTCGAAGGCGACGGCTTTGTGAGCGCCGAGATTTTGCTGCACGTAGCAGGCGGTGGCGGGGGTGAGGGTGTCCGGGGTGATGGTGGCGACGATGATGAGATCGATCTCTTCGGCGCTGATGCCGGCCTGTTCCATGGCCTTTTCAGCGGCCTTGGTGGCGAGGTGGGAAGTGAACTCGCCTTCGGCGGCGATGCGGCGTTCCTTGATTCCGGTGCGGGTGACGATCCATTCGTCCGAGGTATCAACGGATTTTGAAAGCTCTTCGTTGGTGAGCACCTTCTCGGGAAGGTAGCTTCCGGTTCCCGCGATCGTGACGGCAGTGGACATGACCGGAGTCAACGACAGGATGGAGTGAGTCGCAAGTCTGGAAAAAGAATCTGTGTTGGCAGGTTGCGGGGAGGGGAAAGGAGAGTAAGATCGCCCATGCAAAAGGATTGCTCACTTGGGGGAAGCCCGACGCCGTGCTGGATGAAGGCGGTGCTGCAGCTGGCCGGGGTTTACAATATTTTGTTTGGGGTGTGGGCGGTGGGTTGGCCGATGGCTTGGTTTGAGATGTCGGGGATGAAGGTGCCGGAATATCCGTTCCTTTGGCAGTGCATTGGGATGATTGTGGGGGTTTACGGGGTGGGTTACCTGATTGCGTCGACGGCTCCGCTGCGGCACTGGCCGATTATTTTGGTGGGTTTTTTGGGGAAGGTGTTTGGGCCGGTTGGATTTTTGTGGATGGCGTCGCAGGGTGAGATTCCGTGGGCAGCGGGGTGGATCAACATTACGAATGATCTGATTTGGCTGGTTCCCTTTGCGATGATTCTGTGGGCGGCGGGATGTTTGATGGTGGGGAGGCCGGCGGTGGGGGAGCCGACCTCGTTTGAGGAGGCGATTGAGAAATATGGAGTGAATTCCGGGGAGACGCTGGGTGAGGCTTCCGAGGAGAAGCCGGTGGCGGTGGTGTTCCTGAGGCATTTTGGATGTACTTTTACGCGGCAGCTTTTGAAAAATCTGCAGGAGATGGAGAGGTCGGCAGAGGAGCACGGGGCGCGACTTGTGCTGGTGCACATGCTGCAGGAGGGAGAGGAGATTGAGTTTATCGGGAACTCGAAGGTTTCCCGGATTGCGGATCCCTGGTGTGAGCTTTACCAGGCGTTTGGGTTGGGGAAGGGCGGCTTTTTGGAGCTCTTTGGGCCGCGGGTGTGGGTGCGTGGATTTATTGCAATTTTTCGTGGATGCGGGGTGGGTCATTTGGCGGGGGATGGCTTGCAGATGCCGGGGGCGTTTTTGGTGAAGGACCGGAAGATCGTGGTGAGCCGGAAGGCGGAGAGTGCGGCGGACTTGCCGGAGGTGGAGGGGTTGTTTGAGGAGGGAAGATAAAAAAACTCCCGGGAGAGCGAGTCCCCCGGGAGTGTGAGTGGGTTGTTTTCCAATTAACGGCGGGTGCCGCGTTGGGTTGGGGTTTGGCCGCGCTGGGCGTTGCGGAGGCGTTGTTGTCTTCCGAGGACGAAGACGTTGTCGGGGAGTTCTTCGCCGATGTTGGTGTTACGACGGATGATTTCCGACAGGGTTTGTTCTTCGACCATGCGGACGAGTTCCTGGGGGAGGGCGTGGAGGTAGAAGAAGCGGTCGCCATCACGGAGGCGGGTGAACTGGTCAACGAGGATGCGTTGATAGACTTCTCCAACCATGGACTCGGGGACGTCGTTGGCGCAGAGTCCGGCTACCCAGAGGTCCATGGAGTCGACGTTTCCGTAGGTGTCTTCAAGGGCCTCGATGGTGGCGGGGTCGCGGGTCAGTTGGCGGAAGTCACGCAGAGGGCGAAGGCCGAAAGCCTGGCGGGCCTGATTGTAGCCGGGGATTCCGTGATCGCGTCCGCGCTGGATGTTGAGGGAGGCGAGATCGAAGCCACCTGATCCGGGAGGGCCGAAGAGGAAGTTGCGGACGTCATCGACGAGTTTTTCATCGAGTTCCTGGCATTGTTGGGCGGCGAGTCCGCGCAGGACGGAGTCGATTCCTCCTTCTTCGATCAGGGCGGGATTGAAGAAGGCGGAGGCGAGGGGGAGGTGTCCGTCTTCGACTTCATTGCCATCGGCGTCGAGCCGTTGCAGCTCGGGTGAGAGGAGGCTGTGTCCGATGCGGTAGGCGGCTGCGCCGAAGGAGTTTGAGATGTCCGCGCGGACGTCATCGCGGTATCCCTGATAGGGTCGAATGGCGTGGGGGCCGAGGAGGAGGGGGAGGAACTCACGGTAGGTGATGGCCTGGATTTCCGCAGCCACGATGGTGCGGGCGAACTGATAGATTTCCTCGTCCATGGCCTGGGGGTTCATCCCGACGTATTGCTCGGCCCAGTGGTTGTGCTCGCGGACGAAGAGAGTGTGGAGGGCGGTGAGGCCCAGTTGCTCATTGGCGCGGACATCTCCGGCAAGGAAGAAGACAGGGCTGGAGCTGGGTGCGTTGGCGAGGGCGTCATCGTTATAAGGAAGGAGGTCACCTTGTTCGGAGTCTGTTGTTTTGAGCTTACCGGTGCCATCGAGACGGCGGAGGGCGAAGGCGCGTTCTTCATCAGAGCCGTAGACCATGGAGGCATCGATGTAGGCGGTGATGGCGTTGATTTGTTCGCGGACGCCATCGACTTCCTCGTAGAGGGAGCGGTTGAGGGGGATGGTTTGTTCGCCGGTGCCGGAGGGATCAAACCAGGGGTCGCCGGTGGGAACGGTGATGTCGAATTCCTCAGCGGGGGAGACGGTGGGTGTTTCGATGATGTCGTGATCGACGAACTGCCCCCACTGCCAGAGGAAGTCGGTTGCGCCTTTCCGGTTGAGGATGGAGTCGGTCTGGGCGACGAGGGCGTTGCTGATGACGCGGGCGGAGGGACGGTCTTCACCGGCGGGTTCGTTGGCTCCGTCGGCGTAGTCGTTTCCAAGGATGCGGATGACGGGGTGTTCGGCCTGGCCCCAGGTGGGGTTGGCTACGTTGTTTCCGCTGCCGTTGATGGAGCGGTTCTCGAGGGGAACCTCGATGGTGCCGGTGGCGGGGTCGATGGTTTGGCGTTCCTGCCGGTCGCGGCGGGGCATTTCCCGGGGGATGCCGGCGGGGCGTCTGACGTTGGGATCGTTGTCCCGTTGTTCAGGTCCTTGCTGGGCCTGGGCGACCATCATGCTTGCGGTGAGGGTCGCGGCGAGGCGGGTGGTGATCCGCCGGGATGTGGTGTGTTTCGTCTTCATGGTTTCATTAGGTTGGCAGCTTGGCCGTGGTGGCCGTCCTGTCTGATGTTGAAGAGAATGGAGGGGGAAGGTTAAGGGATGATGTCGTTTCAGGGGGAAAGATGTGAAGTGTTTGTAAAGAGGGGGGGTGAGGCGGGATGGGGCTTTTTGGGGGAATTGTTAAGGTGGTGTAAAAACGTTCGTCCTTTTGAAACGGGTTGGGTTAATCTAGAGATTCTGTATGGCTGATGATGGAAGCAAACGGCTCCTGGTGATCGATGATGATCGCAAGCTTTGTGGGCTGATTAAGGATTACCTTTCCCCCCTTGGATACGATGTGTCGATGAGGCATCGGGGGGATGAGGGGCTGGAGGAGGCGTTGGCGGGGGATTACGAGGCGGTGTTGTTAGATGTGATGATGCCGGGGCTGGATGGCTTTGAGGTGCTGCGGGAATTGCGAAAGACGTCCCAAATCCCGGTGCTGATGCTGACGGCGATGGGGGAAGAGGCGGACCGGATTGTGGGGCTGGAGTTGGGGGCGGATGATTATTTGCCGAAGACGTTTTCGACGCGTGAGCTGTTGGCGAGGCTACGTGCGGTGACGCGGAGGGCGCATGTGGCTGATCCGGTGCTGGAGGAGAAGGAGATTGATTGGGTGGTGGGTCGGATACGGCTTAACGAGGGAACGCATACGGCTTTGATGGGGGATGAGCCGCTGGATTTGACGGCGCTGGAATTTGCGATGTTGGCTTGTCTGATGAGGTCGAGGGGGCGGGTGAAGTCGCGCGAGCAGCTGATTGATGAGGTTTCCGAGCGGAAGTTTGATGTCTTTGACCGGTCGATTGACGTGCACATTTCGGCGCTGCGGAAGAAGCTGGGTGATGATGCGAAGCATCCGCGTTACATCCGCACGGTGCGGGGTGTGGGGTATCAACTGTTAGAACCGGGCGACGAATAAGCTGATGAAGATTCCTTTAAGCCTGCGCATTTTTCTGATGCTGCTGATGAATGTGGTCCTGGTGGGGGGGATTCTATGGTGGGTGGCGGTGCGGCAATATGGATTGCAGTGGCAGGACTTTGCGGAAGGGACGGGGGATGAGAAGATTGCCGCGATGGCCGAGACGCTATCGGCAGGGCTGGAATCGCTGGAGCGGGACGAGTGGACTCCGGTGATTGCGCGCTTTGAGAAGGCCCATCAGGTTGATTTGGGAATTTGGCGGCCTCGTGGTGAAGAATTGGTGGAGGGGACAAAGTGGGAAGTGGGTGAGAAAGAGGAAACGCTTTTTCAGGGTCCGGGAAGTTTGGGGCCGGGGGACCGTGGGCCGAGAGATCGCGGACCGGGGCGTGGGCCGGGGCCACCGGGACGGGAGCCTTGGGAATTTGATGAATTTGATGAATTTGATGACGGGCCTCCGGGGCCGCCGGGACGGGATCGTCCACCTCGTGGTGAAGAAGAAGCCGGTGAGCCGGAATATTTGGGATTGGTGAGTACGGATCACGGGCATGTGGCGGGGGTGAGATTGTATTTGAGAGAGACGAAGGGGGAGCGGAAGCGGGGAATGGTTCTGTTGATTCGGGAGAAGGCGGGGAGTTCGTTGTTTTTTACGTGGACGCCCTTGTTGATCGGGTTGGGAATCGTGGTGGTGGTGTCGTTATTGATCTGGGTGCCGTGGGTTTACCGGGTGACGCGGCGATTGGGGATTTTGACGCGTGGGGCGGAGTCGATCTCGCAGGGTGATTTTAAGGTCGATTTGACGACCGGGCGGAAGGATGAGATTGGGCGGCTCAGCCGATCCCTCCAGGCGATGGCGGGGAAGCTGGATGAGCTGGTATCGGGTCAGAAAAGATTTCTGGGAGACATTGCGCATGAACTTTGTTCACCCTTGGTGCGGATGCGGATGGGGCTGGGGGTGCTGGAGCACAAGCTGGAGGCGGAGGATTATGAAAAGCTGGAATCGGTGAATGCGGAAGTGGAGGAGCTTTCGCAGCTGGTGAACGAGCTATTGGATTTTTCGAAGGCTTCGTTGAAGCCGGAGAGTCTTCCGGTGAGTGAGGTGAATTTGGCTCAACTGTGTGAGGAAGTGATTTTACGCGAGGGAGGAGAAGGGCAGGTTGGGTTGCGGTGTGATGCGGGGCTGCGGGTGATGACGAATGACGGGATGTTGAAGAGGGCGTTGGGGAATGTGGTGCGGAACGGATTGAACTACGCTTCGGACATCGAGGTGGAGGCGAAGGTTGACGAGGGGAGGGTGAGCCTTGTGGTGAGTGACCGGGGGCCGGGGATTGCTCCGGAGTGGATTGAGAAGATTTTTGAGCCCTTTACGAGGCCGGATCGGGCGCGGACCCGGGAAGCGGGCGGCGCGGGGCTGGGGATGGCGATTGCGAAGACGTGTATTGAAAGCCTTGGCGGGAGTATTTTGTGTGAGAACCGAGAAGGCGGGGGGCTGCGGGTGGTGTTGCGATTTCCCGGCGGGTGAGATTTCGCAGGTTGCGCGGATGGGAATCCGGTCTAGTTTCGGGTGTTTTCATGAAGCACAAGGCAATCATACGCGGTTTGTTGGTGATCGGAGTTCTCTGGCTGGGAGTCTGGGGGGTGACGAGCTGGACGGCGGGCCGCAAGGCGACGGCCGAGCGGGTGGGGCAGATGATTGATGAGTCGGGATTTGCCGAATTTACCGAGGGGATGGACGGGGGGAATGCGGCTAAGAGACGTGAGCGATTGGAGGAAATCTCGACGGTGTTCAATCGGCTGGATTTGCGGGAGCGGGAGCGCTTGCACGAAAGCCGGAAGGGAATGGAGTTGTTTGCGAAGTTGGGTCCCGAAGAGCGGATTTATTTTTTGGAGCTGACGCTGACGAAGTCGATGAAGCGCATGATGGAGGCTTTTGACAAGATGGACAGTGATGAGCGGAAGCGCATCGTGGAGAAATCGCTGCGCGATATGCAGGGTCAGGGCGGAGAGGATTTGGCGCGGCTGGAAGAGGAAGATCCGGAGATTATCGACCGGATCGTGCAGCAGGGGCTCTCGGCTTATTACCAGAATGCGAGTGCGGAGACGAAGATGGATCTGGCTCCGTTGATGGATGCGTTTGGGGAGATGTTGAACGGCTTTGCCCGTCCGGGGGCGGGCTCACTCTAACAGTTGAATGAAACGAGGTTTTACGCTGACGGAAATTCTCATTGTGGTCGCGGTGATCGGCGCGTTGGTGGCGATTGGATTGCCGATCGGGAAGATGGTGAAGGAGAAGACGGAACGGGCGGCGTGTCAAAATGTGCTGCGGAATTTGGGAGTGTGTCTGGAGGGTTACTTGTCCGATCACAATGACATGATGCCGCCGCTCTACATGGGGCGGAAGTCGAAGAATGATGATGCGGCGGTGCTGGAGGTGGAATTGCTTCCTTATGCGCGCAACGAGTTCGCCTTTGAGTGTCCGTCGGATCACGAGCACTTTGAGAAGTCGGGGTCGTCTTATTTTTGGAATGAGACGTTGAGCGGGATGAAGCGGTCGCGGATGACCTTTATGGGTTCGGATGCCGATGGTTCGGTGATTCCGTTGATTTTCGACAAAGAGTCCTACCACGGGGAGGAAAACGGGGTGAATTTTCTCTACGCGGATCAATCGATCCAGACAAAGCTCAACTTTTCAATCGGCGCTCGAAATTGATTTTATGCTTACGGTTTCCCATCTCACCAAGAAGTTCGGCGGCAAGGATGCGCTGAAGGGAGTTTCCTTTGAGGTTCAGAAAGGGGAGATCTACGGATTGTTGGGACACAATGGGGCGGGGAAGTCGACGACGGTGGGGATTATTTTGGGGATGGTGTCGGCTGACAGCGGGGAAGTGACGGTGGGCGGGGTGTCGGTGCTGGAGGATCCTACGAGGGCGCTGAAGAAAGTGGGTGCGATCTTTGAGGCTCCGGCATTTTACGATTACCTGAGCGGTTGGCAGAATCTCAAGGTGCTGGTGGGCTTGAGCGGGAAGTTTGATGCGAAGGCCGCCCGGGAGGTGGTGGAGAAGGTGGGCCTGACTGGGCGGATTGATTCGAAGGTGGGGTCGTATTCGCACGGAATGCGGCAACGGCTGGCGCTGGCGCAGGCGCTCCTGCCGGAGCCTGAGATTCTGTTGTTAGACGAGCCGACGGACGGGCTGGATCCGGAGGGGATCAAGTGGTTTCGGGATTTTATCCTGTCGTTGCGGGAAGAGCGGGGGATGACGGTTTTGTTCAACTCGCATCTGTTGTCGGAAGTGGAGCAGATGTGTGATCGGGTTTCGATTTTGCGCGGGGGGGAGCATGTTTTTGAGGGGAAGGTGAATGATTTGCGGGATGATCGCCCCGGGTGGCGGATTGAGGCGGAGCCGGAAGAAGTGAGGGATCGGGTGATTTCCTCCTTTGGAGGGGAGACGATGCCAGGGGGGCGGATTGTGTTTCCGGAGGATACTAAGGCGTCGGATGTGGTGGCGGCGCTGGTGGGTGCGGGGGCGGAAGTTTCCGAAGTGAGTCCGGTGAGGAGGTCGCTGGAAGACGTTTATTTGGAATACAGCAGTGGCTCCGGGCCTAAAATTGAGCAGGAAACGACTTTTTCCACTTGAAAAAGACGGGGCCGGAAGTTTAGTTTGCGCGCGCCAGCATATGGTGGCCGTAGCTCAGTTGGTAGAGCCCCGGATTGTGATTCCGGTTGTCGCGGGTTCAAGCCCCGTCGGTCGCCCCATTTTTGAGACCGTCCTTTCTTTTTGAGAGGGCGGTCTTCTTATTTCAGTTGGGGAGGGCGTTTTTAACGGATTGCTGGCTCAGGATGATGAGGGAGATCAAGGGGTAGACGGAGAGGATGATGATTCCAAAGGCGCTGCTGAGACCGGAGTTGGCGCCCATGCTGAAGCCCTCGGGAGGGATGTTTCCGGCCATGACGGTTTGGAGGACTTGTTCCGCCTGGCCGACGAGGATGACGAGGGGAACAGCGGCAATGATGCGGGTCACGGCCCAGATGCGATTGAGCTTCAAGGCCGAGGATTTTTTCTGCAAGAGGTGGATGCCGGTGACGAAGAGCAAAATAGCCATGATGATGCGGAAAACCCCATCGATGGTTGAGATGAAGATGAGCTTGTTGAGGGCGGCCTCGAAATGAGCGGTGCCGATGGCTTCGTTCTGGTCCCGGACAAGGGAGTGAAGGGTCTCGTAGATTTTTCTAACGATGATGGATGAGGCGGCATTGGCGATGCCGACGATGAGGCCGATGGCGGCGTAAATGAGGTGGAGGATTCCGAAGACTTTGGGCGCAGAGCTGATGGCGCTGGGAAGGAGGTTGGGGTTTGCGGGGGCGGGGGCGGCGGGATTTGATTCAGGGCTTTGGTAAGGGTTTTCTTCGGGCATGGAGTTAAGGAAACACTGATGAAAGATGAAGCACGCTGAAAGGTTTAAGGGATTTTTAGCCAGGGAAGCTTCGCTTCCGAGGTGAGAGGAGCTGCAGCC
>JBPOGH010000027.1:0-41207 GCA_051252135.1 Verrucomicrobiaceae bacterium | reverse complement strand
AGTTAACCGCAGATGGACGCAGATGAATGGGATGGTTGAGGGGCTTGGTTGAGGGGCTTGGTTGAGGGGCTTGGTTGAGGAAGAGGGAACGCGAACCGGAACGCAGTGGAGATAGACTTCAGTCAATTTTGCGAATGGGACTAATCTTGGGTTGGGGGGCTTGCGAAGCGAAGCGGCGGGGCGCCGCGACTCCTTTGGGGGGCTTGGTTGGGGGGACGGGGCGGGAGGCTGTTGTTCCTTATTGGGCGGGTTGGGGGAGTGTCGACTTGGTGATGGTGACGATGATGTTTCGGATGTGGAAGTTGGTGTTTTGGAAGGTTTCGTGGAGCTGGTCCATTTTGCTGAAGCCGAAGGCGTTGGTGGGTTGTTGGATGAGGTGGTGGAAGAGGTGCTTGAGGAAGGCGCGGTGGGCGTCCTCGCTTTCGACGGCGATTTTGGCGAGGTCGCGGGGGCCGGTGATGCGGATTTTTTCGGACTCGGGGGTTTCGTAGTCGCTGGTGGCATCGATGGGTTTGTTGTTATCCGAGGTGCGGAAGCGGCCGACGGCATCGTAGTACTCGAGGGAGAATCCGATGGGGTTGATGATGGAGTGGCAGGCCATGCAGGCTTGGTCCTTGGTGATCTCGGTGACTTTTTCGCGCATGGTGAGGGTGGGGTCGAAGTCGGCGTCCTTGAACTCGATGGCATTGGGGGGAGGTTTGAGGAAGCGGCCGAGGACGTTGCGGCTGAGGTAGACGCCGCGGTGGATGGGTGAGGTCTGGCGGTGGTAGGAGAAGGCGGCGAGGACGTAGGGGTGGGTGAAGATTCCGGCGCGCTTGCGGTCGGGAGTGGGGAGGGGGAGGAATTCGTTTCCGCCGGGGTGGGGGGCGCCGTAGAAGTTGGCGAGGCGTTGGTTGAGGAAGACGTTTTCGGTAGTGAAGAGGAGGCGGTAGTCGGATTGGTCGGTCCAGACGACGCTATCGATAAAGAGGTCGAGGGAGGAGCGGAGGTCGGCGATGAGGGCTTGGTCGAATCCGGGGAAGGCCTGGGGATCTTTGGAGAGGTCGTCTTTTTCGGCGAGGTTGAGCCATTGGTAGAAGAAGTTCTTCATCTTGGATCTGGCGCGGGTGTCGCCGAGCATGCGCCAGAGTTGGTCCTGGATTTGTTTGTCGTCGGAGAGGTGGCCTTTGGCGGCGGCTTCGAGGAGTTGTTTGTCGGGGACGGAGTCCCAGAGGGAGAGGGCGAGGTGGGCGGCGGTGGTGAATTGATCGGGTTGGCCCTGTTCGTTGCGGTTGAGATCGGGGTAGAGAAAATAGGGGGAGGTGAGGATGAGCATGAGGGACCGCTTGGTGGCGGTATCGGCATCATCTCCGGCTTCCTTGAAGGGGGTGTCGACGTAGAGTTGGTGTTGCTCCGGGGTGGGGGGGCGGCGGAAGGCTTGTTCGGCGAATTGGTGGCAGAATTTTTTGAGTTTGTCCCAGCGGTCCTTGTCGTCGGGTTTGGTGCGGGCGAGCTGATCGATATCGCCAAAGATGTGGGAGGTGGCTTCGATGGCGGCATTGGCGACGGATTCCTGCCAGGCTTTGGAGATGGAGGATCCGCGCTCGTAGCCGAGGGAGGCGTCATCGGGAGGAAAGGGGGTGGAGATGAGGGCGGCTTGATCGGCGCCATCGGCGTAGAGGACGCGGGAGGGGATGGGTTCCCAGACTCCGTGAGGGGGTTTCCACTCGATGCGGAGGGAGGACTTTTCTTCTTTGAAGCAGAGGAATTCGATGAAGATGGGGATGCCGTGGCCGCCAAGGAGGAACATGGAGGCTTCGAGGGAGCGCATTTGGTTTCCGGAGGAGACCCAGCCATCGATGAAGGGGTCTTCCTTGTGATCGTGCTCATTGAGATACATGCGCATGCCGTTTGGCGAGGTCATGCGGAAGAGGTAGGTGCCGGTCTCCGGGGGGAGGAGGGAGCCGGTCCAGTAGATGGAGTGGGCTTTGGGATTGATGCCCTCGACTCCGTGGTTTTCGGAGATGTCGAAGGCGGGGACGGGGTCGACGCGTTCGAGGAGTTTGCCCTTTCGGTCGTTCATCTTTTCCTTGTTGAAGTAGTTGCCACGGAGGCCGTGCTTATCGCCCTGGTAGGGTCGGTTGCGGAAGGATTGGACGATGTCGGTGATGGAGCGCCGGTGTTGGTGTTGGGTGAGGCGGAGGAGATCGCGGCGGACGGGCTTGAGCTTGGCCTGGGCTTCGGGGGAGTAGAAGGCGGCGTGGATGTAGGCGGCGACGGCTTGGGCGTCTCCGTCGATGACGAGGTCTTCGTCATCCTCGGGCATGGATTTGTGGATGTATTTGGTGAGGGATTCGAGGGAGCGTTTGCCGACGAGGGCTTCATCGTATTCGTCGGCTACGCCTTCGCCGGAATCGCCGTGGCAGGAGGCGCAGTGCTGCTTGTAGATCGCGGCGCCATCGGGTGCTGCCAGAGAGAGCGATGGCAGGAAGAGAGAGATGAGAAGGAGAACGCGAAGCATGCGGGGAGGACTACGGGTGGGGAAGGGAGATTTATCCGCAGATTGAGAAGATTTACGGAGATTTTTGGAGGAGAGTTGAACGTTGAACGTTGAACTTTGAAGGCTTGGATGTTGGAGGCTTGGTTGAGGGGGAGAGTTAACCGCAGATGGACGCAGATGAATGGGATGGTTGAGGGGCTTGGGTTGAGGGGGCCTTGAACTCTGAACTCTGAAGGCTTGGATGTTGGGGGCTTGGTTGAGGGGGGATTTGGGAGATTGACGGAGATTTTTGGAGGGAGCAGGGTGGGTTGATGGAGAAGGTTTTTATTTTGGCGGTTTTATTGATGGGGAGATTGATGGGGGACGTGGAGGGGGTGGCTTATCGGACGGGGGACGGGTTGGATGATTATGCGAGGGAGAAGTGTGTGTTGGATGCGTATTTTCCGGAGGGGAAGAAGGGGTTTGCGACGGTGGTTTGGTTTCATGGGGGTGGGTTGACGGGGGGGAAGCGAGCGATTCCGAAGGAGCTGAAGGGGCAGGGGTTTGCGGTGGTGGCGGCATCGTATCGGTTGACGCCGAAGGTGGAGTCGGTGAGTTGTGTGGAGGATGCGGCGGCGGCGGTGGCGTGGGTGTTTGGGAATATCGAGAGTTATGGTGGGGCGCGGGAGAAGATTTTTATCAGCGGGCATTCGGCGGGGGGGTATTTGGCGAGCTTGCTGGGGCTGGATCCGAAGTGGATGAAGGCGCATGGGATTGGGACGGGAGAGATCGCGGGGCTGATTCCTTACAGCGGTCACACGATCACGCATTTTACGGTGCGGAAAGAGCGGGGGATCACGAAGACGAGGCCGATCATTGATGAGATGGCTCCGTTATTTCATGTGCGGCAGGATGCGCCGCCGATGCTGTTGATCACGGGTGATCGGGACAAGGAGTTGCTGGGGCGTTATGAGGAGAACGCGTATTTTTGGCGGATGATGCAGGAGGTGAAGCATCCGGATTGCGAGCTCTTTGAGCTGGAGGGATTTGACCACGGGGGGATGGCGGTGCCGGCGCACGGGCTGCTGGTGAAGTGGGTGCGGGAGCGGGCGAGGTAGGTTAGCCGGACTTGAGGGAGCGATCTTCCTTTATTTTACGTCTCAAGTGTTGGCGGAAGTTGCGGTAGCGTTGGGCGACGAACTCCTCGCCGTAGATGCGGGGGAGGAGGTTGAGGTAGCCGGCGCGGAGCTCTTCGACGGACATGGAGTCGGGCTGGAAATTGATATCGAAGAGGGTGCAGGTTTCCGAGGCGTTCTGGACAAGGATGCGTCCTTCTTCGGTGAGTCGTTGGTGGAGAGGGGTGCCGGGGAAAGGGGTGAGGTAGGTCATTTGGACGTCGTAGAGTCCGCTTTTTTCGACGAAGTCGAGGACGTTGCCGAAGCTCTCGGGGCCGTCGCCATCCATGCCGAAGATGAAGCAGCCGTTGACAGTGATGCCGTGCTTTTGGATGGTTTCGACAGCGCGGAGGTAGCGGTCGGTGCGGCGTGCTTTCCAGTTGGAGTTTTTCTCGACGCCATCGAGCGCGGTGAAGTTGGGGCTTTCGAAGCCGATGAGGATTTGCTGGCAGCCGGCATCGCGGATCATTTTGAGGAGGTCTTCATCGTCGGCAACGGAGACATCGGATTCGGTGAACCAGCGGACGTCTTCTTTTGCGAGGGCGCGCATGAGGGCCTTGCCGTGGCGTTTGTCGACGAAGGTGTTGTCATCGGCGAACTCGATGAAGGGGCGTTGGTAGAGGTCTTTGAGGAGGCGGATTTCGGCGATGACGCGATCGACGGGTTTCACGCGGAATTTGGGGGAGAGCCGCATGGAGGCGGCGCAGAATTCGCAGGAGAGCGGGCAGCCGCGTTGGGTCTGGACGGTGAAGCGGGGGTAGCGATCGGGCTGGAGGAGGTCGAAGCGGGGGGTGGGTGAGTTTGCGAAATCGAAGGGGCCGAGGGCTTGGGCGTTGTAGGTGGGCTGGAGTTTGTTGGCGAGGAGGTCGGTCATCATTTGGGGCCAGATGACTTCGCCTTCGCCGATGGCGAGGCAGTCGACGTGTTCTTGTGCTTCAAGCGGATTGAGAGTGGCGTGGAGGCCGCCGAGAATGACGGTGGTGCCGATTTCGCGGAAGCGAGCGGCGAGGCGGTAGGATTCCTTGGCGGTGGCGGTGAGGGTGGAGAGGGCGACGGCATCGAAGTGATGCGGGAGGTTGTCGAGGTCGACATCGCGGACCTCGAGGTATTCGATTTTGATTTCAGGCGGGGTGAGGCCGGCGAGAGTGAGGAGCCCGAGGGAGGGGAGGGCTTCGATTTGTTTGGCGCGGTTGCCGAGGGATGGGAAGGTGAGGCCCTTCGCGAGGAATTCGGAATCGCAGACGCGGAGGCCGCTGATGGCGATGAGGCCGAGGGTCATGGGGAAGGGGATTTGGATTCGTCTTTTTCCTCTTCGAGCCATTCATTGAGGTCGAGGCTGGGGAGGAATTGACCGACGACCTGGCGGGCGAAAGGCGCGTCTGCGATGTGATCAAAAATGAGCAGATCACGGGCTTCGCCACTGATGCGATCGGGGATTCCTGAGATCCAATGGTGGATGTCTTCCTCCAATTCTTTTCGAAGCCAGTCGGGCCAGTCCTGATGGTGGGCGAGGAGGCGCATGGAATCGGGGGGAGACCGGAAACCATGGTGTTTTTTGAGGAGGATTTGATGAGCGGGGAAGTCATCGCGAGTCTTGGTGCGGGTGAATGCGGCTGCTTCCGCGTATTGCCCGTTGTTGATGAGGATGCGGAAGTGGTCGCGGGTGTTGAGCTTTGTTTGGGGGACGATGGCGAGGGCGATCCAGAGAATGATGATGGTGCCGGCGGCGATCCAGGAAGGGAGAGTGATTCGGGGAAGAGGTGTATCCTCTGAGGCCGGTTTTACGTCACCCTTGGGGCCGAAGATACCAACGAGGATTCCAATGACAAAGATGGCAACCGAACTCATGGTGACGACGGAAGTGGCGTTGAGGAGGAATCTGTCTGCTTCGCTGAGTTTCATGCCTCCCATGATGCCGACGATGCTGACGGAGCTCACCAGGGTGGCGAAAAACATTTCGACAGAGGCGGGGATGGCGACGAGGGCGAAGGCGCGGGAGGGGTGGTAGCCGAAGAGGACCGAGGTGACGCGGATCATGAGGATGAGGCGCCAGAGGGAGACGATGATGAGGATGGTGAAATTGAAAATGGTGGCGGGGAGAGGGCCGGTGAATTCCTCGATGGGGAATCCGTAGAGCCATGCCAGGGGGGCGGTCATGACGAAGCACCGGAAGAAGGCGGCGAAGTTGCAGCAGTTATCGTTTTCTCCGCGTAGTCCACCAAACATTTTGATGAAAGCGAAGATGAAGCAGGATGAGAAGAGGGCCATGAGGACCGGGCCTCCGATCCAGAGCCATTCTTTCCAGAGGATGTGGTGGTCGTAGTTTCGGGCCAGTCCTGCGGAGATGATGAAGAGGAAGGAGAGGTAGAGGGATTTGTGGCTGCTGGAAATGGTGCGGATGGCGTCGCGATTTCCGAGGAGGAATTTGCCAATGGTTTTTGGGGTGATGGGTGTTGGAGCGGGCATTTGTTCTATTCGTGAGATTGGATCGCCCCTTCAGGGCTCATTTCTTTTTCGGTTGGCGGGTACCCAGGGCGGCGCTCGTTCCTCGCTCTGCCCTTCGCTACGTTATGGTGCCCCTTTGGGGCGCTGGGTTTCTGGTTTTCTGCGGGGGTGGATCCTATGGCTGAAGCGATAGGCTTTGTTCTGTCGAGCTTTCAGCTCTTCTTTTAGGGCGGTGGGAATTTGGAAGGGGTTATTTGTTGTCGTAGAGGGGGAGGCGGTTTCGTTTGCTGGGGGTGCGGTCGGTTTTGGAGATGTTGGCGAGGCGGGCGACGATGTCGGGGTGTTGGGTGGCGAGGTTGGTGGTTTCGTTGGGGTCGCGGTCGAGGTGGTAGAGTTCCCATTGGCTTTTTCCTTTGCGGGCTTCCTGGCGGATGGCTTTCCAGGGGAAGTCGGTGACGGCGAGTTGGAGGCCGTAGCCGTGGAATTCCCAGACCATGGGTTTGGAGCGTTGGAAGCCTTGGCCGATGAGGAGGGGGTGGAGGTCGGAGCCATCGAGGTTTTTTGGTTTTTCGGCTCCGGCGACGGTGCAGAGGGTGGGGAACCAGTCGGGGAAGTAGGAGGGGGCGCCGTTGGTGGTGCCGGGTTTTACCTTGCCGGGCCAGCGGACGATGGTGGGGACGCGGATGCCGCCCTCGTAGAGGGATCCTTTCCAGCCACGGAGTCCGGCGCTGGAGTTGAAGAAGTGGGCGTCGACGCCGCCGACGTGGAACTTGGGATCGCGGGAGGGGTGGGTGGGGCCGTTATCCGAGGTGAAGATGACGATGGTGTTTTTATCGAGGCCGTGTTGTTTGAGGCGGTTGAGGACGGTACCGATGTGTTCATCGAGATCGGAGATCATGGCGGCGTATCCGGCGCGGGGGCGGGGGTGGGGGAGGTAGCCATTTTGGCCACGGTAGGGGCCGTTTTGATCGTCCCATTCGGCGGGGTATTGGGTGACCCATGCTTCGGGTGGGTGCATGGCGACGTGGGGTTCGACGAAGGGAAGATAGAGAAAAAAAGGCGGGGCCATTTTTTCTGAATTAGGGAATAGGGATTTGGAATTAGGAATTGATGAGTTGGTGCCTGCGGCACATTGGTCGAGGAATTTGAGGGCTTCTTCGAGGATGCGGTCGGGGGCGTAGACGTCGGCGCGGTAGGTGTCGGCGAGGACTTTGCCTTTGGGTTGTTGGGCGTGGCCGGGGATGGGGTTTTTGTTGATGGGGTCGATGGAGGCGTCGTCATCGAGGAAGGGTGGGTAGAAGGAGTGGGCGTTGCGTTGGCAGTTGTAGCCGTAGAAGCGGTCGAAGCCCTGGGTCATGGGTGAGCCGGAGGAGTCGGTGGGTCCGAGGCCCCATTTGCCGAATCCGCCGGTGGTGTATCCGGCGGTTTTGAGGACTTCGGCGATGGTGAGGGCTTCATCGGAGATGGGCCATTGGCCGGGGAAGGGTCGGCCGTTTTTGGAGTCGCCGTTGGCGCGGATTTCGGCGTTTCCGAGGTGTTTGCCGGTGAGGAGGGTGCAGCGGGCGGGGGCGCAGACGGCGGCACCGGTGTAGTGGCGGGTGAAGCGCATGCCATCGCGGGCGAGTTGGTCGAGGTGCGGGGTTTTGATTTTTTTCTGTCCGTAGGAGCCGAGTTCGCCGTAGCCGAGGTCGTCGGCGAGGATGAAGATGATGTTGGGTTTTTCGGAGTTTGCACTCCTCCCGTCACTGCGTTCGGCACCGTTGTCCGCAGGGGTGGCAAATCCTACATTCGAGAAAAGAAATCCTAAACTGAGGAGGAAGAGGGAGCGCATGTTGGGGAGGATGGAGAATTTTGGGAAGGGAGGGAAGCTTTGAAGATTGGTCGGTGAAGGCTTGGTTGGGGGGTGAACACTGAACATTTAACATCTAACATTTAGATTTGAACGGGGGAGACCCGGGTTACGGGCTAGGGATGCGAAGCGGCGGGGGCGCAGGGACTCCTTTGGTGGTTGAGGCTGCAATTGACGGGAGAGGGAAGGGGGGATAGGAACGGCGCATGAGAAAACGTGCGGGTGAGGCCCGGCAGAATCGGCATAGCGGGGAGCGTGAGGCGAAGCCTCGCAATGAGGGTGATTTGAATGAGATTCTGGAGGGGGTGGAGGCGCCGTTGTTGTTGATTTTGGACTGTGTGCAGGACCCGAATAATTTGGGGGCGATTCTGCGGACGGCGGATGGGGCGGGGGTGACGGCGGTGATTGCGCCGAAGGATAAGGCGGTGGGGCTGACGGATACGGTGCGGCGGGTGTCGGTGGGGGCGTCCGAGAGTGTGCCTTTTGTGAAGGTGACGAATCTGGCGCGGACGATGCGGGATTTGAAGGAGCGTGGCATTTGGCTGGTGGGAACCTCGGATCGGGCCACGCAGTCGCTCTATGAAACCGATCTGAAGGGGTCGGTGGCGATTGTGATGGGGCGGGAAGGTGAGGGGATGCGGCGGCTGACGGAGGAGGAGTGTGATTTTTTGGTGAAGTTTCCGATGAAGGGGAAGGTGGATTGCCTGAACGTGAGTGTGGCTTCAGGGGTGTGTCTTTATGAAGCGGTGCGGCAACGGGAAGGACTCTGATGGTACGAATTCTTTCTGATTTGCATCTGGGGCACTCGGCATCGCGGGTGAAGAAGGTTGGTGATTTGGCTCCGCTGATGGAGGGGTGTGAGCAGGTGGTGTTTGCGGGGGATGTGTGGCAGGAGCGGCGGGTGGTGCGGGATGAGGCGGAGAGGATGCTGGGGGAGTTGCGGGCGTTGGCGGGTGAGAGAGGTGTTTTTTTGAGGGGGAATCATGATCCGAAGTCGGGTGAGGGGATCGCGTGGTTGGGGGAGGGGAAAGTTTTAGTGACGCACGGGGATGCGGTTTATCGGGACGCGACTCCGTGGTCGCGCGAGATGCCGTATTACCGTGAGGAGGTGGAGGAGATTATCGCGCGCTACGATGAGAATGACGCGCAGGAGTGTGCGGATCGGGCGCAGGAGATTGCGTTGTTGATCGAGCCGCATCCGCTGCCGAAGCTTCCGGTGCCGTTTAATTTTTTTGCGACGGCGATGTGGCCGCCGAGCCGGACGCTTGAGATGTTGCGGGTGTGGGCGACGATGGGGGCGGAGGGGCTTCGTTTTTTAGAACGGGTGGCACCGGAGGCGGGGGTGTTGGTGTGCGGGCATTTCCACCGGGTGGGGATTTGGGAGAAGGATGGCCGGGTGGTGATGAATACGGGATCGTTTATGCGGGGGAGCCGGACGTGGTGTGTGGATGTGGAGGAGGAATGGGTGACGGCGCGGGAGGTGACTTTTGACGGGGAGTGGCGTGCGGGAGAGGTGAGGGGACGGTGGCGGCTAGGGTGAAACCTGAACGCGGAAGAAGCGTGCGGGGTCGAGGGGGGTGAGGTTGATATTGGTGGGTTGGCCGGTGCCCTGGCGGGTGGCGAAGGGGGTCCAGGTTTGGAGGTCGGTGGAGGATTCGACGAGGTAGGTGAATCCGGGGAGGGTTTGGAAGCGGAGGATGGAGTTTGAGAGGATGACGGGGGAGGGGTCGTTTGAAGGGGCTTGGGGGATGACCTGGAGGTCATCGAAGGCGATGCCCTGGCCCTGGAGGGAGGCTCCGAAGGTTTGGCCGATATTGGTGGTGCCTTTGGTGAAGGGGCCGGGTTGGGTGGTCCAGGTGAAATCATTTGGTCCGGACCCGGTGCCGGTGAGGGCGAGGCTTTCTTCTCCGACGGGGGTGGAGGGTGATTGGCTGACTCCGATATCGGTGGAGGTCATTCCGTTGGCGGGGCCGGAGGTGGCGGTCATGGTGCCCTCGTAGCTGAGGAATTGGAGGAGGGTGCCGAGGTGGTCGATGGCGATGGCATCGGAGTCTCCATTTTGGATTCCGGGGATGTCCTTGGAGTAGATGCGGTGGCCGGAGAGGGTGGTTTCTCCGAGGGTGAAGGTGTCGAGGGTGTGGCTGCCGTAGGGGGAGTCATTTCCTCCGTTGTAGAGGGTGACGGTGACTTCCGAGAGGGGGGCGGTGAAGCCGGGGCCGACGACGATTTCGAGGAATTCGCCGGAGTCGCCGCCGGTGTTATCGTAGTGAAGTTCATTGAGGAAGATGTCATTGCCTCCGCCGGTTCCGGGTGCGCCGGGGACGGCGGTGAAGCGGAGCTGGAAGTCGGAGTCCGGGGCGATGTTGAGTCCGTGAAGGGAGGCGTTTTTGACTTCGGTGAGTTCGTTGGGGGCTTCTTCGGGGTGGATGGTGTTGGAGGAGGTGAAGGTGAGATCGGGGATTTGGGTGGTGCCGGCGGGGGTGATGAGGGCGACCTCCCAACGGTCCTGCGAGCCTCCGAAGGAGAAGCGCCATTGTTCCGCGGTGTAGAGGATGGAGAGGGCGGTGATGGTTTCTCCGGAGGCGTTATGGAAGTCGCCGGTGAAGCTTACGGGTTCGCTGTTGATGATGCCGATGGTGCCATCCGGACCGTAGGAGCGAAGGCCTTCGGTGGCGGAGGTGCCGTCATCCAGGCCGAGCCAGGTGAGTCCGGAAGCGGTCCATTCCGAGGGAGTGGAGAGTCCTTCGAAGCCGGGGAAGTCCTCGAAGACGGACTCGTAGAGGGCGGTGATTTGATAGTGGTCGAGGTCGGTATCGAGGACGGAGAGGGTTTTTTCATCTCCTCCGAATCCGGCGGCGGAGGCGGTGATGGAGAGGGTTTGGGTGCCATCGGAGATGCTATCGGGGAGGGGGATGAGGGTGGTGGATTGGGAGGTGACTCCGGCGGCGAAGGTGAGGGTCATTTGGGAGGGGATGGCCTCGGAGGGGTCCGAGGAGCAGAGGAGGACGGTGACGGATTCGCCGGGTCCGGGGGCCTGGGGGAGGGTGACGGTGAGGGAGGTGGGGGTGGAGCCCTCGGCGAGGATATTGGTGCCGAGGGTGAGGGAGATGGGGATGGTGCTTTCGAGATCGAAGTCGCCAAAGACGGGGTAGTGATCCGAGGCGAGGGCGGAGGTGCCGGAGGCGAGGGCGCTGCCGGATTTGGGGAGTCCGGGGAAGGAGGATTCGAGTTGGCTGTTGTAGATTTCGAGGACGGGGGCGCGGTCGAGGATGGCTTGGGAGACGAGGATGTAGTCGAGGATGGATCCGCTTTGGTAGGTGGCGTCATCGATGCCATCCTGCTGGAGGGGCATGGGGTTGAGGAGGGGGTAGGCGGTGAAGTAGGACACGGGGTTCATGTAGTACTGCACGGGGAAGGAGATGTCTGATCCGAGGGTGTAGGTGGAGGGGAGTCCCGCGGGGAGTTCGGTGTAGGATTGGGGGGAGCCGAGGAGGTTGAAATCGCCGAGGATGATGACGTTGTCCGATCCGTCGAGGCCCTGGTCATCGAGGAAATTGGTGACACGCCGGAGGTCGATGGCGCGGCGGAAGAAGTCGTCGGGCTCGAAGCAGCATTTGAGGTGGAGGCAGATGACCATGGGGTCATTTTGAGTGCCGGGGACATCGATGACGGCGGCGGCGTGGGTGCGGGTGAGGTCCTTGGCGCCGGAGGGCGAGTTGATGCTGTGGGTGCTGGCGAAGGGGAACTTTGAGAGGATGACGTTGTTGTTGTTGTTATCGAAATCGCTGCCGGTGGGGGTGAAGATGTGGGGGTAGCCGAGGGTGGAGGCGAGCTGGAGGAGGGTGGAGTCGAGGTCTCCTGTGCGCACCTCCTGAAGGCAGAGGACGTCGGCATCGATGCGGGCGAGGATCGAGAGGAAGGCGGCGTATTCGGAGGTTTCGGGGTCCTCGATACCGAGGTAGACGTTGTAAGTGGCGACGCGGACGTCATCGCCGTGGAGAGAGGCGATGAGTAGGGTGATGAGGAGGAGGACGCGGGCCATGGTGACAAGGTTCCCTTTCCGATGAGGGGTCGCAAGCGGGAAAGTGTTGGAGAAGTGTCGGATCGTTTGATAGTTCTGGTGGTGGTGAAGAGTGATTATGAGATTGAGGAATTGGTTTCCCAGACGGGGAAAGAGGTTCTTTATCGGGCGAAGATTGCGAGTGGTGAGCGCGTGGCCTTGAGGCGGTTGGTATTGGCGGACGAGATCAAGGCCGTGTTGGATGAGGCGACTTTTGAGGCGGCGCTGGAGGAGCTGAAGGGTTTGGATCTTCCGTGTCTGCGGGGTGCGCTGGATGGCGGGGTGGACGAAGTGGATGGGCAGCCGTGGATTGTGACGCAGTGGTGGGATGGCGAGGTGTTGGAGGATCGTTTGATGGAGGGAAGCTTTGATGAGCGGGATTTGAGGCAGATGCATGGGCTGGCGCAGGTGTTGATCGGGAAGATGGGATCGCGTGCGGGGGCGTTGTCTTTTGCTCCGAAGGAGGTGGTGCGGACGGTGGCGGGGGACGGGAGTGCGGTGGAGACGTTTACGATTGATGTGGTGAGGTGGTTTGAGGATTGGGCGAGGGGGATGGATCCGGGGTCGGGTCGGGATGCGCAGGTGGAGCTGGGGAAGTTGGTGGAGTTGATTCAAGGGCCTCCGATTGTGAAGCCGGTGCTTCCGCCGGTGGTGGGGCCGCCGGTGCAGCTGGCTTCCGCGAAGAGTGGCGGGGGAGGCAAGGTGTTGGTGGTGATGGGGGTGCTGGGGGCGTTGGTGGGAGGGGCGCTATGGATGTTGAAGGAGAGGAAGGAGCCGGCTGAAGAACCGATGGTGGTGGCGGAGGAATCCGGGGCGGAGGAGGCTACAGGAAATGAACGGGGCGGTGCGCCGGCGATGGTGACTGCGGCGCCGAGTGCGAAGATGGGCGGACGTCCCGAGAAGCCGGCTTTTGAGTGGTTGAAAGAGAATCACCGGGTGTCGGCGATTGATGGGGAGCGTTTGGGGGAATTGAAGGGGCAGTGGGTGAATGTGCGGGGTTGGGTGAAGGCGGTGAGTGGGGAAGGGGAGTGGGTTTTTGAATTGGCGGAGGGGGCGGAGGTTCCTTTAAAGGCGAGGCTGGAGAGTGCCTCGGACATCGAGGTGGAGGGTCGTGCGGTGAGTGTGGTGGGTTTTTTGGAGAAGGATCATTTGCTGAAGATTCCGAAGGTTTATGCGGACGACATTATTCCGGATGAGGAGTTGGTGGCGGAGCGGAATTCCTTCGTGGTGGGGGATGAGGCGAAGGTGATCAAGATGAAGGGGAAGATGGTGAGGCTGACGGGGAAGGTCACGGCAGTGGAGGTGGGCGGCTCCGGGATTTATCTTCATTGGAAAGAATGGAAGGAAGGGGCGAAGAACGTCTTTGCGGCCAAGATTCCGATTGCGGATCTAAGCAAGACCTACGACCAGAAATTCTTCAAAGTGATGAAGGGAAAGACGATCCGGGTGACGGGAGTGGTGACGCAGTCGGGCAAAAAAAGGGGATGGTATGTGCTTTTCAAGCGCAACAAGGATTTTGAAGTGCTGGAGAGTCAGGTCGTGATGACGACGGCTCCGGAGGTTTCGGCTGCCGGAGTGGATCGGCCATCGGCGGGTGAGATGTCGGAGGTGAAGGCGGGAGATGAAGCGGGGCGGAAGAAGAATGCGGGACGTTGGGTGATTGTGGAGGGGCGGGTGAAGGCGGTGAATGATGAGGGGGAGTGGGTTTTTGAAGGGGAGAACGGGTTGAGGGCGCGGCTGAAGGCTGGTGAGGTCGAGGAGGTGGCGGGGAAGCCGGTGAGTGTGGTGGGGTGGCTGAAGACGGCGGAGGTGCTGGAGATCGATGGGCCGGATGATGTGGATGTTTTGGATGAGGTCGAGGTGATGGAGGAGAAGGAGGTTTATACGATGGAGGATGAGGTGTTGGTGCGGAGTTTGGGCGGGCAGACGATCTCGTTGAGGGCGAAGGTTTTGGATTTTCACGAATCGAAGCGGACGTATTATTTGGAGTTTACGACCGGTGATGAGAAGTTGGCGGCGCGGATCTACAAAAGCGATGCGGGGGAGGAGCTAACGGCGGAATATCTGGAGTCGCTCGAGGGGAAGGAGATCACGGTGACGGGGCTGGTTTATGGGCTCAATAATTTTGGGGGGCGTTTTGAGATCGAATTCAAGAGCAAGGAGCAGATCAAGGAATGATCGAGAGTGCGTATCCCCGGACGGTTGGGGTGCTGGCGGGGCAACTGCGGGAAGCGGCGGTGGACCATGAGGCGTTTGAGATGCCCTTGCCGTTGTGTCGTTTGAGTGAGTGTCGGGCGACGTGTTGTCATGACGGGGTGGTTCTTTCCGAGGAGGAGGCGGAGTTAATTGGGGAGGGGGTGGTGAGGTTGGCGGACGGGCGTTTGAAAACGGAGACGGTGGCGGCGTCCGGGGAGGAGTTGGCGGCGGAATTTCCGGGGCATTTTCCGAAGACGCGCTGTGTTTTTTTGGATGAGAAGCATCGGTGCCTGTGGCAGCTGAAGTCGGTGGAGGAGGGGAGGCATCCGTGGTTTTACAAGCCGGTCTCGTGCTGGATGCATCCGGTGTTGATTGCGAAGAGGGAGGGGCGGCCGTTGCTGACGCTGCGTCGGGCGGAGGATGATGAGGCGGGGTTTGCGACGCAGACGCCGTGTGGGAAGTTGAGGGCGGAGGCTGATCCGGCGCGGGTGACGCTGGGGATGGAGCTGGAGATGCTGGGCGGGATCAGCGGACGGGATTTTTTGGCGGAGTTGAACGCGCCGGGGGTTTAGGGGTTGGGGGGGCAATATTTCCTGCTTCGGTGGTTTACAGGGGTCTGATTGGAAAAGAGGATTTGGCGATGAAAGTTCTCGAGTTGATTGCGCCGTCCGAGTTTGTTGTTTCCGAGAAGGCGAAGCCATCGGCCGGCGGGGGTGAGGTGTTGGTGAAGGTATCGTATTGCGGGATTTGCGGGAGTGATGTGCACGGGATGGACAACAGCAGCGGGCGGCGGATTCCGCCGATGGTGATGGGGCATGAGGCGAGCGGGGTGATTGTGGAAGTGGGTGAGGGGGTGTCGGGTTGGCATGAGGGGGAGCGGGTGTCCTTTGACTCGATGGTTTACTGCGGGGAGTGTGATTTTTGTGAGCGGGGGGAGACGAATCTTTGTGATGAGCGTCAGGTGATGGGGGTGTCTTGTGAGGAGTTCAAGCGGGACGGGGCGTTTGCGGAGTGGGTGGTGGTGCCGGCGCGGATTCTGGAGCGGATTCCTGAGGGGTTGAGCTTCGAGGAGGCGGCCTTTACCGAGCCGTTGGCGGTGGCGCTTCATGCGGTGAATCTGGTGAAGGTGCAGAAGGGTGAGAGTGCGCTGGTGGTGGGTGCGGGTCTGATCGGGCTGCTGGTGGTGCAGGCGCTGAAGCGGGCGGGATGCGGCGAGGTGATCGCGGTCGATCTGGATCGTGGTCGGCTGGAGCTGGCGAAGACGCTGGGGGCGAGCTCGGCCTTTCATTCTTTGGAGGATGCGGTGGTGCTGCCCGAGGGTGGGGTGGACATTGCGATGGAAGTGGTGGGCGCGGGTCCGACGCTGGAGATGGCGATCAAGTCGGTCCGGAAGGGTGGACGGGTGGGGCTGGTGGGCAATGTGGTGCCGGAGGTGAAGTTCCCGCTGCAGTATGTGGTGACGCGGGAGATCGCGCTCTTGGGTTCCTGTGCGGCGGCAGGCGAGTGCACGGAGGCGCTGGAGGCGATTGCTTCCGGCGAGATCCAGGTGAAGCCGCTGATTTCAGCGACGATTCCGCTGGAGGAGGGTGCTGATTATTTCAAGCGGCTGAGGGACGGGAAAGAGGGCCTGTTAAAGGTGCTCTTTCGCCCCGGTGAGTGATGTTGAAACGGGGAGGGGATCCCGTTTTAGAATGAGCGGCCACGTTGCCAGCGGGTGACCTGCCCGTTGGTGAAATCGACGGTGGCTGCGGGGCGCGGGACGTAGTGGACTTCTTGTCCCATGCCATAGGAGTAGGGGCTGGTGCCCCAACGGTAGGGATCGTAGTAGCGGCTGCCGTAGTAGCCTCCGAAGCTGGTGGTGTAGACGGGCTCGAGGGCGGTGTAGGTCCAGCGTTCAAAGCGTTTGCTGCCATCCTGTCCTTCGCCGGTGGAGGCGGGGGTTCCCCAGGAGAGGTAGACGGCGTCCTTGGACATGCCGTTGGCAATCTTTCCCTGTTCAATGAGGGCCTTGTGGGCGGCGGGAAGGGCCTCGAAGGTGGCGAGATTGTTCTCGATACGGCTGGTGGGTGTGGTGGAAGTGCAGCTTACGAAACCGAGGGCAAAGAGGGGGAGCAGGAGGAGGTGTTTCACAGTTTTATCGACGAGGATTACCACCAGAGTATTCGACGATTAGGAGGAATCAAACGAATCATGAAGGAAAACTTCGTTCTCAGAACGAATCTTCCTTGCCAAGTTGAATCCGATCTCGCCAGAATTTGCGCGAGCCATTGCCAATACCATGTCTGACGTACTTGACGAAAACGAACTTGAAGACCACCTGAAGAAATGTCCGGAGTGGGACATTCATGAGTCCACCATTTACCGGAGTATCGAATTTGAAGATTTTGGTGAGGCGATCGATTTCGTCAACACGGTGGCGGATCTCGCGGAAGAGGCGCAACATCACCCCGAGATCAACATTGTGTACTCGGTAGTGACGCTGACGCTGACGACGACCGATGAAGGTGGTGTGACGACGGCGGACATTGAGATGGCCCAGCGTCTCGACAATCTGATCGACTAGGTCGGGAGCAACTGAACGGGACGCCGGAGGGATCACCTTGCGTGCGGCGATCCCATGGGCGTTGATTGAGGTGATCAAGGCGAAGGATGGGCGCAGGGTGGAGCTGGAGACCGGGGTGCGGATTGCCGGGGAGCATGGGTTGGTGTTTTAGGGTTCAATTTTTTGAGTGGGGTGACATTGTTCCCTCATGCGTTTTTCACTGCTGTTAGCCCTCATTCTTCCGCTTCAGGCTGCGGAGAAACCGAATATTCTGTTCATCTTTGCGGATGACATGACTTACGAGGCGCTGGACGCCTACGGTGATACGGAGATCAAGACGCCGAATCTGGATAAGTTGTTTGAGAGCGGGACGACCTTTACGCATGCGTATAATCCGGGTGGCTGGAATGGGGCGATTTGTGTGGCGAGCCGGACGATGCTGATGTCGGGACGTCAGTTGTGGTATGCTCACAAGGAGGAGCCGACGATGCAGAAGGAGCTGGTGGGGAAGAAGGGGACGTGGCCGCAGATGTTATCGGAGCAGGGCTACGAGACCTACATGACGGGGAAGTGGCATGTGAAGATCAAGCCGGATACCATTTTTGATCACGTTGGGGATGTGCGTCCGGGGATGCCGCGGGACCGGAAGAATGCGTATAACCGTCCCTTGGACGGGAAGCCGGATCCGTGGAGCGCGACTGATCGTGAAGAGGGTGGATTTTGGGAAGGCGGGAAGCACTGGAGTGAGGTGGAGGCGGATACGGCGATCGGGTATTTGAATCACGCGAAGGCGGGTGATCAGCCGTTCTTTGTGTATCTGGCGTTCAATGCGCCACACGATCCGCGTCAGGCACCGCAGGAATTTTTAGACATGTATCCGACGGAGGGAGTCAAGGTGCCGGATGATTTTTTGGCGCTGTATCCGCATCGGAATGTGATGCAGGCGGGGAAAGATCTGCGTGATGAGGCGTTGGCGCCTTTTCCGCGGACTTATCGGGCGGTGCAGACGCATCGGCGGGAATACTTTGCGTTGATCACGCACCTGGATGCGCAGATCGGAAGGGTGATTGATCAACTGGAAGCGAACGGGCAGCGGGAGAATACGTATATCGTGTTCGCGGCGGACCATGGGTTATCGGTGGGTCATCACGGGTTGCTGGGGAAACAGAACATGTATGATCACAGCATCCGGGTGCCTTTTGCGATCTCGGGTCCGAAGGTGGAAGCGGGGAAGCGAATTGATGCGCCGATTTACTTGCAGGACATTGTGCCGACCTCGCTGGAGGCAGCGGGTGGGGAGATTCCGGAGCATGTTCAATTTGAGAGTTTGGTTCCTTTGCTCAAGGGGGAGTCTCAGGGGCGGGATGCGATCTATGTGGGATACCGGTTGTCCCAGCGTCAGATCACGAAGGATGGTTACAAGTTGATCGTCTATCCGCGTGGTCAGGTGGCGCGACTTTTCAATCTCAATGAGGATCCCCATGAGAAAGATGATCTTTTGGAGAAGGGCGAGGGGATTGAGAAGGCCCGGGAATTGCTGAAGGAGCTGAAGAAGCTGCAGAAGCCGGTGGGTGATGAGCTTGAGTTGGGGAGCTATCCGGATTTGAGGATGTTTGGGAAAAAGTAAAAGGCTTTCTCCACAATTGCCAGCGGGTCCGGACTGGGACAGACTGGGCGGGTGACGGAACTTCTTGCGCCTGCCGGGAATTGGGACTGCGCCCGTGCGGCGGTAGCGAATGGTGCCGACGCGATCTTTTTTGGGCTGCCGCGATTTAACGCGCGGATGCGGGCGGATAATTTTACGGAGGAGGATTTGCCGGAGTTGATGGAGTTTCTGCATCGGCACGGGGTGAAGGGGTTTGTGGCGTTTAATACGCTGGTGTTTCCTTCCGAGTTGGAGGGGGCGGTGGAGCAGATTGAGATGATGGGACGGGCGGGGGTGGATGCGGTGATTGTGCAGGATTTGGGGGCGGCGAAATTGGTGAAGGAGATTGCGCCGGAGATGGAGGTGCATGCGTCGACGCAGATGACGATTACGTCGCCGGAGGGGTTGGCGTTTGTGGACGGGTTGATTGGCTTGGAGCGGGCGGTGTTGGCGCGGGAGCTTTCGGTGAAGGAGATTGCGCGGGTGAATAAGGAGAACGAGGTGCCGCTGGAGGTGTTTGTGCACGGAGCGTTGTGCGTGGCGTATTCGGGGCAGTGTTTGACATCGGAGAGTCTGGGGCAGCGGTCGGCGAACCGGGGTGAGTGTGCGCAGGCGTGCCGGATGCCGTATGAGCTGGTGGTGGATGGGGAGACGAAGCCGATGGGTGAGGTGCGGTATTTGTTGAGTCCGCAGGATTTGGCGGCGGTGGATTTGATTCCGGATTTGGTGAAGGCGGGGGTGGTGAGTTATAAGATCGAGGGGCGTTTGAAGAGTCCGGAATATGTGGCGGCGGTGACGCGGGTGTATCGCAAGGCACTGGATGAGGTGGAGATCACGAGTGAGGACCGGCACACGCTGGAGATGATGTTTTCGAGGGGACTGTCGACAGGATGGCTGGGAGGGACGAATCACCCGGGGCTGACGCACGGGAAGTGGGGGAAGAAGCGGGGGGCGTATGTGGGGGAGATTGTGGCATCGGGTCACGGGTGGATTGAGATTACGGATCCGCAGGTGCCGATTGAGCCGGGGAATGGGTTTGTGATTGATGCGGGTGAGGACCGGAACCGGGAGCAGGGCGGGATGGTGTGGAAGGTGGAGGGGAATCGCTTGAACTTTGATCGTCGGGTGAACATCGACTGGGACCGGGTGAAGGCGGGTGATGGTTTGTGGAAGACGAGTGATCCGAAGCTGGATGCGGCGGTGCGGAAGACGTGGAAGGGTGGGCGTTTGGAGGAGAAGGGGGATGCGTTGGAGATTTTGGTGAAGGGGGCGGCGGGGGAGCCGTTGGTGTTGCAGTGTCGGGGGAAGGAAGTGCGGAGTGAGGTGCTGCTGGCGAAGGCGGAGAAGAGGCCGTTGAGTGCGGAGGTATTGGAAGGGCAGCTGGGCCGACTGGGCGGGACGGAGTATTCCCTGGGGAAGGTGGTGGTGGAGTTGGAGGGTGAGGTGATTTTACCTTTGGGTGAGCTGAACCGGTGTCGGCGCAAGTTGGTGGATGCGATCAAGGAGGAGCCGGTGGTGCGTGAGGGAAAGGCGATTTTGAAGTCGTGGCTTCCGGCGGGTGAGGCATCGACAAGGGAGGTGGAGCTGCGGGTGTTGTGCCGGAATTTGGAGCAAGTGAAGGGGGCGATGGCGGGAGGGGTGAAGTTTGTTTATTGTGACTTTGAGGACCTGCGGCTTTACAAGGAGGCGGTGGCGTTGGTGCGTGAGGCGGGTGGTGAGATTTTTCTGGCGACGCCGCGGATTCAGAAGCCGAGTGAGGCGGGTTATTTTAAGTTGATTGAGAAGGCGGCGCCGGACGGGGTGTTGGTGCGGAACCTGGGGGCGATTTCGTTTTTTAAGGAATCGAGGCTGAGATTGGTGGGTGATTTTTCGTTGAATGTGGCGAATCCGTTGACGGCGAAGTTGTTGATGGAGAGTGGCGGGTTTGAGAACCTGACGGTCTCTTATGATTTGAACGAGGGTCAGGTGGGTGAGTTGTTAGAGGCGACGCCGACGGATTGGCTGGAGCTGACGGTGCACCAGCATATGCCGATGTTTCATATGGAGCACTGTGTGTTCTGCGTCTTCATGAGTGAGGGGATGAGCTACAAGGATTGCGGGAAGCCTTGCGAGAAGCACAAGGTGCAGTTGCGGGATCGGGTGGGGCAGTTGCACACGCTGAAGGCGGATGTGGGATGCCGGAATACGCTTTTTAACGGGCTGGCACAGACGGGGGTGGGGAGCGTGGAAGGATTTTTGAAGAAGGGTCTGCGTAGGTTCCGGGTGGAGCTGTTAGATGAAGATGCCGAGGAGGCGAAACGGATGGTGACGATGTATCGGCGGTTTTTTGCGAAGGAGCGCAGTGCGCGGGATGTGGCGAGCCAACTGGGCGCGATCGAGCGGCTGGGGGTGACGAAGGGGACGCTGGAGCAACGGCGTGATGAGGTGCATCGGTAGCAGCCCACCGGAAGAATGAAGAGTTCACGATCTTCCGATCGCATTGCCACGATCATCTTCCGGGTGATGGTGGGATGTGTCGGGGTGTTGATTGCGGCCAGTGTCTTCCTGGGGGATTTTTCCTGGAAGTACTTGGCGGTGGTGTTGCCGGTGGGGGGGCTGCTTTTGGGCTATGCCTTTGGGGGTGACCGTTGGGGCGCGCGACTTTTCAATCTGTTCTCGATTTCAAAGATTCCCGAAGAAGAGGACGAATCAGATTCCCAAGTCTAATTCATTGAGTTGAATTGAACCGCAGATGAACAGGATGAAGGGGATGGTTTTGGGCTGTGAATCCAGCGTTCTTTAAACTCAAGGGAAGGTGTTGGCTTGCCTGAGATCGAAGGGGGATTAGGTCGCAGTTGGGGAGCGAGTGCGGGATGGTTGCAGCCGGACCTTAGCGGAGAAAGGTCCCTGCCTTTTTTCGACAAGAGTGCGTTAGATTTTTACGCGCTCGCGGAGCCAATCCAGGCAGGGCTGGTGGTCATTGATGTCGTATTGGAAGCTTTGGAATCCGAAGTCGCGGCCGGTGGCGATGTTTTCCGGGAGGTCGTCGAGGTAGATGGTCTCGGAGGGGGTGAGATCATACTCATCGATAGCGACCTGGTAGAAGTCGGGGTGGGGTTTGATGGCTCCGACATCGTGCGAGAAGTGGTGGTGATCGAAGTGGTCGAAGACGCGGTATTCGGCGAGGAATCTTTCGGCGTGGAGGCCGTTGGTGTTTGAGAAGAGGATGAGGCGGTGATTGTCGGCCTTGAGTTGATCGACGACCCGGACCATGGGGTTGTTGATGGAGAAGACATCCTGCCAGGCGCGGATGAATTCCTGCGGGGAGAGGTTGGTCTTGAGGATGTCGAGGGAGCGGGAGACGAACTCGTCATTTGAGATGGATCCGGTCTCGAGGGGATCTTTGAGGGGGGCCATTCCCGGGGGGAGTTCTTCTTCGCCCACGGGGAGGACGGCGTTGTGGAAGCGGTCGAAGTGGAGATTGAGGAGGACGTTTCCGATGTCGAAGAGGAAGGTCATTTTTGGGAGATGTTGGAGAGGATGAAGTCGGCGGCGTGGCGGGCGGCGGCGGGGCGGGAGTGGGTGGTGAGCGATTGTTTTTGGCGACGCCAGAGTTGGGCGTCATCGGTTAAGAGATTGGCGATGGAGTCGCGGATGGTTTCGGGTTTGGTCGCGAGGGCACCGATGCCGAGGGTTTCGAGGAGCTGGATATTTCCTTCCTCCTGTCCGGGGACGATATGGTGGACGAGCATGGGGCAGCGGGCGGCGATGGCCTCGTGCACGGTGGCGCCGCCGGCTTTTCCGATGATGAGGTGGTGGCTGCAGAGGAGTTCGGGGACTTTGCGGGTCCATCCTTTGAGGTGAACGCGGCCGGGGAAGTCGTCTTTGATTTCCTTGGCGCGCTTGTAGAGGCGGCGGATGTTATGGCCGAGGACGACGGTGATCTCGGTGTTGAGCCCGGGTGCTTCGAGGACAGCGCGCATGATGGCGCGGACGTGGGGGGAGCGGGAGGTGGGGAAGTAGAGAACGCGGAAGGGGTTGGTGGAATCGGCGGAGCCGATGGCGGGGAGGGTCTCGAAGCGGGGGCTGACGGGGAAGCCGGTGACGATGATTTTTTCGGTGGGGACGCCGCTATTGATGAGTGAGTCGCGGGTGGCGGGGTCGGTGACGAGGAAGAAATCGGATGGCGAGCGAGTCCAGGCGGCGTTGACGTCCATGGAGTCGGTGACGATGGTGACGATGGTGACGCGTTTTCCATCGGGGAATTGCCGGTCGAGAAGGTAGGGGTAGAGAGGGTAGGTGGTGACGACGAGATCGGGCTTAAAGTCGCGCAGCAATTTGCCGACGGCGGCTTCGGTTTGATTGAGGAAGGGGAGTGGTTTTGAGAAGTCCTGTTGATCGGTGGACTGGTAGATCCAGGACCAAAGGCGGGGGACGTAGGTCGTGATTTCCCGGTAGGCCTTACTGAGGAAGGCATTAAGCTTGGGGTTGCCGAGGTGGCAGGGGTCGGAGACCTGGGTGGTGGAGCGGTCGGCGAGGGCTTCTGCGAGGTGTCGGGCAGCGCTGTTGTGCCCGTCGCCAAAGCCCGCAGTGAGAATAAGAATCCGGGGAAGGTCCACTTGATGAAAATCTAGGGGAGATCGGGGGTTGCGTCGATTCTCATTTGCCCCCAGATTTCAATCACCCCGTTCCTGTGAAGAAAAAAAGAGATTTAACCGAGCAGCTTGAGCTTCGCATTGTGGCTGATGACGATGAATTGGTCGCGAAGCCATCGATTGAGGATCTTGGAGATCTGGAAGATGACGAAGATTCCGATGAGCCAGAGAAGGATTCCGAATTGAAGGCTGTGGAAGAAGCGGGTCCCGATTTGGAGAAGGTGGAAGTGGAGGAAGAAACTGTAGCGGAAGAAGCGGTTGTGGTGGAAGAAGAAGCTGTGGCGGAAGAAGAGGTTGTGGCGGAGGACGAGGTTGTGGTGGAGGAAGAGGTTGTGGCGGAGGAAGAGGTTGTGGCGGAGGAAGAGGTTGTGGTGGAAGAAGAGGTTGGGGATGAGGAAGAGGTTCAGATTCGGGTGATCGAGGATGATGAGCCGGAACCGGAGGAAGAGGTGGTGAGACTGGAGGAGGTCTCGGAGCCAGTTTACGTGGATCCTTCGAAGATAGTGAAGAAGCGGGAGGATCGGGAATTTTTGAATACGATGATGGCTGAATCGTCGGCAAATCCGGACGGCCAGTTGGGGTATGATGTTGATTGGTTGGACAAGGCGGCGAAGAATACGGGCCAGGCGGTGCCGATCGGTTGGTTTATTCTCCTCATCGGAGCGATTGGGGCGGTGTTGCTTTTTGCGGCGTATCAGATGATCACGGCCGATCGGCCGGTGGCGAGTGATCCGATCAAGCCCAGTTTTGATGGGCCTGCGATTCCGGGTGACAAGCCATTGGGGATTCAGGCGGAGACCGAGGCGCGGCTGAATGCGGAGGCTTTTTATGAGAAGCTTGAGGAATTGATTGTGGGGTATTTCGGGGGGAAGACGGTGGAGGAGAAGCTGATATACGTGCGGCATGCAGATCGGGTGGGGCCCCTGATGGCGGAATATTATTCGAGAAATCCGATTGTTCCCCATGAGTTCCGGACGATTTTGGAATACCACATTGTTTCTCTGGATAACCGGTCCTTCGTGGCCTTGTTGGTGGAGTTTGCCGATGGGGAGGAGAAAGCGGTCCTGCTTGAAGATGGCGAAGACGGCCTCTCAGTGGACTGGGAATCCGAGGTGGCCTACCAACCTTACCAGATCGACAGTTACCTCAAGGACCGTCCGACCAAGCCGATGAATTTCCGGGTCTATGTTCAGCTGGATGACTATTATTCCTATGGGTTCAAGGACGAGTCGGTATGGCAGAACTACAAGCTGACGTTTCGTGATTCCGACGAGTATTTGATGGGGTTCGTGAAGCGGGGGACGGTATTGGAGAAGGAACTTCAAAAATTGATCTCTCCGTCGAGCATGGGGAGGGGCACCTTGGTGCCGCTGATTCTCAAGTTGTCGTTTCCAGCCGAAGGGGCCGGTCCCCGGTCGGTGGAGATCAAAGAGTTGATTTCGAATCGCTGGGCGTATGGAACGGATCCCGACAAGGATTGATGTCGGTTGGGAATCAGACTATTAACGATCAATGAAGCCGGGTGGAACAGAAGGAGGAGAGAAGGCGTTTCTGGCTGGAGCGGGTCTGATTCTGTTTGGGCTGGGTCTCTATTTGTTTTTGGATTCGGTTCGGGTGACCTCGGCGCCCTATGGTTGGGTGTCGGGCCGGTTTGGGGGACGTGGGGGGATGGGTGAGACCACCTCGATGGGAATTATTTTTGTGCCATTTTTGGCGGGGGTGGTGGTGTTGTTTTTTGATGCGGGGAAGCGGTGGGCGTGGTGGCTGGCTGGATTGGGGTTGGCGGTCATCACGGTGGAGATCCTCAGCAGGGTGCGTTTCGTGCTGGATATGAAGACGACCCATCTGTTGCTGGTAATGGGGATGGTGGCGGCAGGAGCTGGTTTACTTCTCCGGAGTTATGTGATTGGATCGGGGCAATCGAAGGAGAATCCGCCCGACTCCGGAGAAAAAAACCAAGATCCCGACGCTTAAGGGAGTAATAATATCATTCATGAGAGGAAAATATTTAGTCAAGGCGATCTCGTTTCTGGCCATTTTGGCAGCAGCGACCGTTCCCGCAGTAGCCCAGGACGCACCGAAGGTGCTCGGGGCTTATCTGAAGCCCAATGTGGGTGTGAAGGGAGAAGTTGTGGCGGTGATTCCGCCGGATGAGATTCAGGAATATTTGGATATCGTCAAAGAGGCGTCGGCGAAGAATGCCGAATGGTTTGCGGAGTATTCAGCGAAATCGAAGCCGGGCATTCCTTTGGCCTATGATGAACGACTGGGTCTTTCGAAGGAGCAGTATGCCAAATATTTGGAGCTTTGGGACCAGCGTGAGTTCAAGATGATCCAGCCGGTCGGGATTCGTCTCGAGCCTCTGGGAGATCAATGGATGATCCGGGTGAGCGGGGTGGGAGCCAAGATTACCTTGCTTCGGTATGATCCGGAAACCGATGCGTTTACTTCTCCGAATGGCAAGATGAAGCGGCTTGAGGATATCAAGGCGGAGCCGGAGAGTATTTTGCGCGCCTGGACGGGACATGAGTGGAAATATGAGGAGGAGAGTGCTCTTGGTAAGACCAAGGAGAACTTTGCGATCGGGAAGACCGAGGAGGGCAAGTTTGGCTTGTTGGTCTATCGCCTGCAGGATGTGAGTTCGGTTGGGCGGGTGCTTTATGATCAAAGTGTCCTCATTCGCTTTCCTCTCGAGGGGGGCGGGGAGTAGGCTTCCGTTGTGAACATGGCCCAGATGCGGGCCCTCTTTCGGTTGACGAAACGACGGGCGCTCATTCTTGGACTTCTGCCCTTCGTGGGGCTAGGAGCGGGGAATCTTTTTTTTGTCACTCCGTGGGGAACGGGGATGGTGGAGGGGGTGCTTGAGAAGCGGATCAATCTCCCTTGCAAAATTGATCGTGCCGGGTGGACGCCGTGGGGAGGTGCGGTGCTTAAGGGGCTGTCGGTCACCTTGCCGCAGGAAGTGAGCGAGGGGGTGGAGCCGATCTTATCGGTTCGGAGTATCCGGGTTGATCCCTCGTGGTCATCGCTGTTGGGCGGTAAGAAGAGGTTTGAGCGGATGGAGATCGATGGGGTGCGTTTGGATGTGCGGCTTGAGGATTTGAAGACGCTGATGGCGACGCGGAAGAATGAGGAGGTGAAGGTTGAGGTGGTGGAGCCTGTGGCTGAGGTGGCAGGCCCAGGTGGGGACGAGGTTGAGACTCCTCCGGAGAGCGGTGATCCAACGGGAGGTGCACCAAGTTCCGAAGGGGGAGAGGCGGGTGAAGTGGCGGGAGGTGAGGTGGCCGGGAGTATGCCGGTGGCTCCGGTTGATGATTTTGAGGGTCTCTTGTTGTTTCACGACGTGAGCATTCGGATTTCATCGTCGGCTGCTCCGAAGCTTGCGGTGGAGTTGGAGGAGATCAGCGGGGAGATCCCCTTGTGGGGTCGGGAGCGCGAGGGGGCGGTGAGCTTTGGGAAGCTGAAGTTGGGCGATGACGGGTTCGAGGATCATCTTGAGCTGCCGGTGAGGTGGCGGGACGGGTATTTGGAAATCAGGGAGCCGGAGGTTCAGGTGGTGGGGGTGCGGCTGGAGATTGAGGCGACGTGCAAGCTTGAGTATGGGTTGCCATACGGGGTGCAGGTTAAGCTGCCCAAGCAGCCGATTAATTTCACCTCGATGAGGAAGAATGCTCCGCCGGTGGATTTCACCGAGTTGAGTTCGTTGAATGTGGTGCAGGGATACCTGATGAAGCCGGGTTTGATTTATGGAACCAGTGAGACGACGATGACGGGCTGTGTGATTAAGGATCCGAAGGACGGGAGTGAGATGGTTTTTTTGCGGGGTGGGGCGAGATTTGAGCTGTCGACGGCGGGGCTGTCTGCGCCGGAGTTGTATTTGGTTGGTGAAGAGGAGGCGTTCCTGGGGAACGGGTTTTTGACATCGGGTGGCGGGGCGGCGACAGTGCGGGTGATTGGGAATCCGCAGCGGGCGGAGAGTTACGAGAAGCGGGTGCGGGCGGCTGATCCGGAGTGGACCTTGAATCTCCAGCCTTTGGTGACGCGGGATCGTTGGTATCGGGATTTGCGGATTGAGTTGGGGGAGGCGGGAGCCAGTATTGATCTTGGAAAAGGGGGGCGGGAAGTCCCGCTGATGGATGTTATTAATCAAGTGAAGGGCGGCGGGAGATCTGCGGAGCCCGCGATGGTGCCATGAGAATTATTGCCGGAAAAGCGAAGGGACATCATTTGAGGGTTCCGAGGGAAGTATCGCGGCCGACGACGGATCGGGTGCGGGAGTCGATTTTTGGGATTTTGACGGGTCGGCTGGAGGGGGCGCGGGTGCTGGATCTTTTTGCGGGCTCGGGAGCGCTGGGGTTGGAGGCACTGAGCCGTGGGGCGGAGTCGGCGACCTTTGTGGAGAAGGATCGGGGGGCGGTGAAGACGCTGCAGGAGAATTTGTTTAAGACGAAGCTGGGCAAGGGTGAGGTGGTGAACCGGGAGGTGGAGAGTTTTTTGGCGGGGAACAAGGTGGGGTATGATTTGGTGTTTGCGGACCCGCCGTATGCGGATGGGTTGAGTGATTTGGCGGGGGATCTGGTGGCGCTGGACGGGTGGGGTGAGTGGTTGGCGGAGGATGGGCTGTTGATTGTGGAGCGGGAGGCGCGGGGGGAGGTGCCGGAGGCGAAGGGGCTGGAGCTTTTGAGGCAGAAGGACTACGGGCGAAGCCGGATTGTCATTTATCAGCGGGCGACGTAGGCTGTGAACGCGATGGCTGGCTTGGTTCGTTTTTTCTACAATTTGGTGCTGCCGGTGGTGTGCCTGGTGGCGGCTCCTTTTTGGCTGGTGAAGATGATTCGCCGGGGCGGATGGGGGACGGGGCTGCTGGAGCGGGTGGGGATTTATGGAAGGGATGCGGAGTTTGAGAAGCAGGGGGCGGTTTATGTGCATGCGGTGAGTGTGGGGGAGACGCTGCTGGCGCTGAAGTTGATCGAGGCGTGGCGGGAAGTGAGTGAGGATCATTTTATTTTGGTGCCGACGACGGCGACGGGGATGGCGGTGGCGAGGGAGAAGGCTCCGGAGGGGGTGCGGGTGATTTATGCGCCGGTTGATTTTTCGTTTTTGATTCGGCGGGTGTTGAAGCGGTTTGCGCCTCGGGTGATTGTGTTGATCGAGTCGGAGCTGTGGCCGAATTTATTGCATGAAGCGCAGCGGGCGGGGGTGCCGATTGGGTTGGCGAATGCGCGCTTGTCGCCGAGGTCGGCGAAGCGGTTGGAGTCTTTGAGCGGGATTACGAAATCGCTGATCGGTCAGCTGGATGTGATCGGGGTGCCGGAGGAGGCTGATGTGGAGAGGTGGGAGCGTCTGGGAGCGCGTGAGGGGGTGGTGCAGGTGACGGGGAATGTGAAATTTGATGCGAAGGGAGCGGGGGTGCCGATGAAGCGGGAGGAATTTGCGGCGATGATTGGGGCGTTTGGGGTGGGGCGGAAGGTGGTGATGGCGGTGTCGACCTTTGCGGGTGAGGAGGAGTGGTTGGCGGAGGCGTTTCTGAATGCGGGTGAGGATGTGCTTCCGGTGATTGTGCCGCGGCATGCGGAGCGGCGGGACGAGGTGGTGGAGGCGATTGAGAGGGTGACGGGGTGCGGGGTGGTGCTCCGTTCCAAATTTCGGGAGCCGGACGCGGGTGATGTTTTTGTGATCGATTCGACGGGTGAGTTGCGGGATTGGACGGCGCATGCGGAGGTGGTGGTGATCGGGAAGAGCTTTTTCAACAAGGGGGGGCAGAATCCGGGGGAGGCGATTTTGGCAGGGATTCCGGTGATCTGCGGGCCGGAGATGAGTAATTTTGAGCCCTTGGTGAGCGAGTTGCGGTCGGCGGGAGGGATTCAGATGGTGGAGAGTCAGGAGGAGGTGACTGAAGCGGTGCGGAGGGCCCTTGCGGGAGCAGGGGAGCAGGTGGAGTCGGCCGCTGCGACCTTGCGAAAACATGAGGGATCGGTGGGCCGGACGATCGCCCTTTTTGCAGTGGTCGAAGGGGAATCGGCTCTCTAGGGTTTTGCCACGTGAACATTGCGATTCTTCTCCGGGCCTTGGGAACCATGGTGCTGCTTCTTGGGGTGGCGATGGTGATTTGTCTGGGGCTCAGTTTTGTGGTGCCGATTGATGTTGGCCATAATCCTTCGCTTGATTTGGTGGGATGGGGATCGTCGTTGGCGATTACGGTGGCGGTGGGATCATCCTTTTATTTCGGGGGGCGGATTCTGGTGAAGCGGAAGAAGTCGGCGCAGGTGATGCGGCGGCGGGAGGCGATGGCCCTGGTGGGGATCGGGTGGGTGGTGTGCTCGATGATTGGGGCGATGCCCTATCTTTTTTGTGAGCCGCATTTGCCGTTTTCCTCGGCGATTTTTGAGAGTGTGTCGGGGTTGACGACGACGGGGGCGACGATTTTTATGGAGATTGAGGGACTGCCGAAGAGCATTTTGCTTTGGCGCTCGGTGACGCAATGGGTGGGCGGGATGGGGATTTTGGCGATGTTTGTGGTGGTGCTCTCGGGGATGGGGGTGAGCAGCAAGACGCTGATCGGGGCGGAGTCGTCGATGTCGAATTCCGATTTGGCGAGTTTGCGCCAGACGATGCGTCAGTTGTGGGTGTTGTATTTTGGGTTCACGGTGGTGGGCGGACTGGGGTTGTTCTTGCTTGGGCTGTCACCCTTTCAGGCGGTGAATCATATCATGACGGCGGTTTCGACCGGGGGATTCGGGACGGAGAATGACAGTGCGGCGGGTCCGGAGTTTACGGTGTGGGTGAAATGTTGGCTGATCATTGTGATGACTTGTGGAGCGATCAGTTTTCCTTTTTATCTGTCGTTGATTAAGCGGAACACGCGGGAATTTCGTCAGCGATACGAGGAGGTGTGGTGGTATTTCGGGCTCCTGGGGGCGGCGTGTCTGGTATTGTTTGGCTCGCAGATTGCGAGTCACTTTGAGGCCCATCCGGTGGATGTGGTGTTCAACGTGGTGTCGATGTCGACAAGCACGGGGTATGTTTCGACCGACTTTGAGCAGTGGGGGGATGTGACGATCGGGACGATTCTGGTGTTGATGATCATCGGGGGTTGCTCGGGATCGACGGCGGGGGGGTTAAAGGTGAGCCGGATTGTGCTGTGGGTTCGTTATGTGAAAGGGGGGCTGAAGCAGACTTTTCGGCCCAAGGTGTTGATTCCGATCAAGATGGGGGGGCGTCCGGTGACGGATTCGACGTTGGCGCAGCTGCTTTTGGTGATTTCGTTATTTGGTTTTTTTGCGATTACGGGGGCGATTTTGTTCCGGATATTGGAGCATCATCACAGTGCGCTGGGGACCTTATCGTTGATTGTGAGTTTGTTGGGGAATACGGGTCCGGCGTTTGCGGAGATGGGGCCGACGGAGAGTTTCGGGGAGTTGTCGAGTGCGAGTAAGGTTTTGTGCTCGGGGATTATGGTTTTGGGGCGTTTGGAGTATGTTGCGGTGCTGATTTTGTTCAGTCGCGCGCTTTGGAAAAAATACTGAGGGTTGATTTGGGGGTTAAAATTGGCAAGGTAGGGAGAGTGCCATTGGGTGCCTGACATTTTTGTATGAAGCGTTTCTTTTTCCTCCTTCCTTTTTTGTTGAATCCGGCTTCCGCAGTGGAAGATGGCAAGGTGTTGTATACGCAGTTTTGTTCGGCGTGTCACGGGACCGACGGGGTGGGTCCGGAGGGGAATTTGAATCCTCCGCTGGCGAAGAGCGAGTGGTTGCTGGGGAAACCGGACCGTGCGATCAGTGCGGTGTTGGCGGGGCTGAAGGGGCCGATTGAAGTGAACGGAAGGCTCTATAATCTGGCGATGCCTCCCCAGGGGGCGGTGATTAATGATGAGCAACTGGCGGCGATATTGACGTATGTCCGGAAGTCGTGGGGGAACAAGGGGTCTGCGGTGAAGGCGGAGCAGGTGGGGAAGGTGCGGGGGGAGTTGGCGGAGCGGATTGAGAAGATGGAGTATTTTACGGCGGACGAGTTGCGTCGGAAGCACCCGATCGAGTTTGGGCAAGGATGGCCGCGGTTGCGGAATCTGACGTCATCGGTTTACCACGGGAAGTGGGAAGTGATGCCGGACTTTTCGAAGCTGGAGGTGGTGAGTGTGGAGGAAGAGCCGAGGAATCTGGTGGATGTGGCACACGGGAACCGTGAGAAGGAATTTGGGATTGTGTGGGAGGGTGAGATTGTGACGGCGAAAGAAGGGGATTATAACGCGATGCTGGATGCGTCCGACGGGGCGGCTCTTTATATCAATGGGCGGAAGATTGTGGAGGTTGAGGGAGTGGGGCCGAGGGGATCGGAGCGGGCGCGGATTCAGCGTTTCCGGATGCTTGAGGGGGCAAATCAGTTTCGGCTGGAGTATTTTAATAATCAGGGGGATCCGGGGTTGTCGTTTCAGATGAGCGGGCCGACGGGTAAGCCCTGGCTTTCGGAGAGCCGGCTGGAGATCACGCCATCGGAGCCGGCGATCATGCTGGTGGCGCCGGAAGAGGGAGCGATTCTGTACCGGAACTTTATTGCGGGTGCGCAGCCCAAGGCGATTGGAGTGGGGCTCGATGGCGGGGTGAACCAGGCGTTTAGCATTGTGCATCTGGGATTGGATTTGGTGTGGCAGGGCGACTTTATTGATGGCGGGAAGCATTGGACGAATCGGGGGACGGGATTTCAGAAGCCGGCGGGGACGGAGGTGGTGCGGTTGCTGAATCGTCCTGCCTTCGGACGGTTGTCCGATGAGACAGGGGTGGAGATGGATTTTGGAGGCTATTCGCTGGATGCGAAGGGGATACCGACCTTTCGCTATGAGGTGGCCGGGGTGAAGGTGTTTGAAAAGTCGACTTTTGCGGAAAAGAGCGGTCGGCGTGAGCTGGTGCGGGAGATTGTTTTTGAGTTGGGGGATGCTGTGCCTGAAGGGCTCCATCTTGCGTTGGCGGCGGGGCCGAAGGTGGAGGCGGTGCCGGAGGGGTATCTTCTGGATGGCAAGGTGACTCTTTCGACGAGCTCGGATGGTGGGCTGGAGCCGATAATGCGAGGTGAGAAGGACGGGCCGTTGGTGGTGCCGCTGAAGCTGAAGGCCGAGCGAACGACTCTCACTGTTACTTATACTTTTCCCAAGTCATGAAATATCTTCTTTTTGCCTGTTTGAGTGTGTCGGTGGTCCATGGCGACTTTTACAAAACCGAGTCGATTCCGCTTCCGGAGGGTGAGGTGATCGAGGTGGGATCGATTGCGCTTCTTCCGGAGAAGAAGGTGGCGATTTCCAGCCGGAGGGGAGAAGTGTGGATCGGGGAGGGGTGTTATGAGGATGATCTTTCGAAGGTGAGCTGGAGTCGTTTTGCGCAGGGCTTGCATGAGCCTTTTGGGATGTTCTGGAAGGAGGGGTCGCTTTTTGTGCAGCAGAGATCGGAGCTGACGAAGGTGACGGACACGAACGGAGACGGGAAGGCGGATGACTTTGAGAACATTTGTGATGATTGGGGGACATCGGGGGATTATCACGAGTATGTTTTCGGGACGCCTCCGGACAAGAATGGCGATGTGTGGGCGGTGCTTTGCCTGACGGGATCGGCAGGAACGAAGGCGGATTGGCGTGGGTGGGCGATCCGGATTACGCCGGAGGGCGAGATGATTCCGGAGATTCCGGGGGTGAGATCGCCGGGCGGGATTGGATTCAATGAGAAGGGTGATCTTTTTTACACGGACAACCAGGGACTGTGGAACGGGTCGTCATCGCTGAAGTGGTTGAAGCCGGGTGGTTTTATGGGGAATCCGGTGGGGAATGTGAGTCATGTGAAGGCGGGGCTTCCGAAGCCGCCGGAGCCGAAGAGCGGGTCACGGATTGAGATCGAGCGTCAGAAGGATCCGCGGATTACACCTCCGGCGGTGGTGTTGCCACACGGGAAGGTGGGTCAATCGCCGACGGCGGTGGTGGCGGATCATACCGGGGGGAAGTTTGGTCCGTTTGCGGGGCAGGTGTTGGTGGGTGAGCAGACGCACTCGGAAGTGCAGCGGGTGGATCTGGAGATGGTGAATGGATTTTATCAGGGAGCGGTTTTCCGGATGATTGACGGCTATGAGTCGGGGGTGGTGCCGATGAAGCTGGCGGATGACGGGACGCTTTTCGTGGGCGGAACGAACCGGGGGTGGGGGAGTCGCGGGGGGCAGCCGTTTTCGCTGGAGCGGACGCGGTGGACGGGTGAGGTGCCCTTTGAGATCAAGACGATGCGGGTGACTCCGGATGGTTTTCAGCTGACCTTTACGAAGCCGGTGGATTCTGCGACGGCGGGAAATCCCGCGAGCTATGCGATGAGTGCGTGGACGTATATTTATCAGAAGAGTTACGGGAGTCCCGAGGTGGATCAGGCGACGCCGAAAATTGTGGAAGCGACGGTGAGTGAGGATGGGTTGGGGGTGAGGTTAACAGTTGACGGGCGGGTGAAAGGGCACGTTCATCATTTGGCTTCGGCGGGGGTGAAATCGGCTGACGGGGAAGGGCTGGTGCACATCGATGCACACTACACCTTGAACGAGATTCCAGCGGCGAAATAGCAAATTGATATCAACTTGGCCCGCGAACTGCACTTTGGGAAGAATGTGTCAGTCGGATGATTTACCGGAATACAAGGAGGAAGCCACGATCGGGTCTTCAATCCGGGAATCTTTCAAAGAGGTGAAGCTGGAATGGGATTTGCCTGAAGCGATGGCGATGAGTCACTCGCGGATTATCTTGCGGGGGGAGGCGCAGAAGATGCTGGAGGAAGAGGAGTAGAACTAGGGCTCGATGATCCGGAAGTATCCAGATTGGGTCAGGGATTCCTGGTGAGGGGGATCCCAGATCGACATGGTGCCGAGGGGCTCCCAGGTTTTGAGGTCGGTGGAGGTTTCGACGGGGTAGGTTTCATCACCTTCGCCTTCGACCGAGATGATGGCCAAGCCGTCGCGCTGGCTGAGGGCGATTTTTCCTTTTTGGCGGACGCGTGCCATGGGGACTTCGGATCCTCCGGTCTGGGTGTAGGTGAGGGATTCTCCTTCGAGTTGGACGAGGGCATTGAAGGCGGCTTCAGGGAGGCCGAAGCGTCCGGTGGTGTTGGCGGGGAAGAGGGTGTAGGAGGTTTGTCCGATGATCTCGAGGAAGAGGCGGCTTTGTTTGAGGCCGATCTTCATTTCGAGTGCTCCGCTGGCATGGAGGTAGTTACCGACCCAGTTGCGAAGGGAGGCTTCCGGGACGCTGAGCGGGGCGTTGATGGGGGCGAGGCCTTGTTCCGGGGTGAGGCAGCGGAAGCCGAGATCGATAACGCCGAGCGGGGCATGGCCGCGATTGTTGGAGAGGATGGCGACGCCGGTTTGGGTGGATGGTTTGAAGCCGACAAAGGCGGTGGATCCCTGGGAGTCGCCGCCGTGCTGGATGATGCCGAGACCGTTCCAAAGCCACCAGGCGAGGCCCTGATCATATTGTCCGGTGGGGATGTTGTAGTGTTGGGTGTGGGCGAGGTTGAGGGCAGGGGTGATGGGGCCGGTTTGGAGGCCGAGTTGGTAGATGAGGTAATTGCTGAGATCGAGGGCGCAGGACTGGAGGGCTCCGGCGGGGGCGAAGCTGGCCATTTCGAACTTGGGACGCACGACGACTCCGTGGTGGCCGGGAGCGCGGCGGCTCTCTTGTTCTTCGTTGAGGGTGATGCCGGTGTCGTACATGTCCATTTGGTAGAGGACCCGGGATTTTAGGAGTGATTCGTAGTCGGTGTCTTGGGAAAGGGCGAGGACGTAGCCGAGGAGGGCGATGCCGGTGTTGGAGTATTCGTATTCCGCACCGGGAGCGCGGGGGAGGGAGTAGGTGTTGAGGAAGTGGTGGAAGTCACTGATTTGGTAGTTGGCGAATTGGTTGGCGTGATCAGTGATGGTGGCGATGAGATTGGTGGGGGAGTTGGGGAGGCCGGAGGTGTGGGTGGCGAGTTGGAGGAGGGTGATGTTTTCTCCCCCGTTACCGGGCATGTTGACGCCGGCGGGGAGGAAGTCGGCGGCTTTATCGGAGAGGGAGACGTCACCGGCCTCGACCATTTGAGCGAGGAGGGTGGCGGTGAGGGTTTTGGTGACGGAGGCGATCTCGTAGAGGGTGGTTTCGTCGGGGGTGCGGGGGTCGTTGTGAGAGTAGGTGCCGTAGGAGAAGGTGGTGGTGCCATCGGGATTGACCATGGTGACGACGATGCCGGGGACGTAGCCGAAGTCGACGCGCTTGCGGATGTTGGCTTTCACGACCTCCGGGATGACGGGAGGGGCGGCGAGGGCCGACGTCGACAGCGCGATCAATCCGGCGATTGCGAGATGACGTGGGGAGCAGATCATGATGCGGGAGGGTTAGATGCCGACGGTTTTCCGCCAGGTTTGGGCCATGAGGGAGTGGCCGGCGAAGGTGGGGTGGACGCCGTCGTGTGCCCAGTGCTCGGGGGTGGTGCCGGCGGCGATGGCGTCATCGAACATTTTTTGGAAGGGGACCCAGATGGCTCCGGCGGTGTTGGCGACTTCCCTGGCGGCGGCGCGGCGTTGGTCGAACTCGGGGAACCAGTTGTCTTTGACGGCGCCGCAGCGGGTGACGAAGGGTTCGCAGATGACGATTTTGGTGTTGGGGAGAGCGGCTTTGGTTTGCTTGAGGAGTTCGGCGAATCCGGATTGGTAGGAAGCGACGGTGCCATCGGATTTCCCATTGAGTTTGTGCCAGATGTCATTGACGCCGATGAGGATGCTGAGGACGGCGGGCTGAAGGTCGATGGTGTCTTTTTGCCAGCGTTTTTGGAGATCGGGGACTTTATGGCCGCTGATGCCGCGGTTGAGGACGCGGAGTCCAAGTGAGGGGTGGCTACCGAGGATGCCGCTGGCGGTGAAGAGGGGGTATCCGTTGCCGAGGGCCTCGGGGGAGTTGGCGTCGGATTGTTTCCTTTTGTTACGGCCGGCGTCGGTGATGGAGTCGCCCTGGAAGAGGATGAGGTCGCCTTTTTTAAGTTTCACGGAGTGGTTTTGGTGATGGTTGGCGGATGAGGTGGAAGGGAGGGTGGCGGCGGCTCCGGCGAGGAGGGCGGATCGGCGGAAGAGTTGGCGGCGATCGAGTGAGGAGTTTTCCATAGGGGGCAGGGTATCGGGAAAACGGGGGGACAGGAAGGGGAAGTGTGGGAATTTGAGGGAGGGATTTCCGGGCTTGGATGGGAGGAGGGAACGCGAGTCCTGCGGATGAGGCTAATCTTGGGTTGAGGGGGCGTGGGGGGAAGGGTGTGGGCCTTCGGGTGGATTTTTTGGGGGGCGGGATGCCGGGCTTGGCCTTTTTTGTCGGGGTTGGGGACCTAGGGCGTTGCCCTAGGCTGGTATATTTAGGGCCTTTGGCCCAAGGGGCGGTGTGAGGCGTGGGGGAAAGGGCGTTGCGAGACCCTGAGGGATTGCCTACGCTTCGCTCCGGCTGTCTCCGGAAGCTGGGGCTTCCTGCGGCTCGAACTTGGAGCGCTGAGGCGCTCCAATGGTTTTCATTTCCTCTGGAAACGCCAGAACCCCATCCCAGCTTGCTGGGATGGGGTTCTGGCGGACCCTGAGGGATTCGAACCCTCGATACCGTTACCGGTATACTCCCTTAGCAGGGGAGCGCTTTCGACCACTCAGCCAAAGGTCCAGTAGTTCGTCGAACTGGGCGGATATGAACACCTAAAATTGAGTTCGTCAATGGGAGTTTCGCCAAGAATTAGAGATTTGTTGGTTTGGGCGATCCGTGTGATGGTTTTGGGGTGACGTGGAGGATTTTAGCAGCGGGAAAACCAGCTCTTGTTTATGCAAAGAAGGGGATCGAGGAGTATTTGAAGAGGCTTTCGCGGGGGGCGAAGGTGGAGGTGGTTTATTTGAAGGCGGGTTCGTCCGAGGCGGTGTCGGCTGATTTGTTGGCGAGGTCCGAGGGGACGTACCGGATTGCGCTGGATGAGCGGGGGAAGGCGTGGACGACGGGGGAGTTTGTGGATGAGGTGAACCGGTGGGAGATGGACCCGGGGATTAAGACGATTACTCTGCTGATCGGGGCATCGGACGGGCACACGGAGGAGCTGCGGCAGAGGTGTGACCAGAGGTGGGCGTTATCGCCGTTGACGCTGCAGCATGAGTTGGCGCTGGTGGTGATGCTGGAGCAGCTTTATCGGGCGTATTCGATCAAGCGGGGGGAGCCGTATCACCGGTAGGGGGCTTTGTTTCAGGCGCCGGGGAGGGCGGAGACCTTGGTGTCGTCATCGGCGTCGGCGGGATCGGCTTCTTTGGAGCGGTCGATGATGGTGACGGTGGCTCCGTTGGGAGTGTTGGGGAGCCGGGAGGTGGAGAGGAGTGTTCCTTCGGTGATGCCATCGCGGAGGACGAGGTTTTCGGCGTCGCTCCAGATGGGGTCGATCTTGGTGCGGGTGATGGTGAAATCGGCGGGGTCGATGAGGACGATCTCGTTGGGGCTGGTGAGGGTGTTCCGGGGGATGATGAAGACGTTTTCGATGGAGGTGCCTTCGAGCTCGGCGCGGACGGGTTGTCCGATGCGCAGGGGGGGGTGGTTTTTGCTTTGGAGGGCGAAGGGGTCATCGACGCGTGCGATGACGAAGAGTTTGCGCGATTGTTCGTCGAGGGTGCCCTCGGTGCGGACGATCATGCCCTGCCAGGAGGTGGGGTTTTCTTCGGCGAGGGCGTCGGTGAGGGTGACGGGGATGGGCGGGTCCTCGGGGTTGTTGGGAAGGTTGATGTGGATGATTTCGCGGGCGGAGAGGGAGAGGCGGACTTCGGCGAAGGCGGTGGAGAAGATGTCGCCAAGCTGGGTGCCGGGGCTGACGGATTGGCCGAGGCCGACGGAGCGTTCCTTGACGCGGCCATCGTAGGGGGCGAGGACTTTGGCGCGTTCGAGGTCGCGCTCGGCGCCGATGAGGTCGGCCTGGGCGGCGGCGACGTTTGCGCGGGCTTCCTTGAGCTGGGGTTTGCGGAGGACGAGTTCGGTGGGAGGTTCGGTGTAGCCGAGGTCTTCCCAGTCGAGGAGGGCTTGTTTGGCGCGGGCTTCTTCCTGGGCGAGGCTGGCCTCGGCGCGGGCGAGGCGGGCCTGGGCGGCGGAGAGGGCGGCGGCGAAGTCGGATGGGTCAAGTTCGATGAGGACGTCGCCTTTTTTGAAGAAGGAGCCGCTCTCGAAATTTGGCGAGATGTTGATGATGCGTCCGCTGACGCGGGGGGTGAGGATGGTTTGGTTATGGGGTTGGACGATGCCCTGGGTGAGGAGTTTGACGCGGAAATCGGAGCGCTCGAGGAGGAGGGCTTCGGTTTCGATGATCCGTGGTTTGGGGATGGAAGGGGGGGGCGGGTCTTCCTTTTTGGAGAGGATGCCAAAGCCGAAGTATCCCAGGCCGAGGATGGCGAGAGGAATGATGATGCGGATGAGTTTGGCCATCGGAGTGGATTGTAAGGGGAAGTTACGTGTTTAGCGAGACGGGTCTAACACGAAAAGTAGGGTTGGGGGGGGAAAAGAGCACAGGATGGATCATTGATCAAAGTAATGTTGCCAGCGGGGGAATCGATTATGAATAATGGGGGGGATGGGGTTGAATGGGGTCATGATGAAACTTGAGATGATGATTCCGCCGCTACCGGGTGATCGGGTGCGGCGGCGTGAGGCAGCGGGGGAGCGGGTGGTGTTGCTGCATGGCCTGTGGCGGAGTGTGTGGGCGATGGAGGGATTGGCACGGGTGTTGAATGAGGCGGGATATGAGTCGGTGAATGTGCCGTATGCGTCCTTTCGGAAGCCGATGGCGGAGATTGTGGAGGATGTGGCGGAGGAATTGCGGCGGGTGGAGGACGGGAAGCGGGTGCATTTTGTGACGCACTCGATGGGGGGGATTGTGGTGCGGCATTTGGCGGAGCGGTATCCGGAGTTGGTGACGGGGCGCTTGGTGTTGCTGGCGCCGCCGAACCAGGGGAGTGAGATTATTGATTGGCTGGAGGATTTTGCGCCGAGTCATTGGGCGTTTGGGCCGGGGGGGATGGCGCTTTCGACGGGGAAGGTGAAGGGGGTGGTGCCGGGATTCCGGGAGGATCACGAGGTGGCGGTGATCATGGGGCGGAAGCAGGCGGTGCCGTTTTTCCGCGAGTTGCTGGATTCCGAGAACGATGGGATTGTCTCGGTGGAGGGTGGGAAGGTGGAGGGGATGAGCGACTTCCGGGTGGTGGACGGGGACCACACTTTTTTAATGGCGGAGGAGGAGGTGCGGGCGCACGTGTTGTGTTATTTGCGCGAGGGGCGACTCAATTGAAGCGGTAGGTTTTGTTTTTGACGGTGACGTTTGGGGGCGCCTTTTTCTTTTCGAACCAGTGGTAGCCGGTGGCGAGATTTTGCCAGAAGGGGTACCATGGGTTGTTTTGGGCTTTGGCCATGCGTTCTTCGGTCATGCGGAAGGGGAAGATGTGGATGCGGAAGTATTCCTGTCCGTTTTGGTGGGCGGCGTGGCAGAGGTCGTAGATTTCCTCGATTTTTTCATCGGTCATGGCGAGGCAGCCGATGGAGTAGACCGAGCCGTGGACCATGATGAAGGTGCCGGTGCGGTTGTGGGCGCGGTCGTAGGCATTGGGATAGCCGATATTGAAGGCGCGGTGGAAGTCGCTATCGGGCTTCATGGAGGCGGGGGGGACGAAGTAGAAGCCTTCGGGGACCTGGCGGTCGCCCTCGGCGAGCTTGGGGCCGAGCTGTCCGGAGGCGGCGGCGATGGGGTAGGTGCGGAAGTGGGTGTAGGTGTCATCGCCCTCGCGCTTGAGCCAGACTTCGAGTTCTTTTTCCTCCTTGAAGGCGCGGATGAAGATGGGGTCGCCTTTTTTGAGCTTTTTCTTTTGGAGGACTTCTTCAGCGGTGGCGGTCATGTGGGTGAGGAGGTACCATCCTCCGGCGAGGGTGCAGGTCAAAACGAGTGCGCATTTCAGGAACCGGGACACATCAAGGAAGCGGCAAGGATGGGCTTGCTTGTGAGTTCGAGATTGGGAGAATGGCATTTATGCAACGACGGGACTTTATTTCGGGATCGATGGCGGCGGGGTTGGGAGCGGCATTTGGTGAGGAGAGGAAGGGGATGCCTCTGGCATTGGGCTACGATAACTTTGCGGTGCGTGCGATGGGATGGAAGGCGAAGGAATTGGTGGATTACGGGGTGACGTTGGGAGTGGATACGGTGTTTATCACAGATTTGGATGCTTTTGAATCACTGGAGGAAAAAGCGCTGGTGGAGGTGCGGAAATATGCGGAGGAGAAGGGGATTCGGATTTATCTGGGGACGTGGAGTATTTGTCCGACTTCGTTATCATTTAAAGACAAGTGGGGGACGGCGGATGAGCATTTGCAGCTGGGGCTGAGGTCGGCGAAGGCTCTGGGATCGCCGGTATTGCGGGTGGTGCTGGGGGCGATGGCCGATCGGTTGACGCCGGGCGGGATCCAGGCGCGGATTGATGATACGGTGGAAGTTTTGAAAAGGAACAAGGGGTTGTCGCAGGAATTGGGGGTGAAGATTGCGATGGAGAATCATGCGGGCGATATGGATTCGCTGGAGCTGAAGGGGTTGGTGGAGGCAGCGGGGCCGGATTTTGTGGGGGTGAATCTGGATGCGGGGAATGCGGTGTGGACGATGGAGACGCCGCTGGCGAATCTGGAGCGACTGGGGAAATATGTGCTGACGACGAGCTTGCGCGATACGCAGATTTGGGAGGGTGAGAACGGGGTGTTGGTCCAGTGGACGGCGATGGGTGAGGGGATGGTGGACTGGAAGGCTTACTTTAAGAAGTTTGCGGAGCTCTGCCCGGATGCGCCGGTGCAGATCGAGACGATCTCGGGTTTCAACAAGGAGTTCGCGATCAACTCGGAAGACTTTTGGAAGGCGTGGCCGGAGCGCAAGCCGGTGGGGCTGCAGGGCTGGATGAAGTGGGCGGAGACGGGGAAGGAGAAGCCGCTTGTGAAAACCGACTCGAAGGAGGCAACGCAGAAATATCAGCTCGGTGAGATTGAGCGGAGTATTGCCTACTGCAAGAAGTTGGGCCTAGGGAAACACTGATTAAAGATGAAGCGCGCTGAAAGGTTTAATGGATTTTTTAGCCAGGGAAGCTTCGCTTCCGAGGTGAGAGGAGCTGCAGCCCTTTTGGAATCTGGCAGCGTTGCT
>JBPOGH010000026.1:0-48247 GCA_051252135.1 Verrucomicrobiaceae bacterium | reverse complement strand
AGGAACCGCCGTGCTACGGACCCGTATGGCCGGTGGTGTGGGGGGCGGTAGCTAGAAACTACCGCCTACCCGATTAGGGCTCTATTTGGGAGATGGCTATCTTCTTGATGATATCGAGTAATGAATCAGTGACCGTCTGCGCAATTTTCGTAGAAAATGGCCTCTCTCCATGAACGATTAGATTACGAGTCTGGAGAGCTTCTTCCAATGCCAGGACATCGCTACTATCCAGCTTCCCGTCTTCGTGGAGTCGTGAAATGACTGATCGCAAAGAATGTCTATTGAACTCTTCACCCTCTTTAGAAAGGGCTTCCTTACTGATGCGCTCGAATCGCGCCCATGTATCCAAAAATGATGCGACACTCTCATATTCGGTCATCCGTTCGACTTCTCCAGCCTCTCTCTCCCTTCTTAAGATGAGCAAAGTCCTAGACATAAGGGCAAGGGCTATTCCAACGCCTGAAAACATTAATGCCATCTGCTGGTTCTTAGTCAGCTCAGGCAATAGGCTAACAAGGAAATATCCTCCTGCTAGAATCGCCATTAAGAGACCCATGAGTGAATAAGCGCGCAAGAGGAGATCCAGCTTTCGCCGCATCCTGCGACGCTTACCTAGATCGTAAAGTGCTTCTGAATAATCGTCTCGTTCCATGTCGCTTACTCTTTTATGGTTGAGATTGTGACCGTCAGAATCGCGGCCGCGACAACTAAGACGAACAGAGCCATGTATCCACCGCTCTGTAGTTTGGTCTCGTCATACATGATTCCCACCGCAAGTGATAGCACAGCTGCGATGACACGAAGAATCTTCACGCCCATGCTCTTCTTTGGAACCCCTAATCCTCGGCGCAGGAGGACCTTGGCGTCGTTGACCATTCCACGAGTGACTTCGGGTGTGCCCCCAGCGGAATTCCTGCCAGTCTCAATACGATTGGCTTCCTCGATGAGATCAGTTGCATATTCCGCCGTTGCGCCCTTGAGCTTCGGCACTGAATCCTTTTAGATCGTCGTCCGGTATCTGTATGTCTACTGGCATGGTTTGTAATTCTTTGCCCTAACAGTATTTATTAGTAGGACGAATTTCCCACTACCGGATGCTACCACATTCTTGCGAATAGGGGAAGGGGAGGGTTAATGAGTTCATCATGAGTTGGTTGTGATGACTTTGTTCTGATCATTAGTTTATTCATTAGGCTAAACTATTAAAGGGATCCTTCGCCTTGTTAGTACCGGTTTAGATTTCCCGATTTTTTGAATCACTTAATGGTTCGAAGGGGTGAGGGGAGCGATTTTTCGTGTTCCACACGTAAGGCCGAAGAATTTTAGGGGACGGTCGGTCAGGGAAGAAAAAGGCACCGCTTCCGAAGGGGGAAGCGATGCCTTTGGGGTGTTGTCTGCGGAATTTTTTACTCGACGGGAGTGAGGTGGATGCGGAGGTAGCGGAAGGGGCCTTCTCCGATTTTTGATCTCAGGCAGACGAGGACTTCCTCAGTGCCATCGACGTCGAGGGTGCGTTCGACGATGTCGACCTGGTCGCTGACGTTTTGCCAGTCGGTGAGATCATTTGAGGCTTGGATTTGTTGTTCGACATCGGCTCCGGTGAGGCGGCGGTAGCGGATGCCGAGGTGGCGGCCGCCTTGTTCATCGCGGATGACTTCGGCTCTCATTTCGGGCTGTGTGCGGTGTTGGTTGAGTCCGAAGAAGTAACGGGCGGTGCCATTTTGGATGCTGCCTGCGGGGAGGCGGTTGTTGGCGAGGAAGCGGTCGATGGCGGGTGGTTCGACACCGGGGACGGTGAAGTTTCCAAGTCCGCAATCGGCTTCATCGGACTTCCAGACGAAGAGGTAGTCGCCGGGGAGGAGCTGGCCGAGGTTGTAGGTGTGGCTCAGGGGTTCGACGGGTCCGTTGGTGGGTTCACGGTGGACATCGGCGAGGACGACGAAGGTTTGTCCGTGGCTGACGAGGGGGCCCCAGCTATCGACGACGACTTGTTGTCCGGGGGCCGAGATGATCTCGACGGTGGCTTCCCAGTCGCCGGTGGCCGACATGGCGAGGCTGACATTGACGCCGGGTGCGGGTGGGGGTGGCGCGATGTTGACCTTGAAGTGACCGAGGAGGGGTTCGGTGAGGGCGTTGCCATCGAGGTCGCGCACTTTTTCAGCCTCGATGAAGACGCGGTAGCGGCCGTTATCGGGGCGGTCCCACGATCCTTCGGGTCCATGGACGGCGTAGCGGGCGCTTGCTCCGGTGCTGGGGACGTCATCGGTGGAGGCGTAGCTTTGGAGGGTGGCTTCCTCGCGGTAGTGATCGGGTCCGGTGATCCAGACCTTGGCGGATTGGATGGCGTCGTGATCGAGTCCGGAGGGATCGGAGAAGCTGATGCCGAAGCGATGCTCGGGTTGTTCTTCGGTGATGTTTCCAACGGAGAGCTCGACGCGGGGTGGTGCTCCTCCGACGAGGAAGCGTTCGCAAGCGAGGGTTTGTCCGCGGGAGTGGAGGCAGAAGCCGTAGTGTCCTTCCCCGAGGGGTCCGAGGCGGTAGGTGTGTGAGACGAGGCGGACGGGTGCTCCTCCAATGTGGGGGATGCCATCGGCGGCGTTGATCACTCCGAGGAGATCGGGATCATCGTGGAGGACGGGATCGACGGGGATGGGGTCGGTGGGGTAGGGGCGGCATTCCACGGTGATGTTGACGTGGAAGACCTCGCCATCGCGACGGACGACTCCCCAATCGGTGACATGCTGGCCGGGGAGGAGGGCGAGGGTGACCTTGGAGAGCCAGTGGGCGATTTCATTGGTGCTCTCGATGGGCGCTTCAAGGATACGGATGTTGACGACGTGGGGGAGCGGGTCGCAAATGACGGGGACGTGGAAGCGGGTTTCGGCCTCCGGCTTTTCATTGAGGCAATACGAGAGGTGGTAAGTTCCGGGTGGGAGCTGGCCGAGGTCGTAGTCGAGACACTGGGGGTCGCCGGAGGGTTCGGTGATGAAGGTCACGCGCTCGGCGGTGGCATTGATCTTGATGCGGTTGCCCTCGATGACGGGTTGACCGGGGTTGGTGACGATGACGTAGGGGTCATCGATCTCGACGGTGGCCTTGAGGGTGGTGCCATCGGGCGAGACGTCGACGGCGAGATCGACACGTGCTTCGAAGGGTCCCTGGTGGACGCGGAAGGGGGTGACCTCGTAGGGGTGGCCGTTGATGACGAAGACGGCGAGGTAGGATCCTTTTTCGAGTTCCCCGAGGGTGTAGTCGAGCACGATGGGTGCGGGTGGCAGGGGGGCGAGGATGGGGAGGGGTCCCTCGGCCTCGGCGGTCATGATGAGGTAGCGGCCAAAGCGGATGACATTCTGATCGGTGATGCGGTAGTGATCGCGGAACTGAATGGTGGCGGTGGCAGTGACCGGTTGTTCGGCTGCGTGGACGGCGAGATCGACACGGGCCGGGATGGGCTGGACGTAGAAGTCGCGTTGTTTTTCAACGTGGCCGTTGATGAAGAACTTGAGCCAGTAGGGGCCGGGGTCGAGGTCGCCGAGCTCGTAGTCGAACTCATAGAACTCGGGAGCGACATCGGCGGCGATGGTGAGCTCGGCGGAGGCATTGATCATGAAGATGGAGCCATTTTGCACGAGGGTGCCGGGATCGGTGATGCGGACCTGCGGGTTGGCGAACTTGATCTTTGCTTTAGCGACCCAGATTCCGGCATCCGATTGGACGACATCGAGGGAGACCTCGGCGCGGAAATGGGGGTCGGGTTTTTCCCAGGTGGTGCGGGCGTAGGGGTAGCCGTTCATCACAAAGGTGGCTCCGAACTGGCCGGGGTCGAGTTCGCCAAGGGGGTAGCGAAGGATGACGGTGGTGGGGAAGGGCGAGGCGACGAGGGCATCGGTGATGAGGACCGGGGCGGGGTGCGCGGTGGCTTCGAGGATGAAGTGATTGCCCCGGCGGTGGAGGTCACGGGCGGTGATGAGGTGTGGGGTTTCGAAGCGGATGGCGACGGTGGCGATGGCTTCGCCGGCGTCATTTTCCTCGACCTCGATGGTGGCCTTGGCGGCGATGGGTGGGCCGGGATCGTTGATGAGGAAGTCCTCGGCTGCGTAGGGGAAATCATTCATCACGAAGGCGGCGAGGTAGCCTCCGGGTGGGAGGGCGCCGATCTCATAAGTGAGGGTGATGGGAGCGGGGACGGGTGGGTTGACGGGGGCGTCAAAGGGAACGGGAAGGGGTTCGGCTTTGGCGGGAAGGATGAGGCGGTGACCCTCGCGGCGCACCTCTCCGGCGACGAGACGATGGGGAGTGCGGAACTGCACGGTGACAGTGGCCGAGACGGCGGTGGGGTCGGAGGAATCGACGACGAGGTCGACATCGGCCTCAATGGGAGGAGAGGGAGCGACGGAGAATTCCTCGCGGTCGTAGAGGTGGCCGTTCATGATGAAGGCGGCGAGGTAGTCTCCCTGGCGGAGGGGTCCGACATCGAAGAAGAGATCTTCCTGGGGGTGTGGTGGTGGGGGGAAGATGGCGATGACGGGAGTTTCGTGGGCGGTGGCGACGAGGTAGATGCGGTTGCCATCGCGGCGGATTTCCTGACTGGTGACGGCGTAGTATCCTCCGAATTTTACATGCACCTTGGCGGCGACATTGAGGGGATCGGAGGAGTCGACGCGGATTTCGGCGGTGGCGGGGATGGGAGGTTCGGAGTCATCGATGGCGACCTCGAATCCGCCGAGGCGTTGGCGGGTGTTGCAGTTGCCGATGCGGTCGCAGACTTCGCCGCCGAGCCAGACGACGGGGTAGAAGCCGTTGTGGGCTTTGGTCCATCCGTTGCGGGGAGGTTCGATCTCGTAGACGGCTTTGAGCTTGGTGGAGTCATCGGCGAGAGGGACGACTTCGAGAAGGCGGGCGCGCTGGGCCTGCCAGTTGCAGAGGGCGGGGTCGGCGGGGACTCCGGTCTCGTGCAGGAAGACGCAGGGGTTGAGGACGGCGAGGTCGCCATCGCCCAGGGTGGTGAGATCAATGGCGTGGGCGTCCTTGTAAGTGACGACGAGGAGATGTGGAGTGTCCTTGGGTTGGGTGATATTGCGGACGGCGAGAGAGGCTTCGGGCGGGTCGGTATCGACTGGTGGGTCGGAAGGGATGACGAGATCCTTTTGGCCTTCGCGGATGTCATTGACGACGACGTTGAAGGGATAAGTGCCGGGGTTGAGGGCGCCGAGGCGGTAGGTGTGGGTGAAGGTGGGGAGGACGCGGAGTTGGTCGGCGTTGGTGGCATCGGTGCCGTTTCTGTTCGAGCTGGCGACCTCATCGGCTGATGGGAGCGGGACGGGGAGGGGCTCGGGGAGGGGGAGTTTGACGGCGGTGATGGGAGCGAGGAAGCCGGTGCCGGTGGGTTGGGCTTCGGACCAAGCGATGCGGACGTGCGGGGTCGAGAAGGTCATGGTGACCTCGGCGAAGTATTGGGTGACTTGTTCGAGGGGAGAGGTGGCGTCGTTTCCGGCGAGGCGGCGGAAGTTGATGTCGACGCTGTGCGGTTGGATGAGATCGCCGGGGGTGTCCTCGATCACGCAGCGGAATCCGCCGAGGGTTTTGTGCGGGAGGGGGCGGCCTTCGACGGTGAGGATTTCGTTTTCGGCGAGAGCGACGCGGTAGATGCCGTTGTCGGCTGCGTCCCAGGCGTTGTCACCCGGGCCATCGAATTGGTAGGTGGCGACGAGGAGGGGGGCGGCCTGCGGGAGGAGGATGATGTCGCCGGCTTCACGTGGGAGGGCGGAGAGGGTTTGGGGGAAGGGGATTTCCTCGTGGACGAAGTCGATGAGTTGGCCGCGGATGGGTTCGCCATTTGGCCCGGTGGCGGTGAGGTCGCCATCGGAGAGTGAGGCGACATCGATGACCGGCCAGGTGGGGAAGACGAGGCGAACGAGGTGGGAGTCTGTTGGTTCTTCGATATCCCGGGCGAGGAGATTGGGGCAGGGAGGGTCGAGGGGGCTGATCTCGATGGGATCGAGTCCGGGTTGGTTCTGGGCGTGGCCGAGGGAGCAGGCGGCGATGACCGGAGCCAGGAAGAGGGCGGCTTTTTTAAGGTAGGAGTTCATGGTCTTCATCATCAAGGGATGGTTTGAGTGAAGAGGAGGAGATGGAATCCTGCCTCTGTTTGATGAAGACGGGTGGGGAGGCGTTGCGTTACGATTTTTCTCTAACAGGTTTTTTTTTAGAGTGATCAAGTTGGGGGATGAGCGAGCTGTTTTGAAGGTTCGACCCGGCGATTAGCGGTTGGCTTTTGGCTGTTGGCTCACGCTGGCGCGTTGATTGAGAGACCTGATCGGTCGCCTGTGAGTTGATGGGATGAGGCGGATCAGGGCGTGACTTCTCGGGTGAGGCGGTAGTAGCGGAAGGAGGGAGGGGTGGGGGTGGGGTCGTCGAAGGAGAGGGATTGGGAGGCTCCGGTGACGACGAAGGTGGAGCCGGGGAGGTCGTTTTTCCACTGGCTGAGTTCGTCGGCGTATTCGATTTGGTAGGTCCAGCCGGGTTCTCCGGTGAAGGTGAAGGAGGGGCTGCGGCCGGGGTTGAAGGAGGGCGGGGTGAGGACGAGGGGTTCGAGGGCGGGAGGGATGGCCCAGACGGTGCAGTCGGCGACGAGCATCCAGTTGTCTCCGGCTTCGGTGTAGAGGCCGACAGGGTTGGTGGTGGGCGAGGTGATGAACCACTCGTAGGCGAGGGAGCCGAGGGAGAGGGAGTGTGCGGTGGCGGTGAAGGGGGCGTCGGTGAAGAGGGGGGCGCCCTCGGTGGGGCTGATGTAGAGGGAGGCGGACCAGGTGTTTTGGGCGAGGTCGATGGAGAGGACGAAGCGGTAGAGTTGGCCGTGGACGAAATCGACTCCGGTATCGTGGAGGGTGGTGCCGTCATCGCGCCAGATGCCGAGGCTGGTGCCGCGCTCGTTGCTGAACTGGAGGGCGGCGAGGAAGTTGCCATCGGAGTTGTAGAAGGAGAGGAAGAAGTTGTCGTAGTGGTCGTTTTTGGAGTCCTCGAGTCCGATGAGGGTTTCGATTTCGATGAGGGTTGAGCCGCCGTTTTGAGGGTCGTTATTTACGGGGTGGGCGACGGTGACGAGTCGGGAGGCGGGTTGCTGGAAGCCGAGGAAGGCGGTTTTTCCGAAGCCGGCGGATTGGTCGTTATCGATGCCGTGGGCGCCGACGCCGGTGCTGTTGCCGACCCAGTCCTCGAAGCCGACCCAGAAATCGGGGCCGACGCAGAAGTTCTCGAATTCGGTGGTGTAGAGGATGCCGGTTTTAGCGGCGGAGCCGCAGGGGAGAAGCGGGACGAGGGCACCCGCGAGCGAGAGGAGCTTCAGGAAGAGCGAGCGTGTCACGTCGGGTGGACAGGGTGGGTGACAGGCGGTGGACTAGTCGTTGCGGACGGGCTGGCGGGGGTGCGGCGTGGGGCTTCGGTCGACCGGGACGGGGACGGGGGTGATCTCGTTCAAGCGCCGGAGGAACTCTTCCTTGGAGATGAGTTGGTCCCCGTTGCGGTCGAGATTTTCGAAGAGAGTGTTGGCGACGCCGGGGGTGGTGGCGTTGGCGGTGGCGACGGCGGTGATGTTGAAGAACTCGCGTTTGGTGAGGCTGGAGTCGCGGTCGGTATCGACTTCATCGAAGCGGGTGACGCGGGTTTCATCGATGCGTTGTTGGATTTTGAGGCGGGCGGCGCGGGCTTCCTCGGGGGAGATGGTGCCGTCCTTATCGAGGTCCCACTGGTTGCGGGTGTTGAGCTGGATCTTGCGGCGGTCGCTTTGGAGGAGCTGGAGTTCTTCGGTGGAGAGGGCGCCGTTGCTATCGGCATCATAGAAGGCGGCGTAGCTGGAAAGGATGCCATTGCCGAAGGTGCGGCCTTGGGCGGCGGCGGGGTTATCGGCCTGCTCATCGGCCCGCAGGAAGCAGGCACCCAGGATGATGGGGAGCCAGACGAGGGAGAGGAGGGATTTGGTGATCATGGGCGTGGAAAGCCGGCGTTGTTCATGAGGTGAAGACGAACGGGAGCGGGATTTGTTACAGGTGATATTCATTGGCCGAGGAGATCGTTGAGGTTTCGAGATCCTGCGGGAGACGAGGAGGGTGGTGATTGGTCGGAAAGTTCTTCGCGGGGGAGGTCGTCCTCGAGGCGGGAGATGATGGAGGTCCACCAGGCGTCGCGCTCGGCGTGCTCGGCCGCGCGGATGAGTGATTGATCGGGAGAGAGGAGGGAGGCGAGGCCGGCTTCGAAGTCGGCGGCATTCAGGGGAGGGCCGAGGAGTTCGAAGCGTCCGTGTTTTCCGGTGGGGAAGGGGAGGTAGGGGGAGTAGTCGAGATGGGTTCTGATGAGGAGGGGGAGGAGGGAGCGGCGTTGCTTCGAGGTGAGGTGGAGTTCTTCGTCGAAGGTGTCGAGTTGTTGGCCGACTTGTTTGAGGGCGATGCGGACGAGGGTGTTTTCCTCTTCGGTGAGGGCGGGGTGGGAGGTGTAGGTTCCGGGGCGGGAGGGAGCGGGGTGCCGGGTGGAGACGTGATGGGCGGGCAACGGTCCGGACGAGGATCCGGTGGTGGTTGTTTGTTCTTCCCCGTGCTTGAGGACTCCCACTCCTGCGGCGGCTGCGAGCAGGGTGAGTCCAAGAGCCGGGGAGGCAAACTTCATGGCTGAACGGGGTGATCCGGAAATCTCGTTCTGATTTCCTGAACAAGAAGGGCGCGATTCTCCTGAAGAACCTTTTGTTGATCGGGGTCGAGTTTGTTCTCGATCTGATCGTGGAGGTTCAAGAGAGATTCGTAGTATTGAACCAGAGCGGTGCGGCGATTGTCAATGACATCCGTATTGAAGGAGGCGATGTCCGGAGCGATGGCGTCCTGTTGGGCGGGGGTGAGATTGAGGGTTTGGCGCAGGGATTCCCGGATTTCGTCCGCGATGTGATCGGCGGGGACGGGCCGGGAGATGGCGGCGGGAGGGTCCGGTTGGACGAGGCGTCCGGCACCGAATCCTGCGCCGAGGAGGGTGAGGAGGGCGGCTCCGGTGAGGTAGGGCTTGGACCAATTGCCGAAGCCGGCGCGCGGGGTGTCCTTGGAGCGGGCGACGATGCGGGTGGCAAAGCCGGGAGGGGCTTGCTCGGGCGGTTCGGCGGGGTGGTCGAGGGATTGGCGGAGGGAGGAGCTGACGTGTTGCCAGCGTTCTTCCGGGGTAGGTTGGTCAGACATGGCGTGGGGTTTGTTCGAGTTGTTCGAGGGCGTGTCCGAGTTTACGGCGGGCACGGAAGGCGGTGACGCGGATGCGGGAGGCACCCCATCCGGTGAGGGCGGCCGTTTCGGCGACGGTTTTTTCCTCAAGATCGAGGAGCTGGATGATCATGCGCTCGCGGGGTTTGAGGAAGGTGAAGAGTTTCTCGAGGATTTCGCGGGCGAGGGTGGGGCCGCCCTCGGAGGAGGGGTTTCCGGGTGCGTGGGCCTGGTCGAGGAAGGTGGCTTCATCGGCTCCGAGCTCGGCGTAAGTCATGACGGGGCGTTTTTCCTGGCGGCGGAGTCGGTCGTAGCAGGTGTTGAGGGCGATGCGTGAGACCCAGTGCTCGAAGGGTTGTTTGCCGGCGAATTGGTGGAGGTGGGAGAAGATTTTGAGGAAGATGTCCTGGGCGAGATCTTCTTCCGACTCGTTGCGCGGGAGGTTTTTGCGGACGATGGAGATGACGAGGGGATAGAGGCGATCGACGAGCTCACGGGAGACGCGCTCATCGCCCTGACGGGCGGCAGCGAGAAAGTCTCCGGTGATTGAATTAACGGCGTCCATCGTGCGGGGGAGACCTTCTCCCTGATAGAAATGACGAACGAAGAGCGAATGCGTTACAAAAAAATATGATGAGGGATCGAAAATCCCCAGGGAAACACTGCTTCAAGAGGAAGCACGCTGAAAGGTTTGAAGGATTTTTTAGCCAGGGAAGCTTTGCTTCCGAGGTGAGAGGAGCTGCAGCCCTTTTGGATTCTGGCGGCGTTGCTCAGGGAGCCGCTGATCATCAGCGTCACCCTTCGCGCCTTGCCAGACTTCAACATGACTTGCAGCAGCGAACTCCCTCTTTAATCAGCGCTTCCCTAGGGAAGGGGGCTGGGGCGGTGAATGAGGCCCATGGCAGATGCGTGTGTGTGGGCCTCCCCGGTATTGGCAACCAGTTTGAGTTCCACGTTTTGGAGCGCGCATTGGGTGGCGAGTTCGGCGATGTCCGCGTCGCGTGAGTTTGCGGAGACATCGCGAATGAAGATGGCTTCGATGCGGCCGGGGTTGTTGTGAACGATGGTGGTGTAGATTTCAGGGTCCTGCTCCCCGCTGTCGCCGATGAGGACGGCGGGGGAATGGTCGTAGAAATCGAGGATGTTTTGGATGGCGTTCAGTTTGTGGGTGCCATGGCCGTGCTTGAGGATTTTGGTGGGGCCGAGGCCCCAATCGGTCATGAAGGCGGGGCCGTGCGGGGTGTTGCGGCTCTGGAAAACGCTCATGATGAAGGCGCGGAGATTCCAGGGGCTGCTGGTGACGTAGAAGATGGGGTTTTGTTCGTTACCGGAGGGGCCATTGCGGAGGTCGCGGTAGAACCGGGAGACGCCGGGGAAGATTTTGCGGGTGTGCTCGTTCTCGAGGAGGGTGGTCTTGATCATTTGCCAGAGCTGGCTGGCTCCGGTCTCGATCACGGTGTCATCGATGTCGCTGATGATGAGTCGGCGGGCGCTCTCCGGAAGGAAGCGGGCGCGTCCGGTGAATTCCTCCCCACCGGAGGCGAGGCGGGCCGAGAAGGGATGCCATGGTTCCGAGTGGTTGAAATCTCCGGGGACCGGCAGGGTGATGAGGAAGTAGCCTTCGTCATCGCAGGTGGTGGTGGCGGACTGTCCGGCGAAGGTGACGATCACTTCGGCATGGGGGATTTCATGGGTGAACCAATTTCCGGCCATGCCGCGGAAGTTTCGGAATCCGGAATCCTCTTCGGTGGCATCCCAGGTGTGCGGATCGCGGAGGACACGGCCGCGAAGGACGACTTGTTTTCGATTGCCGTATCCGTAGTAGGGAACGATTTGGGGAATCTCCCGCTTTGGGAACGAAGTTTTGAGGGATCGTTCGACCAGTCGTTCCAGACGAAGGAGAGCGGCGTGGAATCTTCCGGCGGTGGACCAGGCGGGCATTTTTCAACGTCGCCGCTTAGCTCTGAAGCGCAAGCGAACTTTGGGCCGAGATGCGGCTCCGCCATTTGGCGACCGGGAGGGCGAGGAGGACACCGAAGAAGAGGCCGAGGAGGTGGGCCATGACGTCGGTGTTGTAATCGACCGAGCTGGGATCGCCGATGCCGAGGAAGGAGAAGAGCATGAGTCCGACGCCGAGGGGGGCGACGACGCGGAGGCCGCTGCGGACGGTGCGATCGAGCCAGGCCTGATAGAGTCCGACGCCGACGAGGAGTCCGAGGGCGCCGAAGGTGGCGGTGGAAGCGCCGAGGGAGTTGAAGTCGATATTCCGATGGAGGAAGGCGTTGGTGAGATTTCCGAGGAAGCCGCTGCCGAGGATGAGGCCCCAGCCGGTCCAGGGGCCGAGGGAGTTGGCGACGAGGAGGCAGAAGACGGATCCGAAGGCGATGTTTCCGAGGAGGTGCTCCATGCTGCCGTGAAGGAAGAGGGCGGTGAAGGAGCGGAAGACTTCGCCACCCTGGGTTACGGCGATGGACGAGTTGAGGTATTGGTCGGTGAAGCCCGGCCTTTCGATCTGGAGGCTGTAGCAGAAGAAGAGGGCGACGATCCAGATGAGGAGGAGTTCGAAGCCGGAGGAGAAGACGGGGATTTGTTGGGGAGGGGCGGTGTTTTGTTGTTCTTCGGCGTAGAGGCGGAATTCCTCTTTGACGGCGAGCTCGAAGGCTTCGGGGGCGTGGATGAGGTAGGAGTCTTCCTGAATGGTGACGAGGCAATCGAGGTTCATCGCGAGGACGACGAGGGCGTATTCCTGGGCGTTTGCGAGGGAATCGAAGGAGGCGATGGGAACGAGGGAATCCGCATCGTGATACCGTGGCGTCTGAGTATCCATTGGGGGTAGCATCGACGTATTTTGCGGGATCGCAAGTCCCCGTGTGCAGGAAGATTTGGTTCGCTAAATTATTAGGTGAGACCGCAAACGTTGTAAGATAGGGGGTTGTGCGGCAGTGACTGGCGGGTGCGGCTGATTTTTCATTAGGATGTGGCGTTACCCATAGAGTCACCCGCTATGACATTGTTGTTTGAATGCCCCTCCTGTCTCCGACAGCTCAATTTTTCCGGAACCCAAGTCTCCGGTCCGTGCCCGAACTGCGGAAACGTGGTGAGTGTCAATGTTCACATCTCGCTTGCCCCGGTGTACACCGAGGCTCCCCAGCCGGTCAGAAAACGGATGATGCGTGAGAGCGGATTCTCCTTCGGGAGCGGATCGCTCAAGCTGAAGCACTCCGACTGGTCCTGAGTCCGGTTTTGAGAGGTACTTGTTGATGAGCGCCGGGAAGCCCCGGACGCAGGGGCGTTGTTTTAATTACGAAATTGGTCGTACTCCGGGTTGACTTTGGCATCGCGGAAGATGGGTTTGTCTTTCCAGAGGTCGTAGGTGGCCTTGAGCTGGACGGGGGACTCGGGGTATTGGCCTTTGTCGTCGGTTTTTTTGATCCAGGATTCGAGAATGTCGCGGTGGCGTTTTAATTCGTCGGCGAACTTGGGATCGGTGGTAAGATTGTTGATTTGGTGTGGGTCGGCGGCGAGATCATAGAGCTCTTCCTTGGGGCGGGTGCCGAACCAATGTTCCTTTTGGTAGGGGGTGAGGGTGCCGTCCCGGAGGGCTTGTTTGAGTTGGACGAGCTCGGGGCGGTTGTCGCGGTATTGAGCCTGGAGGAGGGGGCGGTCGAGGTGGTAGTTCCGGATGTAGCGGAGTTTTTCGGTGCGGACGGTGCGGATGCGGTCGATGGTGTAATCGCAGCGGTCGCGGGCGCTGATGACGTGTGTGGCCGCTTTATAGGTGTCGCCGAAGAGGTCCTGTCCGTCGAGGTAGTCGGGGAGGGGGAGGTTGGCGAAGGCGAGGGTGGTGGCGGGGATGTCGAGGGCGTTGACGAGCTCGTTGCGGACGCCGGTGTCCTTGAGGGCGGGGTGGTCGCCCTTGATCATGAGGGGGATGTGGACGCCGCCCTCGTAGCAGAATTGTTTATGGCGGAGGGACTGGTTGTTTCCGTGATCGGAGAAGAAAAAGATGATGGTGTTGTCGAGTTCGCCATCGGCTTTGAGTTGGTTGAGGATGGCTTCGACGCGGACGTCGGCTCCGCGGGCGGCGTTGTAGTGGGTGGTCCAGGCCTTGCGGAGGGCGGGGGTGTCGGGGAAGTAGGGCGGGAGGGGGACTTCGTTGGGTTTGAGGACGTGGCCCTTGCGGGTGTAACGCGCGTTGGCCTTGCCGCCTTTGATCTCGATCTGGCCGAACCAAGGTTGTTTTTTATTAGGGCGTGCGTTCCAGGTGTCCTCGGTGAGGGACATGTTGTGGTGGGCGCGGTTGCCCTGCCAGCCGTTCATGCCGGGTTGGTAGTCGGGGTGGTTGCCGACGGTGTAGAGCTTGGTGCGGTCGTAGTGGAAGTTGTAGTCGTCCTTTCCGCTGTTGAAGGTGAAGTAGCCGGCCTCGCGCATGAGTTCGGGGATGGTCTTGATGCCCTCGGGGAGGTGGATGCGGACGTCCTCAGGGACGACTTGGCCATCGGGCCAGCGGCTGGAGCGGTGCTGGTGGGTTCCGGTGGTGGTTTGCATGACTCCGGTGATCATGGCGGAGCGGCAGGCGGAGCAGACGGGGGCGGGGACGAAGGCGCGCTTGAAGAGGACGCCGTCGGAGGCGAATTGGTCGATGACGGGGGTGTGGCCCTTGTTGATGGGGTCATCGTAGCAGCCGAAGTAGGGGGAGAGGTCTTCGGAGAAGATCCAGAGGATGTTGGGGGTGTTAGAGCTTGCACTGCGGCTCTCGTCCGCAGGGGAGCTTGCACTGCGGCTCTCGTCCGCTGGGGCGGCTTTGAGGAGGGCCGGGATCAGAGTGAGGAAGAAGATGAGTTTTTTCATGGTGTGTGAGTTGGAGGGTTATTGGCCTTGGAGTTCCCTGATGATTTTTAATATTGGAGCGTAAAGTTCGTGGATATCCTTTGGAGGTCCGTCCGCAAAGACGTCCCCCATATCTGCGGTCATCTCTCTAATTTGATCTGCCATTCTTTTGATCCTTTCATCCTCAAAATTGATGCGCAGTTGTTTGTCCAAAGTTTCGGGATCTGCTTTAAATTTTGGGTGAAACTCAAGCATCAAGCGGTCGCCAGAATCAAGCTTTCCAAAGATGTAACAGGTTTTTATGTAGGCTTGTTTACAGGTAAAGTAAGTGTCGATTTCCGCACCATTCAAGGGGTTGGCTTTCTTAAGTTCGTAGGTGGAAAGGTGGGCCTCCAAGGCTTTGTGAAGTTCCCAGTATGTCTTAGCCTCATAGAGTTTCTGGTAAGTTGGTTTTTTGGATTCGGTTGTCCCTCTGAAGTCGAAAGGAGATTGGCTATCGGAAGGAATCTCAAATGTTTTAAGGGTTTCCAGGAGGTCCTGGGCATTTAGCAGCTGACAGGAGAGCAGAGTGAAAACAAGGGAGAGAACTTTTGGCATGGGAAAAGAAGATAAGAAAGTTGAGGTGTGGAAGAGTCTATGGGTTACTTGGCGGCTTTTTTCTTTTTTGGGGCCTTGGATTCTTTGGCGGCTCCGGCGGAGTCGTGGTCGGGATTGGGGGTCATCATTTGGGCGCCGACTTCTTTGCGCCAGTCGCGGAGTTTTTTGAGGAGGGCTTGTGCTTTTTCGGGGTTTTTGGTGGCGAGGTTGGTGGTTTCGTTTTGGTCGGCCTTGAGGTTGTAGAGTTCGAGGTCGCCGTTTTCGAAGAACTCGATGAGTTTCCAGTCGCCGTGGCGGATGGCGCCGTAGGGTTTGGTGCGGTGGTAGTGGGGGTAGTGCCAGTAGAGGGTGTCGCGCCGGAGGGTTTTGGATTTTCCGGTGAGGAGGGGGAGGATGCTGAGTCCGTCGAGGTGTTCTTCGGGGCGCATGGGGACGCAGGCGGCGTCGAGGAAGGTGGGGTAGAGGTCGGTGCCGATGACCATTTCATGACAGGTGGTGCCGGGGGCGATCTTGGCGGGCCATTTGGCGATGAAGGGTTCGCGGGTGCCGCCCTCGTGTGAGAAGCCTTTGAAGTTTTTGAGTCCGCCGGTGGTGGTGTCGTAGTTGCCTCCGTTGTCGCCGGTGAGGACGATGATGGTGTTTTGGGAGAGGCCTTTTTCTTCGAGTTTGGCGACGATGCGGCCGACGCTGTTATCGAGGGCTTCGACCATGCCGGCGCGGCGGGGTTCGAGGTGTTCGTTTTTGGTGTTGTCGAAGGTTTTGGCTTTTTCCTTGTACTTTTGGACGAGGGCGGGCGGGGCCATGACGGGGCCGTGGAGGGTGTAGTACGAAAAGTATAGGAGGAAGGGCTTTTTTGCGCTGGCGTTGGTATCGATGAAATTGAGGGAGGCGTCGGTGAGCTTGTCGGTGAGGAAGTCGCCTTTTTTGCCATCATCGAGGCCGGGCATGTCGAAGGGGGAGAAGTATTTCCCGGGGCCTTTGGGCTGTCCCCATTCGCGGCCGCCGACGTTGAGATCGAAGCCGTGGTGGGTGGGGTCGTGTTGGTCGAAGTCGGGCTGGCCGATGGGCATGAGGTGCCATTTTCCGAAGAATCCGGTGGCGTAGCCGTTTTCCCTGAGGGCTTCGGGGAGGAGGACGCGGGAGTGGTCCATTTTCATTTTCCAGTCGGGGATGCGGAGTTTGGCCTTGGGGTTGACGTGTCCGGTGATCCAGTCGGTGAGGTGGGTGCGTGCGGGGTAGCGTCCGGTGAGGACGGCGGCGCGGCTGGGTGAGCAGACGGTGCAGGCGGCGTAGGCGTTGGTGAAGAGCATGCCGTCTTTGGCGAGTTGGTCGATGTGAGGGGTTTCGTAGAACTCCGCGCCGTAGGGGCCGAAGTCACCCCAGCCGAGGTCATCGACAAAGAGGAAAACGATGTTGGGTTTGTCCGAGGCGGCGGAGAGGAGGCCGGTGAGGACGAGGAAGGGGACGAGGAGGTGTTTCATGTGGAAGGAGGGAAAGGGAATGTTTAGCGGGGAGCCTATGGTGAAGGGGAAAGTCTGCCCAATCGCAAAGTGGGAATCTTTTTTGGGGGTGGGGGAGGTGTTTTGGGGGTTGTGATTTGGGGAGAAGTGGCTCATTTGGTGAGCCGGAATGAGCTTTTTGGTGACGATTGAATTTTGTGCGGTGACGGTGTCGGCGATCTACGGGATTTTGTTGGCGGCGCGGCAGGGGATGGATGTGGTGGGGGTGTTTGTGGTGGCGTGTGCGGCGGCGTTTGGGGGAGGGACGCTGCGGGATGTTTTCCTGGACCGGCATCCGTTGTTTTGGATCACGAACAGCCATTATGTGCTGGTGGTGTTTGGGCTGGCGATGGTGTCGGGCCTGATCATCCGCTATTTGCCGCGGATTCGTCCCTTGCTGCCGCTGCCGGATGCGGTGGGGATGGCGCTCTTTACGATGGTGGGGGCGCAGATTGCGCTGGAGTCCGGGACGACGTGGTACATCGCGGCGCTCTTTGGGGTGATGACGGGGACCTTCGGCGGGGTGATCGGGGATGTGATCTGCAATGAGATCCCGACTTTATTCCGGCCGGCGCCGCTGTGTGCGACTTGCGCTCTGGCGGGGGCGCTGGTGTATCTGGGGCTGCTGCATGTGGGGGTGGCAGAGCCGGCCGCGATGCTGACGGGAGCCACCGTGGTGGTGGTCTTCCGTCTGGCAGCGCTGAAGTGGAACTGGTCGTTCCGGGGGGTGAGGCATCCGCCGGTTTAACCGGCGGCGAGGATGAGCTTGTGGAGCTCGTCCTTGAGGGCGAGGCGTTTGGTTTTGGCGAGGTGGGTGTATTGATCGGAGGGGGTTTCGATGTTGTCCTCGATGCGGTGGACTTCCTTGTCGACCCGGTGGTATTGCTCGAAGAGGCGGGCGAAGTGGTTGTCGCTGGTTTTGAGCCGGTGGATGGTGTCGCGGTGCTCGGGGAATTCGGTGAGGAGGTCGTGTTTTTCGATGGGCATGGTTCTTATGATGGGTTGTTTACGATGTTGATGATGGGGAGGGTGGGATGGTTTTGCTTCGCAGATTCCGTGGTTTGCTGTGCATGGGGTGCGGTGATTCCCGGGCTTGTCGGGGGCGGGGGATTGGGTGATGGTGGAGGGGATGAAGGTGAAGAAGTCGACGCTGATTGTGGGGGGGGTGGCTCTGCTGGGGGTGGCATTTTTGGTGATCGGGGTGTTGATGACGGACAAGTGGCCGACGTATTACGCGCACTCGCTGCGGAACTGGCAGGAGGCGGATGCGGTGGCGGGGTATCCGATGGTGTTGGATGAGGAGGCGGAGGAGCCGGAGTTTTGGACGGCGGAGTTTCAGCCGGGGCTGCATTTGTTTTTGGGGATTGAGCGGTACCGGATGCCGTTGGCGGAGGGGTTTTCGAATCCCTTGGGTGATCTGGCGGTGATTGAAGAGAAGACATCGGGAGGGGTGAGGATGAACTCGGCGGGGGGCGGGGTGTTGGGGATCGGGGATATGGTTTATGCGGCGGGGACGGGGGTGGTGTTGTATGCGGGGAAGGCGGAGGGCCTGCCGGGGATGACGGTGGTCCTGGGGCACCGGTTGGGGGACGGGCGGATTGTGACAACGCGGTATTCGCGCATTGGGGAGGTGACGGTGCGGGTGGGGTCCCTGGTGGCGCGGGGTGACGGGATGGGGGAGTTGGTGGCGGAGGAGAAGGTGGTGGGATTGGATTTTGAGGTGAGGGAAGCGGTGGGGATTGATTTGAGGGAGAGCGGGAAGACGCTTGAGGTGGAGGGATTTATGAAGGAGCAGGCGGTCGGGTCACGCTGGCCGGATGCGGCGAAGGTGCTGACTGCGCGGAACAAGGGGCACTATTCCGAGGTGTTGCAGATGGATAGCGAGAGTGCGGAGATTCTTGCGGATAAGCTGGGTGGTGAGGAGGAATAGGTGGTGTTTTCCAAGGAGAGGCTTGCCAAGGGGAACTGAAAAAAGTCAGGCTGGCGGAGATGAGTTTATTCCTGCCTCTTGCCGTCGATACATCCAGTTCCGCTTATAAGTTTGGGGAAATGATCGGAGGGGGGTTGGCGATCGGATTGTTTATCGCGATCCCGGTGCTGTTTGTTCTTTCGCTGGTGAAGACGATTCAGAAGAAGGGGGCGCTTTGGGTTGTGATTTTGGTGATCACGTCGCTGATCGGGTTGGCGATGGTGATCGGGACGATTGTGATGGCGTCCAAGGGATTCAAGGCGGCGGCGGAAGCGGTGAAGGATCGGGATGAGATTCAGGTGGTGGAAGATCCGGAAGGGCTGATTTCGGTGGGGCTTCCGGGGCACTGGAAAGAGATTCCGGGCCTGAATGATGAGGCGGAAATGACGTATGGAAATATGGTGGCCGAGCAGTATTTCATCGTGCTGCGTGAGCCGAAGGTGGACTTCGATGAGATGGATCTCGAAGGTTATGGAGAGATCATTTTTGATCAGATGGAAGTTGCTTTGGAGAGATCGGAAGCCGGTGAGTGGACTCCGTTGGAAGGGAGTTTGTTGAATATGAAATCACGGGTGCTGACGGGATCGACCGAAGGGATTCGGATTTCCTATCTGGTGGGCGTGATGGAAACCGAGAGTGATTTCTATCAGGTGCTGCAGTGGTCCCTGCCTTCACGGTGGGACGACACTTTGCCCGTGTTCGAGCAGGTGCTGGGTTCGGTGAAGGAAGTGGAGTGAGGCTCGACCTAGAGGAGAAGGTCGGTCGCCTTGGCGGCGAGGTCCGGGGCTTTGTCACGCTCAGGGGCGGCGCCGCGGGCCATGTCGGGTTTGCCACCGCCTTTTCCGCCGGCGAGGGGGGCGAGTTCTTTGATGAGGTTGCCGGCTCCGTGGCCGGCGTTGTTTCCATCCTGACCGCAGAGGGCTCCGAGGTGGAGCTTGTCCCCGTCATCGACGATGAGGAAGGCGGCGTGAGAGAAGTGGACTTTTTTGAGAGCGTTGATGAGCTCCTGGAGGAGGGCGGCGGGGCCTTCGGTGGAGAGGACGATGTTGCCGGTGATGTTTTGGTCGGCGATGAGGCCGTCGGCCATTTGCGCGGCTCCGGCGGACTGTGCTTTTTTGAGGGCTTTTTCGGCTTCGATGGCGGCGGTTTTCACCTCATCAGCGGAGGCTGAATCGGCGATTGAGACTGCGTCTTTTCCGAGAGCAGCAAGGGCGTCGTTTGCTTTGGCGAGCTTTTCGAGAGCGGCGGTTTTCTCCTCGGCTTCGAGAGCGCTTTGCTCGGCAAGGTAGGCTTCGGCAGCGGGGCCGCAGAGGGCTTCGATGCGGCGGACGCCGGAGGCGATGGCACCTTCGGATTTGATTTTGAAGAGGCCGATGTCGGCGGTGTTGCGGACGTGGGTGCCACCGCAGAGTTCCATGGAGAAACCGTCGAGGGTTTTGTCGCCGCCGCCGATCTGGACGACGCGGACGAGGTCGCCGTATTTGTCGCCGAAGAACTGCATGATGTCGGCGCGTTCCTTGACGTCGGTGTGGGGGACTTCGATCCAGCTGACGGTGTCGCCGTTTTGGATGGAGGCGTTGACCTTTTCTTCGATCTGGGAAATTTGTGAAGGCTTGAGGGCCTTGGAGTTGAAGTCGAAGCGGAGGCGATCGGGAGAGACGCTGGAGCCGGCCTGGGTGGCGTCGGATGAGACGACCTGGTGGAGGGCCCAGTGGAGAAGGTGGGTGGCGGTGTGGTGGGCTTCGATGGGGTGGCGGCGCTCACGGTTGAGGGAGATGAGCGCTGAACTTTGAACAGGGAGATCTGAACTTTGAACGCCGGAGAGGATGTGGGCGGTGGCGGCGCCGATCTTTTGGGTGCCGATGATGGGGTGGCCGTTGAGGGTTCCGGTGTCGCCTTCCTGGCCGCCCATTTCGGTGAAGAGGACGGTCTTGTCGGTGATGACGAGGAGGGTGTCGTCTTGTTCGTGGACTTCGAGGATGGTGGCCTCGCAGGAGTCCTGGTCGAAGCCGAGGAATTCGGTGACGGCGTCGGATGAGAGGTCGAGGGCGCGGACGATGGTTTTCTTTTGGGAAGCGCGGGAGAGCTCGCGGGCTTCTTCCATGCGGGCTTCGACGGCGGCTTCATCGAGATCGATGCCCCGCTCACGGCAGAGGAGCGCGGTAAGGTCGAGGGGGAAGCCGAAGGTGTCGTAGAGCTGGAAGGCGTCCTCCGGAGGGAAGACTTTTCCTTGAGCTGCTTTTTCAAAGAGCTGAAGGCCCCGGTCGAGGGTCTTGTTGAAGGATTCTTCTTCGGTGGCGAGGGTTTCTTTGACGACGTCGGCGCGGGTGCCGATTTCGGGGAAGGTTTTTCCGAACTCGGTGATGAGGGTGTCGACGAGTTTGGGGAGGAAGGGTTGGGTGCCATCGAAGCCGAGGGTGCGGCCGTATTTGACGGCGCGTCTCAGGATGCGGCGGAGGACGTAGTTGCGGCCGGTGTTTCCGGGGAGGATGCCATCGGCGATGGAGAAACTCAACGTGCGGATGTGGTCGGCGATCACTCTGAAGGCGATGGCAGTTTGAAGTTCCAAGTTTTCAGTTTGAAGTTCTTGCGAGTCGCCGGGGTAGATGTCTTGATACTTTTTACCGCTGAGTTCTTCGAGTTTTCGGAAGATGGGTTGGAAGACGTCGGTGGCGTAGTTGGTGGGCTTTTCGGAGAAGTCGGTGAAGCCCTTGGTGTTTTGGATGAGCGAGCAGGCGCGCTCGAAGCCCATGCCGGTGTCGACGTGCTTGGCGGGGAGGTCGCGGAAGGTGCCGTCGGCCTCGGCATTGTATTGGATGAAGACGAGGTTCCAGATTTCGATGCAGAGATCGGAGTCCATGTTGACGAGGCTGCCGCCGGTGTCGCCCTTGGGGGTCATGTCGACGTGGAGCTCGGAGCAGGGGCCGCAGGGTCCGGTTTCGCCCATCATCCAGAAGTTGTCTTTGACGTTGCCGTTGACGATGTGGACTTTGGGATCGAGGCCTTTGGATTCGAAGAGCTTGGCCCAGAGGTCATAGGCTTCCTGGTCGAAGGAGGAGGGGTCGCCTTCGGATGGTGAGTAGACGGTGGCGTAGAGGCGTTCGGGAGGGCAGCCCCAGCGTTCGACGATGAGTTCCCAGCCCCACTCGATGGCTTCCTGCTTGAAGTAGTCGCCGAAGGACCAGTTCCCGAGCATTTCGAAGAAGGTGTGGTGGTAGGTGTCGTAGCCGACGTCCTCGAGGTCGTTGTGTTTTCCGCCGGCGCGGATGCACTTTTGGGTGTCGGCGGCGCGGGGTGGGTTGTAGGGGGGCTTCTCGGTGCCGAGGAAGTAGGGGACGAATTGGTTCATCCCGGCGTTGACAAACATGAGGGTATCTCGAGCAGAGGCAGCAGGGAGCAAAGGTGAGGAGGGCACAAGGGCGTGCTGCTTTTCCTTAAAGAAATCGAGGAAGCTCTGTCTGATGTCTGCCGAGGTCATGATGTGGGGAGTTCAAGACCACATTTTGGGGGGGATTTCGATGAAAAAGAGAGGTTTGGGGGAAGGAGTGGGTGGTTGAACCCAGGGCGTTGAGGGAGTGGAAGGGGGGGCGGGGTTTTGGGGGGAGGGCTTCGGGTGGGTGGTTTGGGGAATCGGGGTGCCGGGCTTGCCCTTTGGGATTCCGGGCATCGAGAACCCCAGGCGGTGCCTGGGGCTACGTTATTTCGCCCCTTTGGGGCTTGGAGAGCGTTGAAAAACCCCAGGCGGATTTTCGGGGGTGGTGGGGGAAGCGGGGTGGAAGCAGCCGGACGGCTTGGAAAGCCGTCCCTGCCTTTGTTGCTTGTTGGAAAACCCCCAGGCGGATTTTCGGGGATGGTGGGGGAAGCGGGGTGGAAGCCGCCGGACGGCTTGGAAAGCCATCCCTGCCTTTTGGTTACTCGACGGTCCAGATGACCATGGATTCCTTGGGGAAGTCGAGGGAGGCTCTGGGGGTTTCGCCCCAGTTGACGGGGGCGGTTTTTTTCTCGATGCCGAGGATGGGTCGGCTGGTGAGTTGGGCGTCCTGGGGGAGGATGTCCTCCTGGTTGCGGCCGATGATGTCGATGTCGAAGTGGTTCGGCTTATCGCCGAGGTTGAATCCGACGATGACGGTTTTTTCGGGTTGGCCGGGGATGTAGCGGGCGAAGATGAAGAGTCCGTCGTCGGCTGGTTCCTGGCGTTGGTCGACCCAGAGGGTGTTGGCTTCTCCGATGCGGAGGGCGGGGAGGTCCTTGCGGGCCTGGATGAGGCTTTTGATGCCCTGGAAGGATTTGGTGGAGCGGACGCGTTTGACGCGGGAGCCATCGCCGCGCCTGATGAAGGTCATGCGGCCGGTCTCGGCGTTGTCGCCGGTGGTGGCCTGGTTATCGATGAGGCTGGCCTCGGTGCCGTAGTAGAGGCAGGGGATGCCTTCGAGGGTGAGGACGAGGGCGTTGGCGAGGATGTTGCGTTTTTCGGTGACGCCCTTTACGCGGAAGCGGTTGATGCCATCGTGGTTCTCGAGGAAGGTGATGGATTTTTGGCGGGAGTTGAGTCCGTCGCGGCCGGGTTTGGCGTTGTAGTAGGGGAGTTCTCCGGGAGGGCCGCTGTGGAGGTTTTCCATGGCGCGCTGGATGCCATCGGCGTGGCCGAAGTGGGTTTTTTCGTGGCGGAGGTAGTTGCGGGCGGACCAGCACATTTCGAAGTTGAGGAGGCTGTCGAGGGCGACGTCCTGATTATCGTGGCGGTAGGTGTATTGGCCGAGCTTGCGGGGGTTGCCATCGTAGACCTCGCCGAAGAGGATGAGGTCATCGGCTTTTTCGCCGACTTTTTCGCGGAGGCGTTTGGAGAACTCGCTCCAGAACTCGTGGTGGACGTGCTTGACGGTGTCGATGCGGAGTCCGTCGATGCCGACCTCCTCGATGTAGAAGGCGTAGATGCGGACGAATTCATCGACGAGTTCATCGAAGTGGGCGCTGCCGCCCTTGGTCCAGACGTCGCGGAGGGAGAAGAAGTCGCAGTCGATTTCCTCGCCGTCGGCTTTGGAGAGGCTTTCGTTATCGAATCCCTTGCGGCTGTAGGTGGCGATGTCAGCGAGGATGCCGTTGCAGGCGATGGTTTTGCCGAAGATCTGCTTGGGTTCGCTGGGCTCGGGTTTGAAGATGTTCCATTTGGGGATGTGGCCCCATTTGGCGGTTTCGTGAAATCCCTCGTGTTTGAAGGGGGCGACCCATTCGTCCTTGTTGTCGGTGTCGTGGGTGCCGTCTTTATCCTGATCGTAGAAGAAGAGGGGGCCGACGTGGTTGCAGACGACATCCTGAATGATGCGGATGCCTTTTTCGTGTGCGAGTTTGACGAGGTCGCGGTAGTGGGCGAGGCGGCCGTAGCGGTTGTTGGAGTAGGCCTCGCCACGGAGGGAGACGCGAGAGGTGAGGTGGGGGTCGACGTCGAGGAAGTCCTGGGTCCAGTAGCCGTGGTAGCCGGTCTTGCCGGAGTCGCCCTCATCGTAGGCGGTCTTCCAGACGTTGCGGACGGGCGGGGTGATCCAGATGGCGGTGATGCCGAGATCGTTGAAATAGCCGGATTGGAGGGCGAGCTCGATGCCGCGGAAGTCGCCGCCGTGGTAGAGGTCGATATTCTCCTGTTTGGGGTCGTAGGTGGCGGGATCACAGCCTTTGGGAAGGTTGTTGTATGGGTCTCCGTCGTAGAAGCGATCGACCATCATAAAGTAGATGACCTCGTCCTGCCAGGAACGTCCTTGGGCTATGCTCACGCTTCCGGATAGCAGTAGGAGGGCCAACACACAAAGCTTACTCATTCACATATTGTAGAATTTGAAATGGGTGGGAGGAACCGGAATTTCGCTTTTCTTGGGGCGGGTTCTGATTTTGTCTCCAGCTGTGCGTGAGTGTCCGGGATGTGGTTTTCCGCTTGAGGCGATGGGTGAGAGCTCGTGTCCCAAGTGTGATCACGTGGAAACGAGGCGTGAGACGAGGCAGGGTGTGTTGACGGTGGATATTGCTCACAATGGTGAGACGTGGGAGGTGGCGCGGGAGAAGCTGCAGCGGGCGTTGGAGGATGCGGTGCACTATGATCACTCGTGTTTGAAGGTGATTCACGGGTATGGGTCGCAGGGGCGGGAGGCGGTGATTGGGCCGATGGCGCAGCGTTATTTGAAGCACTGGGCGGAGAGCCACGGGGGTCGGTTTGTGGGGGACCGGCACACGCAGGGGGCGTCGCTGGTGTGGCTGAACCGGTAGGCGGTGCGGCTTTTATTGGATGACGAAGGTCTGTTGTTGGCCGGATTTGAGGATGAGGGAGCGTTCTTTGACCCAAGGGAGCCGGCTGGTGAGCTTGACGGATTGATCGGTCTTGCTGGTGAGGGTGAGGGTGATTTTTTTGGCGGGGAGGTCCCAGGAGAGTTCGTCGATGACGATGCCGGTGCGGGCGAGGATGCCTTTGATGGAGCCTTTTGGGAGTTGGTCCTCCGGGATGCCGGGGAGGAGATTGAGTTCGCCATTGAAGGAATAGAGGCACATCTCGGTGAAGATGGCGGGGAGGGCGAGGATGGAGTCGAGGTTGTAGATGCGGTGGTTGGGATTGTGGGAGGAGATGAAGGCGGTGTTGATGAACTTTTCGCGGGCGTAGTCATCGAGCATGTCCCAGACGATTTGTGGCGATTGGAGGCGTGCTCCGGCGAAGCCGAGTTCCATGTATCCGTGGGCGGACTTGTTTCCCTGGCCGGCCTTGAGGCGCATGGCGATGGCGGTCTTGGCGGCCTGGTAGAGATCGGGGGTGTCGGGGGTGATGCTGACGCCGGGGTAGAGGGCGATGAGGTGGGAATTGTGGCGATGGTTGTAGTTGTCCTGGATGCCGGGGTGGGACCACTCGGCGAGGGCGCCGTCGTCATTGATGCGGTAGTCGGGGACTTTGGCGAGGAAGGCCTGGAGGGCGGGGATGCGGTCCTGCTTGATGCCGAGGGTCTCGTAGGCGGTGATGAGGGCGTTGAAGGTCTCGCGGATGAGGGCGAGTTCGGAGGAGGAGTTGGGGGCGGTTTTTGAAAAATTGGCGGGGGTGTTCTCGGGGGAGACGCTGGGGAAGACGAGGAATTTGCCATCGGGTTGTTCCATGTCCTTGAGGAAGTCCTGGTAGAAGAGGGCGACGTTTTCGAGGAGGGGGAGGGCGCGCTCGGCGAGGAATTTTTGGTCACCGGTGAAGAGGTAGTGTTGCCAGAAGAAGGTGGCCATCCAGGGGGCGCAGCCGGTCCATTCCTGCCATCCGGCGATGGCGATGCCGTGACGCCAGCCGTGTGCGATGGCTCCCATGTAGCCGCGTGAGGCGTGGAGGTGTTTGGCATTTCGTTCCCAGGAGGGGTAGAGGGATTCGATCCAGGTGAAGAAGGAATCCATGGCTTCGGGGAGGTTGCCGACATTGCCATTTGAGACGGCGAGCTGGAGGTTGGAGTCGAGGGTGTAGTGGCCCCACCACATCGGTTTCCAGCTGTCACCCCAGATGCCCATGAGGGTGGGCGGGAGGTCGCCGGAGCTGGAGATGAGGCAGTAACGGCCGGAGGCGTGAATGAGCTCAAGGTAAGCGGGGGTGGGGCCGTTCTGTTCGGCTTCGGCGATGATTTCTTCGGTGCTGCGTCCGGCTCCGAGTTGGCCGCCGAGGTCGAGGGTGACGCGGCGGAACATCTCGCGGTGGATTTTGGCGTGGGCAGCGAGGAGGGAGTCGTAGTCGTGAGTGACGTCGATGAAGGTGGGGAGAGGCTCGGGTTGGTCGACGTTATCGAGGTAGTCGGTGCGGAGGAGGATGAGGATTTCCTTTGCGCCCTGGCTGATGATTTTTCCGCCGGAGGGGGTCATTTTTCCATCCGAGAAGATGCGGAGGTGGGTGCGGTAGCCATCGTGGTGATCGCGGCCCCAGCGGTGGAGATATTTCGCGGAGAGGGTTGCTGTTTTGGAGGTGTGCTTGATGACGGGTGGAGAAATGTCCTTGGGATTTGAGCCGGGGCGTTCGGCGAGTTGGATGGAGCCGTAGATGAATTTTCCATCCGGGCGGGTGAGGCGGATGACGGTGAGGTCGTTGACGCGGTCGCAGAAGATTTGGCGGCGGTGGGTGCCGGAGTCATCGATCCAGGTGGTGGTGACTTCGCCGGTGTCGAAATTGCAGGTGCGGGAGTAGTCGCGCGGGGTGCCTTTTCCTCCGTCATCGATCTTGAGGTAGGCGGCGGGGTGGACGTAGTTGAGATCGAAGCGTGGTCCGTCGCGGCGGAGGTCTTCCTTGGGGAAATTGGCGGCATTTCCTTCGCCGAACTTGTGGTAGTAGATGCCGGCGGCGCCCTTGAGGTCGCCCTCCATGGCGAGCTTGCGGGCGCGGGGGATGTGGGGTGAGAGGTCGGGGACATCGGGGGTGACGCTTTGAGCGGGGACCCAGAGTTTGGTGTGATTGATGACGAGGGTTTCCTTTTGAGGTTTGCCGGGGACCATGATGCCCTGGTTGCCATTTCCGGAGACCATGGCTTGCTCCCAGTTGTTTCCCGGGACCTTGCTGGTGATGGTGACGGCGTGGGAGGAAAGGGTGAGGAGGGCGGTGAGGAGGAGTTTCATGGCAAAAAATCACCCCGGTGGAATGCCGGGGTGAAGAGGGTTGGGATTTGAGATTGGGGTCGTTATTTGACGAACTTGGAGAGGCCGGAGGGGAATTCCTTGAGGGGGCGGATTTTGATGTCGCGGTAGTAGGCCTCGGCGGCTTCCGACTGGATTTGGATTTGGCCTTTGGTGAGGGGGGCGGGTCCGTGGGCGGTTTTTTGGCGGGTGTTGTGGAGGACCATGTTGACCTGTCCGTTGACGGCGAAGATCATTTTGTCACCGACGGTGTAGATATCGACGGTGTTCCACTCGCCGTGAGGACGTTCGGTGGAGGGGCCGTGATCGGTGTAGCCGGGGTTGGTGGTGAGTTTGGCCTTGGGGTCCCAGGTGGTGCGGCCATCGACTTTGGAGACGGCGATGTCTGCCTCCGTTCCGGCGAGGGCGATGAAGTCTCCGGTGTCGGTCTCCTGAACCTGGCACTCGAGTGAGCGTTTCCAGACGTTCCAGAATGCTCCGTGTTTTCCGACGCAGTGGAGGAGGATGCCGGAGTCGCGGAGGCGCTGGAGGCGGGGCTCCCATTTTTTGTCACCCCACTTGTATTGGAGTGAGAGGTGGTAGTTTTCGAATTCCTCCTTGGTGGTGAGTCCGGCGTAGATTTGGCCGGTGATTTTGAGGACATCGTGGCCGTCTTCCTTGATCATGGAGAAGATGTTGAGGGGGTCGTTGTTGAGGCCGAGGGGGGCGGCTCCTTTGGTGCCATCTTCGCTTTGGGAGGCGGGTTGTCCGGGGACTTGAACGGTCTTGTGGGGGACGCCGACGTAGATGTCCCAGTGGGAGAGGTCCTGATCGAGGAGGGGGCGCCAGGTGATCTTTTCAGCTTCGCGTTTTTTCTCTTCGGCTTTTTTTTTCTCTTCGGCCTTTTTCTTTTTCTCGGCTTCCTGCTTTTTCCTGCCGGCGGCGCGGGCGTCGAGGATTTCCTGACGGTAGTCCATGGCTTTTTTAAGCGGGAGTTTGATGCGCGTCATGTTTGGTTTTTGATCGAGGTTGGCGTTGAGCTCGTTCTCGTTGGGGGTGTCCGACCGGACGCCTGATTCGGGGACCTCGAGTCCGGCGATCCAGACGATGGTGTTGAGGACGGCCTTGCGGAGGTCATCGATGGCCCAGTTGCGATGGTAGTGGCCACCGGTGTAGCCGCCGCCGCGGGTGCCATCGGGCTTTTCAAATCCCCACATGACGGTTTGGGGTTTGTTGAAGCCATCGGAGCCGTGCTTATTCCAGAGGTTGGTTTGGATGAAGTTGTCCTCGGTGGGAACGCCGGTGAGGAGGTGGATGGCGTTGTCATCAAAGCGCATGTTGTAGTAGAATTCATCGATGGCGTTGATGGGCTTGTCGCAACCGCGTGAGACGGGGTGGTCTTTTTTGACGGTGAAGTCGGCCGCCCAGATGGGGTTGACGGAGAAGCCGGATTCCATGAATCCGCCGACGGTGGGGAGGTAGTAGTTGCGTCCGTCTTCTGGTTTTTTGGGGTGAACGCCGTAGTGCATGAAGAAGAGTCCGGTGCCCTTGTTGGAGAGTTCCATGAGGCGTTCGTATTGGTTGCGGTGGACGGAGTCGGAATCGCAGTAGATGACGATGGCGGCGGCGTCATCGAGGATGGAGTCGTCCTTGGGCCAGCCGGAGATGACCTGGGCCTGGATGGGGAGGTCGGTTTGTTGGTTGAGGCGGTTGGCGAGGAGGATGGAGCCGGCGCGGAATTCGTGGTCACCGGAGGCGTGGCTTTTGCTGCCGGCGAGGAAGACGATTTTTTTCGCGGGAGCTTTTTTAACGAGGATGTCTTTTAGTTCGGCGGACGGGGTGGCATCAGCGGGGAGGTCGCCGAGGGCGTATTGGATGCCATCGAGGTAGTGCCGGAGGACTTTGGGGTTCCAGTAGGTGGTGTTGTTGTGACCGAGGTTGGTGTAGAAGACGCGGCCCTGTCCGACCTCGTGAATCCAGGCGATGGGGTAGTCGCCCTCTGCCTTGACCTGATCGCGCTGTTGATGGGCCATGCCCTTGCCGTCGAAGTTCCGTTGTTTGGACATGTCGGCGCTGAGGAGGACGCGGGAGCGTTTGCGGGAGAAGGTGCCCTCGCGGTAGTGGTAGATTTCATCGCGGATGAAGTCGCCTTTTCCGTCCCAGGCGGCGTTGAGGGGGTGGAGGGGGGATTCGACCTGGAAGGCCCAGGTTCCGCCGGCGGTCCAGGGGTGGGAGCCGAAGACGCCGCCGACGACCTTGGCGCCGGGGTCCCATTGTTTGCAGGAATCGGAGGCGGCGTGGATGCCGATGAGGCCTTTGCCGGATTTGACGAAGTCGAGGAAGGCGGTGCGTTGCTCGTCGGTGAGGAAGGTGTCGAAGTCCGCGGAGTTGTTGAGGAGGATGGCGTCGTATTTGCCGAGATTGGCGGTGTTGAATTGGGCGGGGTCGGCGGTGACGTCGATGGAGTAGGCCCCGGTTTTTGCGCCGATTTTTTGGAAAGCGGCGATTCCGGTGGCGATGGAGGAGTGGGCCCAGCTGCAGCGGTAGAAGAGGAGGATGCGTCGATCCTTTTTGGGCTTGGCGGTGGCTTTGTCAGGGGTGGCCTGTTCGATGAGGGCGAGTTCTTCGGGGGTGGGAGCGAAGTGGTTGAGGAGGACGTCATTTTTGAATTCCCATCCTTTGTCCATCCAGTCCTTGGGCGGGGCTTTGCGGGCGGATCCGTTTTTTTGGATGTTTGCGAGAAGCGGGATGGCGATGAAGCCGAGGAGGGTGAGGAGGGCGACAAGGAGCGCGGGCCGTTTCATATGAGAAGGAGTGTGGAGATTTTTATACGGGGGTTCAATGATGGTATTTCAGAGGAGGGTCCAGATTCACAAGGAAGGCGGGATGGGGACAAAAAAACTCCCCGGCTGCCGAGGCGGCCGGAGAGTGAGATTTCAACGATCAGATGGCGGTGGGAGGACTAGCCATTCTGGTTCTTGCGCACGGCGAAGAAGATCTTGGGCTCGCCTCCGAGGCTCGCGGCAGGAACGGTCACGGTGGTGGAGTTTCCTTGGCTGATGACGCCGTCTTCAACATCGGGCCAGTCCGCGGTGGGGGTCTCGAGGTCGTTGAAGAAGAGGACGGTGTAGGTTGCGCCGGGCTCGGAATTCCAGGTCAGGGAGATATCGCCGTTGTCTTCGCGGACGACGTTGGTGATTTGGAATGGCTGGGCGCGGTTTCCTTCGAGTCCGATGCCAGCAAGTCCGTTACGGTAGATATTGGAGATATCGGAATCGCTGAGGGCGACTTCCCAGACGCTGACTTCATCGATGAGGCCGATGAAGGCGCGGTTTGGGTTGGGCTCGGCACCGAGGAGGTAGAAGCCGGGGCTGGCATACTGGGCAAGGGTTCCGTTGGCCTCGGTGACTTGTCCGACGTAGGCGCCGTTAAGGTAGGATTTTCCGATGACAGCAGAGCCATCAGAGCTCCAGGTCATGGTGAGTAGGTTCCAGGCATCGGCGACGACACCGGGGGTGTCGAGACCTTGAGAGGAATTGGCATTTGCGAAGCGCAGGTCTCCTTGAATGCTGCCCTCGACATTGAGTCCCCAGTTCAAGTTTGGAGGTCCGCTGAGGTCCCGCGTAGCGAAGACGCCGCGGTAGCTTCCCTGGGAGGTGGGCTTGATCCAGGCGGAGATGGTGAAGCCGGTGGCATCGGTGGGGATGGGGTCGGTGACGCGGAAGTAGGAGCTTCCATCGAGGTCAACGGCACCTCCGATGATGCCTTCGGGGCTCCAGGCGACGGTGCCGGCATCCTGGGTTCCCGTTTGGTCCCCGTCAGCGGTGGCTGAGTCCTTGGCGGTGGTTCCTTCGGTCTCGTCGAGTCTGTAGAGGGCGATGAGTCCGATCTGTGGATTGGGGCCTGCGGGAGGATCGTTAGCATCGGTAGGATCGGTGCCGTTATCGATCTCCACTTTGTCGGAGTAGGTGTCGTCGTCGGTGTCGATCTTATTGGGGTCGGTGACGAAGCCGTTGTCGAGGGAGGTTTCCTCGCCATCGAGGAGGCCGTCGCCATCGGAGTCAGCGAGGAGCGGGTTGGTGATGAAGGTGTCAGCACCGGCCTGGAGTTCTTCGCCATCGAGGATGCCGTCGTCATCGGTGTCGGCGTCGGTAGGATCGGTTCCGGCGGTGAATTCCTCGGCATTGGTGAGTCCATCGGGGACGGGGTCGCCCGGTTCGCCATCGGCGGTATCGACATCCTGATCGGCGTCGGCGACGTTTGGATCAAGGAATCCGGGGTATTGTTCTTCGTAGGAAGTGGGAAGGCCGTCGTTATCAGGGTCCAGAGGCGGGTTGATATCGGCTGGAGACTTGGTGAGGCTGAAGAGGTCTGAGGCATCCTGAGCGGTGAGGGCTTCGTCCCAGACTCCGAGATCGTCGAATTGGCCGTTGAAGTCACGGCCGTTGCAGCAGGAATCATTTCCGAGGTGCCAGACGCCGCCGGCGAGAGTTTGGATGGCGGCGCTGGTGGAGCCTGCTTCGACTCCGTTGATGTAGGTGGTTTGGGTTCCGGCGACGCCGTCCCAGACCCACATGATGTGGTACCAGCCTTCGGCGTCGCTGGTGGCGGAGGCGTCATCGGCGACGACGGTGTCGGCGGCGGTGTCGAGGGCTGCGCCATCGACCCGGGTGTCGATTTGGTTGGCATCCCAGGCGATGCCGTAGTTTCCGGATTCGGAGGGGAGGCTGTTTTCGATGGGGCCGGGGTTGGCGGGGCGGGTCATGAAGACACCTTCGTAGTTGCCGCTTTTGCCATCGGGATTGATCCAGAGGGCGACGGTCATTTGGTCGGAATTGAGGAGACCGCGGAGGTCGACGGAGAAGTAGTTGTTATTTCCGCCGGGGCCGCCGAGGTCAGCAGCGCCGCCGATTTTTCCGGCGGGATCCCAGATGAGGTTGTTCCCGGGGTTGGCCCAGGGGGCGCTGATGCCGAAGGTGGCGGTGGCGGCGTTTCCCTCGGTGTCATCGAGGGGGTAGTAGGCGATCAGACCGGCGGCCGCAGGAAGAGCGGAAACCAAGCCAAGCGCTGCGAGGAGAGCTGGTTTTAGGTGTGGAATTTTCATGATTTGATCAATGGAATGAGAATGAGGTAGGCTGAATTCTCTGCTCGAATTCGCCATTAGCTTGTATTACAACTATTCGAAAGCGATGGGGTATGGCAAGCACTCTCTTGATAAAACGTAAGCTCATATGATTCGATTTTTTTTCGCGTTAACTCTTTTTGCATCAATTGCTTTTGCCAATTTGGAGCTGGATATCACGGTTCAGGGGGTGGCATCGCAGACGCACAGTCATGGGAGTGGGCTGTATCCGGCGGAGCATGCGATCGATGGGGATCTGGAGACGTTTAACCATACGTCATCGGGGGAGCCGGGGGCGGCGTGGCTTTTGGATTTTACAGAGGAGAAGGAGATTTCGCGGGTGGAAGTGGTGACGCGGAATTGCTGTAGCGGTCGGTTGAGCAACGCGACTTTGAGATTGTTCAACGATGCGGAGGTGGTGGTTCATGAAGTGGTGGTGGAGGATGGGGGGCCGTTGACGACCTTTACGGTGGAGCTGGCGGTGCCGGTGATGGCGAGCCGGTTGCGGGTGGGGTTTGAGGAAGGGGAGAGCGGAATTGTGCATTTGGCGGAGGTGCGGGTGTTTACGCCGGGAGGGGATCCGCCGGTGGTGGATTTTTTCAGGGCATCGGGGAATGAATTGAGTTGGTCGGTGACGGGAGCGGACGAGGTGTCGATTTACGGAATTGGGATGGTGTCGGCGAATGGGTCGATAACGGTGAGTCCGTTGGTAAGTACGACATTTATCCTAGCGGCGGAGAATGCGTGTGCGACGGTGAGAGAGGTGGCGGCGGTGGCGGTGGACGGGGTGGCGGTGCTGCCGAAGATTACCGAGATTCGGGCGACGCCGGATGATTGGGTGGAGATATGGAATCCGGGGAATGAGGTGCTGGATTTGACGGGGTGGGCGTTGACGGATGATTTGGCGAGACCGGACAAGCATCGTTTTTCCGCGGGGCAGGAACTGGGGTCGGGAGATTTTTTGTTGGTCGAGGATCCGGTTGGGTTGGCGCGTGAGGAGGGTTCCTTTGTGGCCCTGGTGAATCCCGCGGGGGTGGTTGTCTCCCGGCTGACGTATCCGCGACAGTATGCGGGGGGAACTTATGGGGAGGGTTTGGATGGGGCGTTGCACTATTTCCTGAGCGAGACGCCAGGGGATTATAATTTGTCGGCGACGACGGAGGGTTTTTTGGAGGGGGTGACGTTTTCGGTTGAGCGTGGGTTTTATGATGGGCCGGTGAGTGTGAGTTTGGGGGCGAGGTCGGTGGGGACGACAGTGGTTTATTCGTTGGACGGGAGTGAGCCGTCGGTGCCCTATGCGGGGCCGATTGGGGTGTCGACGACGACGGTGTTGCGTGCGAAGGAATTGCGGGCGGGGTATGTGGACTCGCCGATGGAGGCGCACACGTATCTTTATCTGGCGGACGTGGTGGATCAGCCGGAGTTTCCAGCGGGGTTTCCGGTGGACTGGCAACCGGTGGGGGCGAGCGGGGCGTTGGCTCCGATTCCGAGGCCGTCGGATTATGAAATGGATCCGAACATCGCGGGTGACATGGTGGCGGCGCTGCAGCAGGTGCCGACGATCTCACTGACCTTACCGAACGAAGAGATGTGGGGACTGGAGTCAGGGCTTCATGCGAATGCGGACCGGCGGGGGCGGGACTGGGAGAAGGAGGCGTCGATGGAGGTGCTCTATCCGGGTGGGGTGAAACATGCGCATTACAACTGCGGGATTCGGATTCACGGGGGTCGGGGTCGGGTGCGGGAGATGTTGCGGAAGTCGTTTCGTTTGTATTTTCGATCGGACTACGGGGACTCGAAGTTTGAGGAGGAATTGTTCCCGAACTTTCCGAAGGGTGGGGTGGATCATTTGGTGTTGCGGGGAGGGACGGGGCGGACATGGGCGAGTCCGTGGCGGGCTCGGACGGGGAGCGGGAACTCGTTGACTCGGGTGACTTATTTGCGGGATCAATTTTACCGGGACTGCCAGCGGGAGATGGGGAATCCGTCGATCGGGGGCACCTTTGCCCATCTCTATCTCAACGGTCTTTATTGGGGGCTCTACAATCCGGTGGAGCGTCCGGGGGAGAACTATGGGGCGAACCATTTTGGGGGGAAGGAAGAGGATTATGATGTGTTGAAGTGGGCGAACGGACTGGAGACGCAGGTCACGCATGGGGAGATTGACGGTTGGGAGGAGCTGCGGGGGTTGACAGGAGGGACGCCGGCGGATGATTGGGCGGCGATTTGGGAGCGGTTGGATGTGGAGAATCTGATCGATTACATGATGGTGAATTTCTATGTGGGGAATCAGGACTGGGTGCGGAACAACGTGTATGGATTTCGTCGGCGTGAGGGTGGGGATGACAATCGGTTTCGGTTTCTCTGCTGGGATGGGGAGGAGACCTTTATCAGCCTGACGCGGAACTCGACGACAGATGGGCGGGACAAGACGACGACTCCGCTGGAGTTGCATGACGATTTGCGGGCGGGGAGTGAGGAGTATCGGCTGATGTTTGCGGACCGGATTCACAAGCATCTGCGGGATGAGGACGGGGTGCTGACGACGGGAGTGGCGCGGGCGCGGCATGAGGCGCTGGCGGCATCGGTGGATCAGGCGATCCTGGGGCAGTCGGCGCGCTGGGGGGATTTGTTTATTGATGACGTGAGTGATCCGGGGCTGCGGTACAATCGGGAGGATCATTGGCTGACGGAGGTGGCGAACATCAACGACACTTATTTGGTGCAGCGTCCGGCGATCTCGTTTGCGCACATGAAGGCGGACAATCTGTATCCGGATACCGAGCCGCCGGTGGCATCGGTTGATTCGGGGAAGCTGAATCTGAGTGCGAGGGAGGGCGTGATTTATTACACCTTGGATGGGAGTGATCCGCGGGAAGAAGGAGGGGCGGTGAACGGGGGGGCGTTGGTCTATGATGCGACGCAGTTGGGGGAGGCGCTCTTTGCGCAGGATGCGGAGTGGGCGTATCTAGATGAGGATGTGGACCTCTCGGGGACGAATTGGGTGGTAGCGGGTTACGATGATTCGGGATGGGATCGGGGGAATGCGCCGCTGGGTTATGGAACCGTGGATGGGATTGATTTCAATACGGAGATATCGTTTGGGGGCGACATTTTCAGCAAGCCGATCACCTCGTATTTCAGGCATCGTTTTGTGGTGGCGGATCCGGGCGCGGTGGGAGCGTTGTTGCTGCGTTATGTGCGGGATGACGGGTTGGTGGTTTATTTGAACGGGGTGGAGATTGACCGGTCGAACTTGCCGCAGGGTCCGATCACGGGAGGGACGGTGACCCTGGAGAATGGTGACGAGAGCGCGGTGTTCACGCGGGAGGTGTCGCCGGACCTGTTGGTGGCGGGGGAGAATGTGATTGCGGTGGAGTTGCATCAGCGGTCGGACAGTTCGTCGGATGTGGGATTTGATTTGGGGTTGATCGTGGTGGATGACGGGCTGCTTTTGGGAGGGGATGCGCGGGTGCGGACGCGGGTGTTGAGCGGGGGAGAGTGGTCGGCGCTGGAGGATGAGACCTTTCGGGTGCAGGTGCCGGCGGAGACGCTGGTGGTGACGGAAGTGATGTATCATCCGGCTGATCCCGGTGCGGCGGAATTGGCGGCGGGATTTGATGACGATGATTATTTTGAGTTCATCGAAGTACGAAATATTTCCGAAGGTGCGCTGTTGCTGGACGGGTTTCGGTTTTCGAAAGGGGTGAATGTGGCGTTATCGGGAACGCTGGAGGCGGGGGGATACGGGTTGGTGGTGGCGAACCGGGCGGCCTTTGAGATGCGTTACGGGACGGGGTTGCCGATTTTGGCGGAGTGGCCGGCGGGGGAGAAACTGGATAACGGAGGGGAGTTGATCCGGCTTCGTGATCATGAGAATGCGGTGATTTTTGAATTTGAGTATTTTGATGACGGAGGGTGGTCGGAACTGGCGGATGGGGATGGTCCGAGTCTGGTGCTGCGGCAGTCGGGGAGTTTCCCGGGATTGGGCGAGGGGGTGAATTGGCGGGCGAGTGCGTTGAGTGGCGGGACTCCGGGGGGGAGTGATGCGGTCGCCTTCAGGGGAGGGGATTTGATTGCGTATGCGCTGCCGGTGATCGGGGTGCCGCAGGGGGACGGGAGTTTATCGGCGGTGCTGAATGTGCTGGCGGATGATGTGTCGGTGTTTCTGGAGAGGAGTGTTGATTTGGGGAGTTGGGAAACGGTGGAGGAATTGACTTATGCGGAGCTTCCGGATGGACGGCGGGAGCTGCGGTATGTGCCGGGGGCGGGAGAGGGGAAGGGGTTTTACCGGTTTCGGGTGCGGCGGGAATAGGAGGGGACTTTTTGGAAAGTTACTCTTGCAAAATGAGGTTAATGCAAATTAATTGCGTTTGTGAAACGCAACATAATTGCATTAACGATGATGCCCCTGGTGGGAATGGGACAGGATTGGGAGGTTGATTTGTCGGGTCATCTTCGAATCATTGGCGGAGGGACGAGCGGGCATGCCGATGAGTTGGCATCGCATGCGCATGATCCGGCGCGGGAGGCGTTGGGGCTGCAGGGGTTGGAGCTGGGAGTGAGTGTGCGCCACGAGCGGGTGGAGCTGTTTGCGAACGGGTTGGTGTTTACGGACGGCTTGGGGGATTTTGATGCGGAGGGGGAGGAGGCTTTTGTGAAGCTGGTTGATTTGCCAATGGAGATGGAAGTGCGCGGGGGGCGGTTTTTGAACCGGTTCGGGCTGCAGAACAACGTGCACCTGCACGGGTGGGATTTTGTGGACGGGAATTTGAGCGTGGGGAATTTTTTGGGGGAAGAGGGGCTGTTTAGCGACGGGGTGGAGTTGAGTTGGTTTTGGGAAGGCGATGTGACGCGGGCGGGGTTTTCGCTGGCGGGAGGTGAGGCGGTGGCGCACGAGGCGCATGGGGGAGAGCATGCGCATGGGGCGTCGGCGGAGATGGCGTATTTTGAGGGTGGGGTGGTGACGGCGCGGGCGTTCTTTGACTATCGGCCCAATGATTTCCACCAGCACCGGGTGGGGGTGAATTTTGGGCAAGGGGGGAACGGATTCGGGAGGGGGACGGAGCTTGTCTCGGGTGATTACACGTATCGGTGGCGGGAGAATGGATTTGAGAGCGGGGGGCGCGAGGTGATCCTGGCGGTGGAGGGGCTGATGCGCCGGACCGAGTGGGTGCATGAGGATGACGCGACGATTACGGGGATCACGGACCAGAGCTCGCTGATGTTGCGCGCGGGGTATGCGTGGAACTCCGAGTGGCGGACTGATTTGCGCTACGGATATGTCGAGGGGGCGAGTGAGGGGCCGCTGCTCGATATGGGGATGATCGAGTATGGGTTTGAGGTGGAGGAGCGGAAGCGTCTCAGCCTTGCGGTGACCCGGTCATTTGATCTTGATGATTCCTGGAGCGGATATGGGCGGGTGCAGTGGAACCACGATGAGCTGGATGGCGGGGTGGATGAAGACAGCGTGTGGTTCCAGGTCGGGTTCGACTTTGGGCCGGGGGAAGTACGATAGTTTTCTTAAAAAACGGCTCCTCCGGTGGCTTTGATGAGATTTACGCGGGAGTTTAGGACGGCCTGTTGAAGGGTGATGGCGCTGCGTTTTGCTTCGAGCCAGCGGCGTTCGGCGTCGAGGTATTCGATTTGGGAAGTGAGTCCGGCGTCGAATTGTTCACGGGCGTAGTCGCGGGTGGTTTTGATTTCGCGGACTTCACGTTGGACGGTGGTGAGTTGTGCGCGGTGGCTTTGGAGATTGATGCGTGCGGTGTCGATTTCTTCGAGGATCCTGAGGACGGTGGAGCGGTATTGGGCTGCCGCGGATGCACTTTGGGCCTTGCGGGATTTGAGGGCGGCGAGGCGGGCGGGATCGTAGACGGGGATATCGAGGGAAGGGCCGACGGAGGTGATCCAGGTGCGGTAGCGGTTGGTGAGGGAGGTGGATCTTCCTGAGGCGAGAGCGTCGAACTTGAAGGAGGGGAGGAGGTTGAGGCGGGCGGAATTCTCCAACTCAAATGCGGCCCGGACCTTGGCCTCGGCGGCGAGAAGGGTGGGGTGGAGGGCGAGGATTTGATTGAGCGGTTTGCCAGACGTGGAGGCGAAGGAAGGGAAGGTGGCGCGGGAGGAGTTTGAGGGTTGGCTGCCGCCGCGGAGGGTGCGGAGTTGGACGAGAGTGAGATCGCGGAGGCGGGTGAGGTCGAGCTGGAGACGTTTGAGTTTTTCGTTTTCGGCCCGTTGATTGGAGACGGCGGAGGTGGCGATGAGTCCGGCGGTGTTTCGTTCGGTGAGAGTGGAGAGGGTGTCTTGACTCGCTTTCAGGGATTCGTTGAGGGAGGCGATTTCGGCATTGAAGCGGTAGAGGTTCAGGCGGGTGGCGGCGATCCGGCTGGAGAGCAGGAGTCTGGCTGATTGGTAGTCCCAGATGGCGGCGCGGGTGCCGGCGACGGTGGCCCGTGTGGCGGCCCGGAGTTTTCCGGTGATGTCGATCTCCCAGGAGAGGTTTGCGCCGGTCTCCCAAGGGGCGAGCGAGTAGGGGCCGAAGTCGACCTCCCGCTTTCGGCCTTCCCCGTAGCCGAAGCCGAGGTTGAGGGTGGGTAGCATGGCGGCGCGGGCGTTGGCGACGGCGGCTTCGGCCTGATCGATGCGGAGGGCGACGCTGCGCAGGTCGGGGTTGTTTGCGAAGGCGGAGTCGATGTCGTTGTTTAAGGACGAGTCTCCCAGTTCCCGCCACCACGGGACGGAGGCCTGCCGCATGGCCGGGGTGGCTGCCAAGGCTTCCTCCGAAGAGGGTGCCTGAGAGGTGCATCCGGTGATGAGCAGAGCGGCGGTCGCGGTGAGGGCGAGAACTTTTGGAAACATGGATCAGATGAAATTAGTTTTTCACGAAGATGCCGGTGGCGTTGACCAACATGTTGGTGTCGGTCGAGCCTTGGGCGACCTCGCCGGTGACGACGAGCGAGCTGAGCTCCTTGATGCCGGCGACTCCTTTGAAGCCTTCCTTGAGGGGTTTTCCGGCGTCATCGACTGCTTGCACGGTGACGATGGAGGCGGTGATGACATCGGGATCGTCACAGCAGACATCCCAAGGGGTGGGGCATTCGTCGCCGGGGATGAGATTGCATGCGGTGAGTTTTTTAGGGTCACCGAGGATCATGACGGCGCGGTTGTCCATGAAGACATCCATGCTGCCGAGGATGTCGCCCGAGAAGGTGACCTTGTCCCCGGGTTTGGCGGACTTGCGCAGGCTTGCGATGTCAGTGGCTTCCTTGGGCTCATCCTTGAGGACGAGGGAAGAGAGGGAGCCGTCTTCATTTGACGATGGCGTGTTGGAAGCATCCTTTTCCTCCGAGCATGAAGCCAGAGTGAGGAAGGAAGCGAGGGCGAGGATGGAGTAGTGTTTTATTTTCATTTGTTTTTTGATGTTTGAATTTTAGCTGGAACGGAGAGCTTTAGGAAGGCCGGGGAGGAGGCATCGAATGGCGGGGGGGAGGGTGCCGATGGTTCCCAGGAGGATGCCGGTCACGAGACCGGAGAGGATGACAGTGGGGGTGAGGGTGAGGGTGAAGGTGCCGATGGAAAAGGGGACGGTGCGCCCGTCGAGGAGAAAGTAGGCGAGGAGAAAGGCGAGGAGAGTTCCGGTGAGGGTGGCGAGGAGGGATTCCTGAATGAGGGAGACGAAGAGAGCGAGTCGGGTGAAGCCGATGGATTGGAGGGTGGCCATTTCCTTGATGCGTGCGGCGAAGGCGGCGTAGAGGGTGTTGAGGCCTCCGAAGACGGCGCCGGCAGCAACGAGGGCGGCGGTGACCCAGGTCATGATTTTGATCGGTTTGTAGAAGACGCTTAGTTTGTCGTAGTAGTGATCTTCACGAATGGCGGAGAGTTCGAGATCGTTTCGTTGGAAGGCGAAGAGCTCGACGTCATCGATGTCTCCATCGCCGGCAAGGCGCAGGGTGATGGAAGAAAGGGTGTCGCGCTGGGTGAGGGAGGCGAGGTCATTGCGGTCGAACCAGATTTCGGATTCGAGGACGGTGCCGGGGGCGGCGAAGCGTCCTGAAATTTTGACTTCGGTATCGCCAAACCGGAGTGATTTTCCGACGGCGAGATCGTCCTTTTCGACGCCGAGTTTTCGATGGGCGAGGTGACCGATCATGGCTTCGCCGGGGCCAGGGAAACGACCTTCCAGCAAGCGGACGGAGGTGTGGACGAGGAGGGATGTTTCGAGAACGCCGCGGAGGAGGGCTTGTTCCTGAACTCCGGAGGCGGTGGTGATGGGGGCCTGGTAAGTGATTTCTCCCGAGACGGCGAGGACGCCGAGTCTGGATTCGATGCCGGAGATTGAGGTGGCGGCGGCGGACTCGGCGCTGATGCCGACCTCCGAGCGTTCGATGGATTCTTCCGAGCCTTTTCCGATGAGAAGGACATTTTGGGGGGAGCCGGAAGCGGAGAGGACGCTGTCCATGCCCTGGTTGAGGGCGACGGCGGCGATGAGCAAAAGGACGACGAGGGCCGAGCCGCCGACGGTTTGGGCGAGGCGGGAGGGATCGCGAAAGAGATTGCGCAGGGCGTAGGTGAAGGGAAGCATGGGCGGGTGATCTGTTAGGCGTTGAGCGATTCGACGAGTGGGCGGGAGGTGGCCTTCCAGGCGGGGTAGAGTGAGGCGAGAAGGCCGAGGGCCATGGCGACGGCGAGGCCGCTGATGGTGACCGAGGCGGAGGGTGTGAGGGCGAGGGTGAGGCCTTCGTTTCCGAGAGTGAAGGACTTGAACTTGAAGAAGGCCATGGCTCCGAGGACGCCGGCAAGTCCACCGGTGAGGCCGAGGAGGACGCCTTCGATGACCACGATGACACCGATGGCGAGGCGGGAGAATCCGAGGGTCTGGAGGATGGCGGTTTCCTTGACGCGACCGCGGACGATGAGGAGGACGGCATTGGCGACGAGGCCGAGGACGGCAACAACGGCGCCGAGGCCGAGCCAGCGGGTGAAGCCGATGAGCTCGATCATTTGCTTCGCGGTTTCGGCGAAGAAGGCTTTTTCGGGGCGGGTGTTGGTGGGTTGTTGATCGGCTTTGAAGGTTTCGTCGATTTGATCGGAGACCGATTGAAGCAGGTCGGAGGAGTCCACTTTGACATTAAACTGGGTGACGATTCCGAGTCCGATGCGCGAGGCCTGCTGGAGGAAGGGGAGATGGACGTAGGCGACATTTTCATCCTGGGGAGAATCGGAGGTGATGATGCCTGCGACGGTGACGTTCACGCCGACGGCTTCGAATTTATCACCCGGTGAGAGGCCGCGCCTTTCGGCAAAGTGTTGTCCGACGAGAGCGGCATCGGTGCGATTGACGAAGTCATCGTAGGAACCGGCGATGACGGAGATTCCGGGGTTGTATTGTTTCAGGGTTTCGGGAGGGACTCCTCTGAAGGTGATGACATCGAGGGAGGCTCCGCAGTTGTTGACTGCGATTTGGATGGGGATGACTTCCTTGACTCCGGGGATGCGCTGGATGGTGGAGAGGTAGTGTTCCGGGAGACGGGAAGTGGAGGGGCAGAAGCGGTTCTCGCGGTAGACGACGAGGGTGGTGTCATCGGCACTGCTTTGGGTGGCGACGGAAAGGGAGTGTTGCATTGTTTGCACGGAGGCATAGAGGAACATTCCGGCGGCGACGCCGATGACCGTCAGAAGGGATCTCAGCCGATTCCGGGTGAGGTTCTTCAGGGCTAAAATTGCGAGTTTCATGGGTGGATTTTACGTTTGGGTGATCAGGGTTCCTTCTTCGAGGAACTGTCCTTTTTCCAACTGAAGAGCGCGGTGGGCAGCGGCCGAGGCCTTGGGGTCGTGGGTGACCATGACGATGGTTTTGCCGTGTTTTGTCGCGAGGGTGTCGAGAAGCTGGAGGATGGAATCGGCTGATTCGCGGTCGAGGTCACCGGTGGGCTCGTCGGCGACCAGGAGGTCGGGATCATGGACGATGGCGCGGGCGATTGCGACGCGTTGTTCCTGTCCTCCCGAGAGCTCGGAAGGTCGGTGGTCAGCCCGGTCACTGAGGCCGACGAGGTCGAGTGCGGCGAGGATTTTTTTCTTTCGTTCGCTTTTACTGAGATTCCCTAACAGAAGTGGGAGTTCGATGTTTTCGTAGGCGGAAAGGATGGGGACGAGGTGGTAGAGTTGAAAGATGTAGCCCACGTGTTTTGCGCGCCAGCGGGTGAGTTGTGCGCGGGAGAGTCTGGCGATGTCCTTACCATCGATGAGGATTTCTCCGGAGGTGGGAGTGTCGATTCCGGCGATGAGGTTGAGGAGGGTTGTTTTGCCTGAGCCGGAGGGGCCCATGAGGGAGAGAAACTCGCCGGGTGGGACGTCGAGAGACAGGTTTTCGAGAGGGGTGATGGTGGTTTTTCCCTTGGTGAAGGATTTGGTGACGGACTTGATGGAAATGAGAGGGTTCATGGTTTTTAGTGGGGGCTGGAAGTTGAAAGCCGGGTGCCGTCTTTGAGATTTGAGTGGGGAGGAAGGATGACGGATTCGCCGGAGCGGAGGCCATCGAGGACGAGGCGATGGCCGTCCCTGGTTTCGGAGCCGAGGGTGATGGAGCGGCTTTCGGCGGTGCGGTCTGGGGAGACCACCCAGACCCGGTTTTCGCCGACGAGTGCACTTTCGGGGACGTAAAGGGAGAGGCGTCCTGAGGTGGAGGTGTTGTTTGAAGCATCGCCATTTGTCTGATTGGCCGAAGCGAAGAACTTGGCGCGGACCAGCATGTCGGGTCGGAGGCGGAGGTCGGGATTTTTGATGGCGACCTTGGCCTGCAGGGTATTGCGTTGCAGATCGGCTTGCCCGCTGATGCGTGTCACGGTGCCTTCGAAGGTGCGGTCCGGGAGGAGTTCCGAGATGAGTTCGACAGACTGACCGGAGGAGAGGGCGGCCGCTTCATTGAGGGGGACATCGATCCGGGCCTGGAGTTGGTTGGGGTCGTAGAGTTCGACGATGACGGCGGAAAGGGGATCGTCCATGTTGAGCATGCGCTTCTTTCCCGGAGCGGCATGGAGGCGGAGGACGATGCCATCGATGGGTGATTTGATTTGGGTGCGGTCGAGGCTGAGTTGGGCTCGTTCTAGGACGGTTGCCAGCTCACGGAGCGTTGCGGTCATGGATTCCCTTTCGGCATCGATTTGAATTTTCTGAGCTTCGAGGCGGGGGATTTCGGCGCGGGCTTCAGCGAGCATGGCGGTTTGTTTTTCGGTGGCGAGGCGAGCCTGGACCAATTGTTGTCTGGATACGGCGCCTTCGCTGAGCTTGCTGATTCTTGAGTAGGTGTCTCGCGCTTCATCCAAGGCTGCGGCGAGGGCTTCGATCTTGCGGTGAGCGGCTTCGATTTCGGCATCGACGATCTCGTGTCCGGTGCAGTGGGCGACGATGCGCTTTTCCATGCTGAGGTATTTTTGCTCGGCCTCCTGAAGGTCGAGCCTGGCGTCGTCATCGATGAGGGTCGCGAGGAGGTCGCCCTTGTTGACGGCTGCGCCTTCGAGGACTTCTACTTTTGCCACGATTCCGTTGATGAGAGTTGGGGCATAAACGGTGTATGGATCAGGCTCGATCCACCCGGAGGCCTGGAAAAGTAAGCCTCCTTTACCGGTCGTTGGGTTTGGAGATTCAGATGGGGTTGATTCTCCTGATCGGATTGTGATGATGGGAGCGGTTTCGACTTCGAGGGCAGGGATCAGGCGTTCTCCAAAAAGGAAGAGGAGAATCAAGATGAAGCCAAGAAGGAGTCCGACAGGCAGTAGCCAAGCGAGAGAACGTTTTCGTTTGGGTGAGGTGCCTGAAAGAGGCTGATCAGTGGAAGTGAGGTTGGTAAGGTCGTCCAAGGACATATTAGTGTACCGGTGAAATAGGTTTGAGGAGAAAGGGACCCTGAGATGGCTCTGTCATGAGAGCGAGACCGCCACGATTGGGCGGGATCAGGGCGCAGAGTGCGTGTGCCCGGAAGGAGCGCACGGCATCAAACCAGCGAATCAAACGAGAAACACTGAATATCTTACACGAAGTGGGACGGATGGAGTGATCCTCGCAATAGGCGGGGGGCTTCCCCGAATTCTATGAATGGAACTTGTGAGTAAGAAGGCGGAGTCGATTTTTCCAGTTTGGGGAAAGGGATTCCGGGAACTGGCAGCATCGTGGTGAGGAGTGAGAGTGGAATCGGCAGCGAGAAAGACATCGAGATCGATTCGGAGACTGAGCAAGCAATCCGGGGCTGGATCGGGGAGATTTTCGTCAATCTCCGTGGATTCTTGCGAGGAGCAACCGCAGGGCTCATCACTGCAACCATGTGAGAAGGATTCTTTTTGGGAGAGGGCAAGGCAGGGGCATTCGCCGATGAAAATTTGGTGTAAGCAGAGGCAATAGCTGAGGCCGGGCTGTGAGGTGGCGACGACCACCGACATCAGCCAAAGCAAAAATAGCGCTGTAAGCTTACGAAACATTCTTCTCAGGAGTGCGAGTGAGAACAGCTTTCACTTATTCCATGAGAATGCAATTTTTTACGACTTCATGGAGGCGCCGCGAGTGGGTGCACGCGGATGATGGAAGGCTGACAGGGGTGGTGCATTAGAGGGCGTAGATGTTCCGTGGTGGCAATGCGTGGCATTCCGAGTGGCGGGCAGATGTGCGCTACGGATTCGTAGAGGGCTATTCACGATTGCGGGCGCGTTTACGGCGGCGTTGGAATTCGTCGCGGAGGGCGAGGGAGATTTTTTCGCGGATTTCCATGCCTTCTTCTTTGCATGAGGGTGGTTTTACGCTGCGGGCGAGATGGATTTCGACGCCGGGGGCGACCTCGAGTCTGGTCCAGACGCTTCGGCCTTCCATGGATCCGTTGCATTTTTCGGGATTGAGATCGCGGGCCATTTTGCGGGCGACCATGGGGCCGAGGTCGAGGAGTTTTTCGAATTCGCCGGTGGTTTTTCCTTCGAGCATTTCGCGGATGGTGGGGACGCGGAAGCCATCGGCGAGCATGACGCGGATGAGGACGGCCTGGAGGATGTGGCGGTAGCGGTAGCGGGCTTCTTTTCCTTCTTTTTCGGGGGTGTCGATGAGTCCTTTGCTTTGGTAGTTCCGGACGTTGCGTTCGTTGAACTCGGAGGCCACCCGGCCATCGGCGGGGTTGCCCGGGGGGAGGTAACGCTGGGCGATTTCATTGACGCGCTCGACAAACTTGGGGAGGGGAAGGGCGGGATCGTTTTCCTTAACGCGGGCGAGACGGCGGCGGACGACTTCTTTGGTGCGGCGTGCTTGTTTCACGGCCATTTTGCGGGCGGACTTTTTCTTTGCGGCTTTTTTTGTCATGGGATGAGATTTCCACATATGGTGACAATGTCAATATTTTGATGTAATCGGTATTGGCGGCCGAGGCAATTTTGGGCGTGGCGTGGTTGGTGGAGCGATCTTCGGGGGAGTGGTATTTGGTGGCGGTGTTTGGGGGCTTGATCGGGGAGTTTGGGGGGATGGGGAACCCCGGGTTGGCACCCGGGGCTGGGGACCGACGTCCCTTCGGGACTGGGAATGGAGAATTAGGAGTTGGGAAAATTGGGAATTGGGAATTGGGAATTGGGGGAGATGAAAAGGCCATGGCTCCTTGGGGAGGCGTGGCTTTTTTGGTGGCGGAGGGGGAGGCGCACCGCTCAAAATTTGGCGCAGATTTTAGGGTAATCGATGCTCGGAACTCCCTATTCTACGGTGTTTTCGTCCCTTAAAGTTTGCCAGGCATGTTTTCAGTTTGTTTTCAGTTTTCATGTTTTCTCAGGCATGTTTTCTAAGGCATGTTTTCTAAGGCATGTTTTCTAAGGCATGTTTTCTTAGGCATGTTTTCTTTGCAATTGAGGGACTGATGCGGCGGACGGAATGGGTGCACGAGGAGGATGCCACGTTGACGGGATCGGTAGATCAGAATTCGCTGATGCTACGGGCCGGATATGCGTGGAATTCCGAGTGGCGTGCGGATTTGCGTTATGGGTATGTCGAGGGTGTCCAAGAAGGGCCTCTTCTCGATATGGGAATGATTGAGTATGGCTTCGAAGTGGAGGAACGGGAGCGGATAAGCTTGGCGGTGACGCGGGCCTTTGAGCTGGGTGACACATGGCGTGGCTATGGCCGGGTGCAGTGGAATCACGACAAGTTGGACGGAGGGGTGGATGAGGATAGTGTCTGGTTCCAGGTTGGGTTCGACTTTGGGGAAGGAGAGGTAAGGTGATTGGAAATTAGGGAGGAGAGAGATGAAAAAAAAGGCCATGGCTCCTTGGGGAGGCATGGCCTTTTTGGTGGCGGAGGGGGAGGCGCACCGCACTCAATTTGGCGCTGATTTTAGGGTCATCGGTGCACAGAACTTCTTATTCTACGGTTTTCTCGTCCCTTAAAGTTTGCCAGGCATGTTTTCCCGTGTCTGGTTCCAGGTTGGGTTCGACTTTGGGGAAGGAGAGGTAAGGTGATTGGAAATTAGGGAGGAGAGAGATGAAAAAAAAGGCCATGGCTCCTTGGGGAGGCATGGCCTTTTTGGTGGCGGAGGGGGAGGCGCACCGCACTCAATTTGGCGCTGATTTTAGGGTCATCGGTGCACAGAACTTCTTATTCTACGGTTTTCTCGTCCCTTAAAGTTTGCCAGGCATGTTTTCCCGTGTTAGGGGGATTAGTGCTTAAGGGCCATCGCCTGCTGATCGTCGACACGGAACGGAAGGGGCCGCGAACTATGTGGTTCACGAAGGGGGTCGATTAGATAAATTTAATCCAAATTAGTGTGTTTATGAGAATGATAATGTTATCGTTACTTTTAGTTAACTTTTTGAATGGCGAAGGGGTTGCTGTTATTAAGTCTGTTGTGATGAATTCTAGCTGGGAGGTAGATGTGATGGATTCTCCCGTAGCTGTGGCGACAGCAGTTACTCTGACTCCTGGTGTGAATAGTTATAATATTGAAGATGTGTCCGTGAAAATATCAAACAGAAATAAAGTGGGGATTCCTAAAAAAGATCTAGATGGAGTTAGGTTGTATGACTTGAATAGTATGGGTGTTTTTTCTGACTATACCGAAGAAGATGGTTCGATTGTAGTGTTTAGGATCCGAGCTTACAATGAGGGATCTACTGTAATAAAAACTATCTCCTACTATTTTGCAGCGAAGGGATACATAGGTAATCTTTTGAGTCTTGCGGAGCCTCCATCTAAATAGGAAAAATCTAGCAATACTCAACCAGAGCACCCCGGAAACCGTGTGCCAACTAATGAATGAAGATTCGGCAAGCTTCTTGCTACTCAGACTTCTGGTGGATTTTTGATTGGGTAAGACTTCCAGTGACTTTCTCCGCCGTGACGTGCACCGTGTCATTGTCAAATGCAGACCCAATGGTCATTTTCCAATATTCCATGCCTTTCGCGTGATCTAACCAGACTGGCCAAAGAAACGCCACCTCCCGCACGATCCTCTGTTTTGAAACTACCGAACACTTCATTTTTAGCGTTTTTCAGCCAGAAGTATTCTTTGAAATTCAATGAGACCGGCGACTTGATGTTGCGCACCACTTTCATATCGTGTCCTGTTTCCAAACTGACGTCGGGTGATTTCGAGGAGATTTGCCGTTGGCTATCTCCACTGCGTTCCGGTTCCACGCTTTGATCGTCAGCGTCACGCAGAGCACCGTAGGTTTTTCATCGAGTCGTGGATACGATCAGTCGAAGTAGAGCAGCTCTGACTGATGTGACCTGCTACGCTCCCGCTCTTTTCGTCTGAAGTTGGTTCTCTTTCCCGGCTGGTGGGGTGACGTTGGTTGGTGGGTTCTGGTGGATTTGGCGGTGCTGACGGAGGTGGTGGCCAAGCGATGTCTTGTGATTTGAGGGGCGGAGGTGGTGAGGTGATCTTCGGGGGGGTGGTATTTTATGACGGTGTTTGGGGGCTTGATCGGGGAGAGCTGGAGACGGAAAACCCAGGGTTTTACCCTGGGCTATGATGCGATGTCCCTTTGGGACATGGGAGGTGGTGGTTGAGGAGCGATCTTCGGGGAGGTGGGTTTTTGTGGCGGTGTTTGGGGGCTTGATCGGGGAGAGCTGGATACGGAACACCCAGGGTTTTACCCTGGGCTATGATGCGATGTCCCTTTGGGACGTGAGAGGTGGTGTTTGAGGAGCGATCTTCGGGGAGGTGGTCTTTTGGGACGGTGTTTGAGGGCTTGATCGGGGAGAACTGGAGACTAAAAACCCCGGGTTGAAACCCGGGGCTATGATGCGATGTCCCTTTGGGACGTGCGAGGTGCGTGGTTGGTGGAGCGATCTTCGGGGAGGTGGATTTTTGGGGCGGGTGTTTGAGGGTTCGATGGGGGATCCTTGGTAGGCGAAAAACCCAGGGTTTTACCCTGGGCTATAATGC
>JBPOGH010000025.1:0-48562 GCA_051252135.1 Verrucomicrobiaceae bacterium | reverse complement strand
CTCTCCCTCCTCTCCCTCCTCTCCCTCCTCTCCCTCCTCTCCCTCCTCTCCCTCCTCTCCCTCCTCTCCCTCCTCTCTCTCCTCTCGCTACGAATTTCTTGAGGATTTCCCCCCTTCGGAATTCCTCACAAAAAAAGGCCCCCGCGTTTCCGCAGAGGCCTTTGAAAAATAAGTCGTCAGCAGCTTAGCTCAACGCCTTCACAACCGTCTCGGCATTCATGCCCAGCTCGTTCATGACCACGTCTCCGGGAGCACTGATACCGAAGCGATCAATCCCGATCACCGTGCCCTCAAGGCCGGTATACTTGTGCCAAAGGCCACTCACACCCGCTTCGATCGCCACCCGCTTCGTGCAAGATGCAGGAAGAACAGACTCGCGATACTCGGCCGACTGACGGTCAAAGCGCTCCATGCAAGGAACCGAAACCACCCGCACGCCGCCACCGAGCTGATCGGCCGCCTTCATGGCGTGCTCCACCTCGGAACCACTCGCCAGAATGATGCTCTCAAGAGCACCCTCCTCCTTCTTCAGAATGTAAGCACCGTGGTAAACTCCATCACGACGCTCCTTCACCGAAATGTGGTTGTAGGTGGGCACTTTCTGACGGGTCAAAATAAGAGCCGTAGGTCCGTCGGTGCGATGCATCGTGGCACACCACGCTCCCGCAACTTCCTCCGGGTCAGCCGGACGAATGACATCCACATTGGGAATCACACGCAGGCCGCTCACCGTCTCCACCGGCTGGTGGGTCGGTCCATCCTCACCAACACCCACGGAATCGTGCGTAAAGACATAAGTCACCGGAAGCTTCGCCAGACCCGCAAGACGGATCGCAGGGCGAAGATAATCCGCAAACACCAGGAAGGTCGCTCCACTCGCACGGAACAAACCGTCATAGGCGATTCCATTACAAATCGCACCCATCGCATGCTCGCGAATTCCGAACCAAATGTTCCGGCCGCTGCCATCAGCAGCAGAGAAATCTCCTTGGTCCTTCAAGTAGTTTTTGGTCGAGCCATAAAGGTCGGCCGATCCCGTAATCAACTGGGGAACCGCTTTGGCAACCGCATTGATCACCACGCCACCCGATCCTCGGGTCGCATCGGCGTAATCAGGCGCAAAAGCCGGAATCTGATCCGAAAGATCACTCGGAATCGCCTTCGCCACTCCGTTGCTCAGCTCCTCGGCCAGCTCGGGATTCGCCGCAGCCCACGCATCGTAGGTCACCTGCCACGCCGCAAAGTCAGCAGCTTGCTGCTCGGCCTGCGCCGCAAAGTAAGCCCGCGTCTCCTCCGACACATAAAACGTCTCGGCCGGAAGTCCCAGACCTGCACGTGCGGACTCGGCGAAATTCGCTCCACCCTCACCGTGCCCTTTTGCCGTTCCGGCCACTTCGGGAATGCCGCGACCAATCTCGGTCTTGGCAATGATCACCGATGGCTTGCCGGTCGATGCCTTGGCACCATCGAAAGCAGCTTTGAAAGCAGCCTGATCGTGACCATCCACCGTCACCGCGTCCCATCCGAGGCTCTGGAAATACTGCTCGGCATTCCATCCCTGCGTGACATCAGCCATCGCATCAAGGGTCACATCGTTTGAATCATAAATCAGCACAAGGTTATCCAGCTTGTTGTGACCGGCAAAGGCGATCGCCTCTTGCGCAACCCCTTCCTGAAGACAACCGTCACCGGCAAGGGCCACAATGCTTTGGTCGAAAATCGTGTGCTCGGACGTATTAAAACGAGCCGCCGCACGCTTCGCGGAAAGAGCGTAGCCCACCGCGTTACCCACACCCTGACCAAGCGGTCCGGTGGTCGCTTCCACCCCGGGAGTCTCATCATACTCGGGGTGACCCGGAGTGATCGAATGCAGCTTCCGGAAGTTCTTCACTTCCTCAAGGCTCACCGCAAAACCGGAAAGGTGCAGCCAGCTGTAGATGAACATCGATCCGTGACCGGCGGACAGAATGAAACGGTCACGATTCAGCCACTTCGGAGCAGCAGGGTTAAAACGGAGGGATCCACCGAAAAGGACGGCACCCATATCAGCACATCCCAACGGGAGGCCAAGGTGACCGGAGGAACAGGCGTGAACGCCATCGATCGCGAGGCCCCGGGCCTCTGTCGCTGCTCTTGCAAGTGCTTCTGTATTCATGAGGCGCGGACCCTCACGAAATCCGGCCTTTTATTCAAGCCGTAATACATCCCCCTAAAGGGTTCTTTTCGGCGCATTCATGGACAAAATGAACTCAATTCATTCACTTCCCGACCTCGAACACCCCTTGACCCCGAATCGAACCCATACGATTATTTCGCCATGGAGAACGTTGACCCTGACCTTCCTTCAACTTTGGAAGGAAAGCTTTTACTCGCCGACCCCACCATGCGTGGCGGCGTTTTCGAACGCTCGGTCATCCTCCTCGCCGAGCACAACAAGGCCGACGGAGCCTTCGGCCTCGTCCTCAACCACCCCTCCGGTCAAATGGTTGGTGAACTCCTCTCCGACAAGGAGTTCGCCCCCCTCGCCCACGTCCAGGTCCACGTCGGTGGCCCCGTCTCCCAAGGCCACATGACCTTCGCCGCCTTCTGGGAAGAAGGAGAAAAATTCCGCTACGCCACCCGCATCTCCGCCACCGACGCCATCGGATACGCCCACCGCCAGGGCACCCTCGTCCGCGCCTTCGTCGGCTACTCCGGATGGACCAAAAATCAGCTCGAAGAAGAACTCGAAGGCGAATCCTGGTTCACTTCCCACATCCCCAAGACCATCCTCGGCGAAACCCACGACCGCGAACTCTGGAAAAAAGTCCTCAAAGGCATGTCCCCCTACCACCGCATCATCGCCAGCGCCCCCGAGAATATTTTGGCCAACTAGCGCCGGAGGATCTTCTCCAATTCCGCCAGGTAGGATTCAAAGGCCACCCTCCCCTCGTCCGTCAGCTCATAAAAGGTCTGCGGACGCCCCACCCCTTCCATCTTCTCGGACACCACAAACTCCGCCTTCTCCAGCGTCCTCAGATGCGTGATCAAATTTCCGTCACTCATCTTCAGTTCGCTCTTCAAATCCTGAAACGCCCATCGCTCCGCACGCGACGCCAGCAGGGACATAATGCCCAGCCGCGCCTTCTCATGAATGAGCTTATCGAGCTTCGAAAGGTCCATCAGCGTCGCTTGTTCTCCACCAAGATCACATAAAGCCCATACACCAAATGGAAGCCCCCAAAGGTTACCATCATCAACAAGTTTCCGCCTTCAGACGGGTGGGACTGACAATCGCAACTCAAGAACACCGACGGTCGCAAGACACAAAACAGCCCACTCGCTAAAAAAGCCGCCCCCAACACCCAAAGCGATCGCGGCGCAAAGCTCACCGTCGACATCAACGCCACCCCGTAACAAAGCGTCCACACCATCGCCAGAGCCACCGGTGCGAAATCCCTCAATGACACCACCGCCCCCACCATCATCGCCGGAAACAACGACCGTATCCCCATCCGCAATCCCGCCGAAAACACCGGAGCCCCTTCCCTCTTCGCCTTCCTCACCACCAGAACCGTATTAAAAAGCGCCACCAATCCCGCCACCCCAATCCACGTCCACTTCCAACTCCAACATTCCCACGGCGCCAGGAAACCCACCAAAATCACCAAGCCCCCCCCCAACAAAGCCGTCGGCCCGGAGATCATCCGATACACCGTCGCTCGCTCCATCATCGACCGGATCGTCTCCAGATTCTTTGCCGCCCGCTCCTGCTCATTCATACCCCCCTTTACCTGACTTTGTCACCCAAAGCGAGTTCACTCTCTTGACAAATTCAATCCCATCCCTCATCTAACACCCGTGATCAACACCCACAAACTCATTAACCGACGCCGCGTCGCCCTTTGGCTTCGTTCGGCCCTTCGGTAGTGATGTCTTGATCATTCCACCCGGAGGTGCCCCGCTGAATCACCTCCCTGAGTCACCACTCTCTCGATTGTTCCGCGCGGCCCCTCCTCTTCCCGGCCCATCAACATGACCACACCTTCGGAAACCAGAGGAACCATCCTCATGCTGCTCTCGATCCTGTTCTTCGCCCTGAACACGCTCGCCATCCGCGGTATTGCCCTGCACTTCCCTGCTTGCGATGGCTGGCAGGTTACCCTCTTTCGTGGCCTCGCCGGAACCCTCATCGCCTTCGCTCTCTACGGCGGAAATCGCGGCATGCGCTTCGCTTCCATCTTCGATCGGCCCCTCGTCTTCATCCGGGGACTCATCGGAGCCATCGGCGTGGTCTGCTTTTACATCACCGTCATCAACCTCGGACCCGCAAGAGCGGTCGTGCTGAATCTCACCTACCCCATCTTTGCCGCCATTCTCGCCGCCATCTTCCTCAAGGAATCCCTCAGCACCTTCCGCATCATTTGGATCGTCATCGGCTTCCTCGGGCTCCTCATTTTCCTCAGCCCCAAGACCGAACTCAATGGCTTCTCTTTCTACGATGCCATCGCCCTCCTCGGTGCCCTCCTCTCGGCCATCGTCATCCTCCTCGTCCGCGTTCTTCATCGCACCGAACACGGATCCACCATCTTTGTGAGTCAGGCCTTTTACGCCTTCCTCATCACCCTCCCCTTTGCCCATGGCAAGACTTCCGAAATCCCGGCCCTCGGCATCACCGCCATCATCGTCGCCGGAATCGTCGTCGCCTTTGGACAACTCACCATGACCTTCGCCTACCGGCACCTCGAGGTTTCCAAAGGAGCCTCCATGCAAATGATCCTCCCCATCCTCACTGCCGCCGGAGCCTGGGCTCTCTTCGGAGAAACCCTCGGCCCCATCGAAATCTGCGGCGCCGTCCTCACCCTCGGTGCCACCTGGATGATCAATCGCAAGGCTTCCAATAAGCTTCCCATCATGCCAACAATCCAACCCAAGAACTCATGACCACCATCGAAAAAGACAGCCAATACGTCCTTCAGACCTACGGAAGGTTCCCCCTCGCCCTTAGCAAAGGCGCCGGCACCCGCGTTTGGGATGAAGACGGTCATGAGTATTTCGATTTCTGCGCCGGCATCGCCACCTGCTCGCTCGGCCACTGCCACCCTGCCCTCACCTCCGCCATCACCGCGCAGGCCGGGCAGCTCATGCATTGCTCAAATCTCTACTTCACCAAACAGCAATCCGATCTCGCCGAACTCCTCGTCGAAAAGATCGTCCAACAACCCGGCAAAGTCTTCTTCTCCAACTCCGGAGCCGAAGCAAACGACGGACTCATCAAGCTCGCCCGGAGACATGGCGTCGAATCCGGACGGCACGAAATCATCACCTTCAATCAATCCTTCCACGGCAGAACCATCGGCGCCATGTCCGCCACCGCGCAGGGCAAGATTCACGATGGCTTCGGCCCCCTCTTCCCCGGCTTCATCTATTCGCCCTTGAATGATCTCGCCGCAGTCGAAGCCGCCATCACCGAAAAAACCTCCGCCTTCCTCGTCGAACCGATTCAAGGCGAAGGCGGAGTCCAGGTTGCTACCAAAGAATTCCTCGAAGGGCTCGCTGCCCTCGGAAAGAAACACAACATCCTCCTGCTTCTCGATGAAGTCCAATGCGGCATGGGCCGGACCGGCAACCTCAATGGCTTCGACACCATCGCCCCCGGCCTCAAACCAGATGGCATCTCATGGGCCAAAGGCATGGGCGGAGGCTTCCCCATCGGCTCCTTCTGGGTCGCCGAAAAGCACGCCCCCCTCCTCGGACCCGGCAGCCATGGCTCAACCTATGGAGGAAACGCCCTCGCCGCCGCCGCCTCCAAGGCCGTCATCGACACCATCATCGCCGATGACCTCGTCGCCAACGTCAAACTCCGGGAGCAGCAAATCCGGGACACCATCCAAAGCTGGAACCACCCCGCCATCACCGAAGTCCGGGGCCTCGGCCTCCTCCTCGGCATCGGACTCAACCCCGACGCGCTCGAAACACCGGAAGGCAAACTCCCCTCCATCGCCCTCTGTGTGAAACTCCAAAACGCCGGCCTCCTCGTCCCCCCCGCCGGCCCCAACACCATTCGCTTCCTCCCCCCCCTCAACGTCACCGAGGAAGAAACCACCAAGGCCCTCTCCATCCTAAAGGAAAGCCTCTAACAAAAAATGCCCTGAAAGGGCAACGGTCCAAAGCCCGGGGTTTCAACCCTGGGATCAGCCCGTAGCCCTAAGCTTCCTACCACACCGGCTTCCCGTCCTCATCATAAGGCAGCCAAACCAAGGCTACCGATTTCACATCGATATCCTTCTTGTAAGGCTTCACCGATTCATCCTCGAGCTTCGTCGTGTTCACATCGAACTTGTCCTCCAGCTCCGCAATCTCTTCCGCGAGTTCCGCTTCCAGCTCCGCAACATCACGCTCAATCCCCTCCACCTTGTCCTCGGCAATCCCGACATCCCGGCGCTGCTTAAACGCTCGCGTCGCACTGGTCACCCCCGAAGACCTCGATTTCCTCCCCCCTAAAAGTCCACCCAAAAGCCCACCCAGAACCGAAGCCCCGGCCTGCCAACTCGCACTCGACGCCTCTGATTTCTCCTTATCCAGAGCCAGCAACGCCCGCTCCAGTTGCTCCGTCTTCGTCTTGAGCTTCTTCCCGTAAGAATCGCGCAATTTATCAATCGCTTCATCCCGTGCCTCCCGGCCTTTCACCGCCAGCCGCGCCCGAAAGTCCCCCTCCGATTCACCCATCTTCGAATACAAATCGTAAAGATCGGAATGGAACAAGCTCACCCGCTCATTGCGGTAAACCCAATCGGCGAACTCCTTCTCCACCGCCTTGTAATTATCCGCATTCATCGCGTAACCCGGAAGCTCCGCAAAGCCCGCCCCCTTTCGAGGTTCGTCATTCAGCTCCTTCACCGGAATGGTGCAGCCGCAATACGCCTCCCAATCAATCCCCTTCTCCTCCATCGGATTCACGAAGCGCACCAGTCGCGACCCGTCCAGATCCGCCTTGCTTGAAGTGAAATGCACCTTCGCCTCGCGCAAAAGAGCCGGCTTGTAAGTCACATCATCCGCTTCGCCCGCAAAAGGCGCAAAATATTCCGTCACTCCCTGCCCTACCACCGGACGCTCCCCTTTAGGAGGCGCCGCCGCAGCCTGACTCATCCCCATCGGACTTGCCGGAGCAGAAGCCTGCGCCTTCGGCAAAAAGCGATCCCGCTTCGGATCCATCAACTCCTTGATCTTTCTCCGCGTCAACGGACCGCACAAATAGCTCATCACCCAACGCGCATGAAATACCGAAGGATGATCATCGTTCACGTTGTTCATCAGGAACACCCGCGAATCAATTCCCGAGAGCAAATTCTCCATCTCCTTCCGGTTGAACCCACCCCCCTGCGAGTCCGACGCCCCCTGCAAACCATCCAACACCCGCGCCTTGTCACGCTCGGTTTGCAATCGGCCCAAAAACCACGTTCCGATATTCGACAACGCCTTGTAATCCAAATCCACCGGGTTCTGCGTCGCCACCAGCACACCCAGACCAAACGCCCGCGCTTGCTTCAGCATCGTCATCATCGGCTTCTTACTCGGCGGATTCGCCGTCGGCGGGAGGTAACCGTAAATCTCATCCATGTAGAGCAAGGCCCGCAGCGATGTCGTGCCCGACTGCGTCCGCATCCAACCCAGCATCTGGTTCAGCAGCAACGACACAAAGAACATCCGCTCGCTGTCGCTCAAATGCGCGATCGAAAAAATCGAAACCCGCGGCTTCCCCTCCTCCGTATACATCATCCGCTGAATGTCCAATGGCGGCCCTTCCAGCCACGTCGCAAACCCGGGAGAAGCCAACAGATTGTTGAACCTCAACGCCAACTTCTGCCGATCATTCTGACCAAAAAACGACTCCACATCAATCACCCCCACCTTGTCAAAGGGCGGCTTCTGAATGTGCCGAATCAAGGTCTCCAGACTCAACGACTGCTCCGCCCTCCAGCAATGCGCAAAAAGCGACGATAGATAAACCGCCTCCGGCGACTGGATCGGATCCGCATCCACTCCCACCAGTGACAGCAGCGATGACACCGTCGACTCAATCCGCTCCCCGAACAACTCCCCGTCATCGATCACTTCAAAGGGCGGCGCCTCCAGCGAGCTCAAAATCGACACCGGAATCCCCGCGTTACTCCCCGGAGTGAACACATTGATATCCACCTTCTCCTTAAACTGCCGCACCCGCTCCGGCGACTGCCCCCAATCCCCAATTCCCTTCTCCCACATCCGCGCCGTCTTCTCCGCATGCTCATCAGGAGTCCGCCCCTTCTTCCGCGCATCATCCTCATTGATCCAGGGACGAAAATCCGACCCCTTAAATTCCGGAAACGTCAGCATCAGGTTCGCAATATCTCCCTTCGGATCGATCACAATCGCCGGAATATTGTCCATCGCCGCTTCCTCCAGCAGCCCCACACAAAGACCCGTCTTGCCTGATCCCGTCATCCCCAACACCACCCCGTGCGTCACCAAATCCTTGGAATCATAGAGCTGCAACTCATCCGTCACCTCACGCTTCTCAATATCGTATTCCTTACCAAGGTAAAATGAACCAAGCTTTTCGTAATCGCTCACTGAATCAGGCATGCCTTACTCATAGCGGATGATTTCAGAATTTCTAATTCCTAATTTCCCTATATCTTCTCCGCGTGACCGAATCCCCTCCACGTGCCTGGGCTGAGATCGACTTCTCAGCCATGCGACAGAATCTCTCCGCTGTCCATAAGCACGCCCCCGGCAAGGACGTCATGGTCGTCATCAAGGCCGATGCCTACGGACACGGCATCGTCCCCACCGCCCGCGCCCTCGAACCCGAAAAACCCCGCTTCTTCGGCGTCGCCAATGCCAGCGAAGCCCGCCAACTCCACACCGCAGGCATCACCACCCTCCCCTACATCCTCGGAGCCACCCTCCCCACCGAGCGCGAGGAAATCGCCACCCACGGCTGGGTCCCCTGCCTCTGCTCCCTCGACGAAATCGCCCACTTCGACTCCCTCGGCCTTAAAAACAACCACCCCATCCGCGCCCACCTTGCCCTCGATACCGGCATGGGCCGTGGCGGCTTCCTCCCCCACCAAATCCCCCAAGCCCTCACCGCCCTCCGCTCCGCAAAAGGCATCACCCTCACCGGCCTCGGCTCCCACCTCCCCGTCGCCGACGAAGACCCCGCCTTCACCAAAGAACAATTCCACCTCTTCGACACCACCGTCGAAAACATCCTCCGCGAACTCCCCTCCGTCCCGTCAGACTTCGCCATCCACCTCAGCAACTCCGCCGGCCTCCTCGACTACCAAAGCCGCACCACCAACCTCGTCCGCCCCGGACTCATGCTCTACGGCATCTCCCCCCTCCCTCGCTACCAAAAAGAGCTCGTAGCCGCCATGACCCTCAAGACCCGCATCTCCCTCATCCACGAACTCCCCAAAGGCCACGGCGTCTCCTACGGCCGCACCATCCTCCCCCGCGACACCCGCGCCGCCGTCCTTGGCATCGGCTACGGCGATGGCTACCCCCGCGCCCTCTCCGATACCGGAGCCCAAGTCCTCATCCACGGCCAACGCTGCCCCCTCCTCGGCCGCGTCACCATGGACCAAATCATCGTCGACGCCACCGACCTCCCCCATTGCCAGTCAGGCGACGAAGCCATCCTCTTCGGCAAAGACCTCCTCGTCTCCGAACTCTCCCAAAAAGCCCGCACCATCCCCTGGGAAATCCTCACCCAGATCACCCCCCGCGTGGAACGCCGCTACCTCACCACCTAAGGCAGGGACCTTTCTCCGAAAGGTCCGGCTGCTTCCACTCCGCCTCCCTCAAAAAGATGAGCAGGCAAAAGCCCTCGTCCCCATTCCTCCCTGCCCCCTGCAATCCTATCTCAAAAGGCCCAACGGGCCGAAATAACGTAGCGAAGGGCAGAGCGCAGCGCCGCCCTGGTTACTCCACCTGCCAATAAAAAGAATAATCCAATCAGGATCCAAGCCCCCTACCGCTCCAAAATCGTCAGCCTCTCCGGCTGCAAAAACGCCTTCACACACAACCTCTCCCCATCGAAGTCCATCAACACCGCCCCCGTATCAGACTGCACATAAAACTCGATCCCCAGATTCTCCCGCACCTTCAACCACCTCTCACTCGTCAGTTCCTTCTTCGGAAAATGCGACGAGCTCACCACCACCACCTTCGCCCCCGTTGCCTTCAAAAACTCATAAGACCCCGAGTAAGTCTTCGAGTGCCGCCCCATCACCACCACATCCGCCGAAAGATCCACCCCACTCCCCATCATCTCCCGCTCCTCCACAATGCCCAGATCACCGGTCACCAGCACCTTCCATCCGTCCCAGTGCACCTTGACCGCCATCCCCCGGCTATCCGCCACCGTATCCACTCCCTCCGCCCCCTCTCGCAATACCTCAAACCAGGCATCATCCGATAACTCGTAGCGCTGCCCCCGCTTCCCCACCGTCACCACACCCTCCGGTGCCGACTCCACAAAATCCCGATAACTCGGACTCCGTGCCCACAAGACCGGCACGAACACCCGCGCCGGATCATACTGCTCCATCAACGCCGGCAACGCCCCCGTATGCTTCCCCTCAGGATGGGACAGCACCGCCGTCTCCGGCGACATATTCCAACGCCGCAACGCAGGCCGCACAATCTGATAAAATTTCCGCTCGTTCCCCAAATCAAACAACACCCCCTCTCCCGTATCCAGCGACGATGCCATCCCCCCATCCGACAAATCAAACACCACCCAATCCGCATCCTGCCGACCATCCATCACAAAATGCCCGCCCGGCACTTTTAAAAATCCCGACGCCCCCACAAACGCCGTCTTCGCCACCACCGCATTCACTTCATTGACCCAGCCGCCCACCGCAGGAATCACCGCCCCCACCAGCGCCGATAACATTCCCAGCGCCAGCACACAAAAAGTCAGCGGAATCAGCAGCACACTCGCCATCACCGCAATCGGCGTCACCAACCCAAAGTGATACGCCATCCACGGCAGTGATCCCACCCAGGCCGCCAACGACGTCGCCATAATCCCTGCGACCTTCCCTCTCAAATTCAAGGACCGCCGTTGCCAGGGAGCCAGCAATCTCCTCGGCATAAAAATATCCACCTCCGCCATCTTCCCCGTCAGCTGGTAGGCCGCATAAAATCCCAACCCGATCGCCCCAATCACCGCATAGGACAATTGAAACCCAATCGTCGTCGCCAGCGACGGCTGCCATACCAGAACCAATACCACACTAAGCGCGAGCGAATTAAAGAGCGACGGCCGCCGCCGCAAAAGAAAGGCACTCAAAAACGTCACCGCCATCAACGTCGCCCGCATCGCCGGAGGCCTCCCGCCCGTCACCATCGCATAACCCGCCATCGCCAACATGATCAGCAAGATCGCCGGACGCCTCGGCACCCCCACCAGCGACACCCCCAACCACATCAACCCGCCCACAATCGTCACATGCAGCCCACTCACCGCAAAGACATGCATCGCCCCGCTAAATCGAAACGCCCGCGTGATCTCGGAGGTCGACTCCGGAGTCTCCCCTAAAATCATCGCCTTAATAATACTACACGCAGCCCCGTCATCCTCAATCCCCCGCGTCACCGCCCCACTCAACCACGCCCTCCTCTCCTCCGCCCAACGCCACAACGCCTGTCTCCAGTCAAAACCAACCACCTTCACCGACCTCAAATCCAACCCCGCTTCCAGCCCCCGCTCACGCCAGGATCGCGCCATCGAAAACTCCTCCGGATTCCTCACCCGCGCCGGCGTAAACATCCGCCCCTCCACCTCCAGCACATCCCCGGGCAAATAGACCTCCGCCTCCTGCACCGCCACCCGGATCACCTCGCCATCCCCGGACCGTAACACCCCCTCCCGCTCCCCGCTACCCACCCGCGTAATCCTCCCCAGAACCAACTCACCGGAAACCGACCGCGTCGTCCGATGCTCCGACAACTCACCCGGATCAAGAGCCACCGCCCTCCAAAAAACCAAACACCCCACCGTCACCACCGCTACTTTCCAACCCACGCCCGCCCTTCCAAGAACCAGACCAAGGAAAAGGAAGATTCCCGCCCAAATCAAGTGACCGTTACCCAGCGCTCCCGCCAAGGCGCCGCAACCCATGGCAAACATCGGAGCCTCCCGCCGGACACGCTCCACTCTGCTTATCAAAGCATCATAGAGCGACTTGCCCAACACCATGCGGAATTCTGTTAGATCGCACCCAGCTCCCTCAACTTATGCGTCGCATTCGCCGAATGACGGGTATCGGGAAGCGTCTCGAGCACCTGCTTCAGAATCGCAATCGCTCCTTCGTGATTATCCATGTCATTCTCGTAAATGTCCGCAATCCGGAACATGAAAAACGCCGCGTCATTCTCCCGCCATTCCTTCGACTCCAGCGCTTCCTTCAGCGTATCCACCGCAAGCGCCGGACTATCGAGATTATCACGCTGAATCTTCGCAATCTCCACCATCGGAAAACGATCTTCCGGATTCTGTTGGAACACCTCACGGAAAATTCGGATCGCCTCATGGTAATCACCCTGCGCCATCGCGGCCCTCGCATCATGCAAGGGATCATCCTCCACCTCGGCCGTTGAGCCATACATCTCCTCGGACATTTTATCGACGAACGATGGCAACACATAGGTCATCACCAAAAATCCAAGCTGAACCACGATCAGCAACATCGGAATCGCCACCGCCATCATCACATCCGCCGTCTTGTCTTCATCCTCGATGATCGCCGTGTCGTAATCATCATCGTAATACTCCTCATCATCATAGACCTCCTCCTGATTCGCTCCCTCTTTCGGATCATCCGGCGCCTTCGCTCCATTGTAGGCAATGAGCGTCCAGCAAATGAGAACCACAAGGATACAGACGTGAATGAGAACTTTGGAATTCATAAGTGTGCGGAAAGCTTATCCCGATCAACCTCTCCTTGAAAAGTCTGGAATCACCACACAAAAAAAGAGCCGCTCCCGTAGGTGCGGCTCCTGAAAATTTAAAGATCGAACCTTACTTGGCGTAGTCGACTGGAATCTCCTTCAACACTGGAAGGGGACGAAGTGGTGGCACGGGAGCTTCTCCGGTGCAGCATCCACAGGAAGAAAGACCAAGGGAGGCGACGCTGAATGCAGCAAGGCTGATGAGTTTGAACAATTTCATGTGTTAGAGATCGAGCGGTTGTTAAAAAAGCCCGGAGCGATGATCGAGATCACCGACTCCGGGCGAAACCTTTTCAGGTAGCGACGAAATTACTTGGAAGGAATTTCGATCGAAGGAGCTGGTGCTGGTGCTGGCTCAGGAGCGCTGCCGCATGAGGACAGAGAGAAGCCAGCAAGAGCTGCGACGAGACCGAGGATGGTTGCAATTTTCATAGTTTATCTTGGTTTTATGTTTTCTGGTTTAGAAAAGAATTACTTGGCTGGTGCTTCGTAAACTGGAGCCGAAACCTGAGGCTGCTTGTCGCAGCAGGAGTTAAGACCGAAGAGTGCGAAGGCTGCAGCGCCGACAGCGAGGGTTTTGAGTAGTGCTTTCATGATAAGTTTAAGATATGGACAGAGTTACTTGAGCAACTTCCGTTCCAACTTGCCCAGTAGAATACGGAAGTCCCTTTTCGTGGCAAGAGGTTATCTTCAAAATCCGTAGATTTTTCTGCGACCTTAAAAAGCGCCAAAATCCTCCCCAATCCCCGAAACTCAGGATTGCATCACCGCGATCTCCCGCTATCTTCCGCCGCCCCATGACCAGTCAGCCTCACCTTGCCATCGTCGGAGCCACCGGTGCCGTCGGCCAAGAAATGCTCGTTTGCCTCGAAGAACGCAACTTCCCCCTCGGGAAACTCACTCTTCTCGCTTCCGCTCGCTCGGCTGGTAAAAAGCTCACTTTCCGCGGTGAAGAGCTCACCATTCAGGAACTCACCCCTCAAAGCTTCGCCGGAATCGACATCGCCCTCTTCTCCGCAGGCGGCGGCATTTCCCTCGAGTTTGGCCCCATCGCCGCTGAAGCCGGTTGCGTCGTTATCGATAACTCCTCCGCCTTCCGTATGGACGCGGACGTCCCTCTCGTCGTCCCCGAGATCAATCCCGATGCCGCCCGGAATCACCCGCGCAACATCATCGCCAACCCGAATTGCAGCACCATCATCACCCTGATGGGACTCGCCCCCCTCCACCGCGCCTTCGGACTCAAGGCCATCATCGCCTCCACTTACCAGGCGGTCTCCGGCAGCGGTGCCCAGGGAATCATCGAACTCGAGGACCAAATCAAAGCCCTCACCTCCGGCAACCCGGTCGAAAAAAAGGTCTACCCCCATCAGATCGCTCACAACGTCATCCCCCATGTCGATGCCTTTCAGGAGAGCGGATACACCAAGGAAGAACAAAAGATGCTCTTCGAAGGTCGTAAAATCCTCGGACTTCCCGACCTCAAGGTCACCTGCACCTGCGTCCGCGTCCCCGTGATGCGCTCCCACTCCATCTCGGCCACCGCCATCTTTGAATCGCAACCCACCGTCGAAGCCGCCCGCGCCGCCTTCGATGGAGTCACGGGTGTCCGCTTGGTCGATGATCCCGCCAACGCCCTCTACCCCGTCCCTCTCGATACCACCGGAAAGGACGACTGCCTCGTTGGCCGTATTCGCCTCGATCAGGTCCTTCCAAACGCCCTCGCTCTATGGGTCGTCGGAGACCAGGTGCGCAAGGGCGCGGCTCTAAACGCCGTCCAAATTGCAGAAATCCTCTAGCGGGAGTGCATTTCGCACAACTCACGGGGCTCGCCTCCGCTGAATAAGCCCCAAAAGGCTGTTCTTGAATGTTTAAGGATTCTTAGGCATTCTTGACCCGTCCCCGTGTTTTGCCATGTCTGAAGATTCTTCCGTCCCCACTTCCTTCGTTGCTCCCTCTCCAGAGGAGATTGCCCCTCACTTCCCGGCATACGAGGTCGAATCCTTCATTGCACAAGGGGGAATGGGCGCAGTCTACAAGGCAACCCAGAAGTCCCTCGACCGCCCTGTTGCCATTAAAATCCTCCCGCGCGAGTTCGGCGAAGACCCCCAGTTCCGCGAATCCTTCGAGGCCGAAGCCAAAGCCATGGCCCGCCTCAACCATCCCAACCTCATCGGTGTTTATGATTTCGGTGATGTCGACGGCATGCTCTTCATCATCATGGAGTTCGTCATCGGAAAGGCTCTCTTCTACTCCATCCACAAAAAAGCCATCGAGCCCGCCACCGCCATCAAGCTCATCTCCCAGATCTGCCGCGGACTCGATCATGCCCACAAAGGAGGAATCCTCCACCGGGACATCAAACCCGCGAACATCCTGCTCGATGCCGATGCCACCCCCAAGGTCGGCGATTTCGGACTCGCCCGCTCCATCGACGCACAAATCGGAGAAGGCCTCGTCTACGGCACCCCCGGATACACCGCTCCGGAGGTCTACACCCAAGGCCATAACGTCGATCAACGCTCGGACATCTTCTCCGTCGGCGCCATGCTCTTCGAGATGGTCAAAGGCCGCTCGCCCGAAAACGGCGCAACCGGCATGACCACCGGCCTCGATCCCCGCTTCGATGCCATCCTTGCCAAAGCCACTCACGCCGACCCCAACCAGCGCTACGATAGCGTCGCCACCTTGGCGGATGACCTTGAAGCCCTCGCCCCACGCCTCAGCGGCCCTCTCCTCACCACCTCGGTGCCCCGCCCCACCGACTCCCTTCCCCACCCGCCGCTCACCACGCTCAAAAGCGCCAAATCCTCCTCTCTCCCCCTCGTCATGACCCTTCTGGTTCTTGCCATCGGCGGAGCAGTGGCCTTTGTGGCCCTCTCGGATAAATCGCCGAAGGAATCTCCCGGGACCGAAGCACCTCCCGCCTCAACCGATCCGGCAGAAACCGCCGCAGAGAAACCCGATAGGAAAAAAACTCAGAAGCCCGATAAGACCGTCGCCAACAAAAAGGATCCAAACAAAAAACCACCGGCCCATTCCTCCCCGGACCCGGTGGAACCCATGCCCGAAAAACCCGTCACCCTCTCTCCTCTCGATTCCCTCGAATCACTCCAGGAAACTCTCAAAAATGGCACTCGGGACAAACTCCCCGTCGGCGCCATCACCCGGGGAGACTCCAGCTACTTCCTCTACACCGAAAACTCCACCTGGACCCAGGCCCAGGCCCTCGCCGAACGCTGCGGCGCTTCGCTCGCCACCATCTCCAACACCGAAGACCTCAACTGGATTAAGGAAAACTTCTCCTCCAACTCCCCCGTCTGGATCGGCGGCTCTGATTCCGGCACCGAAGCACAATGGAATTGGCTCAGTGGAGCCCCCTTCGATGCCTCACTCTGGGCCGCAGGCTCACCGGACAACGACACCTCCTCAAATCCCGCCGGACAGGACTTCACCGCCCTCACCGGCGCCGGCATCGCAGATGTCGAAGGCAACAGGGAATTCCCGGCCCTTTTCGAGTGGAAAATGGACGGCTCCAATCCCGGTTCCGAAGAAGCACAACTCGCCCGCACCGCCGAAGCACTCAAAGCAGGAACCCGCCCCGTTTTCCCCGCCTCTGCCTTCGAGTTCTCCGGCACCCGATACATGCTCATGGATCGCAAAATGACGGCCTACGAAGCCTACGAATTTTGCAAAAAATACGAAGGTCATCTCGCCGTCCTTTCCAGCGCCCAGGAAGCCGCTTTCCTCACCAAAATGCTCGATGACCTTCTCCTCGATGGCGAATCGTGCTGGTTCGGTGCCTTCCGCCCCAAAGAGGATCCCGCATCCATCAACAACGTCACCGGCGAGATCTTCGACTTCCACACCTGGCTCCCCCATAATCCCGACAACAAAAGCGGCCTCGAAACCGCCCTCGAATACGACAACCCCCAGTGGATCGAGGACCTTGGCTTCAACGACACCGACCCCACCCTCCCCAACCGCTACTTCATCCTGGAATGGTCCCATCCAAGCCAGCGCAACATGCCCGAGGCCGTAGCCTCGCCCAACTCTCCCGCCGAATCTCCTTTCTTGCAGCAGGCTGAGGAAATCCGACTCGCCGTCCGCAACAAGCATGGACGCGACTACCAACGGTTCCGCCGAAAATATGACGATGTCATCTCCGACTTCGTCCGTGACGCCACCCGCCGGATCAAAAGTGACCGTGACCTCAATGATTCCACCCCGGAGGAACTCGTCGCCACCTTCGAGGGATATGACGAAAATCACGCCCTCCCCGACAGACTCCCTCCCGCCGTTCCTGCCAGAATTCGCAAGGAGTTCAAAGAGGTCCAGGAAGAGGTCTATGAACTCTGGGAGGACTACAAGGAGGACTTCGCCGATGCCCGCATCGACTACATCAACCTCCTCCGGGAATCCGGCACCAAAGCCCTCCGCGATGGCAATAAACCCCTCGCCGATGCCCTCGAGCGCGAGGTCACCGCTGTCTCGGCCGATGACAAACGCCTCCACGTCATCCTCGATGGCCAGATCGTCCTCCCCCTCACTCCCGTCGAATAGCTGACTCGCCTTGCGCGGGATTGTATCCAAGGTAAGGTCTCCGCGTGGCCAAAAAAGCGAAGTCGAAGAACGTCATCCAAATCAGGGGCGCCCGTCAGCACAACCTGAAGAATGTCGATCTCGACATCCCCATCGGCGAGCTCACCGTCATCACCGGTCCCTCCGGATCCGGTAAGTCCTCCCTCGCCTTCCACACTCTCTACGCCGAGGGCCAACGCCGCTACGTCGAGACCTTCTCACCCTACGTCCGGCAGTTCTTCGACCGCATGGACAAGCCCGATGTCGACCGCATCGATGGCATCCCGCCCGCCATCGCCATCGAGCAAAAAAACACCATCCGCACCACCCGTTCCACCGTCGGAACCCTCACCGAGGTCAACGACTACCTCAAGCTCCTCTACCCCCGTCTCGCCACCGGCTACCACCCCCAAACCGGCGAGCCCGTCCAACCCGACACCCCCGCCACCATCCTCTCCTGGTGCGAAAAAAATCACGCCGAGGAGACCATCCTCGTCCTCTTCCCCATCCCCGTCCCTCCTGACACCAAGACAGACGACTTCTTCACTTTCCTCAATTCCCAGGGCTACCTCCGCATCCTCCTCAATGGAGAAGTCACCCGCACCGACGAATCAAGCGATCAAACACTTCCCGCTGAAGTCCAAGTCATTCAGGACCGCATCAAAGTCTCACCACGAAACAAATCCCGCCTCACCGAAGCCTTCGAAAACGCCCTCCAACTCGGCAAAGGAAACTGTCAGATTTCAAATCTCAAATCTCAAATCTCAAATTTCACCTCCTCCTGGTCCCCCCTTCGCCAGCCCACCTCCTCCCTCTTCTCCTTCAACTCCCCTCTCGGGGCCTGCCAAAACTGCCGCGGTTTCGGCCGCGTCATCGGCATCGATCTCGAAAAAGCCGTCCCCAACCATCTCCTCTCCCTCCGCCAGGGTGCCGTCAAACCCTTCCAGGGAGAACGCGGCGATGACTGCCAGCGCGACCTCCTCCGCAATTGCAAGGAAGTCGGCATCGACCCCAAAACCCCCTGGAACAAACTCACCCCCGAACAACGCCGCTGGGTCAAATACGGTGAGCGCTCCCAGTCCAGCCCCCTCTCCTCCCTCGAACAATCCGAGTCCCTCTGGCAGGAAGGACGCTGGTATGGCATTCAGGGATTCTTCGACTGGCTGGAAACCAAAGCCTACAAGATGCACGTCCGCGTCTTCCTCTCCCGCTACCGCGCCTACACCACCTGCCCCGAGTGCCAGGGCAATCGACTCCAGCCCGAAGCCCTCTCCTTCAAAATTCTCGGAAAAACCCTCCCCGAACTCTGGCACATCCCCATCGACCAACTCGTCTTCTTCTTCGACTCCGTCGCCCAAACCCACGCCCCTCTCGACAAGTCCACCCAGCTCGTTCTAACAGAAATCCAGTCCCGCCTCCACTACCTTGTCGAGGTCGGCCTCGGATACCTCACCCTCGACCGCCCCGCACGCACCCTCTCCGGAGGCGAGATCGCCCGCGTCAATCTCACCACCTGCCTCGGCTCCGCCCTCACCCACACTCTCTTCGTCCTCGATGAGCCCACCGTGGGACTGCATCACCGCGATATCGGCCGCCTCACCGAAGTCATGCACGCCCTCCGCGATAAGGGCAACACCCTCGTCGTCGTCGAGCACGATGAAGCCGTCATGCGCGAAGCCGATAACCTCATCGATGTCGGCCCCGCCGCCGGAGAAGGAGGCGGCCAAATCGTCTTCCAGGGAAACGTTCAACGTTCAAAATTGGATGTTCAGCGTTCAAAGTTCAAGGATTCCCAAACCCTCCCCTTCCTGACCGGCGAAAGATCAATCGCTACCCCGAAAAAACTTCGCAAACCAAAGAGCTTCCTGGGAATCCGCAGCGCCTCGGCCAACAACATCGAGGACCTCTCGCTCGACCTCCCACTCGGCACCTTCACCTGCCTCACCGGCGTTTCCGGCTCCGGAAAATCCTCTCTCGCCCACCCCATCATCTACAATAATCTCGCGCGCCACTTCGGACTCCCGCTCGACGAAGAACCCGCCGCAGCTGAGATCGATGGCATCGATGAGCTCAATGGCGTCCAACTCATCGACCAGTCCCCCCTCTCCCGCACCCCCCGCTCCACCCCCGCCGTCCTCCTCGGTGCCTTCGAGCACTTCCGCCAACTCTTCGCCCTCACCTCCGCCGCCAGATCACGCGAGCTCACTCCCGGCTATTTCTCTTTCAACTCCGGCCCCGGTCGCTGCCAGCGCTGCGCCGGTAACGGATTCGAAAAAGTGGAAATGCAATTTCTCTCGGATCTCTTCCTCACCTGTCCCGAGTGCAACGGCTCACGCTTCACCCGCGCCGCTCAGGAAATTCTCCTCCACGGCAAGTCCATCACCGACATCCTCCAACTCACCGCCACCGAAGGCCTCGCCTTCCTCGAAGAACTCCCCACCGGCACCACCAAGGAGGAAACCCTCGCCCGCAAAGCCCGACTCGCCCTCCAGCCACTCGTCGATACCGGCCTCGGCTACCTCCGCCTCGGACAACCGCTCAACACCCTTTCCGGTGGCGAAGCCCAACGCCTCAAGCTCTGCCAACTCCTCAGCAGCAGCCAAGGCAGCATCAACACCCTCCTCATCCTCGATGAGCCCACCACCGGACTCCATTTCGTCGATATCGAGCGACTCCTCACTGTCTTCCACCGCCTCGTCGATATCGGCTTCTCCCTCCTCGTCATCGAACACCAACCCGATGTCATCAAAAATGCCGATCACGTCATCGAGCTCGGACCCGAGGCCGGAGTCCACGGCGGAAAAATCGTCTTCGAGGGCACTCCCAAACAACTCGCAAAAAAGAAGACCCACACCGCCGCCGCCCTCTCTAACAAAACATCAAAGGCAAAGCGCGCCCCTCGCCCGGCCAAAGAGATCGCCAAAGACCAAATCTCCATCTCCGGACTGCGTCACCACAACCTCAAGAACATCGACGTCACCATCCCCCATCACGAGTTCGTCGTCATCTCCGGCCTCTCCGGCAGCGGCAAATCCACCCTCGCCTTCGATGTCATCTTCGCCGAAGGACAACGTCGCTTCCTCGACTCCATGTCGCCCTACGCCCGACAGTTCGCGAGCCAATTGGAAAAGCCGGACCTCGACCACATCACCGGCCTCCCGCCCACCGTCGCCATCGAGCAACGCATCTCACGCGGCGGCGGAAAATCCACCGTCGGCACCGTCACCGAAATCTACCACTTCCTCCGCCTCCTCTACGCCAAGGTCGGCATCCAACATTGCCCCCAATCTGGCGAAGCCGTCATCTCCCAGACTCCCGAAGCCATCGCCAGGCAAATTGGAGCTCTCCTCAAAAAACACAAATCCCTCCGCCTCCTCGCCCCCGTCCTCAAAGCCCGCAAAGGATTCCATAAGGAATACGCCGCCGCCGCCGAAAAAGCCGGACTCGAGGAAATGTTCATCGATGGCAAACTCATCCGAACTGAAGACTTCCAACCCCTCGCCCGCCATAAGGCACACGACATCGACTTCGTCATCACCGGGATCAAAAGCCGCCAGCCCAAACAGCAAATTGCCGAGCACATCGCCCGCACCCTTCAAATCGGAAAAGGAACCATCCGCATCCTCTCCGATCCCAAATCCCCGGACCTCACCACCTTCTCCACCTCACGCGTTTCGGAAGTCACCGGAGAATCATTCGAGGAACTCGACCCCCACCACTTCTCCTTCAACTCCCCTCGCGGATGGTGCACCACCTGCCGCGGATACGGACACGTCGCCAAAGGCGCCACCAAACAAGTCCTCCAGGACAAAGGATTTAACTCCCAGGCCGAAGCCGAAATCTACGAGGAAAAATCTCTCAAGGAACCCGACGAAATCAAAGAGTGCCCCGACTGCCAGGGCGCCCGCCTCCGCGAGAGCTCCCGCCACGTCTTCATCCAAAAAACAAGCCTCCCCGCACTCACGGCCCTTTCCGTAAAGGACGCCAAAGCGATCATCGATTCCCTAAAATTCACCGGCCGCGATCGCGAGATCGCCCGCGACATCATTCCCGAAATCTCCCAGCGCCTTCAGTTCCTCGATCACGTCGGACTCGGCTACCTCCAGCTCGACCGCTCCGCCACCACCCTTTCCGGCGGCGAATCCCAGCGCATCCGCCTCGCCGCCCAACTCGGCTCCAATCTCCAGGGCGTTCTCTACATTCTCGACGAACCCACCATCGGCCTTCACCCGCGCGATAACGACGCCCTCCTCGGCACCCTCCAGGCCCTCAGAAAAAAAGGCAACTCACTCATCCTCGTCGAGCATGATGAGGACACCATCCGCGCCGCCACCCACCTCATCGATCTCGGCCCCGGCGCCGGCGTCGAGGGCGGAGAAATCGTCGCCTCCCTCAGTCAAAAACAAGTCGCCGCCAAGACCACCCTCAAAAAACACCCTCTCTCCCCCACCCTCAACGCCCTCGCCTCTCCCCTCGTTCACCCGTCCCGGGGCTCCCGCCGTAAAATCCTCAAAGCCAAAAAACACTGGCTCCAGCTCAAGGGCTGCACCCTCAATAATCTCAAAGACCTCGACGCCCAAATCCCCCTCGGCCGCCTCACCGTCCTCACCGGCGTCTCCGGCTCCGGCAAGTCCTCCCTCATGCGCGGCTGCCTCGCGGAAGCCGCAAAAACCTCCTCCTCAACCAAGTCTGCCAACCGTATCCTGCCAACTGCCAACTCGTTCAAAACCTCTCAGGGTTTTGAACACTTCAAATATCTCTACGAAGTCGATCAATCCCCCATCGGAAAAACCTCCCGCTCCTGCCCGGCAACCTACGTCAAACTCTTCGACCACATCCGCGCCCTCTACGCCCAACTCCCCGAGGCCCGCATGCGCGGCTACACCGCCTCCCGCTTCTCCTTCAACAACAAGGACGGCCAATGCCCCGAGTGCAAAGGCAACGGCCGTATCAAACTCGAGATGGACTTCCTCCCCACCACCTGGGTCGATTGCGAGAGCTGCTACGGCCAACGCTACAATCCCTCCACTCTCGAGATCCGCTACAACGGACTCACCATCGGCGACGTCCTCAATCTCAACATCAAATCCGCCGCCGAGTTCTTCGCCGCCCACCCCAAGCTCCAGCGCCCCCTCCAACTCCTATCCGAAACCGGCCTCGGTTACCTCACCCTCGGACAACCCAGCCCCACTGTCTCCGGAGGCGAAGCCCAACGACTCAAGCTCGTCACCCAACTCACCAAAGGTCGACCCCGCGTAACCGACGTCGGCCCCACCAACACCAATCTCTACCTCATCGAGGAACCCACCATCGGCCTCCACCAACAAGACGTCGCCCGCCTCACCGACGTCCTCCACCGCCTCGTCGATGAAGGACACACCGTCGTCGTCATCGAACACCACATGGACCTCGCTGCCGAGGCCGACTACATCATCGACCTCGGCCCGGAAGCCGGCCCCCACGGCGGCCAAATCATCGCCCAGGGAACCCCCGAACAAGTCGCCAAATCCAAGACCTCCAAAACCGCCCCCTACATCGCCGCAGCCCTCAAAACCCCAAGCCCCAAAGGGGCGAAATAACGTAGCGCAGCGCCGCCCTGGGATCGCAAGTCGGAAAAAAACGGCCAAGCCCGGCACTCCGATTCATCCTCTCATTCACCCGCAGGCATCCACTGGATCCCGTCCCACCAATTCTAGGAGTGACGCCACCTACGACCTCAATTCGCCTCCTCCAGCGGAGGGAGAATCAAATAACTCCCCGCCCGCCCCTGAAACACCCCCTCCTTCTCTTCGCCCTCTAACAGATACTTCACCTTCAGGGCCTTCTTTCTCCCCGGGTCAGGATCACCCAAGACTTTATAGTCGATCAACATCGACACCGCGCCCCCCTTCATCTGCTTCGCAATAATCGCAGAAACATCGGTCGTTGTTCCTCTGGCATGCCTCAACAAGGTCCCCCACTCCGCTGAAACAATCTTCGCCACCCCGGGACCCTCCAGTGGCAGCGAACGGGGAATAAATCCCTGCACCACATGCTGCCCCTTTTCGAAACCATAGATCACCTTCGTTTCACACTGGGTCGTCACGCCCCCATCCACACAGAAGTAAAACTGAAGCATCCCGTTGTAATCACTCAGCTCGTCCACCTCGATCGTAAACGCCCCCGCCTCATCAACCCGTCCCACATAAGTCTTCCTCCAGTATTCCTGATTCGGTCCCGAGGAATCATCGTGAACGATCACACTGTGGACCTCGAGATCACAATCAATCGTCCCCTCAATCTTGATCGACTTCGCCTCCCCATCATACCGGACCTTCCTCTCCGCAAGCTTCACCACCTTGGGTCGCTGCCCCCGCTTCTCCAGCGTCCCTGAAAAAAGCGGATGCTTCCACAATCTCGCAGCAGCCGACTCACTCAAATAATAACTGTCCCACTTCTTCTTGAGCCTCCTCTGGTAAGTCGGCTCGTTCGGCCCCATCAAATTACAATCCCCCTCATCACTCACCTTCGGGCCAATGTGCGGCAGCGTCAGAGCATGCCCCAATTCATGAATCCTCGTCTTCGCCTGCTTCATTCCTCCTTTCGCATCATACCGCACGATCCCATACCCGCCCCGCCCCGCGGATCCGATTCCAACCCACCCGTTGAACTCCCGCTTCGTCCCCAAATACACAAAGATCCAATAGCAATCCCCGTTCCTCGAAAAACTCGAACTCTTGTGAGCCTTCCCGACAATCTCTCCCGGCAAGGCCTGGTAGTTGAAATCATACTTCCCCGTGTCCGCCGTCTCACTGCCACGCACAAAGGCAACTTTCACCTTCCCCTCCTCGTTCCTCGCAAAAACCTTCTTCCGCTCTACCGGATAATTCCAACCCTTCATCTCCTTCTCGAAAAAATTCTCCGTCTCCACCGCCAACTTCCCCAGCCTCTCCACCACATCCTTCGGCGGTTCAATGTCCTTCGGACTGAAAAAAATGATCTCCACCACCGGCAGCCCCGACTCTTCTTCCTGCGCCCCGGCAACGAATTGAAAACCCCACAAAACAACAATCCATCCAACAAAAAATCTCACCCCAACAACCTACGAATCCCCCCAATCCCCGTAAAGCAACTTCCCCCATTCAAAACCTCTACCCCTACCCGCCTAAAAAAATCTAACCAAACGGCCAAACACTCTTAAAGAGCCCCTTCATCTTCCCAACCCGCGCCCCCGGTCGCTCCTGATCGAGAATCTGCGCATACCGGATCAAACCCAGCGCCGTCGCATACTGCGGGTCTTTGAAATAAGCATGCACCCCACTCACTTCCGGCTGCTCCGGCCGGTAAACCGGCAACCCGAAAATATCAAAAGCCAACTCCCCAAACCCCCGCTGCATACTCGCCCCGCCTGTCAGGAACACTCCCGTCCCAATCCGCTCCAGCGCATCACCCGGCAAGCGATCCAAAACCAATTCCAGCGTCTCCTCAAGCCGACCCCGGATCACGTCATTGAGCAATTGCCGGTTCAACTCGATCTCCGGAAATCCTTTCTCATCAGGCACCTTGATCGTCCCCACCGAGTGCGCCGGATCAGCCGAGGCATGACCCTCATCAATCTTCACCTTCTCCGCTTTGCTAAACGGAATGTGCGTCACCAAATGAATGTCATTCGTCACATGATCACCCCCCACCGGCACACAACCCGAGGCCGCAATCGCCCCATCCAAATAAAGCACGTAATCCGTCGTCCCTCCCCCCATATCGATCACCAGGGCTCCCGCCTCTTTCCGCTCCGCGTTCAAGGCAATCTGGGCCGAAGCAATTGGCGCAAACACCACGTCATCCACATCCAGCGGAATCTCACGCACACACTTGATGCTGTTTTGAATCCGTGTCCGCATCCCGTGCACAATGTGATAGTCGGCCTCCAGCTGCTTTCCTAACAGACCATAGGGCACCTTCGTGTGCATCTGCCCATCGAGATTAAAATGTCGCGGCAAATGATGCAGGTAAACATTGTCACTCGGGATCGCGATATCCTTCGCAATCTCCCTCACCTCATCCAAATGCTCGTAATCAACCTCTTCCTCGTCATCGGGAAGTCGAAACGTCCCCACATTGTTGATCCCCGAAATATGCGCCCCCGTCACCGAAAGAAAAACACTCTTGATCACCACGTCACTGACATCCTCCGCCTCTAACAACGCCGCCTTCACACAAGCCCGCACCTGCTTGTAATCCGCAATCTCCCCCTTCCGCACCCCGGCCGACCGCGTCTCTCCCAAACCGAGAATCTTCACCGACTGGTCCGCCTTGATCTCGGCCACCACCATAACGGTCTTGGTCGAGCCAATCTCCAGGCCAACATGAATTTTTGAGCGTGCCATGTTCGTATCTTCCTTAATTCTGATAAGTTACCGGCACATACCGTTCGGGAATCAGATTCACTGTCGCCAGCTCGCGTCCCCGGTTCCGCGCATGTCTGCTCAACTTTTGAAACTTCTCGAGCTGCTTCTCTTGCTCAAAATACGAAGCAATCAGCCGCGTCCCTCCCAAGGTCTTCATCTCCACCGTAATCCCATCCCTCACCATCACCCAATCGGGCAAATCCGCATCCGTAAGCATCAGGTCCGCGGCCCGCGCAAATTCCAGCGCATAGGACAACCCCTCATCATCAATCTTCTCCCCTTCAACGATCGCTCCCGCCGGAAGATCCTCCGCATACACCACCGGCAAGTGCGCCGCATACTCGGCCAGCGCCGGAGTCGCACAAGGAAATGCCACCCCCGACTCATCAACCAACAACCCCTTCTCGATATTCCGCTCCTCCAGCCCCAATGCCGGACAGGCCACCCACGCCACCGGTATCCGCTCACTCACCTCCACCTTCAATGTTCCCGGCAGCCGGCGCGTCACCCGCGCTCCCGAGGTCTCGGGCAGATCACGCAGAATCGCTTCCATCTCATCAATATCGAACGCAAAAATACTCGCCGCCGGATCAATCCCCGTCATCTCGGTCACCCGATTCCGCGTCATAAACATCGGCTCATGCCCCTCCATCGTCGTCAGCGGCATCTCGCGAATCGCAAATTCGTCATTCTCAATAAACAACTTCTCCCACCCGATCCGCACCCCATAGCCCAGCGCACCCACCATCGCCAAAATCACGAGATACTTAAAAAGCTTCCCGCTCATCTTCACCGCATCACAAAAAAGAATGCGCGGCGAACTCACCCGGAGCTCGAGCATCCGGTCCCGCGATTTGCTGGTTCGGCGTGATGTGCGTTTCGTAAATAACATGGGTCCTTACCCCCGTTCGTCGAGGGATAGCTCGGCAATCTTCACGCACAAAGAACCGAAATCATACCCGGCCTGAGACGCACCCATTGGTAAAAGGCTCGTTTCAGTCATCCCGGGAATAGTATTGGCTTCTAAGACGTAAGGATTTCCTGACGAATTTAACAACACATCGACCCGCGAGTAAACCTCTATTCCCAGCGCATCATACGCTTTTTTCGCCGCCGCCTTCACCGCCGCCTCCTCAACCTCGCTCAAATTCGCCGGACAAACATACTGGCTCCCCCCTGTTTTTCCGCTCAACCACGGATATTTCGTCGCCATATCATACCATTCCCCGTCCGGTGGAATGATCTCCACAATCGGAAACACCTCTCCCCCCACAATCCCCACCGTCAACTCACGACCCTCCACAAACTGCTCCACCAAAATATCCGGGCTGAATTTCGCCCCGTTCTCCATCGCCTCCTGGGCCTCCGCCTGATCCTTCACCACCCGAATCCCCACACTCGACCCCTCCCTCGGCGGCTTCACCACAAAAGGCGCGGCCATCTTCGGCAATCTCACCCCATCGGTGCAGTCAACGGTCTCCGATAACGGAGTCGGCACCCCTTCCGCCACAAAACGCACCTTGCTCAACACCTTGTCAAAAGCCACCCGACTCGTCGCCTCCCCCGCTCCCGTATAAGGAATCCCCCGCTCCCCCAAATATTTCTGCAAGCCCCCGTCCTCTCCAAACGTTCCATGAATGACGTTGTAGGCCAATCCCGTCCCCTCCGGAATCTCCGGCGATTCATCCTTCACTTCAACCCCCACCGCATTGTAACCCAACTCCTGCAACGCCTTCAACACCGCCTTGCCCGACGCCATCGACACCTCACGCTCCGCTCCCGGTCCACCCATCAGCACCGCAATCAACAAATCCTTGCTCAAGTTCATCTCCTAAAAGTCTCTCTCCTGAATTCTCATCTTTCAATTTTCAAATCTCCCATTTCAATAACCACATGCACTTTTTTTCCCAACCCCGACCCCTGCTCGCCTGCATCGGCCTTCTCCTCTCCAATCTCGGATTCGCCGCAGAACGCCCCAACATCGTCATCGTCATCACCGATGACCAGGGCTACGGAGATCTCGCCTGCCACGGAAACACCGTCATCAAGACCCCTCACATCGACAAACTTTACCACGAGTCCACCGTCCTCACCGACTACCACGTCGCCCCCACCTGCTCTCCCACCCGTGCCGCCCTCCTTTCCGGTCACTGGACCAACCGCACCGGCGTCTGGCACACCATCATGGGCCGCTCCATGATCCGCGAAAACGAAGTCACCCTCGGCCAGCATTTCCAAAAGGACTACGCCACCGCCATGTTCGGCAAATGGCACCTTGGCGATAACTACCCCTACCGCCCCGAAGACCGCGGCTTCGAGGAAGTCTACCGCCACGGCGGCGGCGGCGTCGGGCAAACCCCCGACCTTTGGGACAATTCCTACTTCGACGGCCAATACTTCCATAACGGCAACATCGTCCCCGCCAAAGGCTTCTGCACCGACGTCTTCTTCGAGCAAGCCAACAACTTCATCAAAGACGCCGCCAAAAAGGACGAACCCTTCCTTGCCTACATCTCCCTCAACGCCCCCCACGGCCCGCTTCATTGTCCTCAAAAATACATGGACCTCTACAAGGACCAGAAGCCGAACATTCAGGCCTTCTTCGGCATGATCACCAATATCGATGACAACGTCGGCACCACCCGTAAGCTCCTTGCCGACCTCGGCATCGCGGACAACACCATCTTCATCTTCACCACCGACAACGGCACCGCCTCCGGAGCAAACATCTTCAACGCCGGCATGAAGGGTAAAAAAGGATCCCCCTACGATGGCGGCCACCGCGTCCCCATGTTCATCCACTGGCCCGCCGCCGGCCTCAGTCAACACCGCAAGATCGACACCCTCACTCACGCCATCGATTTCGTCCCCACCCTCATGGACGTCTGCAAAGTCCCCAACACCGCCGAAGTGAAATTCGATGGCACTTCCCTCAAGGACCTCATCGATCCCAACACCGATGTCGAATGGCCCCACCGCTTCATCATCACCGACTCCCAACGCGTCGTTGACCCCAAGAAATGGCGCGGCTCCTCCGTCATGTCCCAGCAGTATCGCCTCATCAACGGCAAGGAACTCTACGACATCAAAGCCGACCCCGGTCAGAAAAAAGACATCGCCAAATCCAACCCCGAACAAGTCGCCAAAATGCGCGCCTTCTACGACGCATGGTGGGCCGAGCTCGAACCCACCTTCGCCCAAACCACCGAAATCTACGTCGGCCACCCCAATGACCCCGTCGCCACCCTCACCGCACACGACTGGCTCAACACCGGCCCCCCTTGGAACCAGGGCCACATCCGCAGAGGCGACGCCTATGACAACAAAAAGGCCATCACCCAGAAACAACACAAAGGCCACTGGGCCATCAAGGTCATCGAAGACGGCACCTACGAGATCTCCGCCCTCCGCTGGCCCGCCGAAGCAAACCACCCCATCTCCGCCGGACTCCCCGCAGGCGCAGCCGTCCCGGGATCCTCCAAAGCCTTCCGCGAAGACGTGGGCCTCGCCATGCCCATCACCAAAGCCACCCTCCGCCTCGACGGAAAAGACATCGAAACGAAACCCGTCGGCGAAAAGGACACCCGCATCACCTTCACCGCCGAACTCAAAAAAGGCTCCCACCAACTCGCCCCCGTCTTCGTCCACGATAAAGGAGAAGTCGGCGCCTACTACACCATCGTCAAAAAGAAGCCCTAGTTGTAGCGTCGCTCTATGAGCGTCGCAAACTCCCCAACCAAAATTTCAACGTTGGACGTTCATTGTTCAGCGTTCAATGTTCGCGGCAATGCTTTCCTTCTCCACCTGCTGGAACAACTCCCGTCACACCGACGGCGAGGAGATGATCGATGAAATCCTCGCCCTCGGCGTCGACACCCTCGAGCTCTCCCACGGCATGACCATTGCCAAACTCCCCGGCATCCAGCGTGCCTACGCCGCCAACAAGTTCAAATGCGTCGGCGTCCACAACTACTTCCCCTCACCCACGGAAGTCATGATCGACGCCCCCGATGCCTACGAGTTCGGAGCCGATGACCCCAACGAGCGCTACCGTGCCATGGAGCACACCCTCCGCACCCTCGAGGTCGCCGCTGAGTTCAAGGCCTACTACGTCGTCCTCCACATGGGATCCGTCCGCTCCATGCCCCACAAAAAATGGACCGGCGCCCTCACCAAAAAACTCGGCGACGGCCTCCAGCTCACCGGTGAGTATGCCGATGACAAACTCGCCTGCGTCAAAAAACGCGAAAAGACCGGCCCCAAATACTTCCAGCGCGCCATCGACACCCTCGAACGCCTCATCGAACCCGCCAAGGACGCCGGCGTCATCCTCGCCGTCGAATCCCGCTCGAAATACGAAGACGTCCCCGACGAGCGCGAAATGATCCAACTTCAGGAACACTTCGCCGACTGTCCCCAAATAGGATACTGGCACGACTTCGGCCACGTCGGACTCAAGCACAACCTCGGCCTCCTCGACCACGACCAATGGCTCGCCAAAATGGCCCCCTACCTCATCGGTGCCCACGTCCACGACGTCCAATGGCCCAAACGCGACCACCGCGTCCCCTTCACCGGCTCCCTCCCCTACGATCAACTGCTCCGCCATTTCCGCCCCGAAATGCCCTTCACCTGGGAACTCTCCCCCACCCGAAAAACCGAGCAAATCGAAACCGCCCTCGACGTCTGGAACCGGAAATACCCCGAAACCCTCACACCGCTCTCCTAGGCCAACCTCCTCCCTGAGCCAGCCTCTCCCAGGGCCAAAGGCCCGACTCATACCAGCCCAGTGCAAGCGAGGCACGAGCGCAGCGCTGGGTTCCCAAAGCAAGAAAATAAAGGCCAAGCCACTGCAATCCGCAGTTCTCCCGCCTCCCCGCAGGCCCCTCTTTGCCAGCCTCTCCCTGGGCCAACGGCCCTAAACATACCAGCCCAGTGCAAGCAAGGAACGAGCGCAGCGCTGGGTTCCCAACGCAAAGTAATCAAGGCCAAGCCACTGCACCCCGCAGTTCTCCCACCTCCCCGCAGGCCCCTCTTTACCAGCCTCTCCCAGGGCCAACGGCCCTATACATACCAGCCCAGTGCAAGCGAGGCACGAGCGCAGCGCTGGGTTCCCAACGCAAGGAAATCGAGGCCAAGCCACTGCACCCCGCAGTTCTCCCGCCTCCCCGCAGGCCCCTCTTTGCCAGCCTCTCCTAGGGCCAACGGCCCTATACATACCAGCCCAGTGCAAGCGAGGCACGAGCGCAGCGCTGGGTTCCCAACGCAAGGCAATCAAGGCCAAGCCACTGCAATCCGCAGTTCTCCCACCTCCCCGCAGGCCCCTCTTTGCCACTCCGCCCTCTCGGAGCCTCTGTGCAAAAAACCCACTCTCCCACCCAGGAGCATCAGCTCCCCGTTCAGCCTTCAAAGTTCGTGTTCAAATCTCATCGCTCAACACCTTCTCAAACACCCCACCCCCCAGCAGCTTCCCACCCGAAAAACCGAGCAAATCGAAACCGCCCTCGACGTCTGGAAACGAAAATACCCCGAAACTCTCCGAGCGAGCTCGAAGCACCTGAAAACATCTTTACTTATAACAAGACCCATCAGAAAGTAGGTCTATAATCTTAATGGATACCTATCATGAACTTTAGAATCTGCTTAACCTTATTCGCTTGCCTCCTACTATTCAAAAAAGCGCACGCAGCAGATCTCGCTGACCTGTCCTACTACACCACAAATGGTAAAATAACGATCAGCACCTGTGCAACTTCAGCTTCAGGAGCCTTAGTCATCCCGGGCACCATCGACGGACTTCCTGTCACCACCATCGAGGAAGATGCCTTCAGGCGGTGCAACAAAATCACTTCTATCAACATCCCGAATTCAGTCAATTCCATCGGGAAGCAAGCGTTCTACGACTGCGACAGACTCTCTTCCATCAACATCCCCAACGCGATCACTTCCATTGCTCCTTTCACCTTCCAATATTGTCGGAATCTCACTTCCATCACCCTCCCGAATTCGGTAACAACAATCGGACAAGGTGCTTTCTGGGATTGCAACAGACTCTCTACCATCAACATCCCGGATTCCGTAACCTCGATCGGAAGCCAAGCTTTTTGGTGGTGCACCACCCTCTCCTCAATCGAAATCCCGGAATCCGTCACGATCATCCAGCACTCTACGTTCAGGAATTGTAAAAAGCTATCCACCATCACCCTTCCCGACACCATCACTTTCATCGGATCCTACGCTTTCGGAGACTGTAGTAGCCTCACCTCCATCAACCTCACCAACAACCTTACCAGAATTGAATCTGGTACGTTCTCTGGCTGTAGTAACCTTGCTTCAATAAGCATCCCGGACACCATCACATACATTGGATCGGGAAGTTTCGGAGGCTGCAGCATCCTCTCTTCCATCAACATCCCGGATGCCATCACCACCATCCCGTCGTCTAGTTTCTCTGGTTGCGTCAGCCTCACCTCCCTTAACATCCCGGATGCCGTCACTTCCATTGGGAACTCCGCTTTCGCCAACTGCGTCAGCCTCACCTCCCTTAACATCCCGGATGCCGTCACTTCCATTGGGAACTACGCTTTCAAAAAATGCGTCAGCCTCACCTCCCTTAACATCCCGGATGCCGTCACTTCCATCGGATCCTTCAGTTTCGATGGCTGCACCAGCCTCACTTCCATCAATATCCCGGATGCCATCACTACCATCGAGGATTTCGCGTTCCGAAACTGCACCAGCCTCACCTCCCTTAACCTCCCCGCTTCCCTCACTTCTATAGGAGAATACTCGTTCGGGAGTTGCACCAATATTTCATCCCTAACCATTCCCGGTTCCGTAACTTCCATCGCAAGTTCCGCTTTTAATCGCTGCTCAAATCTGACACTGATTCTTTATTTGGGCAGCGCGCCAAGCATTCACCAATCCGCTTTCACCGATTACCCAAATCTAAAATTCCACACCGTCCCGACTAGCTTGGGCTGGGGAAGCTCAATAAATGGCATCCCGATAGTCACTATCACCCCCGAAATCATCCCTCATCAATTTAAATTCACCTCAGGCAACACTGCCTTGGACATTATCGCTCTCGAAGGTGAACAGTTCGAAATTCATCGCTCCCCCTCAATGTCTTTCGACAATGATTCCATAATTGGCAATCTCACCGCTAACTCTTCAGGAATCCTCACTTTTAACGACACCGCCGCCCCCAATAAAGCCTTCTACCGAATTATCAAAAAAGCAGCCGAGTAGTTTCACAAAATCTTCTCAAACACACCACCGCCCAGCAGCTTCCCTCCCTCATAAAACGCGCATATCTGCCCCGGCGTCAGCGCCCGCTGCGGCTTCGTAAATTCCAGCTCAAATCTCCCCTCGCCGATCTCCTTCACCATCACCGGCTCGCTCTTCGCCCGATACCGCGGCTGGGCCTCCAGCCGACCTCCCCGGATCACGTCGTTCGTCGATGACACCGATCCCACCACGCACTTCGTCGCATAAAGCCCATGAGCCCCCACCTCATCCCATCCCACGATGAGTTGATTCTTCTCCGCATTCTTCCCCACCACCACATAGGCCATCCCGTCACGCGGTGATGCCACCCCATGCCCCTTCCGCTGACCCAGCGTGTAGAGATGCAAGCCATCGTGCTTCCCCTTCACCACTCCATCCACATCCACAATCTCCCCCGGTGAGTCCGGCACATAATGCCGCAGGAAATCACTCATCTTAATATTTCCAATAAAGCAAATCCCCTGGCTATCCTTCTTCTCCGCATTCGGCAGATTGAACCGCCGCGCCACCTCCCGCACCTCCGGCTTCAACATCTCGCCCGCCGGGAAAAGACCATGCTTCACCTGATGCTGCGTCATCATCGCCAGAAAATACGACTGATCCTTGTTCGGATCCGCCCCCCGCAACAAATCCGCCGTCCCATCCGCCCGTTCCCGACGCCGGACATAGTGCCCCGTCCCCACCGACTCAAATCCTTGCTCCAGCGCGTAGTCCAAAAACACCCCGAATTTCATCTCCCGATTACACATCACGTCCGGATTCGGCGTCACCCCGCTCCGATACCCCTCCAAAAGATAATCCACAATCCGCTCCCGATACTGGTCAATCAGGTCCACCACCCGGAACTCAATCCCCAACGCCTTCGCCACCGCATGCGCATCCTCCAGATCACTCTCCCAAGGGCAATCTCCCGGCAAACCCTCCTCATTAATCCAGTTCTTCATATACCCGCCCACCACCTCATGCCCCTGCTCCAGGAGCAAAGCCGCCGCCGCCGCAGAGTCCACTCCGCCTGAAAGTCCTACGAGAATTCGTGCCACACCCGCAATCTAAGCCTCAATTCCGAATTCCCAATTCTAAATTCTCCATTATCGTCTCCCCGTGGCCGATCAATCTCCCCCATCCCCCAAAGACAACCAACCCCGCTCCCCCTTCGCCGGTTGCCTCATCCTCATCGTCATGGGGCTCGTCGTCCTCGTCCTCATTTCCTCCGCCGGCTGGGCCCTCAAAAAACAATCCGAAGCCCTCGCCACCTTCACCGATCACGAACCTCGCCCCACTCCCGTCGCCGATCCCCTCGACCACGAAGCCGAATTCAATTCCTTCGTCAGCCGCATCGGCCATTTCAAACACGAACTCGAGAACGAACGCCCCGCCAGCCTTGCCCTGAGCCCCACCGATCTCAACCTCGCCATTGCCCAATACGACGCCCTCAAAAGCTTCCGCGGCCAACTCTCCATCACCGCCATTTCCCCTGACGAAATCTCCGGCCGCATCCACCTCCCCCTCAACTCCACCGAGAAACTCCCCTCCGCTGTCTGCAGCGTCCTCGGCATCGACCAACGGCCCCATAACCTCAACGGCACCTTCACCGCCGAGCCCACCCTCACCGATGGAAAACTCATCCTCACTCTCACTTCCGTCACCCCCACCCAGGGCGCCCTTCCCAAGGAATTCCTTCAGGGCATCTCCCGCCTCCTCGTTACCGGCGATCTCGCCGAAGACTCCCCCCTCCACCCCATCTTGAAATCCCTCACCGCTGCCGGGCTCCAGCAGGATCAACTCGTCTTCAGCTACGTCCCCGGAGCCATCCCCCCCAGCGCCAAGGAGCAATCCGATGAACTCGCCGATAACGCCCGCAAGTTCGCCGCCCTCGGAGCCGTCATCCTCATCCTCACCATGATCCTCGCCTTCATCCTCATCAGCAGATGGAGAAAGGCCCGCCGCTCCGCCTAGGGAAGTGCTGATGAAAGAGGGAGTGTCCCCCTAGGCAATTGAAACAAAAAAGCCCTGCTCCCATAAAGGAAGCAGGGCATTTGTTATGCAGGGCGAACCTGCAGTTCGGGTGATCTGTTTGTCTAGCGACGGCGACGTGCACCAAGCGCAATCAATCCAAGAGCAGCAAGAGCAGCTCCGGAAGGCTCGGGGACGTTGCAGTGACCATTGAAGCGGATGTTATCGAGTCCGATCCGTGCGTCGCCCGAAGTACCTCCGGGAAGATCGTATGCGTAGATACGGGCTTCGAAGGTGTCAGTCGAACCAAGCGCACTCGAAAATGTTGCCGTGTTGGCAAACAGAACCGACACATCCTGGAAATTGGAGGTCAGGCCGGAAACTTCGGTCGCATTGAAGTAAACTCCGGAACCGTTTTTCAACACATACACCGCAATCTTATCAGGGTGTCCATCACCCCAGGAATAATTGCGCACATCGAAGTTGAACTCCGAAAGCTGGGTCGCGTTGTCGTTGCCAAAGGTGACCTTGTAGCTGACATACTTGTTGCCATTGATCGAATCGTCCCAAATGCCAAAGCAGTTGTATCCGTTGGCACTGGTGCTTTCACTGCCATAGGACTGGTGGGAGTAGCCGATTCCGACGCGTGACGCCTCGGCGTCAGCGATGCAATCCTTCGCAGCGAGATCGCCGTCAGGATTCGTTCCTTTAACGAGATCCCAATGAGCAAATGTCGTGCTCTGGGCGCTCGCAGCAGCTGGGATCGCACAAAGTGCGGCAGTTGCCATCATTACTGTGTTCTTCATCATGTTTGGGTGTTTGATTTCAGGGTGAACTCCCCCCACATGACGCAGGGGGTTGATCGCGCCCAAGCTAGCCCCCCAACCCACCTCACTCGACCCTTCCGGAAAGAAAATCGCTCTCTAGGAAACATCGAAAATCACCGCGATTTCACCTCTAACAAGACCTTACAAAATCTCGTCCCCCTGCCCCCGCATCCCCCATCCCGGACTTCCTTATTATTAAGGGAATGAATCGCTCAACAGTTCATGGAGCTTAATTGGTAAGACCTTCTGAAAAGTGAACTTTCTCCGCCATCAACCCTCCTTGATGGAAAAGAAAACCACCTCCAACATTCAACATTTTCATAGTTTAAAACCCCAAAATAACTCGCAAAATCAAGCCTCCTCCCACCCTTCCATCTCCCTTGAAGCTCTGGTTCTTATTCCCATCTCTCCACGAAAAAACCCCTGCCCATTACTGGGATCAGGGGTTTGATAAGATTCGTCTAAAACCGCAGTACTAGCGACGACGACGTGCACCAAGCGCAATCAAACCGAGAGCGGCAAGAGCAGCACCGGACGGCTCGGGAACGCAATGTCCGTTGATCCGAATGTTGTCCAGACCGATACGGGGACGACTCTGTGGAGTTCCCGCAATGTCGTAGGCATACAGACGCACCTCGAAGGTGTCGGTCGAACCGAGAGCACTCTGGAAATTCGTTCCGGAACCAAAGGTCGCGGTCGCATCCTGCCAGGCAGTCGTAAATCCGGAAGCAACGTTCGTGTTGGTATAGACTGCCGAACCGTTCTTGAGGACGCGGATTGCAATCTTACCGGGATTGGCGCTGAGCGTATTGTAGCTCCGCACATCAAAGTTGAAGTCCGTCAGAGTGGCCGCCTGGCTGTTGCCAAAGGTCACGTTAAAACCGACATACTTGTCAGGATTCACAGCGTCTTCCCAGTGGCCGAAGCAGTTGTAACCGGAGGTGCCTTCGCTTCCCGGAGTTCCGTAGGAATAGTTGATCCCGCCATTCATCGTCAATGAACCGGAGACCGCGCAATCGAGCGTGAGGTTACCGGAACTGTTGGGATGACTCGAGTTACTGAGGTCCCAGTGGGCAAAGGTCGTGCTTTGCGCTGAGGATACAGCGGTAAGGGCACTAAATGCCATCGCCGCCATGATTTCTGTGTTTTTCATAGTTAGGGTGTTTTTTTTGAGGGGCAAATGGACAACCGAAATGGCATCCACAGCTCGGCGATCCTGATCGCCTCATCCCCCTCGATCCACCTTTCCCAATCAAAAACCTCCAACCCTTTCGCTAAAATATCACCCATTCCAAATGGTCCTCATTACCGGACATTTTCAGCGCCCGGAATCCAAATCAAAACACCTCTCACCACTCCACACCCCGTGCCGTCCGGATCGGAAGTATGCCTGATTTCCTAACTACCAACTCCCCATAAACTCCCTCCTGTGCTTATTACTAGGCACTCTCTAATGTAAATTTTTACTTTCTTGGATACTTGAGAACCCGAATTTCAATTCTCTTAAGTAAATAACAATTTTTCCACTCCTCCAGCCCCCCCTCTCCCCCCTTGGGTCAAAAGAATTGAATTTTGCCTCCCGTTGTCTACTAGTTACCCATGTTCAAAAACACCCTGATACTGACAACGAGCATCATCCTCCCCCTCTCCGCCCTCGCGGAGGAACAGGCTCAACCCGCCGCCCCGGCCCAAAATACCGCCGAAGCAGCCCAAGCCGCACCGGCAAAGGAAGCCTCCCCTGAAGAGAAGCCGAAGGCGCAGGACGATGAGCTCGAAGCCCTCACCCGCGCCAATTCCCTCGAAGCCGAAAAACAAAAGCAGGAGACCAACGAACTCCGTGCCCAGATCGCCCGCCTCAAACTCGAAAAAGAACTCTTCCGCGAACAACTCGAAGCCCGGGCAATGCAAAAAGGCGCTGAAAACGCCGACGAACTCGTGAAATTCGAAGCCGAAAAAGCCCGCCTCACCCGCGACTCCGAACTCTCAAAACTCGCGCTCGAAAGTGCCTCCAACGAGCTCAAGCAACTCCAGACCGAAGCCTCACTCGGCTCCATCGAACTGGAAGCCGAAATCCGCGAGATCGAAACCAAGAAAAAGCGCGACGCCTACGCCGACGCCGAGCCCCAATACCTCGACGACCCTCTCAAGCCCGACGGCACCCTCGTCATCTCGGATCGCCGCATCCCCTTCAACGGCCCCGTGACCTCCTCTCTCGCCAACGCCGTCACCACTAAGATCAATTACTTCAACAACAAGGACCCCAAAAAACCCATCTTCATCGTCATCGATGACTCCCCCGGTGGCTCCGTCATGGCCGGATACCGCATCCTGAAAGCCATGGAAGGCTCACAGGCCCCCGTCTATGTCGTCGTGAAATCATTCGCCGCCTCCATGGCCGCCTGCATCACCACCTTGGCCGAGAAGTCCTACGCCTATCCCAACGCCATCATCCTTCATCACCAAATCTCCTCAACCTACTTCTTCTCCAGCCTCAACCTCACCGACCACAAGGAAGCCTACGAGGACATGAAACGCTGGTGGGCCCGCCTCGCCGACCCCATCTCCGAAAAAATGGGCATCACCTCGGACGAGTTCATCGAGCAAATGTATGAGAAAACCAAGTCCGGCGATTGGACCGAATTCGGCGACGAAGCCCAGAAGCTCAAATGGGTCGACACCATCGTCCAGCGCATCCACGAGACCTCCCTCCTCGTCGATCCCGACGCCGTCAGGAAAACCCCCGAGCGCAAAACCACCGGTTACGCCACCGACATCACCCCCGGTGCCGATGAAAATGGCGTCCCCGTCATGTACCTCCCCCGCCGTAACCCCAAGGACGTTTACTTCATGTATAACCCCGACGGTTACTACCGCTTCAAATAACGAAGCCCAACTCTTCCAAAAGCCCGGCCCCAACGCCGGGCTTTTTTTGTGCTCCCACTCCCTAATGCTCCGGATTCAATCCGTGCACCTCCGCATGGGCCACCATCAGATAACCCAGCAGCTGCCGCTCCTCCGCATCACTCAGCTTCGCCTTCACCGCCATGTGCGGTGTCACCCCGCGCCAAAACTCCGGGTCAATCTCACCCGGCAAAATCCGCTCATGACACTGCGCACAATGCGCCATGTAAATCCCACGCCCCCGCGCCAGCGTCTCCTGACGCTCACCATAATCCGAGGCCATCTGCGGCGTCACTTCCGGAATCGCCTCCGTCTTCGAAGCACAACCCGCCATCAACCCCAGTCCCAACAGCCCCAGTCCTAATAAGATTTTCACTCCCCCCATCCTAGCAACCTCACCCCCCGGGTCAAACCCCACCTTCCTCCCTCACCATTCCCCGCCCCTCTCCTTCCCCAAAAAACTTCCTCCCTTTTCGTATTTGCGGTTCAAATCCTGCTCCAAACCCCCTAGAACCCGCCCAGCAGCCCCTTTCCACAAACTTTATCCATCATCTAAGAAATGAGCCTCTATCAAGACTACCTCGCCGAGATCGAAGAACGCAAAACCCAGGACCTCCACCCCAAGCCCATCGATAGCGGCGCTCTCATCGCCGAGATCATCTCCCAGATCAAGGACCCCGCCAACGAGCACCGCGAGGAATCCCTCAAGTTCCTCATCTACAACACCCTCCCCGGCACCACTCCCGCCGCCGTCGAAAAGGCCAATTTCCTCCAGCAAATCATCCTCGGTCAGGAAAACATCCCCGAGATCACCCCCGACTTCGCCTTCGAGCTCCTCTCCCACATGAAGGGCGGCCAGTCCATGGAGGTCCTCCTCAATCTCGCCCTCGGTGACGATCCCGACATCGCCGCCTCCGCCGCCGAAGTCCTCAAAACCCAGGTCTTCCTCTACGATGCCGACATGGCCAAACTCGCCTCCGCCTACAAGGCAGGAAACGCCGTCGCCAAAGACCTCCTCGAGAGCTACGCCCAAGCCGAGTTCTTCACCAAGCTCCCCGACGTCCAGGAGGAAATCGAAGTCGTCACCTTCGTCGCGGGCGAGGGCGACATCTCCACCGACCTCCTCTCCCCCGGAAACCAGGCCCACTCCCGCGCAGACCGCGAGCTCCACGGCAAGTGCTTCATCTCGCCGGACGCCCAGCAAGGAATCCAGGCCCTCCAGAAAATCCATCCCGATAAAAGAGTCATGCTCATCGCGGAAAAAGGCACCATGGGCGTCGGTTCCTCCCGCATGTCCGGCGTCAATAACGTCGCCCTCTGGACCGGTAAGCCCGCCAGCCCCTACGTCCCCTTCGTCAACTTCGCCCCCATCGTCGCCGGCACCAATGGCATCTCCCCCATCTTCCTCACCACCGTCGATGTCACCGGCGGCATCGGCCTCAACCTCCAAAACTGGGTCAAAAAGAAGGACGCCGAGGGCAACACCGTCCTCGATGAAAATGGCGACGCCGTTCTCGAACAGGCCTACTCCGTCGACACCGGAACCGTCCTCACCATCAACACCAGGGATAAAAAACTCTACCAGGGTGACACCGAGCTCATCGACATCTCCAAGGCCTTCACCCCCCAGAAAGTCGAGTTCATGAAAGCCGGCGGCTCCTACGCCATCGTCTTCGGAAAAAAACTCCAAACCTTCGCCGCCAAGACTCTCGGCATCGAAGCCCCCACCGTCTTCGCCCCGTCCCGCGAAATCTCGCACGAAGGACAAGGCCTCACCGCCGTTGAAAAAATCTTCAACAAAAACGCCGTCGGCACCACCCCCGGCCTCACCCTCCACGCCGGCTCCGACCTCCGCGTCGAGGTCAACATCGTCGGCTCCCAGGACACCACCGGTCTCATGACCATGCAGGAGCTCGAGGCCATGGCCGCCACCACCATCTCCCCCATCGTGGACGCCGGCTACCAGTCCGGCTGTCACACCGCTTCCGTCTGGGACAAGAAAGCACAGGAGAACACCCCGAAGCTCATGCGCTTCATGAATGACTTCGGCCTCATCACCGGCCGCGACCCCGAGGGCAAATACCACCCCATGACCGACGTCATCCACAAGGTCCTCAACGACCTCACCGTCGACGACTGGTCCATCATCATCGGTGGTGACTCCCACACCCGCATGTCAAAGGGCGTCGCCTTCGGAGCGGACTCCGGCACCGTCGCCCTCGCCCTCGCCACCGGAGAAGCCTCCATGCCCATCCCCGAGTCCGTCAAGGTCACCTTCAAGGGCACCCTCAAGGAGCACATGGACTTCCGCGACGTCGTCCACGCCACCCAAAGTCAGATGCTCGATAAGTTCGGCGGAGACAACGTCTTCCAGGGCCGCATCATCGAGGTCCACCTCGGCTCCCTCCTCGCCGACCAAGCCTTCACCTTCACCGACTGGACCGCCGAAATGAAGGCCAAGGCCTCCATCTGCATCTCCCAGCCCGACACCCTCATCGAATCCCTCGAGATCGCCAAGTCCCGCATCCAGATCATGATCGATAAGGGCATGGACAACAAAAAAGGCGTCCTCCAGGGCCTCATCGATATCGCCAACCGGCGCATCTCCGAAATCCGCTCCGGCGAAAAAGGCCCCCTCACCCCGGATAAAAATGCCGTCTACCACGCCGAAATGGTCGTCGACCTCGACATCATCGACGAGCCCATGATCGCCGACCCCGACGTCTACAACGACGACGTCTCCAAGCGCTACACCCACGACGTCATCCGCGAGCTCTCCTACTACAAGGGCCAGAAAGAGATCGACCTCGGCTTCGTCGGCTCCTGCATGGCGCATAAGGGCGACTTCAAGATCGTCTCCAAAATGCTCAAAAACCTCGAAGAGGCCCAAGGCGAAGTCAAATTCCACGCCCCCCTCGTCCTCGCCGCCCCCACCTACAACATCATCGATGAACTCAAGGCCGAGGGCGACTGGGACATGCTCCAGAAATACTCCGGCTTCGAATTCAACGACGACGCCCCCAAGAACCACGCCCGCACCGAATACGAGAACATGATGTACCTCGAACGCCCCGGCTGTAACCTCTGCATGGGCAACCAGGAAAAGGCCGAAAAAGGCGACACCGTCATGGCCACCTCCACCCGCCTCTTCCAGGGCCGCGTCGTCGAGGACTCCGACCGCAAAAAAGGAGAATCCCTCCTTTCCTCAACCCCCGTCGTCGTCCTCTCCGCGATCCTCGGCCGCACCCCCACCATCGACGAATACAAGGCCGCCGTAAAAGACATCCCCCTCACCACCTTCGCCCCCCCCACCGCCGCCATGACCGCCTAAAATAGGGATCGTTGGCTTCCAGCCTAACACCTCCTCAACCAACAATATGGATCGTTGGCTTCCAGCCTAACGCCCCCTCAACCAAGAATATGGATCGTTGGCTTCCAGCCTAACGCCTCATCAACCAGGAATAGGGAGCGTTGGCTTCCAGCCTAACGCCTCCTCAACCAGGAATATGGAGCGTTGGCTTCCAGCCTAACGCCTCCTCAACCAGGAATATGGAGCGCTGGCTTCCAGCCTAACGCCCCTCAACCAAGCCCAAAACCATGTTTCTCGATCCCGAAAAAGACATCGAGAAACACCGCTACCGCCTCCCCCACTGGCACCAGGATTCCACCTACGTCTTCGTCACCTGGCGTCTCGCCGACTCCCTTCCGGAGAAAGTCATCGAGAAATTAAACCGTAAAAAAGCAGACTGGCTCGCCTGCCACCCCAAACCCTGGGATCAAAAAACGGCTACCGAATACCAGCGTCGCTTCATTCTGCCTCTCGAAGAAAAACTCGATGACTGCCACGGTTCCTGCTGCCTCCGCGAGCACCATCAAATCGTCGCCGACGCCCTCCACCATTTCGACAAAGAGCGCTATGAGTTGGACTGCTTCGTCGTCATGCCAAACCACGTCCACGCCCTTCTTCAGCTTAAAGAAGGCCACCCGCTCGAAGACGTCATGCACTCCCTCAAAAGCTTCACCGCGAACGAGATCAACAAGTCTCTCCGACGCACAGGCAAACTCTGGCAAAAGACCTACTACGACCGCCTCATCCGCTCCGGGAAACACCTCACCTGGACCCGCAACTACATCGCCGAAAACCCTAAAAGTCTCCCCAAAGGAGACTTCCACCTATGGAGCGTTGCCTTCTAGGCTAACGCCCCCCATCCAAGCCCCCCAACCAAGCCCCCTCAACCTCCCCCCCACCAAGCCCGTTCAAATCTCACTGTTCGTGTTCAAATCTCACCTCCCTCATCCAAGCCCGTTCAAATCTCACTGTTCGTGTTCAAATTTCAAATTTCACATCCCCCCCAACCAAGCCCAATTCCCAATTCTAAAAAGCGCCCCTGCCAAAAGCAACGGGCGCTTTTTCATCCCCAGAACCCAACCTTCAAATCTCCCTGTTCGTGCTCAAATCTCAAATTTCACCTTCTCCCCAACCAAGCCCGTTCAAATCTCACTGTTCGTGCTCAAATCTCAAATTTCACCTCCTCCCCAACCAAGCCCGTTCAAATCTCACCTCTCGTGATCAAATCTCAAATTTCATATCCCTCTCCACCCAAGCCCGTTCAAATCTCACTGTTCGTGTTCAAATCTCAAATTTCGCCTCCCCCAACCAAGCCCGTTCAAATCTCACTGTTCGTGCTCAAATCTCAAATCTCACCTCCCCCCACCAAGCCCGTTCAAATCTCACTGTTCGTGCTCAAATCTCAAATTTCACCTTCCTTTCCCAACTCCCCAATCCACCCCTTCATCCGTCGCGTCCCCCGCTCATGCCACGTCTCCAGCACCTCCCGCCAATTCTCCACCCCCTCCTCCTTCATCAACTCCAGAACCCGCTCCAGCGTCCGATGCGGAATCACATTCAACAACTCCTCCTTCGTCCAAAAAAATCCCCGCTCCCGCATCTCCTCCAGAAACTCCCGCGCCGCCAGCTCCACATCAATCGCCAATCCCCGCTCCGCATACAATAGCAAAGGATACCCGTCCCGCTTCTCCACCCGGAGATACTCCTCATCGAGACACCAATCGATCATCTCCAGAATCTCCGGCTGCGACCTCTCCAAAAAAGCCCCGTAAGAAGGATTCTTCTTCCACTCCTCCTTCACCGTCTTCGCCTTCGATCCCGCCAACACCCGCGCCAAACCCGTCCGCCCCGCTTCCCCGAAGACCGCCCTCATCCCCCGCAAGATCACCTCCACCTCCTCCCGCGAAACCCCATCGCCCCGCTCACGTCTCGAATTCTCATCGATCATCCGAAAACAATAAACATCCCGCCCCCCACACGCAATCCCCACTTCCCCCTCAACCAAGCCCCCTCAAATCTCAAATTCCCGCCTCCCCCCCAACCAAAGCACGTTCAAATCTCACCTCTCGTGTTCAAATCTCAAATTCCCCCTCTCCCAACTCCCACACTCTCTCCCACCCTTCCTTCTCTTCCCTCCGCCCGTTCAAATCTCACTGTTCGTGCTCAAATCTCACCTTCCCTCAACCAAGCAATTCCTAATCCCTAATTCTAAATTCCAAATTCCCGCCTCCCCCCCAACCAAGCACGTTCAAATCTCACTGTTCGTGCTCAAATCTCACTGTTCGTCTTCAAATCTCACCTCTCGTGCTCAAATCTCAAATTTCACCTTCCTCTCCCAGGTGCTGAAAGCACCAAAGACCAAAGCCTGGGGTTTCAACCCCAGGAACCCAACCACCACCCCCAACGCATCCTGAAGGGAAGCCGGAAAACGTCGCATCCACCTTCCTTCCCAATCCTCAATTGTTAATTCCTAATTCATACCAAGCTCCCCTTCCAAGCCCGTTTTAAACCCCACCTCTCGTCCTTAAAACTCACATTTAAGATCCCCCAAAGATCATTCAAATTTCTACTCTAAACAAATTCATATCAACGAGCACTAGAGCCCCGAAGCTAACTTAGACTCGTGATAGAACTCCGCAGGCATTGGGTGTTGGAGCTCCCACTCAATGGCGATGGGTCGGTCCCCCTTGGCACCCACAAACTTTCCAGGACCAAGATAGACAAATGCACTGGTCAGCTTTCCGTTTGATCGGCGGACCCGTGCAAAAAACAAAATCGTGTATCCACGCTTGTGGTGATTGATGTAGTTTTGACCAGTCGGAGTATTTTGAGAGGTGTTCGATTGGCTCTCCCAATGTAACCTGGTTGGGGAGATCGGGTAATCTCTATACATGGTACTTTCGGAAAAGTGTTTCTCAGTTTTCTCGAAGGTGACGAAATGAAGGTAGAGCTTGTGCTCTTTGACCGAAATGACACCTGTCCCCGTTGGGCCAGAAGACTCCAGATTGGCTTTCCCGAACGCCGCCGACACTTCGCGCATCCCGTATTTTCCGTGCAAATTCAATGGGCAACTAAAAGGAAGGGAAACGGTTTGCTGAGCGGTTGAGAAGTTCATCGAGTGAGCAATGATTTCGCGTGCGTCTTTTACAAAAGGACGATTTTTCCGAATTGCAGCAAAACTTTCCGAATACGTATTGAACCCAAGGGCTTTCGGCGATTTCGTCCAGAACAGGTAGTGGGCTGAAGCGGCAAGTGGATGGAGCTCTGAAACCGAAGGGGCATCGAGGAAGGACTCAATTGCTTGAAGATAGCTTCGACTGGTCACCTCGCTCAATCGTGCGAGTGCCCTTAGATCAGGGCAGACAAGTTGGTTTACGGTTTCAATATCGAATCCTCCGATCTTTTTCCACTCTGACCACGAACGTTTCAGGAGGAGATCGATCGGATTTTCCTCAGTTTCCAAGATGAATTGGTGGAATGAAGGAGGTGGTCCATCGCTCCACTTGAGGAACGCCTCCCTGATGCGGAATTCCGGATTGCGATAGGTATCCTTGATGTTTTTTAAGATTTCTTCGCGCGCCTGCTTCTCAAGCTGAATGTGGCAGCCAGAGGGAAGATGAGGAAATCCTGTTTCGACTTCCGAGATGATATCCTTCCGTTTTCCGGGAAGTAACGAGGTAAAGCGCAAGTCGAAGCGAAATTCCCTCCGCGAACGTGGTATGAAATCGAGGACGATGACCTGATCTTTGCCATCGGAGTGCCGGAGCCCACGTCCAAATTGCTGGAGGTAGAGAACGTGACTCTCCGTGGGTCGGAGAAAGAGAAGGCAGTTAATGGCAGGGATATCTACCCCTTCGTTGAATAGATCAACGGTGAAGATGAAATTGACTTCGCCCTTCTGAAGTCGCTGCCTCGCCAAGCGGCGCTCCTCGGTTGGGGTGTCAGAATCGATGGCGACAGCTGGAATTCCTGCTTTCTCAAGGGTGCTCGCCATGAAGGCGGCGTGGGACTTTGAGACACAGAAACCTAGGCCCTTAACGTGGTCACGCTCGAAGTCATCTGAATTGCACGGATCGGGAAGATGCTCTACGATTTTGTCGATGACGAGCTGGGCGCGAAGCTGATTTCCACTGATGAGATTCTCAATTTCGGAAGTGTCGTATTTTCCACGTTTCCATTCCACTGCAGAGAGGTCTGTAGTGTGATCGCTGATGGCGTAGTAATGAAAAGGGCAGAGGAGTTTTTGCTCTAACGCATCAGGAAGGCGAATTTCTCCAGCTACGGGCATATCGAAATCATCGGCAATGGTTGTGCCGTCAGCGCGTTCTGGAGTGGCTGTGAGGCCGAGAAGGAGTTCAGGGTCGAGGTCCTCCAGAATAGGGCGGTAAGTGCTAGCGATGCCGTGATGGGCTTCATCGAGAATGACCATGTCCCAATGGCTGGCACCGAAGCGCTCGATGAGGCTACGTGAATGGAAACTTGCGACGGTGCAGAAAAGGTGGTCGTATTTTTCCGGTTGATGATTATCGAAAAGAAATTCGCCAAAGTTTCCGTCCTGTAGAACTTGGCGGAATGTAGCCCGCGCTTGTTCCAGAATCTCCTTCCGATGCGCCAGGAAGATGAGCTTCTTCTTTCCACACTCGTGTAAACGTTTGTAGTCGAATGCAGCAATCATCGTTTTTCCAGTTCCAGTGGCGGCGATGACGAGATTCCGGAAGTGTCCTCGGGAATCGCGAGCGGACTGGAGGCTTTCTAGAATCGCGTTTTGGTAATCAAACGGCTGGATTTTAAAAACGGTCAGGATCGTACTTTGGTCAGTAAATACTCCCTTCTCATGTTTCGTGGCTGTGACGAGTTTAGCAAAATCGCAGGCTGTGAATTTCACAAAAGAGGCATCTTCCCAGTAGGAGCTAAACTCGGCTTCGCAGCGCCGGAAGAGATCGGGAAGCTCTGTAGCAGGTAATTTCACAGTCCATTCAAGACCACTGGTCATCGCCGCATGTGATAAATTTGCCGAACCGATAAAGGCACAAGACAATCCCGTGTCACGGTGAATAAAATATGCCTTCGCATGGAGGCGTGAGTGCCTAGTGTCGTAGTTGATCTTAATTTCTGTATTCGAAAGGCCGCTGATCAGTCGAATAGCGATAGGGTCTGATGCCCCGAGATAGGTTGTCGTAATGACACGTAGTTTCCCTCCTCGGTCGGTGAATTTTTTAAGAGCAGGCAGTAACAGTTTTAGGCCGGCAGACTTGATGAACGAGACGAGCATATCCACCTTATCCGCACTCTCCAGCTCCAGCTCTAATTCACGACCTAGCTGCGGACTGGTGCCTGTGCCGGTAAAAAGACTCGGACTCGTTGGTGAAGTGGTTGGGCGGAGAAATTTCTCCCGATTTAGAGGCGAGATCTCGCTGAGAATCTCGGTCAAATTGTCGACTTTCTCGGCGTTGAGAAAAGTCAGTTCTTTGTCGAATTCAGCTAATGATTTGAGCAGCTGATTCGCTAGATCGAGGCGCTGGTCGTATTTGACAACAGAGAGTGCCTGATGGATTCGCGAACGTAGGAAGCGAGTTAGGTAATCGGTTGAGAGAGGTTCCTCTAACCTTTCAAAGGATGCGCAAGAAACTGATGAATCGAGGGAATCTAACGCTAAACGTAGCTTCTCGCTGATTAAGTGATCATATATCCCTGAAGTTAAACCGGCCATCTTTCGTCAGGCTATTTATGAGGATTAGATAGGCAAGGTGGATTCTCGAATCCTTAAACTAAGTTTAAACCGCCCGCCCCGCCGATGAAGCAACGACCGCAGCAACCGCTCCGGCTTCGTATCCCGCCCCGTGATCCGCGACATCACCCAACTCCGCTTCCCCTCATCAAAAATATCCGCCACCCAAAAACGCTACCCCAAGCCCCCCTCAAATAAAGCCCCTTCTCCCCATCCCCATCCCCATCCCCATCCCCATCCCCATCCCCATCCCCATCCCCATCCTCCACCTCCACATCTCCCCCAAACCCAAACCCAAAGACGACGCCCCAGACATCAAGCCTCCCAACCAAGCCGTTCAAATCTCATCCTGCGTGCTCAAATCTCAAAGTTCATCCCCCCTCCACCAAACCCAAAGACGACGCCCCAGACATCAAGCCTCCCAACCAAGCCGTTCAAATCTCATCCTTCGTGCTCAAATCTCAAAGTTCATCCCCCCTCCACCAAACCCAAAGACGACGCCCCAGACATCAAGCCTCCCAACCAAGCCGTTCAAATCTCATCCTTCGTGCTCAAATCT
>JBPOGH010000024.1:0-50493 GCA_051252135.1 Verrucomicrobiaceae bacterium | reverse complement strand
GCAGTGGGCAGTGGGCAGTGGGCAGTGGGCAGTGGGCAGTGGGCAGTGGGCAGTGGGCAGTGGGCAGTGGGCAGTGGAGCTTTGAAGGGCTTGGTTGGGGAGTTTTTTTATCCGCAGATTACGCAGATTAACGCGGATGGTTGAGGGGAGAGGGGGAGAATTAGGAATTTAGAATTAGGGATTTTGAATTAGGAATTGGGAATGGCTTGGTTGAGGGGGGAGGTGAACTTTGAACAGTGAGATTTGAACTCTGAAGGGGCCGGGTTGAGGACGTTAGCCTAGAAGGCAACGCTCCATATTGGCTTGGTTGAGGAGGGATTTGGGAAGGGCTTCGGTCTTGAGTGATGGATAGGAACGTGGAACATGGGGGGGGCGCTTCCGGTTCTGATTATGGCTAAACTCTATTTTTACTACTCCGCGATGAATGCGGGTAAGAGCACGACTCTCTTGCAATCGAGTTACAACTACCAGGAGCGTGGGATGGGGACCTTGCTGTTGACTCCGGAAATTGACCAGCGGGCGGGGATTGGGAAAATTGCTTCCCGGATCGGGCTTGAAGCTGAGGCCGAGACCTTCAATCAGGACGACGATTTGCATGCCCTTGTCGAGGGAAGGGAGGTTGATCCGGCCATTGCGTGTGTGCTGATCGATGAAGCCCAGTTTTTGACGCGGCCGCAAGTGGGGCAGCTGGCGCAGGTGGCCGATGATCTGGATATCCCGGTGCTTTGCTACGGACTCCGGACCGACTTTCAAGGGAACCTTTTTCCCGGGAGTGCGGCTTTGCTGGGATGGGCGGATAATCTCACCGAGCTCAAGACGATTTGCCACTGTGGCTGCAAGGCCACGATGAATCTCCGCACGGATGAGAAGGGGAAGGCAATCAAGGAAGGGTCGCAAGTCGAGATTGGTGGGAATGAGCGCTATGTCGCGATGTGTCGAAAGCACTTCCGCGAAGCGATGCGGTAGAGTTTTGTCTGCATTGATGGAGTCGCTGGCTGGTGAAGGCTTCATCCACAAAATTGACAATCATTGCCAATTTGTGCTACACTGCTTCCATCGTTAAGGAAACAAGATATGCCGACACAAAACGTTAATTTAACCGACACGCTCGATCATTTCGTGAAAGCGCAGGTCGCATCCGGCCTATTTAATAATGCCAGCGAAGTGCACCGCGCGGCCTTGGCTCAAATGGCACGGCAAGAAGAGGAACGCCGTCTCCGCTTGGAAAAGCTTCGGCAGGATATTGCTTTAGGTGACGCTGATCTCCAAGCCGGACGCACCCATGAATATGATAGCGCCGAATCTCTCTACGCCGCAATCGTTGATTAGGAAGTCGCTTTGAACCCGTTACGGCTCGTCCTCACCGACACTGCGAAAGCAGACCTTCGGAGCATTTATGATTATATTGCGGATGAAAAAGCCAGCCCGCTTTCTGCTGAACGCTTCCTTTGCGATCTCACGGAAAAGCTCTACGATCATGCCAGAAAGGGGCTGTGCGGCTCACCTCGTGAAGACGTGAGTCCCGGCTTGCGAGGCTTGCCTTACCGTGGTCGCTGTTTCTATTTCCGCGTGATTGACGCTCAACTCATCGTCGTCCGTGTTCTGAGCAGCAAGCAAGATGTCAATTCGCAAGAGTTTCCGGAGGCCTGAGGTTCAGGCCATGATCCTCTGGATGAAGGTGGATCAGTGTACCTCATCCGCGTCAGAAAAATAACTGGAAGGGTCGCAAGTCGTGATCGGCGGGAACGAGCGGTATGTGGCGATGTGTCGAAAGCACTTCCGCGAAGCGATGCGGTAAATGGTTCATCCGCAGTGATGAAGCCGGTGGCAGGAGTGGAGCAGGCGGTGAGAGGAAAGGAAATGCGATGCAGAAATAGGAGCTTGTGACTCTTCAAACCCTTATTCTATAGGGAACTCGATCTTTTTTTATGCTAGGAATAGTTCTTGCAGCTAGGGGCGCGGTGAGGATTCCATTTTTCACTATACCCAGCATACTTTTCCCTGAGTCATCCAAACTTTAAGACTCCTTGGATTCCAAGCTATCTAAAGAGCGTTTCGAACCGCCGAATTCTGCAATCACCTCTTCAATATATTCCCTCATGTTCTTCATAGCGGGCCATTTCAGAAGCAAAGGTCCTGCCGAAAATTTGGACTCAACTGCTTCTCTAATTGACGATTTTGTTTTCTCGGTATCATCTAGAAGGTTGTAAATTACAGCCTTTGTCATTTTCCCCTGCTTTTCTGTAAGCAGATGGGTCAAGTTCACTTTTTTGACCTTCGCGGACTTTGGTCTATTCTTTCGTGCTAGTTCGTGGTTAATCCGTATCGGTGTAAAATCACTTGAAGACGATCTTTTTTGAAGAAATTTAGAACAAAGATGATAAACAAGATCCCACTTTTCCATTTGAAGATTGTAGTAAGAAATTAAAGCTAGATATCTCTCTTCAAAATCTCTTCGATCTGGAACCGAGTTTATGAGGTCGATGGCATCTTGATAGTTACCTTGTTCACCTAATATTTCAGCACTCATTTCTATTTGCTTATTAAGAGAAATGGCTCCTTCAAGGCCCTTCAAAAGAGTTCCAGATTTTTCGAAATTTTTGTCGGCTAGATGAAGATCGAAAAGCTTTAGCTCGACTCTCTTACCCTTGTTGCTTTCCAGAAATTTCTCACCAATTATAATAGCTTCGTCGAGGTTTCGGTAAACGTCGTAGTAGACGTCCATTAGTGTCGTAATGTAATCTTCGTCGCGCTGTAGCTCGTCATTGCTAGCGCATTGAATTAAGACATCTCTTAAAAGAGCGAACTTTTTCCAATCACAGCAAGCATCCACAATTATCGGAAGATAAGAGGATTCTTGGCGCGGAAAATGATCTTGAAACGAATTCAGCAAATAGACGAAGAGTGATTTGTTGTCATGCTTATCGACACCCAAATCCTCACAGTAAGTGGACAGAACTGACATGGTTTGGGGGCCAATCGGGTCTTGAAGAAGAAAGAGGTTTACGATTTCCTTGAGTCGTTTCTCTCCAGACTTAGCATACTTTTTATTTTTTATCAGCATGTTGAAAATCTCCAATAAGACTGGATTTCTTATGCTGGGATTAATCGCGAACAGATTTTCCAGTTCTTCAATAACCTGCTTTTTTGATATTGTCCCATCCCCTCCGTATCCAGCGAAAGAAGCTCCTTTTAATTCTTGGACGTGAGCGTTTTTCACAGCCATACTATGAGGGTACTTACCCACTAATTTCTTTAATGATTTAAGACGCTCCTTTCGGTCATCCAAAAGACCAACTCTTCTCAACTCTATAAAATAGTTTTGAGGTGTAAGCTCCATTAACTTGTCGATAGCGTCGGTAGCGCAATCCTTTTTGTGAAGGGTTACTGAGCAGGATAGTTTTCGCTCGAGTAGTAGTTCCTTGAATTGGCGGCTATCAGTATTTTTTAATTCAATTTCGATACGATCAGAAGCTCCTTGTAGATCTCGAGACTTCAGGATTTTTTCAATTTCAAAAAATGTTAGAAGTTCTGAATCACTCAATCCAGATGATGCTAGGCTTTGTTCGTTTAGAGACATTAAAACATCATTTATGAGGGATGTGTTTCCTTCCTTCTCCAATTCACTTAGATGTTTTTTGATGACTTTGTTATTTGATGATTTAAGTTGTTCATTTTCCAAGTAGCTAGTGATTATTTTGGTGGCTCGATCAGATGCGATTTTAGAATTGAATGGAGTGGAGTCGCCAATTAGTCTTGAGTATAGATCTGCTTGAAGTTCATCAAACCCGTCAACTAGGACGACGAATACATCCTTCTTTTTTTTAACCAAAAGTTCCATTAGCTTGGGGCCCACCCAGTCACTATGTCTCATGCACCAATAGATTCCATAGGGAAGGGCTCCTGATTCAGAATCAATTAGTTTGTTTAGGGTGTCCATCACAGACTCATCTCCTCCTGAATATCCCGAGACGACCAAACCATACTCATTCAAGAATTGGGCTAGTTTTTTTCTGATGTTTTCTTCTAGGGATTTCAACTCATCATCTGTATTTTTTATGTTGTTGAAAAGGTAATCCCCGTGAAGTTTAATTATTTTTGATCTTTCTGAGGTTATGCTGACATCATCGATGATGGAATCATGAGCGCACACTATTGGCCTTACAGCTGAAAATTGATAAAATGCTTCGTTCACTAAATCGTCGAAGTTTGTGGTAAACACAGCAGAGAAAAAGCGCTTTTCGGCGAGGCGAACAAGATAGGAGTACCCTATCGATGGGATTCCTTTACTTATTTCATTTTCAAAAAGTCGGCGCCTTGTTTTTGAATTTGGGTAACAGTGTTCGACTAAAGATGCATATTCGTTCGCTGCATCATACCACTTTTGGTTGTCTCCGAGCCATTCGATTTGGTATTTCGCTGAGCGAGGTGTATCGTCGTCTGCCAGCTCCTGATAGGCTTTGAGTCGCCATTCTTCGACCATCTCCTGCCCAGTTTTAATCCCACTACTTCGGGAAGCGCCAGCCCCCAAAAGCATGCAGAAGCTTGCTTCGCTATCAGTCTGGATATTCATCGCCGAAGCTAACTGACCTATGGATAGGGATTTAATGGAGTTATTGCTTTTTAGTAGATCTGAAATTTTCATTTAAAATACTTTTTTATTCGTATGTGTTAATGAGATGATTGGGGTGTTTTCTTATTTTCGCTGTAAGGTAAATGTAAATAATTATCATTATCATCACAAGGTGATGATGATCTTAACCAATTCCAAAAATACACGATACATACAACGAAGAAAGAAAATTGTCAGGCATACTTTGAAGAAAATGAGCTTAACTGATTGTAATTCAGTAATCAGAGGGAGCCTTGAGTTAGCGATATTCGGGCAGAATGTCGGTCTCTGACCCGGAGCCACATGCGGTGAATCGCCTTAGGATTTTCGGAATTCGTAGCTCGTCTGGGCTTTGTCGCCTTGTTTCTGGAGGAGGCCGGAGTCGACGCCTTGTTTGAGGTCGCGGCTGGCGGTGGCGGTGGAGATGGTTTTGAAGAGGGCGAGGTAGTCTTTGCGTGAGAATGTTCGCTTGGAAAATTCCTGTGCGGCGCGGGTGAGTCGTTCTTCGGCGGTGAGAGGTTTGGGGCTGAAGTTTTGGAGGAAGTCTTCGAGGGCGCGGTGGATCATTTCGAGGGCGAATTCGACGAAGTGGGTGGAGTCGCCGGCGCGGTCGGATTTTTCCAAGGCTTGGTAGTAGTCTTGCTGATGATCCTTGATGAGGGACTCGATGGGGATGAACTCGAAGGCGGGATGGTAGTGGTAGAGGAGGACGCTCTGCCAAAAGCGACCGATGCGGCCATTGCCATCCTGGAAGGGGTGGATGAATTCGAGTTCGTAGTGGAAGACGCTGGAGCGAATGAGGGGGTGGAGGTCGTCTTTCGCGAGGAAGGCGAAGAGGTCGTCCATGAGGTGGGGGACGCGGTCGGCCTGGGGGGCGATGTGGGAGACTTTTGAGCCCTTGAGGATGCCGACGTTTTTGCGGCGCCATTTCCCGGCATTGGGGATGAGGCCCTGCATCATTTGCTTGTGGGCTTTGAGGAGGGACTTGGATTGGAGGGGGGCGAAGTCGGCTAAGTCATCGTAGGTCTGGATGGCATTGAGGACTTCCTGGATTTCTTCCCGGGGACCGAGGACGCGCTTGCCGTCCATGAGGGCGGTGACTTGGTCGAGGTCGAGGGTGTTTCCCTCGATGGCAAGGCTTCCGTGGACGGTTCGGACGCGGTTGGTCTTGCGAAGGTGGGCTTGAGGTTTGGGTTGATCGAGGCCTTCGATTCGTCCGATCAATCGCTCGATCTGGCTGACCCAGCGGAGGATGAGAGGGGTGATGGTGAAGGGAGGAGTCATGGGGTGATAGTATCACGTGATGCTATCGTGAGTCAAGGATGAGGGGCTCTAAACAGTGGACAGTGGACAGTGGGCAGTGGGCAGTGGGCTTTGAACACTGAACATTGAAAGGCTTGGTTGAGGACGTTAGCCTAGAAGGCAACGCTCCATATTGGCTTGGTTGGGGAGAGGTGAACTTTGAGCAGTGAACAGTGAGATTTGAACTTTGAAAGGGCCGGGTTGAGGGGAGGTGAGGTCTGAGCAGTGAACAGTGAGATTTGAACTTTGAAGGGGCCGGGTTGAGGACGTTAGCCTAGAAGGCAAGGCTCCCTATTGGCTTGGTTGGGGAGAGGTGAACTTTGAGCAGTGAACAGTGAGATTTGAACTTTGAAGGGGCCGGGTTGTGAACTCTGAAGGGGCTTGGTTGAGGACGTTAGCCTAGAAGGCAACGCTCCATATTGGCTTGGTTGGGGAGAGGTGAACTTTGAGCAGTGAACAGTGAGATTTGAACTCTGAAGGGCTTGGTTGAGGGCGTTAGCCTGGAAGGCAACGCTCCCTATTTGGGGGGGAGAGAATTAGGAATTGCTTTGCTGGGGGCGGTTGTTGATTTCGGCGATGGCCCATTGGGCGTGTTCGGCGACTAGGGAAGCTTCGGTGTGGAGGGTGGCGTGGAGGGCGGGGAGGTCGGCTTTGGTGCCGGTGTTGCCGAGGGCGACGCAGACGTTGCGGAGGAAGCGCTCGCGTTTGATGCGCTTGATGGGGGATTTGGCGAAGACGGTGCGGAAGTCCTCGACGGTCATGGCGAGGAAGTCGCGAAGTTTGTGGTCGAAGATTTTCTTTCGGGCGTGGAGGCTGGTTTCGCGGGAGATTTGGGCGAAGCGGTTCCAGGGGCAGGCGTCGAGGCAGTCATCGCAGCCGTAGATGCGGTCGCCCATGGCTTTGCGGAATTCGAGGGGGATGGAGCCCTTGTGCTCGATGGTGAGGTAGGAGATGCAGCGGGTGGCTTCCATCTTGCGGGGGCCGGTGATGGCTTGGGTGGGGCAGGCCTGGATGCAGGCGGTGCATTTTCCGCAGTGGTCGGTGGAGGGTTGGTCGGGCTCGAGATGGAGGGTGGTGAGGAGCTCGCAGAGGAAGAACCAGGTGCCGAGTTTTTTGTGGATCTGGACGGTGGACTTGCCATTCCAGCCGAGGCCGGCGGCGGAGGCGAAGTCGCGCTCGAGGACGGGGCCGGTATCGACGTAGTAACGTTGGGTGCCGCCCATGTCCTGGAGGGCGAGATCGAGGTCCTTAAGTTTGTCCTCGATGAGGTCGTGGTAGTCGTCGTTCCACGCATACTTGGCGATGCGGTATCCGGTGTCGGGGTGTTCTTTGGCGGGGAGGTAGTTGAGGGCGAGGGTGATGACAGACTTGCAGCCGGGGAGGACTTCGCGGGGGTCGCAGCGGCGTTCGATGTTTCGCTCGAGCCAGGTCATGTCGCCGGCCTGTCCTTGCTCGAGCCATTCGAGGTAGCGGTCGGCGTGGGGGGCGCGGGTGGCTTGGGCGATGCGGCAGTCATCGAAGCCGAGTTGGCGGGCGATGAATTGGACGTTCTTTTTGACGATGGCCGCGTCCATGGGGGCTACGGTTTGGAGAAATAGTAGCGGGCGGACTCGATGATGCCCTGGCAGATTTCATCGAAGCAGAGTTGGTCGGTCTCGATGCTGAGGTGGGCGGTTTCGCGGTAATGCGGGGTGCGCTCGTCGAGGAGTTTGGTGATGGTGCCCTCGGGGTCGTCGTTATTGAGGAGGGGTCGGTTGGAGTTCCGCGAGGTGCGCTCGAGGATCTCGCTGGGTTTGGCGACGAGCCAGACGACGTATCCGAGTTGCCGGAGGATTTGGCGGTTTTCCTCTCTGACGATGATGCCGCCGCCGGTGGAGATGATGGAGCTTTCGTGATCGAGGAGGTCGGTGAGGACGGCGGATTCGCGGTCGCGGAAGGCGGTTTCGCCTTCGTCTGCAAAGATGGCGGGAATGGGTTTGCCGGCTTTTTCCTCGATGAGGTGGTCGGTATCGACGAGGGGGTAGTTGAGCATCTTGGCCAATTCGCGACCGATGGTGGACTTACCAGTCCCCATGAATCCGATCAGCACGATGTTTTGCGGCACGGGGGGAGCGTATCGGGAATGGGAGGTGAAACCAATACGAAGTTTGGTTGATGGCGGCCGGGGGCCGGAGAAGGGGAGACAAATTGCGTGTTTCATTTGTGGTGACTCTGCTAGGGTCCTTGCCGTGGATACGAAACTGAGTGTTGCCGACTTCGAAGATTGGCGTGATACGGTAGATGAAGCGGTCGCTCTTTTGGCCGAGGGTGAGGTGGTGGCTTTGCCGACCGAGACGGTCTACGGGCTGGCGGCTTGTGCTTTCAATGCGGAGGCGGTGAGCAAGGTTTTTGAGGTGAAGGAGCGTCCGTCATTTGATCCGCTGATTGTGCATATTGGGAGGAAAGACGATTTGGATCGCGTGGCAGTGGTGCCGGAGGATGTGCGGGAGTTGGTGGACGATCTCATTAAGGAATATTGGCCGGGGCCCTTGACCCTGGTGTTGCCGAAGAAAGCGGAAGTTCCTGATTTGGTGACGAGCGGTCTGGATACGGTGGCGGTGCGGTTGAGTGCGCATGAGATCATGAGGGAAGTGGCGAAGGTGCATGGGCCGATTGCGGCGCCGAGTGCGAATCGTTTTGGGCGGATCAGTCCGACCTCGGCGCAGGCGGTGATGGAGGAATTGGGAGGGAGGATTCCGCTCATTATTGATGGCGGTGCGTGCCGGGACGGACTGGAGAGCACGATTGTGGCTCCGACGATGACGGAGAAGGGTCCGGTGTTGCGCTTGCTGCGACCGGGGCCGATCTCGAAGGAGGATTTGAGAAAGTTTGGGAAAGTGGAGCGGGTGAAGAATAAGCCGGGCGGGAAGGTGGAGGCACCGGGTCAGATTGAGAGTCATTATGCGCCCGCGACTCCGCTGATGGTGGTGGAGAAGCCGGGGCAGTTTGTGCCGGAGGAGGGGAAGAAGTACGGCTTGCTGAGCTATCGGGGTGAAGGGGGGACTTCTCTGGTGAATTTGACGGAGTGGGAGGCGGTTGAGACCTTGTCGCCCGGGAAAGGGAAGTTGTCCGAGGCTTCGGTGAGGTTGTTTTATTGTTTGCGGAAGCTGGATGCGGCGGGAGTGGATTTGATTGTGGCGGAGGCGGTATCGAACACCGGAGTGGGGGTGGCGATTATGGATCGCCTAAAGCGGGCGGCGTCTGCTAAAAGCTAGGAGTTCATGTCGGTTCGGTTGTTCGTTGTTTTAGCTCTTCTTTCGGGATGGGCGCAGGGGCAGGTGCGAGTGAAGCTGGCGGACGGATTTGATTTCCCGGTGGGGAAGCCCAATGCGGCGGGATATTACAAGGCGCGAGGGATTCGGCTGACGCCCCCGGTTCATTTTGGCGAAGACTGGAACGGGACGGGCGGAGGAGACTCCGATCTGCACGATCCGATCTACGCGGTGGCGGACGGGGTGGTGACCTTTGCGGCGGATGTGCGGGTGGGTTGGGGGCGGGTGGTCCTGATCCGGCATGCCTATCGTGATCCGGCGACGGGGCAGGTGAAGTATTGTGATTCGCAGTACGGGCATCTTCGTACTTTCCTGGTGAAGAAGGGGGATATGGTGAAGCGGGGCCAGAAGATCGGGACGATGGGGAATAACCGGGGGATGTATGCGGCGCATCTGCACTTCGAGATCCGGCATAATCTGAGGATCGGAATGTGGCGGGAGAGCGTGGCGCGGAGTTGGGAGAATTGGGCTGATCCGACGGCGTTTATTAAGAAATACCGTCGGTTGAAACGTGAATGGCGACCGGTGGTGGTGCCAACCGGGACGTATCGCGAATATCGCGGAAACACCGGGCTGTGAGAAATTTCCCCCAGATGAAAAAAAGCAAACTGAAGACCATTTTAGCCGGGATCCTTGTGGTGGCGGCGATCGCGATCAAGTTCCACGAGACCTACAAATCGAAGGATGACCCGGGCTACACCAAGCGGACGGAGAAGAGCGAGGTCACGAGCAAGAAGGATGAGCGGCAGGGGAAGTTCTACGTGCTCTATGACTGCGAATACATTCCGGACACCTACAACGACGGAGATAGTTTCAAGATCAAGACGAGCGACGGCCGGGTGGTGGAATTACGGATGTATTTTGTGGATACGGCGGAGAGCAAGGACAAGCCGTATGCGGATCACCGGAAGCGGGTGGGTCAGCAGGGGGATTACTTTGGGGGATTGGATTACAAGACGACGCTGAAGCTGGGGGAGGCGGCGAAGAAATTTGCGGCCTCCGGGTTGAAGGGGAAGGAGCTGACGGTTTATACGATGTGGGAGGAAGTTTATACGAGCGGGCGTTTTTACGCCTTTGTGGAGGTGGAGGGAGAGGGGTTTTGGCATGAGACCTTGGTAAAGGAAGGGTTGGCGCGGATTCACACGAAGGGGGAGGAAACGCCGGACGGGACCTCGCGGCGGAATCGTGAGAGCGAGTTGCGGAAGCTTGAGGCTACGGCGAAGCGTGCGAAACGCGGGGGTTGGGGAATGTAGGTCTTGCGAGGTTCGGGGCGCGCGGCTACATCAGGGCATGCTTGCCAAGCGGATTATTCCTTGTCTCGACGTTACCAATGGCCGTGTGGTCAAGGGGACGAACTTTGTTGATTTGGTGGATGCGGGGGATCCGGTGGAGTCGGCGATGGCTTATAACGAGCAGCAGGCGGACGAGATTGTTTTTTTGGATATCACGGCGTCATCGGACGGGCGTGACACGATGGTGGATGTGGTGAGCCAGACGGCGGCGCATTGTTTTGTGCCGTTGACGGTGGGTGGCGGGATCCGGACGGTGGAGGATATGCGGCGGATGTTGCTGGCGGGGGCGGACAAGGTGGGGGTGAACACGGCGGCGATTCATCGGCCCGAGGTGGTGGACGAGGGGGCGAAGGCGTTTGGGAACCAGTGTATTGTGGTGGCGATTGACGCGAAGCAGATCGCGCCCGGGAAGTGGGGGGTGTTCACGCACGGGGGGAGGAATCCGGTGAAGGGATTGGATGCGATCGAGTGGGCCAAGGAGGTTTACAATCGGGGCGCGGGAGAGATTTTGTTGACGAGCATGGATGCGGACGGGACGAAGGATGGTTATGACATTGAGCTGACCCGGACGGTGAGCGAGGCGGTGGGGATTCCGGTGATTGCGAGTGGGGGTGCGGGGAATTTGCAGCACATGGTGGATGTGTTGGAGGAGGGGAAGGCGGATGCGGTGTTGGCGGCGAGTATTTTCCATTTTGGGCAGCACACGGTGCCGGAGGCGAAGGAGTATTTTAAGAAGCTCGGGGTTCCGGTGCGGCCCGCGACGAGGTGATCGTAGGGGATTATTTTTTGGTGGAGTGGGAGTCGTTTGGTATTCAGCGGCGGGGGGGAAGGAAGAGCGGCGGGTGGGTTGTCAGGGGAGCGGTGTGCCGGGCTTGCTCTATGGACCCTGCGGGTGGGAAACCCAGGGCGTTGCCCTGGGCTGGTATGAGGCGGGCCGTTGGCCCTTGGGGAGTGGGCCTAGACTCTGCATTTGGGGCGGGGTGTTGGCCCTTGGTGGGGACAAAAAAAGACCCTCCCGAATTTCGGAAGGGCCTTTGGAAGATTGAGTGGAAGTTACGGGCGGATTTCCCAGACTTCGCAGACTTGGTTGGGAGCGGCTTGGGCGCCGAAGCGGTCGGTCTCGCCGAGGTAGACGGCCTGGACTTCCTGTCCCTGTTGCTTGAGGTAGTTGACGACCGAGGCGACGCGGGTGGAGCGCTTGGCGGAGAGCTCGCGGTTTTGCTGGAGGTCGCCGGTTTTTGAGGCGTAGCCGACGACGAGGAAGAAGGCGTTTCCGGGGGCGGTGGCGGCGATCTTTTTGATGTGGTCTTCGTGTGTGGCATCGAGAGCGGAGCTGCCGGTCTTGAAGGTGGCGGACTCGACGACGCGGGCGTTGAGGTCCTGGCCGATGCGCTCGTAGGCTTTGAGACGGGCGGCGGGGGCGTTGCCCTCGAGGCGGACGAGTTCCCCGAAGAGTTTTTGGGCGCGGGGGGAGAGCTTGTCACGGGTGACGAAGAGCTTGGCGCGGTCGGCATCTGCGCGGAGCTGCTGGAGTTCGGCACGGAGCTTGCGGTTTTCCTCTTCGAGGGGGGAGATTTGTGCCTGCAGGACAGCGAGGCGGTTGCGATCGACCATGGTGGCCATTTCGGCTTTGAGCTGGTTGATCTGCTGCTGGAGAGCGGTGGCGTCATTGCGGGCGGTGGCCAGTTGTGAGCGCATGGACTCGACGGTGGATTCATCGACCGAGTTGTTGAGGCGGTCCTGGGCGCTGGCGAGATCGGCCCGAAGAGTGGCGATTTGAGCTTCGAGACCGGGGACGCGCTGGGCGTTGATCCGGGATTGGGAGAGTTGGTTCTGGAGGTCGGTGTTTTGGCGGGAGAGGTTGCGGACGGCTTCCTCGGAGCCACGGAGGCGATCGAGGTTGGCCTGCTGGTTGGAGAGCATGCTATTGAGGGCGTCGACGTCTTGTTTGATTTTGACGGCGAGGGCCTCGGAGTTTTGTCCGGGGGCGTATCCGATGCTGGTCCGGCTGCTGGCACGGGCGTCTTCCACTTCCTGTTTGAGTTGGGCCAGCTCATCATCTTCGGGAGCCTTGGAATCGGACTGTTGGTTGATGACGATGAAGAGGAGGAGGAGGACAACGGCACCCATGACGATCCCGATGATGAGATTCTGATTGGAAGTGGGGGTTACCTGGGATGCGGAGTGGTCTTGATTTTCGGCCATTTTAAACGGGGGTTTTTGGTGTGGGCGCGGAGTTTGCGCGAAAAGTTGAAAAATGAAATTCAAAAGTCACGTCTGGCAGGAGAGGGTATGACTCTCGAAATCATGTGGAAGCTCTTACTGCTCTTTGGAATTCTGACCGTTGTTGTCTCGGCGGTGGCGCGTCGGTTCTTCTGTGACCGGACGGTGAGGCGCTGCGGGGAGGTGCCGGTGACGCCGACGGGGGAGGATTTTGCGCGGGCGGTGCTGAAGCAGGGGAAGGCATCCGAGGTGTTGGTGGAAGTGAAGCGGCGTCCCTTTTTGGCCCTGGGGCCTGATCGGCTGGTGATTCCGCCGGGTTTGGCGAGCTCCAAGGTGGCGAAGGATGTGGCGGCAGCAGGTCTGCTGGCGGGGATTGTGCTGATGGCGCGGCGGCAGGAGAAAGTGGTGGGTTGGCGGAAGTGGGCGGTGAAATTTGGCTGGGCGGCTCCAGCGTTCACCACGGTGATTGTGGTTTTTGGCGCGGTGGCGACGCGAATTCCGCCATCGATGGCGATTGGGATCGTGTTTGCGGTGCTGGGTCTGGCGACGCTGGCGCTGTGGTTCACCTTGCCGATTGAGCGGGCGGCAGGGCAGACGGTGACGCAATTTCTGGAAGATACGAATATGGTGAATCGTCGGTCGGAGTCGGAAATACTATCCGATCTGACGAAGGCGCTGGCGTGGCAGCGGATGGTGCCGGGGTGTGTGGAGTGGCTGATTCCGAAGCCGAAGGCGGCGGTGGGAAAGGCGATTACGAAGATTTGAGTTGGGGGCGGACTTTGAGGAGGTAGTAGGCGATGAGGGGGGCGAGCATGAGGATGAAGGAGGGGGCGAGGTAGGCGAGGCTGGCTTCGAAGTCGTTATCGACGCCCTTGAGGAGGGCGGCGTAGAGGAGGCTGGTGGTGCCGAAGCCGATGTTGAGGGCGAGGCCTTTGAAGCTGAGGACGGTGGCGCGGTGGCGGGAGTCGACCTTGGAGTTGAGGTAGTGGGAGGAGAAGAAATTGAGGAGGCCGAAGCCGGCGGAGAAGAGGATGACGACGAGGACGCCGTAGTGTCGCCAGGCCTGGGCGATGCCGAGGAGACCGAGGAAGGTGAAGGCGGAGACGTAGAGGTAGTTGGTGGCCATCTTACCGGACTCAACCATGCGACGGGCGATGCGGGGCATGATAATGCCCATGGCGGCAAAGCTCGCGCCGATGATGCCGAAGGCGCTCTCGGGGAGGTCGATGAGCCGGTAGTACTCCGAGTTCATGGTGAGGAAGAGGCGCATGAGGGTGTCGTGCACGAGGGCGGCGAGGATGAGGGCGAAGACGACGGGGGTGGCGATGATCCAGGTGGCGGCTTTGGAGATGTTTCCCCAAACTGATTCTTCGGCGAGGTCTCCGGAGTCGGCCTCGGGTTCCTTCATCGAGAGCGCGATGGGGAGGGTGATGAGGGCGGAGAGGAGGGTGAGGTAGATGGGGAAGCGGATGACGGTTTCCTTTTCAAGCGAGGTGCCGAGGAGGTTGTTGAGGAAGTCGACATCGTAGATCGCTCCTCCAACGAGCATGGCGACGATGAAGGCGCAGGAGGAAAAGGTCATGAGGCGGGAGAGGACCTGGGGCCAGCGGGATTCGCGCTCGGCGGCGGGGAAGGAATCGTAGGCGAGGGCTTCATCGGCTCCGCTGGCGGAGGCTTCGGCCGCGCCGGAGAGGATGCGGTTGATGACCCAGACCCAGAAGATGAGGGAGGCGTTTCCGAAGGGGACGAAGGCGATGAGGGCCATCTCGACGATCATGAGGATCGAGGCGATGACGACCATGCGCTTGCGGCCTATTTTATCGGCAAGGGCACCGGAGGGGACTTCGAGGAGGACGATGGAGACGGCCCAGACGGCATTCAGAATGGCGAACTGGGCCATGGTGAGGCCGTAGTCGAGCTGGAGGACGGCGAAGACCGGGTAGTAAAAGCGCGCGTTGAAGAGGAGCCGGAAGGCGATGAAGAGAGGGATGTTGCGCGGCACGGGGGAAGGAGACACGTGGGGGTGGGGGAGCGCAAGGGGATAGCGTTATTTGGGGAGGACCCAGATGTTGCGGAAGACGACGGGGTTGCCGTGGTTTTGGAGGAAGACGGGGAGGGGTTCGTCCTTGAGAGGGGTGTTGCTGGGGGCGGATCCGGTGAAGTCTTTGTTCAGCTCACGATCCTGATGGACGATGATGCCGTTGAGTTTGACGGTCATTTTGGGCCAGGTGGAGCGGGTGCCGTCGGGGTTGAATTGGGCGGCGGTGAAGTCGACATCGTAAGTCTGCCAGGTGAGCGGGGGGAGGCAGGCGTTGAGGCGGGGGGCGGCGATGGAGTAGATGCCGCCGCACTCGTTCATTTTTCCGTCGAGGCCGAAGGAGTCGAGGATCTGGGTTTCCCAGCGTGCGCCGAAGTAGACTCCGCTGTTTCCACGGCCCTGGCCGCGGGCGAAGGGTTTGTAGGGGGTGCGGAATTCGAGGTGGAGTTGGTAGCTCTTGAAGGTGGGTTTGCTGGTGGTGCCGGTGGCCTGGAGAAGGCCGTCGATCATCTTGCCATTGGTCCAGTGTTCGACCGAGGTGCCATCGAAGAGGATGGTGGATCCTTTGGGTGGTTTGGCGCCGAGGGTGGGGCTGGTGCGGGTGATGCGGGGGAGGATGATGGGGTTTTCATCTCCATCCCGGAGGATGGTGATTTTTCCTTCTTCGATCTGGGCGGAGTGGTTGTGATTCGGAGGGAAGGTGACAAGGCCGTCGGCTAGGGTTCCCAGAAGGTGGTGGCGGGCTTTGGTGCGGTTCCAACCGAGTCCGGGGAGTCCGGATTCGAGGAGGTAGACTTCGAAATTTGCTCCGCCGAGGGCGACGACCTGGGCTGCGAGGGGGGCGTCTTTGGCGTGGTATTCGCCTTGGATGAGGAAGGAGGGGGCTTCCCGGGTGGCCTTGGCGGGATCGGTCCAGGTGGGGTGCGGGGTTTTTTCGGCAGCGGTGAGTTGGGAAAGAAGGAGGGGGAGGATGAGGAGGTGTTTCATGGGCGAGGGGAGGTTGTGGGTGATTCGGGAGGTTGGGGGTCATGGGGCTGAAGCCCCATGCTTTGATTGTTTGCTGCCGTTGGCAGCCTTTTGCGGGGGAGATGGTTGTGGGTGGTTTGGGGGTGGAAGGGGGAGCGGGGTGGAAGCAGCCGGAGGGCCCGGAGATCCGTCCCTGCCTTTTGGGGGTGGTTTATTTCCAGGAGGATTTGAGTTCGCGGATGGTGAGGTGGTGGATTTGGGCGCCGACGATGTTTTGGGTGTTGGGGGCGAGGCGGGGGTCGAGGACGAGGGCGCCGGTGATTTCACCCTGGTGAGCGAAGGCTTCGACGGACATGCGGTCGATGAGGAGGCGGAGGGAGATTTTGCCATCGCGGGGTGCGAGGTGGCGGCAGAGGGTGGCCCATTTGTTGCCGGGTTGGAGGCATTGGAGGAGGCCTTTTTCGAGATCGTAGCGGAGGCGGCAGTGCTGGAGTTCGAAGATGGTGAACTGCTCTTTGGAGGGGGAGAATTGGATGGTGAGGTCCTGGAGGTCGAGCTTGGGGAGGGCGGAGAGGTCGCCATTTTTGAGCTCGTGGGATTTGGTGACGAGTTGGTCGATCTCCTTGACGGGCCAGAGGAAGAGGCGGGGGCCGTCCTTGGTGGAGCGCAGGGTCATTTCCGAGGGGAATGACATTTGTTGGTTCCAGGGGAGTTTGAGCTGGTGGGCGAGTTCGGTGTTGCCGCGCATCCAACCGATGATGACGGTGCGGTCATCGGGGGAGTTGTTGAAGGTTTGGGCGGCGTAGTAGTGGCCTTCCTGTTGTTTGAGAGTGGGGGTGGTGTTTTTGAACTCTTTGCCATCGAAGCTGCCGACTTCGTAGTCGAAGGAGGCATCGTAGATGAGGGTGTGGGTTTTTGATTTGTCGCCATCGAGCGGGAGGTGGACGAGGTCCATGCACTCGAAGACCCAGTCGCGTTTGAGGTCGGAGGCGTGGGTCCAATGGGCGAGGTCATCGGAGGTGAAGAAGCGGGCGGTGCCGGTGGGGTGCTGATTGGATTTTTGTTGGACCCAGAGGAGCATGACCCATTTTTGGGAGGGGGCGTGCCAGAAGACCTTGGGGTCGCGCTCGCCGGAGTCGAAGCCCTGGTTGTCGACGATGGCCCGGCCTTCGTTCCAGAGAGTGAAGGTTTTTCCGTTGTCGGTGGAGTAGGCCATGGCCTGGTAGAACTTGGGCTTGTTGGCGAAGGTGTAGAAGGCGACGAGGGTCTTGGTATCGCCGAGCTGGACGCCGAGGGAATTGTTGTGATCGATGACGGCGGTGCCGGAGAAGATGGTGCCTTTTCGGTCATCGACGGTGTAGGGGGTGATGGCGTGGGGGTGTTGGGTCCAGCGGACCATGTCGGTGCTGGTGGCGTGGCCCCAGGTCATGTTGCCCCAGTTGGTGCCGTGGGGGTTGTGCTGGAAGTAGAGGTGGTAGTGTTGGCCATCGTGGACCATGCCGTTGGGGTCGTTGATCCAGCCTTTTTGAGAGGTGAAGTGGAATTGGGGGCGGTGCGGGTGGTTGTAGGCGAAGGTGGCGGGCGCGGGTTTTGCTGCGGGTTTTGGGGTCGTTTTTGGTTGGGGTTTGGGCTTGGGGTCGGCCTTGGGTTGAGGTTTTGGCTGAGGAGTTTGAGCTACTTTGGGAGCCTCTTTTGGCATGGCTTTGGGGGCCGGTTTGGCGGGTGGGGTGTCGGCCTTTTTGGCGACCGGAGGGGCCGCTTTTTTGGGTTGCTCGATTTTTGGGGAGGGGGTGGGTTCGGTGCTTTGGACGATGTGGTCGACGTTGAGGTGGCCCCATTCGCCGGTGGCTTTGTCGATGATGCGGAGTTGGGCTTCCTTGCCTTTGAGGTCGGCGACGTTCCAGGTGCCGGGGTGGAGTTTTTCGTCGTTGATGAGAGAGGTGGCGCGGCGGACGACCTGGTCGTTGACGAGGAGCTGGAGTTCGAGTTTGCCGGGTTGGTGGCCACCGCCGATGAGGAAGTTGAGGTGGTCGAGTTCGACCTTAAAAAGGGGAGAGAGGAGGTGGCCGGTGGGTTTGTCGCCATGGGTGAAGGAGTTGACGAGGCCCTTGCCCTGGAAGCCGGTGACAGCGTGTTGGGTGCCGTGTTTTCCGGTGGCGGGTGCTTTGCCGAAGGCGGTGCCGGCGATGAGCCAATCGCCGTAGTTTTGGCCTTCGAAGTTGGCGACGACGATGTCATCGGTCGCGAGGACGGGGAGAGTGAGTGAGATGAGAAGGGAGAGAAGTTTCATCGGGTGTTTGGGGACTTTAGCAAAGGAGCGGGTGAGGGCAACGTTTTGGGAGAGGCAGAGATGGAAGGTGTGGATTGACTTGGGAGGGGGGAAGGGGGAATTTGGGAGCCGATGAATTGGGCGCGACGGTTTTTACTTTTGATGATGGTCGGGGCTGCGGGGGCTTGGGGGGAGAAGTCGGTGGTGGTGCCATCGGTTGAAGTGCGGAACGGATTGGAGTCGGTGCTGGGGAAAGAAGATGCTTTGAACGATGCGGGGTGGGAGTCGGAGGTGGTGAGTGAGGCGACGGGGAAGGTTCTTGAGGAGATTATTGGGGGTGATGGAGGGGAGTGGAAGCAGCGGGGGGATTTTCGGCCGGTGACACTGGAGGGAGTTTATGAGGACGGGCAGGTGCGGGTTTTTCGGGGGAGTGGGAACGGTGAGGGAGTTGAGGGGTTGCGGGCAGGCTTTGAGGGGGAGGTGGACTTTAAGTTAAAGACGGTGTCGGTGCGGAATCCGGAGAAGATGTGGGGGGACTTTGAGACTGAGGTTTTTTATCAAGGAAGTGGACGGCGTGGTGGGGTGGTGGTGCAGCAGAGTGGGCGGTGGCGTTGCGGGTGGAGTCAGAAGGAGGGGGTGAAGTTGGAGCGGGTGGCGTGTTTGAGTTTTGAAGAGGTGGTTTCGAAGGAAGGTGGTTTGCGATTTGTGGATGGGACGGCGGCGGTGTTTGAGGGGGTGGAGTCGTTTGAGGGGCAGATGATGCGTGGGGTGGATTATTGGCGGTCGCGGCTGATGGGAGATTTTGGGGTGGAGGTGAATGGGTTGCAGGGGCTGGCGTTGGGGGATGTGAACGGGGATGGGCTGGAGGACTTGTATGTTTGCCAGCAGGGAGGTTTGCCGAACCGGCTTTATGTGCGGGAGAGGGATGGACGCTTGCGTGATGTTTCGTCGGAGTCGGGAGTGGACTGGATGGAAGTGACGCGGGGGGCGTTGTTTGTGGATTTGGACAATGACGGGGACCAGGATTTGGCGATGGCGCAGGCTTGGTATTTTGTGCTGATGGAGAATGACGGGACGGGGAAGTTTACGAAAAAGGCCGAGGTGAAGTCGGAGGGGAATCTGCATTCGTTGGCGGCGGCGGATTATGATTTGGATGGTGATTTGGATTTGTATTTTTGCGGGAGAAATCCGATGAGCGAGAGGGACGGCGAAGGTGGGATTTTGGGTCAGCCGGTGCCTTATCATGATGCGAACAATGGCGGGCCGAACATTTTGCTGCGGAATGAGGGCGGGTGGAAATTTAAGGATGTGACGAAGGAGAGCGGGATGGACGCGAACAACCGGCGCTACAGTTATGCGTGCGCGTGGGAGGACTTCGATGACGACGGGGATGCGGACCTTTATGTGGCGAACGACTTTGGGCGGAACAATTTGTATCGCAATGAGGGTGGGAAGTTTACCGATGTGGCGGGCGAGTTGGGGGTGGAGGATTTATCGGCGGGGATGGGGGTGACATGGGGTGATTTTAACAACGACGGGCGGTCGGATGTTTATGTGAGCAACATGTTTTCGAGTGCGGGAAACCGGATTGCGTATCAGCGGAATTTTCGGGACGGGGGCGGGAATGAGGAGTTTCAGCGGCACGCGCGGGGGAACAGTTTGTTTGCGAATGGGGGAGATGGTTTTGAGGATGTGAGTGTGTCGGCGGGGGTGACGATGGGGCGGTGGGCCTGGGGGGCGAAATTTGCGGATTTGAATAACGACGGGTGGGAGGATCTATACGTGGGGAACGGGTTCATCACGACGGAGGACACGGGTGATTTGTGAAGTTTCTTTTGGCGGCAAGTTGTGTCGCAATCGCCCGAGAAACAAGAGGCTGAGAAGAGTGAATTGGATTCGTATTTTCGCGGGTGGAAGGCGCTGAGTGAATTGATTGGGCGCGGGCGTTCGTTCAGCGGGCGGGAGAAGAATACGGCGTTTTTGAACCTGCGAGACGGGAGCTTTGCGGATGTGTCATCGGTGACGGGGCTGGACTTTTCGGATGATGCGCGGGCGGTGGTGAGCTGTGATTGGGACTTTGACGGGCGGGTGGATTTCTGGGTGAGTAACCGGACGGCTCCGCGGGTGAGGTTGTTGATGAACGAGGGTGGGGAAAGCGGGAACTGGGTGGCGATTCGGTTGAGCGGGACGAGGTCGAATCGGGATGCGATTGGGGCGAAAGTGACTCTGGACGTGGGAGGTGAGCGGCGGGTGAAGTCGGTGAAGGCGGGGGATGGTTTTTTGGCGCAGTCGAGTCGGTGGTTGCACTTTGGGTTGGGTGAGGCGGAGGAGGCGAGGGTGACGGTGCGGTGGCCGGGTGGGGAGACGGAGGAGTTTGGGATGGTGAAGGGGGGCGCTTTTTATGACGGCGTGGAAGGGGGCGGGGTGCTTGAGATTTGGGATGCTCCGAAGGTGGAGTTGGCGGTGCGGGAGTTGCCGGTGGTGATGGAGGAGGGCTTGAAGAGGACGGTGATGGTGGGGCGGATTCCATTGCCGAAGGTGGAGGGGGTGAAGGCTCAGGACGGGAAGGCGCGGGTGCTGAGTTTGTGGTCGGGGACCTGCCCGCTGTGTGTGGAAGAGATGAAGGAATGGGCGGCGCGGGAGAGGGAGATTCGGGAGTCTGGGGTGGAAGTGATTGCGGTGAATGTGGATGAGTTTGTGGGGGGAGAAGTGGCGGAGCTTCCGGAGGGATTTCCTTTTGAGGGGATGGGTGCGACGAAGGAATTGTTGGAGGCGCTGGAGTTGTTTCGGGGGACCTTTGTGGAGTTGCAGGGGCCGATTTCCTTGCCGTGTCATTTTTTGTTAGATGAGAAGGGGAAAGTGGCGGTGATGTATGAGGGAAGCTTGGGAGTGGAGGTGTTTTTGAAGGATGTGGGTGAGTTGGGGCAGGATGTGCGGGGACAGCGGGAGTCGGCGGTTCCGTTTGTGGGGCAGTGGGCATCGTTGCCATTTGAGCCGCAGGTGCGTCGGTATGCGCATGCCTTTGCGAAGGCGGGGAAGCCGGAGCGGGAAGTGAGATATTTGAAGGAGTTTTTGGAAGGGGAAGCGGAGTGGACGGATGAAGTGATCGGGGTGCGGTATGGGTTGGGGGAGCTTTTGTTAGAGAAGGAGAGGGTTGATGAGGCGGTGGCGGTGTTTGCTCCGTTTATTGAGGGAGGCAAGGTGACGGCGCGGGCAAATCAGGAGGTAGGGGAGACGCTTCTCAAGTTGGGTGCGGTGGGGCCGGCGGCGGGGCACCTGAGGGCGGCGGTGCCGTTCATGGGAGGGGATGCGAGTCTGCGGTATAACCTGGGATTAGCTTATGCGGCTGCGGGGAAGAATGAAGAAGCGCTGGTGGAATTGAGTGAGTCCGTGCGCTTGGAACCGCAGCGGGCGCAGACGTTTTTACATCTGGGGAATGTGTTGCTGGGGATGGGCCGGGCGGGAGATGCGGTGAGGAGTTATCGTGCGGCGCTGAAACTGCAAGAAGGTTGGAGTCCGGCGGCGAACAAGCTGGCTTGGGTGCTGGCGACTCACGGTGATGATGAGGTGCGGGACGGGAAGGAAGCGCTGCGTTTGATTGGCCCGGTGGTTGAGAAGGAAGGAGGTCGAAACGTGGTGACGCTGGCGACCTTGGCGGCGGGTTATGCCGAGGTGGGGAATTTTGAGGCGGCGGTGCAGGTGGTTGAGCGGGCACTGGTGCTCGCGGAGCGGGGTGGGAAGAAGGGGCAGGTGGAAGTGTTACAGGGGTATCTTGAGGAGTATCGGGGAGGGAAGGCGCTGCGGCGGTAGGAGGGGTTATGGTTTCCAGATGGAGTTGATTGGGTGGAGGTGGGCTTTTTGGATGGTGGGGGTGCCGGTGGTTTTGAGGGTGATGTTGGCGGGGGTGCCCGGGGGGAGGAGGGTGAAGGTCATGGTGGTCTCGCCGTCGTTGGCGAAGATTTCGAGAGAGGTGAGGTCGGCGAGGATGCGGATGTTTCGGAAGGGGGAGTGGAGGGTGCCTTTTTGGTTGAGGACGGTGATGGAGGTTTGGGAGATGGTGAGGGATTGGCCGAGGACGAGGAGGGTGATGGTGTCGTCTTTTTTGAGGGTGGCTTCGAGCTGGAGGTCGAAGCTTTGGGAGGTGGTGGGGATGGTGTTACCGGTGAGGGTGGACTTTTTTCCGTAGAGGGTTGGGAGCTCCCGGATGGGGTTTTTGCAGAGGCGGGTGTGGTCGCCGATTTGCCGGAGGGAGAGTTCGACGGGAAAGCTGAGTTGTTGCTCGAAGGGCATGCCGGGGTATTTGCCGTCGCGGATCCAGGAGATTTGGATGGTGCGGCCGTCGGGGAGGTGTTTCCAACTTTGGTTGGCGGAGAGGGATTGGGAGGGGCCTTGGTCGAGGGGGGCGATGGGTTGTTGGGGGGTGAAGGTTTCGCCATCGAAGTGGCCGACGGTGTAGCGGTCCCAGTCCATGGCGATCCATTTGGTGGTGTCGGTGTTTTCGAGTGGGAGTTGGAAGACGTCGGGGCAGACGTAGAAGTTGTCGAGGTGGCTGCGGTAGGTCCAGTCGATGAGGTTGGGCGAGGTGAAGATGGAGAAGCCGTGGCGGTGGTCGTTGTTTGATGATTTTTTCTTTCCGGTGGGGTTATCGAACATGACGAGGACCCAGCGCCTACGGGGGGCGTCCCACATGATGTGGGGGTCGCGGGAGGAGAGGGCGAAGTCGGCTTTTTCGTCGTTTGGTCGTTTGAGGACGGGGTTTCCGGAGTAGCGGGTCCAGGTTTTACCTTGGTCGGTGGAGTAGGCGAGGGATTGGCCGAGTCCCCACTCGGTGAAGCAGGCGACAACGGGCGGGTTTTCGGCGGTGCCGAAGCCGGTGGTGTTGAGGTGATCGATGGCGGCGGAACCGGAGAAGACGGGGTGGTTGTTGAGGGGGACGAGGGCGTCGGGGTGCTGGGTCCAGTGGAGGAGGTCGGTGGAGGTGGCGTGGCCCCATTTCTTTTCGCGGATGCCATCGTGCTGGAAGAAGAGGTGGTAGGTGCCGTTGAGGAAGAAGAGTCCGTTGGGATCGTTGAGGTAGCCGGTGTTGGCGGTGAAGTGGAAACGGGGTCGGAGTTTCTCCTGATAGAGAGGTGGTTTTTCGGCGAAGGAGAGTTGGATGCAGAGGAGGACGAGAAAGAGTTTCATGGGATGGAGGAAGATTAGCAGTGCTTAGCGGATTGCCAATCCGGGAAGGTGAGGCAGAATTGGGGCATGACGCTTGAGATTTCGACGCCGGCATTGCTTTTTCCGGCGGTGAGTTTGTTGTTTCTTTCCTACACGAATCGGTTTTTGCATTTGGCGGCGCTGGTGCGGAAGTTGCACGGGGATTGGCTGAGGAATCATGAGGAAGGGATTAAGGAGCAGATCAGTAACTTGCGGGCGCGGTTGGTGTTGATTCGGTGGATGCAGCTGCTGGGGGCGTTGAGTTTGTTTCTTTGTGTGATCTCGATGATTGCGATTTTTGTGAGCAGTCAGATGGTGGCGAATGTGACTTTTTTTGCGGCGGTGGTGATCATGAGTTTGTCCTTGGCCTCGCTGGTGATCGAGGTGGTGATTTCCGGCGGGGCGTTGCGGATTTTGCTGAAACAGATGGAGGAGCCAAAGTAGGTTCCCAAAAAAAACGCGCACCCGGAAAGGGAACGCGTTTTGAGATTTGATTGCGTGGCGACCGATTAGCGGCGGCGGCGCAGGAGGGTCAGGGCAGCGAGTGCGCTGAGGAGTCCGGTGGCGGGCTCGGGGACAGTGAGAGCGGTCGGGGCGTCGAGGCCGGCGTTTCCACCATTGAAGATTTGAGCGATTTGAGCATCGGAGAGGGCTTCGTCCCAGACGGCGAGGTCGTCGAGTTGGGCATTGAGCTCGCGGCCTCCGCAGCAGGGATCGTCACCGATGTTCCAGGTGGAAAGGTGGCCGGAGTATTCGATGGCGGCATTGGTGGGGGCTGTTCCCACGTTAACACCGTCGAGGTAGATTGCGCCGGAAGAGTTGACGCCATCGGTCGCCCAAGTCATGGCGACATGGTGCCAGGTTCCGACGACGGCACTTCCGGCGGGGGAATCGAGCCCCTGACTGCCACCACCGTTGATTGGCGGGTTGTCGTAGCGATAGTCGAAGGCCAGTGCAGCGGCGTTGCCACCATTGACATTGAGGCCCCAGTTTTCGGTGTTACGCGCACTGTAAATGCCATCGTATCCGGGAGTGTCATCCATGTTGACCCAAATGGAGATGGTGAAGGCGGTGGCTCCGGCGCCGATGGCATCAGCTGCTTGCATGGAGGCGTTGCCGGGGAGATCGAGGGCGCCACCGATTTTACCACCGGTCAGCCATCCGACGGTGCCTTGGTTGGTGGCGGCATTTTGGTCACCACCGGCGCTATCGGCAGCGGTGGTTCCTGATCCTTCGTCAAACTTGTAGTGGGCAACGAGGGCGGCGTTGCTGAGGCCGGCGGTGATGGTTGAGGTGGCTCCGATGAGAGCGAGGAGTTGTTTTGTATTCATGGTGATAGGTATTCGATGAAGAGAGGCATGGTGGCGAAAATGCTCACGATGCGTTTTTAAATCACTGAAAAGGGTCTCAGGTTGAATGGGAGAGGTCAAATCAGTAATACAGGTTTTAAGAGGTAAAAAAACGTGTTCCCGTCGGGCGGGAACACGTTTTGAAGAAGAATCGGAGTGATCCGGAGACTAGCGGCGGCGGCGGAGGAGCATCAGGCCAGCGAGGGCTCCGACGAGTCCGGTGCTGGGCTCGGGAATGGCAGTGAATTCAAGAGTGAGGAAAGCTCCGCGACCGGCTTCGCCGTTTCCGGCTTCGAGTGAATTTCCGCTGGAGGTGGCGACACCGTCGATGGTTGAGCCAACAGAGTTCCCTGAAGCAACGTCATTGGCTCCCCAGAATGACTGGTTGCCAAATTCGCCTGCGAGAAGGAGGCCAGCGTTATTGCCAGCTACCCAACTCGCCAAGACGCTTTGAATGTCAGTCAGAGTAGCGCCACCGTTGGTGAGGTCGATGGTAGCGGTCTCAGCAGAGTTTGAGGTGGTGAAGGTATGATTCACCCATGAGGTGCCGTCTCCAGCGGTAGCGGGAGAGGTGAGGCCGACGGTGAGAGCGGCGGCTCCATTGGAGCGCTCGTCGATGTTGCTGATTCCAGTGGTCCCATGATTACCTGGTCTCCCGCCGGTATTGCCACTCCAACCGCCCGTAGGTGCGGTAGTAGCGGTCCAGTCGTCATTTGCCGCGGTGTCGTAAAAGGCTGCTCCCACCCGACCTGATAGGGTGCCGTTGTTTGCGTCCCGTGAGGCATCTTCCTGCAATGTGAGGGTTGCAGAAGTAAGGGTGTATTGACCGGAATCAGTGAAGGCTTGAGCAGAGAGGATTGCGGTATCAAAGCGAGCGGCGGCCCAGCGTCCAGTGTTTGAGCCGGTATTGTTGAGGATGAGCTCGTCCCGGTTTGTCTGGTTAAAGAGCCAACCGTCATCGACTACCTTAGAAACGACGGTAACGGCGGAAGCCGGATTTGCGATGAGGGCGCTTAGAGTGAGAGTGTGTATAGGTTTCATGATTGTTTGGTTCTACTGTGTTGCTGGGCTTGTTCGAAAATTACTTAGCGAAAGCCTCATCAATAATGTTCTACATTAGGCGGAGGGGGCGTCAAACATGTAATACAAAAAATTTAAGGTGGGTGAATGTGCTCATAACGGGGTGATGAGTTCTCGACGCGTTGGGGAGGGGAGTGTTGAGTGGCGGGCGTGAAAGTTTATCGGACGACAGCGGGAGATTTTTTGGAGAATGAGAATGGGGTTTTGGCCGGAGGGGATGGGTTGCTGGAGCGCTTGTTTGCTTCGGGGAGGGGTGAGGTGTCCGGGATTCTGGAGGGGTTGAGTGAGGAAGGGGAGCTGGGTGGGGTGTTGGCGCCGGTGCCGGGGGATACGGAGATTTGGGCGGCGGGGGTGACTTATTTGCGGTCGAAGAGTGCGCGGATGGAGGAATCGGAGAAGGCGGGGGGGGATGTCTTTTATGATTTGGTGTATGATGCGGAGCGGCCGGAGTTGTTCTTTAAGTCGATGGGGTATCGGGCGGTGGGTCCGGGGGGGGTAATCCGGGTGCGGGAGGATTCGAGCTGGGATGTGCCGGAGCCGGAGTTGACGCTGGCGATCAATGCGGCGGGGGAGATTTTTGGGTTTACGATCGGGAACGATGTGAGTTCGCGGTCGATTGAGGGGGAGAATCCGCTCTATTTGCCGCAGGCGAAGGTTTATCGGGGGAGTTGTGCGGTGGGTCCGTGTCTGACGATTGGTCGGGAAGCGCTGGCGGAAGGAGCGGAGATTCGGTTGGAGATTGAGCGCGGGGGGGAGCAGGTGTTTTTGGGGACGACGGATGTGGGGCAGCTGAAGAGGTCGGTTGAGGAATTGGTGGAGTATCTTTATCGGGAGCTGGATTTTCCGAAGGGGGCGTTGTTGATGACGGGGACGGGGGTGGTGCCGGGGACGGACTTTACCTTGACGGTCGGGGATGTGGTGCGGATTGGAATTGAGGGGTTGGGGGAGCTGGAGAATGTGGTGGGGTAGGGCTTGGTTGAGGGTTTGTTAACCGCAGATGGACAGGATGGATGGGATTGGGTTGAGGGGGTGGTTGAGGGGTTATTAACCGCAGATGGACAGGATGGATGGGATTTGGTTGAGGGTTGGTTGAGGGGGGTGGTTGAGGGGGGTGGTTGAGGGGGTTGGTTGAGGGGGTTGGTTGAGGGGGGAGCGGTTTGAAATTGTGGGGTGGGGGGAATTGGAGATGATGGGGGGGTGAAGGAGATATTGGAATCGGGAGACGAGGGGATTGATGAGGTGATTACGCGGGCGGCGGGGCCTGAGGGTGAGCTGCCGATCTCGGGGGATGATTTGACGAAGGGGACGAGCGGGGATCTTTTTGGGTGGATGCAGAATGTGGGGATGGGGTGGAAGGCGGCGGGTTGGGGGAAGAAGGAGATTCTTATTTTATCGACGCAGGGCGGGATTCGTCAGCCGGACGGGACGCCGACGGCGCTGGGGTATCACTCGGGGCATTGGGAGGTGGGGTTGTTGATGGAGGCGGTGGCGAATGAGGTGGCGCGGCTTGAGGGGGTGCCTTTTGCGGGGTTCTGCAGTGATCCGTGCGATGGGCGGACGCAGGGAACGAAGGGGATGATGGATTCGCTGCCGTTTCGCAATGATGCGGCGATGGTGATGCGTCGGTTGATTCGTTCTTTGCCGACGGCGAAGGGCGTGGTGGGGGTGGCGACTTGTGACAAGGGCTTGCCGGCGATGATGATGGCGCTGGCGGGGTGCGGGCATTTGCCGAGTGTGTTGGTGCCGGGCGGGGTGAGTCTTTTGAGCGAGGATACGGAAGATCTGGGGAAAGTGCAGTCGCTGGGAGCGCGGTATGCCCATGGCGAAGTGAGCTTGGGAGAGGCGGCGGCGACGGCGTGTCGGGCGTGTGCGAGTCCGGGTGGCGGGTGTCAGTTTCTGGGGACGGCGGCATCGAGCCAGGTGATGGGGGAGGCCTTGGGAATGAGTTTGCCGCACAGTGCGTTGAGTCCGAGCGGGGCGCAGATTTGGAGGGACTTGGCGACGCGGAGTGGTCGGGCGGCGATGGAATTGAGTTATCCGATGAAGGAGATTTTGACGGAGAGATCGCTGCAGAATGCGATGGTGATGCATGCGGCCTTTGGGGGGTCGACGAATCTGATTTTGCATCTGCCGGCGATTGCGCATGCGGCGGGGCTGAGGCGTCCGGATGTGAGTGATTGGCAGAAGGCGAATGCGTTGGTGCCTCGGATCGTGGATGCGCTGCCGAACGGGCCGAAGGGGTTTGCGACGGTGCAGGTGTTTTTGGCGGGAGGAGTGCCGGAGGCGATGTTGAAGCTGAGGGAGTTTTTGGATTTGGAGGTGCTGACGGTGAGTGGGCAGCCTTTGGGAGAGAATTTGGAATGGTGGGAGAGTTCGGAGCGGAGAAAGCGGGTGCGGGAGCGGCTTTTTGAATTAGATGGGATTGATCCCGACGAGGTGATTCGGTCGTTGGACAAGGGGCTCTCGAGCACGGTGACTTTTCCGCAGGGGAATCTGGCACCGGAGGGGAGCGTGGTGAAGAGCACGGCGATTGATCCGTCGATGATTGATGGGGACGGGATTTATTTGATTGAGGGAAAGGCGCGGGTCTTTGGGAGTGAGGCGGCGGCGATCACGGCGGTGAAGTCGCAGGGGGATGATCGGATCCGGGCGAAGGACGTGATCATTTTAGCCGGGATTGGGCCGATGGGGGCGGGGATGCCGGAGACGTATCAGGTGACCTCGGCCTTGAAATATTGCGAGGTCGGGAAAGAGGTGGCGTTGGTGACGGACGGGCGTTTTTCCGGGGTGTCAACGGGGGCTTGCATCGGGCATGTGAGTCCGGAGGCCTTGGCGGGTGGACCGATCGGGAAGTTGCGTGATGGTGATCCGGTGCGGGTGCGGATTGATACAGGGACGCTGGAGGGGGCGATTGATTTCCTTGGGGATATGGAAGAGCTGATGTCGCGGGACTTGCATCCGGAAGTGCGGGTGCATCCGGATTTGCCGGAGGATACGAAGCTTTGGGCGGCGCTGCAGAATGCAAGCGGGGGGAGTTGGGGCGGATGCGTCTATGATGCGGAGGCGGTGAGTTTGAAGTTAAGGGATTAGGGGTTGGGAATATTGGAAGAGAAGATTTGATCCGCAGATTAAGAAGATTTGCGCAGATTTTTTCAAAGAGCTTTGATGCGAAAATTTTTGGTTTGAGGAGGTGCCGAGTGGGTTGTTGATGGAAGCAGCCGGACGGCTCGGAACCGGAGCGAATGCGGAGATCGCCGAAGGCAAAGCCGGTCCCTGCCCTAGTTGGTGGAGAAGAAGTAGCGGAGGAAGAGCTTGGTGTTTGGAGGAGGCGTGGAGGTGGTGAAGGTGAGCTCAGCGAAGTCTCCGGAGGTGGGCGTGACGGAGGTGAGGGTCAAGACGGGTGAGGTGAGGGACCAGTCGTTGAGGTCGGTGGAGCGCTGGAGGATGGCTTCGAGATCATCGGCGAGTTGGTTGACGGTGACGGTGAAGGAGACATTTCCATCGGGGAGGATGGCGGTGGATGAGGAGGTGTTTCCGGTGGCGTAGGTGAGGAGGGCGGCGGGGGTTCCTCCGGGGAAGGTGGTGGTGTCGGTGCTGCCGGGGGTGGGTGCGCTGGCGCGCCATTGGAGGCCGTTGGAGGGATCGGGGAGGGAGCCGGGATGGACGAGGGTCATGCTGCTTCCTGAGCCATCGGCGGCAGCGGGCCAGGGGCCGGAATCGAAGTAGGTGAAGTCGATGACGGGCTCGCCCGATCCGTAGGAGAGCTTGATGCGCTCGGAGAAGTTATCGAGCTTGCCGGACCAGGCGCCGGCGACGGGGTGACCGGTGCCGTAGCGCATTTCGAAAGCGGCGACGTGTTCGACGACGAGAACGTATTCGCCGGGAGCGAGGGAGGTGATGGCGCTGCCGGCGAAGTCGAAGTCGACGCCTTTTGTGAAGCGGATGTCGGTGAGGTCGACGGTGTTTGTGCTGACGTTTCGGATTTCGATGAACTCGAAGAAATCGTCGTCATCGAATCCGGCGGCGATTTCGGAGGGAGTGGGATCGGAGGGGTGATACATGATCTCGCTGATGACGAGAGAGGAAGTGAAGAGGGAGAGGTCCGGGATGGAGGCGGTGAACTCGAGGGGGGCGGACCAGTGGCTCCAGTTGCCGGTCATGTCCTGATGACGGACGCGGGCGCGGTAGGTGCTGCCGGCCTTGGTGGCGACGGCGGGAGGGGAGATGGAGGAATTGAAGGAGGTGATTTCTCCGGAGGTCCAAGAAGCGTTCCACTCGAAGGCGCGGTCGGCGGGGAGAGCGGTGGGAGCGGAGACTTCGGCGATGCGCCACTCGAGGGCGGCGAAGGTTCCGGAGCCTTGCGGGTCGGCGAAGGCGGTGGTGTCGAAGGAGAGTGATCCGACGGGAAAGTTGGCGAAGCCTGAGTAGGAAATGGTGGGGGTGGTGGGGATGGCGGGGTCGGCTGAGATTTGCTCGAGGAAGGCGGCGCGGCCACCGACGAGATTTGAGCCATACATGGTGTCGCTGGTGAAGGCCATGGACTTCATGGCGGGGAGGAGGGCTTCGATATCGACCATGGATTCATCGCCGGCGGCGGCGGGGGCGTCCTTCCAACGGTCCTGATCGGCGAGGGTGAAGGCGCTTAGGAATTCGGAGTGATCATCGAGGATGGTGTTGACCGTTTCCTCTTGCCAGAGGAGGTCGCGGAATTCGCGGATGAAGTTGCGGTAGTTGCGGGTGAGATTTGGAGATTCCGGTCCGGCGGGTGGGCGGGTGTTGGCCCCGAAGATAGCGGCCCAGGGGAAGCCGGTGCCGATGGAGTTGCCGACGTCGTTGAGGTTATCGTGGTAGCCTTTTGACCAGGATGCGTCGTGGTCGTGCGGGATGATGCGGAGGCGTCCGAAGGAGGAACCGCCGGGGGTGAAATACCAAGCGCGGTTTTTGAAGTGGGTTGAGGGCGTGCCGTAATCGTAGTGGCGGACGGCTTCGACGACGGCATGGTAGCGATTCCATTGGTCCCAATCGACGTGGTCGAGGAGCCAGCTTTCGTTTTGAGTGGCGTTGAGGTTGTCCTTGATGTTGGTGAAGTCGGAAGCGTCCGAGACGGCGGTGGCGGCCTGGTTGCGTTGGAGTTCGAGCGGGTTGGTGACTCCGTCCTTGAGCTTATACATGTTGCCATCGGGGAGCTTGCGCTCGTCGAGGAGGCGGCCATCGATGTCTTGAACGACGGTGGTGAAGCCGAAGAAGTCGCCGTTGTATTGATCGGGTGCTTCGTCGGTTCCATCGATCATGCGGAAGTGAGCGGGGAGGAAATAGGGAGCTTCGACTCCGACCATGCGCCAGAGTTTCGAGTTCATTGTTTCGTAGAGGCCGTAGCTGTTGGTGCCACCGAAGCGCGACATTTTTGAAGTGTTCATGCGGCGCCATTTGACGGGGAGTTTGGAGCCGTCTTCGTCGCGGGCCTGGAAGTAGCTGCCGCGGTTGAAGCGGAAGCGGAGGGAGCGTTTTCCGTTGCCGGCGTAGCGGTCGTTGCGTTGGCGGAGTCGCCAGCCGAGGTGATCGTAAACGACGCCATCGTAGACGAGAGAGCAGCCCCAGTTATAGACTTGGCGGGCGGCGACGTTTCCTTTGGGGATTTGAAACGAGCTGTCGCCGGTGGTGGAGTAGGCGAAGGCGTAAGCGCGGTCGTCATCGCGTGTGATCATGGTGTAGACCGGGAGCGAGGTGAGAGTTTCGACGGAGTGAGTGGTGGTCGAAGAAGTGTAAGCGGGGACGCCGTTGTAAACGAAGTAGGCGAAGTTGAGCGAGGGGTCGTCGGCGAAGGGGGCGCGGATGGAATCTGTTAGAGTGTCCTCGGAGACGATGCGGTAGCGGACGAGAGTGCGGTTGATTTGAGCGGGGATGGTGGCGGTGAAGATGGAGTCGCCGGCGAGAAGGTCGCCATTGGTGCCGTTGTCGACCATGGCGAGGGTGGTCCAGTTGGCGGGGTCCTCGAAGGCGGGGTTGGGGGATTGGGGGGTGGAGGGGGAGCTGGTGAGGGTGGAGTAGTCGTTGGGAAGGTAGGCGGGGATGTAGGCACCGGGGGCGACGATTTGGTAGAGGAGGTTGACGGAGGCGACGCCATCGGAGTCGGTGACCTTGGTGGTGATGACGGTGGCTTGGGAGGAGGTGGGTGTGGTGGGAGTGTGATTGACCTGGCGAATGAGGGGAGCGACGGCGGTGGAGAAATTGGCATTGGTTTCGCCGGGGGTGGGGATCGCGCCTTTCCAGGCTCCGCCGAGGTCGTTATCGAGGGTGGCGATGGTGAGTTGCATGGAGTCGCCTTCGCCATTTGGGGAAATGGGCCAAGGGAAGGAGGATTGGTAATCGACGGTATCGATGACGGCACCGGATGAGTTGATGAGGGTGATTGTTTCGCCATCGTTGCTGAGGGAGCCGGTGAACTCGAAGATTTGGGTGCCGGAGGGGATGGTGGAGAAGGCGGCGTTGAGGGCGGCGGCGTTTTCAGTGATGAGGATGTGTTCGGTGGAGGCGATGGTGGTGGAAGGGGGGAAGGTGAAGGTGACGCCGTTGGAGAAGGTGAGTCCGTCGAGGTCGAGCGGGGTGGCGTTGGTGTTGAGGAGCTCGATGAACTCGACGGGGTCGGTTTTGTCCTCGGGGTCGTAGTGGATTTCGTTGATGACGAGGCCGACATTGAGGGGGGTGGCGCCGGGGGATTCACCGATGGCGAAACCGTTGAGGCCGTTTTGGTAAAGTTGTTGGACGCGGTTGGCGGAGAGGGGTTCGTCCCAGGCTCCGAGGTCGTCGATGAAGCCATCGAAATTTCGATTGGGGCAGCAGGCGTCATCGCCGATGCGCCATTCGCCGTTGGAGAGGATGTCGAGATTGGCCGGAGCGCCGGAGGAGGTTTGGGTGGGGCCGGATTGGACGCCGTTGATATAGATTCTTTGGTTTCCTGCCTGGTTGTCCCAGACCCAGCAGACGTGGATCCACTCGGTGGAGGAGACGAGGCTTCCGGCGGCGCTATCGACACTTTGTCCGCTGACGCGGCCATCGGCTCCGGTGCTGTCATGAGCGAGGCCGTAGTTTTGGGTGGCACTGCCGCCGACGCTATCGGAGACGGTGCGGGTCATGAGGATGCCGCGGTAGCCGGAGTTGCCGTTGGGTTTGACCCAGACGGAGATGGACATGCCGTCGGGTGTGCCGTTGAGGGGGGAGAATCCGGCGGTGGAGAAGAAGTTGAGGTGGGTGCCGTTTCCGGGGAGTTCGACGGCTCCGCCGAGGAGGCCTTCGGTGGGGCGCCAGTCGGGGGTGGTGTCGATGCCCGGGACCCAGGTGCCGTTGTTTGAATTGATTTCCTCGGTTGCGGTGGTGCCGGAAGATTCATCGAAGCGCCAGTGCGCGATGAGGTCGGCATGGACGTTGGAGAGAATGAGCGCTGAGGCGAGGGAGAGGAGGAGGGTGCGGGTGGGCATACGGACTCCGGCCCTTGTGGATTAAATTGTATGACAAGTGAAGGGGAAACTATTTCATCGTTGTGGGGCGGGTTGTGGGTTTGGAGCTGTGGATGAGTTGGGCGGGGGTGATGATGTCGAGGATGCCTTTTCGCCAAGTGGAGCGGGTGGGGTGGCCGGCGTAGTGGAGGGCTGCCTGGATGAGGGTGACGCAGGTGTATTCCGAGGCGATGTCGTCGAGGGATTCGGGTTTGGTGGAGCGGTTGTGGAGGCCGAGGGCGCCGGAGTAGTCGTAGGCTTTTTTGGGGTGGGAGACGTTGACGAGGGCGGTGTTGACGAAGTCGGCGAGGCGGGATTCATCGATGGGGCTGGTGGGGCGGTAGAGGGTCCAGCTTTTGTCGTGGAGGTAGGTGAAGTTGTCGTCGATGTTTGCGGCTTGTTTCATGGCGAGCTGGAGGAGGCGTTTCTCGCCGTGGTGGTCGACGACGAGGGCGAGGTGGCCGTGTGAGAAGAGTTCGTAGGGGATTTTTTGGATGGAGCCTTTTTTGAGGTAGGACCAGGCTTCTTGGTGGGACATGTGGAAGCCGATGACATCGCCGACGCGGATGTCGGAGGGGATTTGTTGTCCGGGTGAGAAGCGGTTGAGTTGGGTGAAGGCGGCTTCGGGTTGGTTGAGGTGATTGCCGCCGGGCGGGCGGTCCATGAGGGAGAAGGGGAAGCGTCCGTTGTGGACTTCGCGGGGGCTGCAGCTGAGGAGGAAGCTGGCACCGACGAAGAAGAGGAGGCCGAGGAGGAGGTTGGCGGGGAGCGGAGTGGAGGGGATCTTGGGTGATTCGTCGAGGTCCGGGACGATGCGGTCGAGGACGGCGAGAGTGGGAAGCGGGCATTCTTTTTTGCGAGAGAAGCGGTGGCGGTTGGCGGCGATGAGTCGGTAGGCGAGATCGCGGAGGGGGCGAGGGATGCAGAAGCCGATCATGGCGAGGGCGCGCCAGTGGCCACCGAGTGCTCCGAGGAGAATGAGAAAGGCGGAAGAGCAGTGGTGGTGCTTGCCGGCGCGGGTGACGATCATGGAGTCACGTGGGGAGTCCTGCGGGAGGTGGGAGAAGGTGATGAGGCGGGCTTGATCCTGGTTGGCAAGGAAGTGGATGAAGCGGTTGCACATGAGGCAGTCGCCATCGAAGGAGAGCTGGAGGGTGGGTTTGCGGGCGGGGAGCCATTTGGGATCGAAGGTAAAGAGGTGGATCATGACCATGCCGAGTGAGAGGTCGGCGAAATCGATGAGGACAATGAGGCCGAGGTGCATGGCGAGGAGGGCGAGCCAGATCCAAGGGCGTGTTTTGCGAACGAGAGTGAGCGGGAGGTAGAGGAGTTCGGCGAGGAGGGCGCCCCAGGTGGCGAGCTTCAAGAGCTCGGGCGGAAGACTGAGGACGAGATCGCGGAAAGTGCTTGGGCGGGCGAGGGGGTTATTGAGGACGTAGGTGATGGCGGAGCCATCGATCCAGCTGGGTGAGGCGAGCTTGGTCCAGGCGCTGAAGGTGTAGCCGGCGGCGAGCAAGAGAGTAGCTCCGGGGAGGATGAGGGGTGGGAGTTTCCAGTCGGGGTTCTTTTTTCCGACACTCAAGGGTTCACCGGTGGGGATGAGGGTGGTGAGGATGAGGATGAGTCCGACGTAAGGGAGGCCGGGGTTGGAGATGAGATTGTTGCGGAGGAAGAGGAAGGTGAGGGCGAACCAGAGGAAGGCGGCGGAAGTGCGCCGGAAGAGGCCGATGGTGAAGGTGAAGGAGGCGGCACAGGAACCGACGAGGAGGCAGAGGATGGCGACGGGGGTGGAGAAGAAGGTGGGGCTCGGGGTGAGATTGAGCGCTCCGGAGTCGAGGAGGCCTTGGTCGGAAAAAAGCTCGGTGCCGTAGGGGATGAGGGCGAGAAAATGGCAGAGAAGGTAGCTGCCGAAGAGGATGCGGAAGAGGGCGAATTGGTAGTTCATTTTGAAAGCGGGTAGAGGTATTCGGAGGTGGTTTCGCCGGGACGGGCGGTGATGCGGAGGCGTGGGTTTTCGAGGGAGGGGAGATTGAGTTCGGCGAAGAGAGGATCGAGTTGGGTGAAGAGGTGGGCGCGGAGGTCGTCGGGGAGGCGGGGGGCGTAGGCGAGGGCGGCTCCGTAGACGTTGCGGCGGTTGTAGGGGCCGGCGAGTTGGGAGTAGCGCTCGGCGGTGAGCGGGATTTCGAGGGTGGTGCCGGTGGCGTCCTCGCCGATGAGAGTGAAGTTGGCGGCGAAGGGCTCGTAGCCATCGGCTTCACAAAAGACCTTGGGGTAGGGTGAGATGCCGGAGAGGATTCCGAGTCCGCGGAGGTTTTTGGAGCCGGTGAAGTGTCCGACCATTTGGAGAGACGCGACGGCGAGGATGGCGGCGGTGGCGAGATTTCGTTTGTTCATGACGCGGAGGAGTTGGCTTGATCTTTTTGGGTGTAACAGGCCCAGCGTTTGCGGCAGCCGGTGCAGGTGGGTGGGAGTTGGTGGACATCGCGGAAGGCGAGCATGGAGCCGAATTGGGCTTCCTTTTCTTCATCGAATCCGCAGCGTTTGGGGGATGACTTGGGATTGTGGTAGGTGCCGAAGAGGATGTCCCAGACGGGGAGGTCGGCGTAATTTTGAGTGTGGTGTTGGTAGGCGTGGTGGACGCGGTGTGACTCGGGGCGTTGAAAGAGGGGGCCGAGCCAGCGGGGGGTGCGGATGTTCCAGTGGTAGAAGTATTCGGCGACGGCGGTGAAGCCGGTGTAGAGGGCGGCGGCTTCGACCGAGATGCCGAGGACGAGGTAAGTGAGAGTGGCCGAGATGAGTGAGTTGATGGTGATTTCGACCGGGTGCTTGTAGAAGCTGGCGAGGACCTCGATGCGGCGTGGGGAGTGGTGGAGCTGGTGGCAGAGGCGCCAGAAGAATTTGGATTCGTGTCGGACGCGGTGCCACCAGTAGTAGATGAAGGTCGAGATGACGTAGCAGACGGTGGCGCTCCAGAAGGTCGAGAGGTGGTCGCGGAGGTGGAAGAGGGAGAAAGATTGGGCCCAGCGATCCCAGGTGAGGCCGGCGACGATGATGACGCCAACTTGGGCGGCATTGATGAGGGCGATGCGGGTCCACCAGCCCCGGGAGGTGGGGAGTTGGTTGGCGGGCCAGAGTTTCTCGATGAGGAGAAAGAGGGCGGCGATGCCAGCGAGGAGGAGAATCATGCCGCTAGGGTGAGGGAAGATCGGGATTTCTCTAAATCGATAGTATTTAATAAATCATTGATTGAAGTGATGATCTTCCGGGCTGTTCTTTGGGAAAGATTCGTGGCCCACTGCGTAGAGAGAGATGATGAGAATGCTTTTTGTATCGATGGTTCTGCTGGGGACGGTTTTTGGCGGGGAGGTGGTGCCGGTTCCGCAGAAGGCCGAGCTAGCACGGAGTTTGGAGTTTCAGGTTCCAAGTTTTAAGACATCAGATGAGAGCCTGATCCCGGCAGCAGCGGTTTTTCTGGAGGGGATGAAGAAGATTCTTGATGAGGAGATTTACCTGATGACTGGATCAGTTCCGGCCAATATTAAATTGGAACGGAAAGAGCTGGAGAAAGGGCTGAGTTATCGGATCAAGATTGCGCCGGGGAATGTGGAGGTTTCGGTGTCTGGATCTGAAGGCGCTGCTCATGCGGCGGCGACGCTGCTTCAGCTGGCCAAAAAACAGGATCGGCGGACGATCACTTGGCCAGAGGGAACGATTGAGGATGGTCCGGATCAGGGGTTTCGGTGTTTTATGGTGGATATGGGGCGGAATCCCCATTCGCCGAAGACGCTGCGGCACGTGATTGATACGATGTGGTTTTATAAGGTGAATTACCTGCAGCTGCATTTGACGGACGATCAGCTTTTCTCGTGGCCCTCGAAGGCGTTTCCGAAGCTTTACAGCGAGCGGGCGGGATGGACGTGGGAGGATTTTGTGGAGCTGGAGGCGTATTCACAGGCGCGCGGGGTGACGATCATTCCGGAGGTGGAAATTCCGGGACACTCCGGGATTTTGCGGAGGGAATATCCCGAGGTGTTTGGGAAGACGGCGACGGAATTGGCGACTCTGGAATCGGCCCAGAAGGGGGCGGAGACTTTGATTGAGGAGGTGCTCTCGGTTTTCAAGGCGACGCCATATTACCACATGGGCGGGGATGAGGCTTACGGGGTGCCGCATGAGGTGCAGCGGGATTTCATCAATCGGATTAACGGGTTTGTGAAGTCGAAGGGGAAGCAGCTCATTGTTTGGGAAGGGCCGCATCTTGGGGAGGGGGAGAACAAGGTGGCGACGGATGTGGTGCACATGATTTGGCGGAGCACGGAAGTGATGGGGCAAATGGCGCTCGATGCGGGATACGAGATCGTGAATGCATCGTGGGACCCGCTTTACATTGTGGACCACTATCCGCGAACGATGTTTACGGCGGTGGATGTGGAGCGGTGTTATGGATTGGACACGCGGCGGTTTGCGCACATCAACCATGGGTTTAAGACCTTTGGGGAGCCGCATTTTACGAACACGACGAAAGGGGTGCTGGGATTTTGCATGCCTTGGTGGGAGGGGCGTGAGGAGAATATTTTGCCGCTTTGCGTGGAGCGGTTGGCGGCGGCGGGAAGTGCGGCGTGGAATCGTGAGGGTGAGGATGATTTTGCGGATTTTCAGAAACGGCAGGACGTGATGTTGCGGAAGCTTGAGAAGATTTCGGGGTTTGAATTGCCGAAGATGCCGGTGGCGGATGAGGCGACGCAGAAGGATAATCTGGCCTACCTTGCGAAAGTGACGCCATCGGATGGGGCGTCGCAGCCGGTCTTTGGGCCGCAGCGGTTGACGAACGGGATTCCGGATCAGTTTGATCATTTTTTGGGATTTCCGACGGTGCCGGAGCCGCTGGAGATTTTGATTGAGCTGAGAGAGAAGGCGGAGGTTTCACGGATCGAGGTCCATGAGCGGGCGATCAACGGAAGTTGGGAGAAGTATGAAGTGCTGGTATCGGCTGACGGGGAGAATTTTGTCCCGGTGGGCAAGACGGAGAAGGGGATGCGGGGGGAGGGGGCCGTTGTGACTCATCGGTTTAAGGTGAGGCCGGTGAAGTTCATCAAGATTTTGACGGACGGGTGTCAGGACCTGACGTTTCCTTCGTTTAGTCGGCTCAGTGAGGTGATGGCTTTTGAAAAATGAGACGATTAGTCTGACAGGTGAGAAAAGAATGCTTTTCTTGGAGGTTTTCGGTGGCGAGGTTCGTAGGGATTTAACTCTTTATGAATAAGCTCATCGCCGGACTCATCCTCGTCCTTTCATCCGTGCTCGTCCAAGCGGGCGAACCAGTCGATGCCCGATACGTGCGTATTGGCCTTAGCGGGAAAAACCGTGTTCTCACTCTTGCCGAGGTGGAAGTCATCGTCGGAGGTAAGAACGTTGCCCCTGAAGGCAAGGCGCGGCAATCGTCTGTTGCAAGCAATGGCTCGGCCGATCGAGCGATTGATGGAAACAAGAGCCCAAATTACAACAGCAACGGTCAGACCCACACGGCTCAAAACGGCCGGAATCCCTGGTGGGAGCTCGATCTTGGGAAGACGGTTCCGATTGAGGGGATCAGCATTTGGAATCGGGGCGACAACCTTGGTGATCGTCTGGATGGCTTTAAGATTATTCTACTGGATGGGGACCGGAAAAAGATTTCGGTCATTGAGGGCATCGACGCACCCGAGGTTGCCTTGGATATCGATTACCGGACCGGGGGAGAAATCAGCTATCGTGATGCGGATGGGAATCCTGCGAAGCAGGTGGTGATTCCGAAAGGGTATCGGGATCCCGCGCCTTTTCAGTTTCAAAAGGGTGATACCATAGCGATCATCGGGAACAGTTTGGCGGAGCGGATGCAGCACGATGGGTGGCTGGAGACGTTGATTCAGAGCGAGGCTCCCGGAATGGATTTGAGTTTCCGGAACATGAGTCTGAGTGGAGACCGGGCAAACCAGTATCCCCGTTCGAGTGGGTTCACTTCGATGACGAAGTATCTACAGGAAGTGGGAGCGGACGTGGTGATTGCGATGTTTGGTTACAATGAGTCTTTTGACACGACGCCCGAGGATTACGCCAAGCAGTTGGCTGAGTTGGTGAAGAATCTTCGCAAGGCCCAGCCGAACGGGGAGAGTTTTCCGCGCATCGTTCTGGCGAGCCCGATTGCGCACGAGAATTTGAAGGACAAGAATCTCCCGAACGGTCGTGCCAACAACAAGCGACTTCTTAAGATCACGGAGGCAACCCGACTTGCAGCCCAAGAAAACGGGGTGGCATTTTTGGATCTATTTCATCCTTCGCTGGATCTCTATTCCTCGAGCAATATTCCGCTTACGCTGAATGGGGTTCATTTGAATCAGGATGGCAACCGGATGATGGCGGAAGTGATTGCGAAGGGGCTTTTGAAGAAAGAGGTGACGGCGTCTCCGAGTCACGAGTCGATTCGGGAAGCGGTCATTGATAAGAACTGGCACTGGTATAACCGGTATCGGGCAACCGATGGAAATGATGTGTGGGGCGGGCGTTCGAAGCTGGCCTTTGTGAACGGTCAGACCAATCGGGATGTTCTCGAGCACGAGCTGAAGATGCTTGATGTGACGACGGCAAATCGTGACAAGAAGATTTGGGCGCGTGCGGCCGGTAAGGATTTGGAAGTGGATGACTCGAACGTGCCACCTCCGGTGCCGGTGATTTCCAATGTGGGTGGCGGGTCCCGAAGCTCCAGCGCAGAGAAGGAAGGAAATTTAAAATACCTGGATGGGAAAGAGGCGATTGGGAAGATGCACATGCCGGAAGGGTTTGAGGTGAATCTTTTTGCGGATGAGAAGAAGTTTCCCCAGATGGCGAATCCGGTTCAGATGCAGGTCGACACCAAGGGCCGGCTTTGGGCGGCGTGCTGGCCGACCTATCCGAAGTGGGAACCGCTTAAGGAGATGAACGATGCGCTTCTCATCTTCCATGATGATGACAAGGACGGGGTGGCTGATCGGACTACTGAATTTGCACGGGTTCACAACCCGCTGGGATTCGAGTTCTGGAACGGGGGAGTGATCGTGAGCTCGCAGCCTGATATTGTTTTCCTGAAGGATACGGATGGAGACGATGTGGCTGATGTGCGTTACGTCCTGATGCAGGGGGTGGGGTCTTCCGACACGCACCATGCGGCGAACAATTTGATTTTTGGTCCTGACGGCGGGATTTACTGGCAGAGTGGAATTTTCCTTCATCACAACCACGAGACCCCCTGGGGCCCTTCGTTGAGCACGGGAGCTTCCGGGATGTATCGTTTTGATCCCCGCCGCTACACCATTTCCTTCCACGCGACGAATAGCCCGAATCCCCATGGGATCAGCTTTGATCAGTGGGGATATCATTACGCGAATGATGGAACGGGTGGTCGTTCGTATCAGGTTCGGCCCCATGAGAAGGGCTTCAAGATGTTCCCGTTGGTGGACAAGGAAGTCCGTCCGGTGGCGGCTGATGCCATTATTTCCAGCAGTAACTTCCCTGAAGGGATGCAGCAGAATTTCATCCTGTGCAACACGATCGGTTATCTTGGACTGAAGCAGTACAAGCTGCATCGTGATGGGTATGAGGAGAAGGGGTATGGATTTGGGGAGGTGTGGGGAACGCCGACGGATGAACTGCTTTACAGTGATGATGGCAATTTCCGTCCCACGGACGCGGTGTTTGGGGAGGATGGAGCGCTTTACGTTTCCGATTGGCATAACGTGATCATCGGGCACATGCAGCACAATGTGCGCGACCCGAATCGGGACAAGAAGCATGGTCGAATTTATCGCATGATCTACAAGGATCGCCCTTTGCAGAAGCCGGTCAAAATTGATGGTGAGTCAGTCAGCGCATTGCTGGAGAACTTCAAGCACCCGGTGATGGGGGTGCGTCATCGCACGCGCGTTGAGCTGAGTGAGCGTCCGACTGACGAAGTGATCGCGGCGACGCAGGAATGGGTGAAGCAGTTTGATCCTACCAAGAAGGAAGATGGTATTCCGATGCTGGAGGCTCTTTGGGTGCATCAGCAGCACAATGTGAAGAATGAGGAGCTGCTTGCGAAAGTTCTGAGCTCCGCTGACAAGCATGCCGCCAAGGGTGCCGCTACCGTGAAGCACTTCTGGGAAGTGGCTGATCCGACGAGGGGCACGCAGGTGATTGAAGAGGAAGAGGAAATGGTGACGAAAAAGGGAGGGGTCGAATCCGACACGGCCGAGCTCACGACCGTGCGTGTGAATACGATCGTTGAGAAAGTTCAGTTCGACGTGAAGGAGTTCACGCTGAAGGCAGGCAAGAAGGTGAAGCTGATCTTTGTGAATCCTGATTTCATGCCGCACAACCTCGTGATCGTGAAGCCGGGGACGGCGGATGCGGTGGGGAATGCGGCGATTGGGCTGGGAGCCGAGGGCTTTAAGCTGGGATGGCTGCCGCAGAGTGAGGATATCCTCCACGCGACCAAGCTTCTGGAAAAGGGCGAGACCGAAGAGATGGAATTCACGGCTCCCAGTGAGCCGGGCGAGTATCCGTTTATCTGCACTTTCCCGGGACACGCTTTGCTGATGCGTGGAGTGATTCACGTGAAGTGATTGTTTAGCGCTATTTCCTTTGTCGGAATCCCTATTCTAGCCTTTCAAGAGGGGCTGGAATTTGGTGTATCCAAAGTGTGGTTACGAGCAATCCAGAAGATGAGGTGGTAATTCCGGTTGAAGTAAAATTGGAGCCAGAGTTTGAGGACCTTCGGGAGCTGTTGGATGCGCAACCGGACGACGTGCAGAAGAAGTTGAGCAACAAGGTGGCGCTGGAGGTGGCCTTTGAGCAGGGGGTCTATCCTTATCGGGAAAAGATGCCCAATTCCGAGTATGCGGAAGAGAAGCGAAAGCTTCAGACCGAGTTGCTGAAGGTGCAGCACTGGGTGAAGACGAGTGGGAAGCAGTTGGTGACTTTATTTGAAGGACGGGATGCGGCGGGAAAAGGGGGGACATTGACGCGTTTTGTGGAGCATCTGGATCCGCGGGCGGCGCATGTGGTGGCGCTGGAGTCACCCACGGACAAGGAGAAGGGGCAGTGGTTTTTTCAGCGTTACATTGAGCATTTGCCGACCCAGGGGGAGATGGTGTTTTTTGATCGCTCGTGGTACAACCGGTCCGGGGTGGAGAAGGTGATGGGTTTTTGCACGCATGCGGAATATCTGGAATTTTTGCGGCAGTGTCCCTTGCTGGAGAGGATGTTCGTGAACAGCGGGATTCACCTTTTCAAGTATTGGTGCTCGGTGAGTCATCTGGAGCAGCTGCGGCGGTTTCACGGGCGAAAGACCGATCCGCTCAAGCAGTGGAAGTTGAGCGATATTGATATGGAATCACGGGATTTGTGGGACGACTACACGGAGGCGAAGGAGGCGATGTTTTTCCACACCCACACGGCGGATGCGCCGTGGACGGTGGTCAAGTCAGATGACAAGAAGCGGGCGCGGATCAATTGTCTGCGACATTTTTTGTATTCGCTGGATTATCCGGGGCGTGATCCCGAGTTGACGCCGCCGGATCCGAAGATCGTTTTTTGTGCCTCGAACGAGATTGACGGAGAGAAGGATTACATGAAGGAGCACGTGTAGGTGATTTGCGGGGGCACCGTTGGAGGGGGGGTGAGGCGGGGTATTGGGAGAGGGTTGCGGGTGGGTGTTTTGTTGCTGCGGGATGCCGGGCTTGCCCTTGATTCTCCGTGGCTGGAATCCCAGGGCGTTGCTCTGGGCTGGTATATGGCGGGCCTTTGGCCCTTGGGGAGTTGTGTTAGGTGAGCTTTTTCACGAACTGTGATTTGAGCTTCATGGGGCCGATGCCGTCGACCTTGCAGTCGATATCGTGATCGGAGCCGGGGGAGAGGCGGATGTTTTTGACCTTGGTGCCGATCTTGAGGGTGGTGGAAGTGCCTTTGACCTTGAGGTCTTTGGTGAGCTGGACGGTGTCGCCGTTTTCAAGGGCGTTACCGTGGGCGTCCTTGAGGATGCTGGCTTCTGCTTCGGCGGCGGCTTCCTCGGCGGACCATTCGTGGGCGCAATCGGGGCAAGCGAAGAGGGGGCCGTTCTCGTAGGTGTATTCCGACTGGCACTCGGGGCAGGGAGGGATGTCGCTCATGGGGGCGATTTACGAGAGATGGGGAAGCTAGGGAAGCACTGATTAAAGATGAAGCACGCTGAAATGTTTAAAGGATTTTCTAGCCAGGGAAGCTTCGCTTCCGAGGTGACAGGGGCTGCAGCCCTTTTGGATTCTGGCGGCGTTGCTCAGGGAGCCGCTGATCATCAGCGTCACCCTTCGCGCCTTGCCAGACTGCAAAATGACTTGCAGCAGCGCACTCCCTCTTTAATCAGCGCTTCCCTAGGCGAGGATATGTTTAACGACCTTTCCGTGGACATCGGTGAGGCGGAAGCGGCGGCCCTGGAACTTGTAGCTGAGTTGTTCGTGGTCGATTCCGAGCTGGTGCAGGATGGTGGCCTGGAGGTCGTGAATGTGGATGGCATCGGGGGTGTAGTGATGCTTGTCGGGGGTGACGGGGACGCCGTCGGCATTGACGATTTTTGCGCCGTATTTATCGGTATGACCAACGGTGATGCCGCCTTTGATTCCGCCGCCGGCCATCCACATGGAGAAGCAGTCCTGGTGGTGGTCGCGACCGTAGTTGGTCTTGGTGAGGGTTCCCTGGGAGTAGGCGGTGCGTCCGAATTCTCCGCCCCAGATGACGAGGGTGTCGTCGAGGAGGCCGCGTTGCTTGAGGTCCATGACGAGGGCGGCGGAGGCGCGGTCGGTCTTGGCGCAGCGGTCCTTCATGGAGCCGGGGAGACCGCCGTGGGCGTCCCAGCCCTGGTGGTAGAGTTGGATGAACTGAACTCCGCGCTCGGCGAGGCGACGGGCCTGGAGGCAGTTGGCGGCGTAGGTGCCGGGGTCCTTGGCTTCCTCGCCGTAGAGGTCCCAGGTGGACTGGGGTTCGTTGTCGATATTTGAGACTTCCGGCACGCTGGATTGCATGCGGTAGGCCATCTCGTATTGGGCGATGCGGGATTCGATCTCGGGGTCGAGTTCCTTTTCGAAGGCTTCGCGGTTGAGTTCGTTGAGTTTGTTGAGCATGGAGCGTCGGCTTTTGGCGCTGACGCCCTCGGGATTGGAGAGGTAGAGGACGCGGTCTTTTCCGGCGAGGAACTGCATGCCCTGGTGGCGGGAGTCGAGGAATCCGGATCCCCAGAGGCGGGAGTAGAGGGGTTGTCCTCCGCCATTTTTACTGACCATGACGATGAAGTTCGGGAGGTCGGAGTTATCGGTGCCGAGGCCGTAGGAGAGCCAGGAGCCGAGGCAGGGGCGTCCGGCGATCTGGGCGCCGGTCTGGATGAAGGTGATGGCGGGGTCGTGATTGATGGCGTCGGTGTAGACGTTCCGCATGATGCAGATGTCATCGGCGATCTTGTGATGCCAGGGGATGAAGTCCGACATTTCCTGTCCGCTTTTTCCGTAGCGTCCGAAGCTGGTGCAGACGGAACCGGCCATGGGGATGGAGGATTGGTTCGAGGACATCCCGGTCTCGCGACCGCGGGCCTCCTTGGGGAGTTCGACGCCGTGGTTTTCGCGGAGGTGGGGTTTGTTATCGAAGAGCTCGAACTGGGAGGGTCCGCCGGACTGGAAGAGGTAGATGACGCGCTTGGCCTTGGGGGCGATCTGGGGTCCGCCGAGGATGCCTCCGAGATTTTCGCCTGCGCCTTTTGCCATCATGGAGGCGAGGGCCATGCCGCCGATGCCGGTGGTGGACTTCTTGAAGAAGTGGCGTCGGTTGACGGTAAATGGGTCTGAAGGAGGAAGGATCATCGGATTGGAAAAACTGTATGACAATTTACGGAGAATGCGAGGCGGGTTTTACAGGAAAATGGGGGGAATTTGGGTTGGAGGTTGTTGAAAGCCTTTTGGTGGGGTTTACGTTTACAGGGGAGCGGGTTTTCCCGTGATGATACTTATGAAACCTCTGATGGATCGACGTCGTTTTTTGTTGAGGACTGCGGGAGCGACGCTTGCGTTGCCAGGGTTGTCATCGCTTTTGGCGAAGACGGCGGATTCCTTGGCGACGGTGCAGGCGACGGCGGGTGCGGGGATTGGGGCGAAGAGGTTTGTGGCAGTGGGGAATTTGTTGGGTTTTCAAACGAAGAGTCTTTTTCCGGAATTGGCGGGAAAGGGGTATGAGTCGACGCGGTTGCTGAAGCCGCTGGAAGGGATGCGGGAGCAGATGACAGTTTATCGGGGCTTGGATCACGGGATCAAGGGGGGGCACTTTGCGGTGCATTCGTTTTTATCCGGGGTGCTTCATTCCGAGGCGAAGGACCGGGAGGATGGCAATGTGACGCTGGATCAATATTTGGCGGAGCAGGTTGGATCCCAGACGCGTTTTCCCTCGCTGACGGTGGGTTCCGAAGGCGGGATTCATGGCGGGTGCCAGTTGTCGTGGACGCGGTCGGGCGTGCGGGTGCCGCCGATTACGAATCCGGCGGAGCTTTTTGATCGTTTGTTCGCGACGGAGTCGGCTGAGCGGCGGAAGGAACTGGTTCAGGAGAATGGTCTGCAGGGGTCGATTCTGGATGCGATCAATGAGGAGGCGAAGGGGCTTTCGAAGAGGGTGAACCGCGAGGATCGCGAGAAGCTGGATGAGTATTTCACGTCGATTCGTGATGTGGAGAAGCGGCTGGAGTTGCGCCGCCAGTGGGCGGACCAGCCAAAGCCGGATGCGCCCTTTGACAAGCCGGCGAATGCGAACACGGTGGAGGATTTGCCGATGCTCTATGAGCTGATTGCGCTGGCGCTGCAGACGGACTCGACGCGGATTGCGACGCTGGAGATTGGCGGGTGCTTTCTGCCGCAGCATCTGGGGATTGATAAGTCGTATCACGGTTTGTCCCACCACGGGAACAAGGAGGATGCGATTGCGAATTTGTTGGCCCTGGAGACTTACCAGATCGAGCACTTTGGGAAGTTCCTGAACAAGCTGTCATCGGTGCAGGATGGTGAGGGGACGATGCTGGATTCGACTTCGGTGCTCTTTGGGAGCGGGATTGGCGATGCGAACTCGCACAAGAACTCGGACCTGCCGGTGTTGCTGGCGGGAGGCGGGTATCGTCATGGGGAGTTCAAGAAAGTGGAGTCGCAGGGGATCAAGAAGGTTCCGCTTTGTAACCTCTTTGTTGATGTGGCCCAGCGGATGGGGGTGGAGACGGAATCGTTTGGCAACAGCACGGGAACGTTTTCCTAAGCGAGAGATGAGGAAGGCCGCTTTTTTGTTGGGGGTGGCTTTGGGCTGTCCGATGGGTTGGGCCCAGGAGGTGAGTCCGAAGGAAGTGATTGTCGATTTTTTGGATTACCATTGTTACGAGTGTCACGACTCGGGGACGCAGAAGGGGGATCGGGAGTTTGAGAGTCTGAACATTCCGTTGGTGAATCTTCAGGACCTGATCATGGCGCAGGAGATCATCGATCAGGTGACGCTGAAGGAGATGCCGCCGAAGAAGAAGGAGCAGCCGGAGGATGCGGAGCGGCTGGCAGTGCTTCGGGCCTTGCGCGGGGAGGTGGCGGATGCGCGGAGCCGGTTTAAGAGCAACGGGGGGAAGACGGTGATGCGTCGGTTGTCGGACCGTGAGTATGAAAATACGGTGGAGGTGTTGTTTGGGCGGAGGGTGGACACGCTGGGACTGACGTTGGATTTTCCGAAGGAGAAGACGAGTCATCATCTGGACACGGTGGGAGAGAGTCTGGTGACTTCGGGGTTTCTGTTAGATCAGTATTTTCAATCGGCGCAGCGGCTGGTGGAGAACCGGCTGGGGAAGCAGGAGATGGAGCCGAAGCGGTGGCATTTTACCGAGAATTTCAGACAGTATGAAGAGTTGAGCGGGAGTCATCGGGATGTCTTGAAGAACAAGTTTCTCTGTATCTACGAGCAGCCGGATACGGATACACGGCAGGGGAGCTACGGGCACATTGAGGAATTTCTGGAGGGGGTTCCGGTGTCGGGGCTTTATGATTTGGAGGTGCTGGTGCAGGGGATGCATCGGGACACGCATTATGATCCCAAGATTTTCGGGATCGATTTGAGTGAGCCGTTTGTCTTGGGGGTGGTGCCGGGGGATGCGACGAAGGGGCACATTCATTATCCGCAGCGGATTGAGCCGGTGCTGGCGACATCGGTTGTGCCGGATGACAAGCCGGAGTGGGTGAAGTTCCGGGTGTGGCTGGAGAAGGGGCAGACGCCGCGGTTTATCTTTCCGAACGGGCCGTTTGAGTCACGGGCTTCGATTATCCAGATCAACAAGCGCTACAAAGAGGAATTTAAGAATCCGAGTCGGGACGTGAGTCGGGCGGCGATTCTGCGGGAAGGGAAGCTGCCGCATATTCGGATTTCCGAGATTAAGGTGCATGGGCCGTTGCGGGAAGTGGGCGGGAGTTTGGAAGAGAGAGCGGTTTTTGGGGAGGGTGGCTTTGATGAGAAGAAGGCGCTGGAGCAACTGGGGAGATTTGCGGAGCGGGCTTTTCGGAGGCCGCTTGATGGGGCGGACCGGGAGCGGCTGGAGAGTTTTTACGAGAAGCGGCTGACGGAGGGTGCGACGGCGCGGCAGGCGGCGCTTGATGTGGTGAAGATGGTGCTCTGTTCGCCCTCGTTTTTTTACTTGAGTGAGATCACGCCGGAAGAGAAGCCGGAGCTGAAGCCCTACGATTTGGCGGCCCGGCTGTCGTATGTGTTATGGGCGGGGCCGCCGGATGAGGAGCTTTTGAGGTTGGCAAAAGAGGGGCGGTTGAATGAGGTGGAGGTGCTGCGCGGTCAGGTGGAGAGGATGCTGGGGGATGCGCGGGTGGAGGGGTTTGTGGAGAGCTTTTTGGATGGTTGGCTGAACCTTCGGGATTTGGGCGGGATGCCGCCGCCGCGGGAGAGGAATCGGCGTTATTACGCGGAGAATTGGCCGGCTTCGATGAAGGGGGAGGTGCGGCATTTCTTTGGGCACTTGTTGAAGGAGAATCGGCCGGTGCTGGAGTTGCTCGATGCGGACTACACCTTCGTGGACAAGTATTTGGCGAAGCATTATCGCATGCCGGAAGGGGAGACGATGCGGTTGAAGGATGGCTTTCGGAAGGTAGCGCTGAAGGACCGGAAGCGACGGGGGGGGGTGTTGGGGATGGCGGCGGTGCTGACGGTGAGTGCGAACGGGGTGGAGACTTCTCCGGTGACGCGCGGGGTGTTTGTTTCGGAGAATATTTTGGGTGTGGTGGTTCCTCCACCGCCGGACGAGGTGCCGGAGATTGAGCCGGATGTGCGGGGAGCGACGACCTTGCGGGAGCGGCTGGAGAAGCATGTGGCTTCGAGTGCGTGTGCGGATTGTCATCGGAATATCGACCCGCCCGGGTTTGGGCTGGAGGAGTTTGATGAACTTGGGAAGTGGCGGGACCGTTATCCGAAGGCGAACAGCAAGGCGAAGGCGCTGGCGGTGGATGCGACGGGCGAGATGCCATCGGGTGAGACCTTTGATGGCTTTGCGGGGCTGAGGGAGATTTTGGTGTCGACGCGGGCGGAAGTGTTTCAGCGGCATTTGATTGCGACGTTGCTGGCGCATGCGACGGGGCGGCATATGGAGCCGGTGGACCAGTTTACGATTCGGGATATCCAGGCGAAAGTGAACGCGGAAGGTGGGGGCTTGCGGACCCTGGTGGTGGAAGCGTTGACGAGTGAGATATTTCGCTCGCGGTAGCCGAGGGGGCGGCGACGTCCTGAGAGGACATTTTTGGGGAGCGGGAAACCGGATTAGGAGAGGAGGAGGTTGCGGAGTTCCTCGATGTGAGCGATTTGGGCATCGGGTTGGTGGTCTCCCTCCTTTGGGTCAAAGCGCTCGTAGGGGAGGTGCTCGGTGGTGAGGATGGACTTCATGCCGATGCCTTTGGCGCCCTGGACATCGGCGAGCCAGTTGTCGCCGATGTAGATGCAGTTCTCCGCTTTTTCCTGAAGCTGATCCAAGAGGGATTGGTAAGGGCGCGGGTCAGGTTTGACCCAGCCGATTTCTCCGGAGACGACGATGGCATCGAAGTGCGGCGTCATGCCCAATTTTTTGATGCCATCCCGAATGGAGCGGCCGCAGGGAAAGTTGGAGAGGAGGGCGAGGCGGTAGCGTGCTCCCAAGTCGCTGAGGAGAGGGAGGATGTTGTCTGCCAATTCGATGACGCTGATGAAGGTTTGGTAGCGTTCCTCGGCGAGTTCCTCGACCTGGGCGTCGGTGGCGGTGGTGCGGTAGATGCCCTCGATGAGCTCGCGGCAGCACTGCTCGACGTCATTTTCGCGGTAGTGATCGTGGTAGGGTGCGACGATCTGGATGTCGCGGATTTCCTTGAGCTTATCGGCATCGCAAGTGCCGAACATTTCCGTGAGCTTTCCGGTGAGCCGCTGGTATTGCATGGCGATCTGCCGGGGGCCGAACTCGATCAAGGTGTTTCCCAAGTCAAAACAGATCACTTTGGTCTCTGGCATCTTCGTCATTTTGGTTTCGTAGCCGCCTGTTAGCGCTTCCAAACGGCGGCATCCGTATTGTAGATGGTCTGACAGGTGATGGCGAGAGCGGCGGCTTCTGTTTGGTCGAGGCCGGCGGGGAGGGGCGAGAGGCCGTGGTGGAGGAGTTTGGTGGCGCTTTCGGGTTTGGTTTTGAAGTAGGCGCGTTGTTCGGTGAGAATTTCCTGAAGAAGATTAAGCTGGGAATCGGTGGGTTCGAGGGAGGTGATTTTTTTCCAGGCCGACTTGAGGCGTGAGGTGTCGTCGGGTTGCTCCGAGAGAAGGGTGGTGGCGAGGTGGCGGGCGGCTTCGACGAATTGGGGGTCGTTGAGGAGGACGAGGGCCTGGGCGGCGCTGTTGGTGCGGGTGCGTTTGACGGAACAAACCTCGAGGGAGGGTTTGTCGAAGATGATCATGTTATTTTGTGGTCGGGTGCGGCGCCAGTAGGTGTAGAGGGAGCGGCGGTGGACCTGGTCGAGGTGAGGGTTGGGGTTCCGGATGGGGTCGTAGGGACGGACGGGTGGCCCGCCGCGTTTTTCGGAGAGGAGTCCGGAGGTGAGGAGGGCGGAATCACGGATGGCCTCGCCACTGAGGCGGTGGGCGGGGCCACGGGCGAGGAGCCTATTGGCGATGTCGCGTGACTGGAGGATGGGGGTGAGGGAGGAGTCCTGGCGGTAGGTGGCGGAGAGGACGATGGTTTTTATGAGATGTTTCGTACTCCAGTTGTTGCTGATGAGATCACGGGAGAGCCAGTCGAGGAGTTCGGGGTGGGTGGGGAGGG
>JBPOGH010000023.1:0-50630 GCA_051252135.1 Verrucomicrobiaceae bacterium | reverse complement strand
CCAAAGCCCAGGGTTTCAACCCTGGGATCCACATCCACCCAAGATCCGTGTCCTGAAGGGACACTGGAAAACCCCCGCCCAACCTGCTACCACTCCGCAAATGGGACAATCTCTCCACCAGGCATACGCCCACATCGTCTTCTCCACCAAAGACCGCCGGAACCAAATCCATGGCGAGATCGAATCCCCACTCCACGCCTACCTCGGCGGTATTGCACGCGACCTCGACACCACTCTCCTCGCCGCAAACGGCATGCCCGACCACCTCCATCTCCTCATCCGCGTGAACAAAAACATCGCCGATGCCGACTTCATGAAACACCTAAAAGGCAGCTCCTCAAAATGGATGAATGACCAAGGCATCAACGGCTTCCAATGGCAACAAGGCTACGGCTGGTTCAGCCTTGGCCACAAAGACCTCACGTCCGCCACCAACTATCTCGCCAAACAAAAAGAACACCATCAAACGCAAACCTTTCAGGACGAATTCCGCAAGTTCCTCAAACAATACGCCATCGATTTCGACGAACGCTACGTCTGGGACTAAAACAACAACCTCCAGGTCCCCAATCCCTCAATCCCCCCTCACCAACGCATACATGTGCGCATCGTGACCCTTCCCCCAGATCGTAATCCTCTTCTTCAACAGCCCCTCATACGCCGCGCCCACCGCCTCCGCCACTCCCCGGCTCGCCCCGTTGCCATCACCCACCACAATCTCCAGCCGGTTCATCCCCAACTCCCCAAAGCCAAAGTCCCGCAAATGCAGCGTCGCCTGCCTCGCCGCCCCTTTCCCTAATGAGGTCTTCCGAACCCAATACCCCAGATTGCAATACCGATCCTTCCAGTTGATCAAATTCAACCCGCACGATCCCACCACGGCCCCATCCGCATCGTCCACCACCACAAAAAAATAGCCCGTTCGATCCTCCCGCGACTTCACCGCAAACTCCACCCACGTGCGCGCATCCTCCATCGCGTAGTCCGGCGTCAACCAATCCATCCACGGAGCGACATGCTCCCGTGATTCTTCCGCCGCCTCAAAGATCTCCTCAACGTCCTCAAGCCGATACGGCCGTACCGAAAAAGTGCTCATCACTTCCATGATGAGCACTTAAGCCAGAGACGAAAGCCAATTGCGCGGACCACACTAACAATCCTGCAATACGATCTTTCGACTCTGAAAAAGGCAGACACACACCCAATCGCCATAACCGGCGGAGTTCCCAACTTCTGCAAAATATGATTCGGACCACATCGTGACGTTCGCCTTATTTGAATCGAACATGCAGTCTCAGATACTGCGCTGTCGTCGAGGTCACCGGAGTCGTCATCCGGTAAGTGGTCGGGGAAATCTGTATCGAGCCAACCTCCTGCCAATTCACCAGATCACCGGATTGCTGAATCTCGTAAACCAGATCACTCGCCAGCCCGTTCTCACCATACGACAGGGTGAGATAATTGGAGCCTTCCACATTCACGAGCCCCACCCGGGGCGACACCCCGACACTCGGGACAACAGGTGAACTCCCCAACGCATACTCCATCAGGGGACTCAGTCCATCTCCATCGGCATCTGAAAAATCATCGGTAATCCCCAGCACCTGCTTCCAGAATCCGTAGCTCGACTGCGTCTCATCAACCACACCCGGTGATCCGCCGGGCACCGCATTCGCCGTCCAGTTCCCCGCCACATTCAAGAGTGCTCCGCCTGCCGCATCAGCCAAGACCATCGAAAAACCCTTCCCGTCCGCCAACCTCGGCCAATCACCCACATCGTTGTAGAGCACCCCAAAGAGCACCCCTTCACCCACCCGCGAAAGCGTAATCTGCTCGCCGTCATTACTCAAATGCCCCGAGTACTCACCCCCTATCGCTACCGCCCCATAGCGTGCCGCAAAGGCCGCCGCGTTGCTCACCAACACCATCCGCTCCCCCGGTCCCAAAAGGGTGTCATCCCCAAATGCAAACGTAATCCCCTCCGAAAAATACACCCCCGTCAGATCAATCGTCTTCGCTCCCCGGTTCAACAACTCAAGAAATTCAAACTCATCACGGTCCGTCGATACCGCCACTTCTTCGGCCGATGTCGGCTCGGACGGATGATAATGAATCTCCGAGATCGTCAGATTCGCCGCACTCGCCAACTCCGAATCGACACTGAAAAAGGCAGACGTCAGCGCACTCCATTCACCCGTCCCCGTATTGTAGGCCCGGGCCTTAAGCGTTCCCGCCTCTGCTAACACCACCGGATCCGTCCGGTTCGATCCCTGACTCTGATCAACCTCTCCGCGCAGCGTAAGGCTGAAGCTCATATCCGAACTCCCCGCAGACTCATTGTGAACCTCCACCGCAATCGTATTCACCCCATCCACAAAGCGCGACGTCGGCACTTCAAACGGCTCAAACGCACTCTCACTCGGCGTGCCATCACTCGCATAGGTATCAAAGGCCGCCCCCGCCGGAAGCGTCGCCGTCCGCGCCACTTCCACCCCGTTCACATACACCGCCGCACCATCATCATACCGGAGACCCAACAAAAAATTCGTGAAGCCCGATGGCCCATCCACCGTAAATTCACGCCGGAAATAAGTCGTCGCATTCCGCTGGGGCCCGATCCGGTCCGGATCCAAATCCAGATAACCCACCTGATGCGCTTCATTCCCGTCACCATACCCCAACTCGGAGGGTCCCGAAGCCCACGCTCCATCATCAAATCCCACATCCCGCCACGCCGTCCCCTGATCACTCCCATCATCCAAGTACTTCCACACATCACCCTCCACAATGAAATCACGGGGCACCGACGGATCCTGAAAGGCCGCCGCCGCCGCTGCCGGATTGATCGCGCCACCCTCCAGCCTCGGATCACTCCCATCCAGGGTGTAATAAATCGTAGCCACATTCGTCCCCATCGTCACCCCCGTCCCCGGCACGAGCGAACCGCCATCCTGCGAAAGCACCGGCGCAATCGTCGCCGGATACATCCCCGCATTTTTCAACAACGTCACCCGCTGATCAGCAAGTGCCGGAAACTCCGTATTGATAAAGTAGTTGTTATAACTCTCCCAACCCGATGGCGTGTGGTTGGTCGTCCCATCATGAGATGCCCACCGGGCGGACTCCGCAATAAAGGCCACCCGAATCTCATCCATCCGGTCTAACAGACGCTCACTGTTCTTCTCCGGAGTCAGCGCCCCGTCATTGAAGAAGTGCTCGTGAATCCGATCCGCCAGAAGCGTCTTGTAATCGGGATCCCCTTCCAGGCGAAACCTCGTCATCGCACTCAGCGGACCATTGTGATCCGCCGGATAAAACCCACCCGGTGGAAGATTCCGCCCACTCGGCGGCTGCAGCATTCCATCCGCATCCTTAATCTGAAACTTGAACCCCACCCCGTTCTCCACCGACCCACCCGCACGAAACTCACTCTCCGAAGTCCCCATCGACCAAAGCAACATAAAGTCGATCAAATTGGGAACATCCAGCTTGTCCTTCACCGCATCGTAAGGCCGGGGTCCCGTCAGCAGGGATTGAATCTGATTCCAGTCATTCAAATCCCCATCCTGCAGGTCTCCCGTCTGAAACTGACGCCCCGCATTGTTCGCATTGATCGTATCATACTCCTCCTCTTCACCCTCAAAGTAGCTCGCCAGCATCGCCGCATTCCAACGCTCCCTCAGATGATACTGCCCGCGATAGTTCCCGTTGAAATACACATGCACAAATCGCCCGTGCGGCGCAATCTGCCCCATATCGAGCAGCGAATCATCCGCAAAACGATTCGACATATAAGCCCCTCGCGTGACCATGTCATGATTCCCCGCCCGCAGGTCCAGCGAATCAAAATCCTCTACCGGATCAATGGGATACTCGTGCCCCTCGAACAACGGAAACTTCAAACGCTTCGGTCCATAGCGGGACCGGAAATGCAGCCGCACACTCCGCTTCGCAAAATTCGTCACATAGCTTCCATACCGCACCACTCCCGCATCCACCTGCTTCGGCCCATCCTCAAAATTCAACAACTCCACCGACACCGGAACCTCCGTCCGGTCAATGTCGTTCCCCTCAAAGCTCAACGAGATCGTCGGGATCGCCCCCAACGCATTCACCATCTGCGGACCCCACACCGGATGCCCCGTGATTGCCGTCCGCATCGTCGGCTGACTCACCACATCCTCCGGAAAAAGATACGAATGCGTGTCCACATTCGTTGACCGGTAACCATCGCGATACGCCATCGCCCGCACCACCACCGTCCCGCCGATCGATAACGGCCCCGTGTAAATCGTCCCCTCCGTCTCACTCGGCGCAGACCCATCCGTCGTATACCGGATCGTCGCCCCCGGAGTGCTCGTCGTGATCGCCAGATTAAACCCGCTCGCATACATCCCCCGGTCCGTACTGAACTTCGTATCTCCCACAATCCCGTCCCATCGCGCCCCATTCACCCCACCCGGTGTCGGCTCCGGAAAGAACCCCACCTGCGGAGCATCCAAATTCACTTCCGTCCCCACCAACTCCGCCGAGATCAAAAAATCCGAACTCCCCACCTCATTGTTCAACCCCTGAATCGCCAACACATTCTCGCCCGCTACCAGCGGCGCCCCACTCAACGGATAATCCGCATAAACCACCGCCTCCTCATCATCACGATCGCCCGCATCGGACGCCGAATCCCAATCAATTGCCCCCGTCGCCCGCTCCCGATGCACCTCCACCCCATTGATAAAGGCCACAAACCCGTCCTCCCACTTCATCCGCAGCGTCAGGTCGGTCACCTCCACCGGATTATCCACCATAAAGGGAACCCGCACATACGCCGTCGCATTCCCGCTCATCGCCGTCCCCAGATCACCCCCGGCCCCGAACTCATAATCGCCATTCGTATCATACCCGATCGCCATGTTCGCCATCGTCCAACCCGAATCATCAAACCCCTCCTCATTCCAACCCGCAATCGGCCCTGTCGGCACCTTCCACTTCGCCGCCGCCCCATCCGCCACCAGCGTCAGGGGACCAAGCGTCGATAAACCAAACCCATAGGACGTATCCGCAATCTGCGTGGGATAATCCGTATACACATTCGCCACCGTCACCCCATCCGGCTTCACCAGGGCCAAGTAACCTCCGGCCGACGACTGCAGCTTAAAATTCGTATGCAACTCACCCGGCAACCCCACCCGGTCCTTGCCCGATGCAAACACCACCAACCGTTCACCGCTCGCCACCTCCACGGCCGGAAAAGACCACTTCTGCAAATCCGCCGGATCATCCGTCAAAAACCAGCCCCCGAAATCACCTGCCACCCCGCTCGTATTCCATACCTCGATCCAATCCGAAGTCTCCCCGTCTTCATCGACCAAGCCCGTGTCATTCTTCGCCACAAACTCGGAAATCCGCGCATCGGGGAGCGTCTCGCCCGTCGCCGCACTCAATGCCATGAGCGCAGTGCCCCACAACCGAAGTGCCGGTCTAATTTTTTCGATGTTCACACTCCGGATATAGGTGGCAAATTTCATAATTTCAGTAACCGTCCCTTGGGCTTTTCACTCACAGAAACCCGCACCTGACGTTCCCGTCAATGCATCGGCATGAACCAAGGATACACGAATCAGGTAGATTATCACTGCATGACACCTGCCTGATTGAGAAAATTACTACCTCTAAACCATCGTGGCCATGCGTTGATTCCACATATGGATACTCAAAACCCACATTTTTCTTCCTCCAACAAAGGAAGTTCTTCCTGACCGCATTCGAATAAGAACCGTTCCCTTTCCTGACCCTGGAAAACTGGAATGAACTAAAATTCCTTATTTCTACTCGACTGTATAGATACTCTCCTATCCATTTGTTCCAAACGGTGCAACCCGCCCCGTCACCACTTTGAAAGAAATCCAACTCGGCCTCTCCGATATCCACATTTTGGATGGCGAAACCCGCGTCAGCCCCATCTGCGTTCCGGAGGCCCTGAAAACCGATTGGCTCAAGAACGCTCCCACCTGCTCCCTCCTCGCAAATCACCACATTCTCCACACCGGCGTCATGAATGCCGGTCCTTCCTACGAAGTCCTCCGGACCCGCCAATCCGGAACCTTTTTCCTCGCCTGTCTCGCTGGTCACGGCTCCATCTACGCCGATGGCTCGTGGAAGACCGTGAAAGCCGGCGAAGCCTGCCTCCTCCCACCCCACACCATCCACTCCCTGCAAATGGATGACAGCCCGCACTGGTCCTTCATCTGGGTCCGCTACCACGAACCCGCCGGTGTCGTCCCCATGGCTTCCGGAGCCTCTCCCTGGCTGGGAGAATTTGATGCGGCACCCCTCCTCGGAGCGATTGAAGGATTGCGATCCGAAATCGGAGGCGCCGCCCCCTCCCTCGCCATCCAGCATCATTGGGTCGAGCTCATTCAGGAATACGTCAGCCGCTTCGCTTCACCCGTCCAAGCCGATGAGCGCATCTGGAAGGCCTGGAATGCCGTCCGCGAAGACCTCGGGGCGAGCTGGTCTCTCGACCGCATGGCTGCTCTCGCAAACGTCAGCCCCGAGCACTTCCGCAGACTCTGCCACCGCACCTTGGGCCGCAGCCCCCACAAGCACCTCATCTACCTCCGCATGCACAAGGCCGTCGAGCTCCTCACCTCGACCGATGACACCATCGAGACCATCGCCGGCAGACTCGGCTACGAAAACCCCTTCGCCTTCTCCAGCACCTTCCTCAAGTGGATCGGCGTCCGCCCTTCCACCTACCGCGCCAAGAGATAACGATCACGACAGATCCTCCACCCGCATCTCCCGCGACTCCCCCCGCTCGTTCGTCTGCCAAATCCGCCCGCTGTCCACATCCAGCGCGCTCAGCCACCCCCCGCCATACGCACACGTATCCAGGCAAATGGCGTAGCCCAAATCCGTCGGCACATCCCCCTGAATCGTGTGCCCGCACACCACCACCTTCCCCGAGACATGCGCCTCCTGGCTGTAAAAACGGTGATAGTAATACGTCTCCCGGTCCTGCTTCTCCACCGCCACCTGCGCCTCCAGTCCCGCATGCACTAAAATGTGATTCTCCAGCTCATGATAAAGTCCCGCGCTCTTCATGAACTCCCAATGCTCCTGCGGCACATCCTCAAAGCTCCCCCCATACGAATCCAGGGTATCCTGCCCCCCGCACAGATCACTCAGGAACCGACGCCGATCCACCGCCGTCTCCAGCGCCCGAATCATCTGAATCTCATGGTTCCCCATCAGATGAACAAAATTGTGCGTCTCCTTCAGCGCAATCAACCGCTCAATCACTCCCTTCGAGTCCGGCCCCCGATCCACATAATCCCCCAGCGTCACCAAAAGATCATCCCCCGTCGGCTGCACCACCTCCAACATCGTCTCCAAAGATCTCAAACACCCGTGAATATCGCCAATCGCCAATCGCATCGCCACACCATCATCAATCCCCCCTCACCCATCAAGGCCGTCCATCCAAAAAAACCACCCCTAAATCTCCCGCGCACTCAACGGCCCCGTCTTCAATCCCGCCATCGTCGCCGTCATCTGCTTCCGCACCCACGGAATCTTCATCCCAATCGGAAACAGCGCGTCACGCAACCCACCCAGAACCAGGTAGTCCGATTGAAAAAACGGCGTCGTCCACCGCGTCGCAAATTGATAGAATCCCACATGCTTCCTCCGGCGCTGCGTGTAACGGGCCAGCGCCTCCTCGAGCGCAAACTCTTCCAGGCAAGCCACCAGCTCCGCCGCATCCACCAGCGCCAGGTTCACTCCCTGCCCCAGCTGCGGACTCAGCGCATGCGCCGCATCTCCCAGCACCGCCAGCCGCTCCCCATGCCACTGCTTCATCCGCACGTCATGATACGCCGCCCGCTGCAGCTGTTCCACCGATTCCACCTGCCCCAAAAAACCCTCCGCCTCAGGAACCAACCGCAAAACATCATCCTTCCATTTCAGCAAGGGCGGCACCGCATCATCCAACCGCACACTCCAAAAAACACTCAACAAATCCTCCCGCGTCCCCGTCGGCAAAAACCCACACAACTCCCGCGTCGATCCCACACACTGCCACAGCTGATCTGCCCGAAATTCCGACGTCCGCTCTCCCATAAACCACAACGCCCCCCACGGATACCGACTCACCTTCGTCTCAATCCCAACCTGCTCCCTCAGCTGCGACCGCGCCCCATCGCACAGCAACACCAGATCAAAAGGCCCCTCTCTCTTCCCCTCACCCGAGGTCAAAAACCGACCCGACTTCTCAACCATAGTCTCCTTCATCTCTTCCCCCCAACGCACCTCTCCTCCCGCTTCACCGAGCGCCCGCAAAAGTATCCCGAGCAACGACGACCGATGCGTCCCCAACCCAAAAATCCCCTCCTGCAATTCCGCATAACTCAAATCCAACAACACCTTCCCGCCCTTCGTCCGACAATAAAGCCCATCAATCCGCTGCGTCACCCCCAACACTTCCTCCTCCAACCCCAACTCCCGCAACACCGCCAATCCCGTCGGCTGCAAAAGAAACCCCGCACCCACCGCCTCCTCCTGCTCCGCTCGCTCAAAAAGCGTCACCTCATGCCCCGCTCGCGCCAAAAAGATCCCCGCCGCCGGACCCGCCGTCCCCGACCCCACAATCGCCACGCGATAACCCATGACGCACGATATCCAATCGCCTCCCCATGGCAACCAACGGCTTCCATCTCTCTTGTAATTCCGATAAGAAACATTCCGTATCTTCCGTCTCACCCACTTTCCTCATGCCTTCCACCACCAACGAGCTCACCACCGTCTCCTCAAACATCCGCGCCCTCGCCGAAGGCCATCTCGAAGACACCGGCGGCCTCCTTCGCCTCTCCCCCACCTGGGTCCCCCGCTCCTTCCTTCAGCCCGGCCTCCGCATCAAGCTCCACCCCGATGACACCTACGCCTACGGCCTCAGCCGCGGCGGCATCGACGAACGCTGGTTCGGCTCCACCACCGTCACCGCCAACGAAGGCCGTGCCGATGACGAAGGCCTCTCTTACGTCATCGTCGGAAACGAACGCTTCACTCTCCGCGATCTCATCAACGAGTGCGGAGCCGACATCATCGGCGCCCTCATCTGGGACAAATACGGAAAGTGGCCCGTCTACTCGAAGTTCTTCGATAACATGGGCCCCATCCCCCACCACCTCCACCAAAACGCCGAGCAAGCCGCGCTCGTCGGCCAGGAGGGAAAACCCGAGTCCTATTACTTCCCACCCCAGCACAACAACGTCGGCAACAACTTCCCCTACACCTTCATGGGCTTCGAGCCCGGCACGACCCGACAACAGGTCTACGATTGCATCGCCAACTGGCAAAAGGGCGACAACAAAATCCTCGAGCTCTCCAAAGCCTACAAACTCCAACCCGGCACCGGCTGGCTCATCGATCCCTGCATCCTCCACGCCCCCGGCTCCCTCTGCACCTACGAACCACAGTGGGGATCGGATGTCTTCGGCATGTATCAAAATCTCGTCGAAGGACGCGAGGTCCCCCGCTCTCTCCTCGTGAAGGACATGCCCGAGGACAAGCATCAGGATATCGATTTCATCATCGACCAAATCGACTGGGAAAAGAATCTCGACCCCAATTTCAAGGACAATCACTACCTCGAGCCCGTCACGGCCACGAAGGACGAGGCCCACCATGACAAATGGATCGTCTACGGAAAGGTCGACGACTTCCAGTACTTCACCGCCAAGGAGCTCACGGTCCACCCCGGCCAAAAAGCCACCATCAAGGATAACGGCGCCTACTCCGCCATCGTGGTCCAAGGCGAGGGCCACGCCAACAAACTCCGCCTCAGTTGCCCCAAGCTCCTCCGCTTCAACGAGCTCTCGGAAGACGAGTTCTTCGCCACCGAAAAAGCCGCTCAAGACGGCATCGTCTTCCACAACACCAGCCCCACGGAACCCCTCGTCCTCCTCCGCTACTTCGGCCCCGAAGTAAACCCCACCGCCCCCGCCATGGGTGCCTATCGCTTGTAGTTCGGTTGATGCGTTTAATCGTGCCACCTAATGGCACAATTAACCCTTTTAGGCTTGATTTTTGGCACGATTACGGCACAATTCCCCCGTAATGAACGATAATCGCGCCAAAAAATCAGAAGATGACACGATTTTAGAGGTCTTGGCACGTTTGGGTGGCACGGTTGCGATTCGGGATCTCTTGGATCAACCCGAGTTAAAAGGTGTCTCCAAGCGCACGCTCCAACGCCGCCTGGACCAGCTCATTAAGGATCAAAAGGTGTCTTCAACCGGCGCAGGGCGGGGCTTCAAATACGTCCTCGTGAATTCCCCTGATTCCTCTCACCCCTCAACTCAATTCGTCGCCGAACCCGAGGAGGAATACCGCATCCCGCAACGGGATCAGCAATTGGGCGACTGGCTTTCTCCTGCCGCCAAGGAGCAACGCGCCGCAGTGACCCGCCCGGTCGCCGAACGAAAGTTGGCCCCATACGATGATGGCTTTTTGAAGGCCTACCAACCCAATGTCACTGAGTATCTCTCTCCGGGTCTTCGCGCCGAATTGGCCACGATGGGAAAGGTCGGGATGTCCGCTCACCCTGCCGGGACCTATCTCCGTCAGGTGATGGACCGCCTGATCATTGATCTCTCCTGGAATTCCAGCCGCCTGGAAGGGAACACTTATTCCATTTTGGAAACGCAACGCCTCTTCGATATGGGGGAGGCTGCGGATGGGAAGTCTCTCTCGGAGGCCCAGATGATTCTGAATCATAAGTCTGCCATCGAGATCCTCGCTGAGCAGTCAGAGGATATTGGCTTTAATCGTTACACCTTGTTCAATCTCCACGCAGCCCTCGCGGAAGGGCTCTTGCCCTTTGAGGAAGCCAGCGGCCGCCTTCGCCATGAACCGGTCGGGGTCACGGGCACATCATTTCGACCTTTGCTGGATCCTGCTCGCATCGAGGAGAATTTCGGACGCATTTTGGAAAAAGCCTCCGCGATTGATGATCCCTTCGAGCAATCATTCTTCGCCATGGTTCACCTCCCGTATTTGCAGCCCTTCATTGATGTCAATAAACGGGTTTCCCGGCTGGTCGCCAACATTCCCATGATGTTGCACAATCTTTGCCCTCTCTCTTTTGTCGGCGTCCCTCGCGAGGATTATTTGCAAGCAACGCTCGCAGTCTACGAGCTACACAAAATTGACTACTTGAGAGACGTCTTCGTCTCAGCCTACCGCAAGTCCTGCGATCGCTATTCCGCGATCCGTCAGGTCATTGGCGAGCCGGACCCCTTGCATGTGCGCTACCGTCGTGATGTCCATCGCTACGTCCAACACATTGTCGGAAACGGCCTCGATAAAAAAGCCGCCATCGCCTGGATCGCCGATGAAAGCACCCGCGAGATCGCACCGGAGAACCGGGATGCCTTCATCGAGCATGTCGAAACCGTCCTCTCCAGTCTCCACGAGGGAAACATCGCCCGCTACCGCATCCGCCTCCCGGCCTTCAAGGCATGGTTCGCCCAATGGTAGTCGCCCCTACTTCAAGGTCCCCAGGTAAGCCAACAAGTCCGCCAGCTCCTGCTCCGTCAGCACACCCGCAAACGACGGCATCGCCGCCGCATACCCCTTCGTGATCACCGCATTCGGATCCAAAATCGACTCCTTCATCACCGCCTCATTCGCCCGCATTGCAAGCCCCTTCAGCGAAGGCCCCACCAGCTTCGTCTCATCCAGTGAATGACATCCCGCACAGGCATATTTCGCAAAGTAATCTTTCCCCCGGGCCGCATTACCCGCCTCCACCGGCTCCACCTTTTCCAAGGCCGCCAGCTCACGAAGCACCCCCTTGCCCGCCACCGGAAGATGCTCCGGACGAGTGAAAAAGTGCAGCGGCAAAACATTCCCCGCCGCCGTCACATTTAGAAAGAGATCAGTCACATCAGACCGATAAAGATGCGGAAACGTCAGCGTTAAAGTACGACGATCCTCCGAGATCAAAATCTCCTCCGGTTGGAACCGATGCTCACCCGGCTCACCGTCCCACCTGAAATGCCCGGACCCATACTTCCCCGTCCGCTCAATATCAAACATCCGCAGCGCCGGACTGCCCGGCGTCACCACTTCGTCCGCCGCCAACGGACGCTTAAACCGCACCTCAATCCTCCCCTCCCCCACCTCGAGCGACTCCGGAACCGGCATCGCCGACGTCTCCTCAATCGACGCAATCCCGATCAATCCCTCCGTCGTCGGCTTGTATCCCGAGATCCCCAACCCCGTCACATAAAGCCTCCCCGACGTCGGATGCGACGTCCCGTTCAATGACGGAAAACCCAGCTGCAGCGGCAATTGCCACGAAAACGCCTGCCCCCACTCCGGCGTCTCAATCGCAAACAAGCGCCCACTCCACGACACCTGCAGAAACGCCGCCCCCAAATCAGGAAATCCCTTCGCCACACTCGTCGCAAACGCCGCCCCCGAACGACTCGTCTGATAAGGATACCAAAGCAAAGGCTCCGTCACCTCTGTCGCCTTCTGAAAATTCGTCGGCGGATGCCCCAAGTACGGCCGCCCTTCCCCGATCACATGAATCGGCGTGCTCGGCACAAAATTCCCCTGCTGGTCCGATGCAAAAATCGCCCCGTCCCCGCGCAACCCCACATACGGCAGACGCAACCCGTCCGCCACCACCTTCGCCTCCCGCCCATCCGCACTCAGATGCACAATCGTTCCCCGATGACCTGACAACTCATTGTCCGACGTCGCCCTCTCACTATGAATCCCACCCTTCGCCACCAAAAACGACCCATCCGGCAGCACCTCCAGCGACGTCGCATAATCCCGCGTCTGCAGCGTCTGCTGAAACGCGTCCGAAGCATTCCGGTACTCATCGTAAACCGAATCCCCGTTGACATCGATCAACTCCGTCACCTGATCACGCCCCAGCACAAAAACCCGGTCATTCGGCGTCACCTCCAACGAGATCGGCTCATAAATCCCACTCGCCACCCGCCTCCACCGGCTCGTCTCCTCCTCGATCCCCTCAATCCTCCACACATCGCCATCCAGCGTCGTCAACAACCCCACGCCATCACTCAAAAAAGCCAAGTCCGTCGGCCGAATAAACCGCTCCCCCATCGGAATCCCAACCGGCCGCACCGTGAACACCCCCTGCACCTCCGCCCCCGGATTCCTCACCTCCCGCACGTCCCCGTCAAACGCCACCGCCGGCACCTTCGTCGGAAAATCCCCACCCGCCAACGGACCCGAACCCAACACCACCACCCGCGGCCCATCGGCTCGCTCCAACATCAACTCCCCGTCCCGCAACCTCGCCCCCTCACCCTCACAGGTCTTGAAAAATCGCCCCACCCGAAAACGCAACGGCCCCCGATGCCCGCCCACCCTCAACATCCGCTCCACCGACCCGCCCTCATTCCTCCGCACCAACTCGCTCACCACCGTCCCATCCACCTCATAATGCAACACCACCGTCCTCCCCCACAGCTCATGCCCCAACCAATGCCTCCCCCCAAGCGGCCCCACCCGCGCCTGGCCGTCATTCACCAACGCCGCCCGATCATCCTCTCCCACTCCCGGCACCTCGTCCGTTTGAAAAAGAACCTCCCCCCGCAACGAAGGAACCTTCTTCGCCTTCGCCTTCCCCTCCGGATAAGACACCGCCGCCATCGAATCATAACTCAACGGAGCCTCCCCCGCCGGAGCCTTCCAAAACGCCGCCCATCGCAACAAATCAGGATCAAAACACCCCCAGTGATCCTCCCCCAAAGGAACCAACAACCCACGCCGCACCCGGTTCACCGTCTCCCCATCCTTGATCAACAACGCACTCCGTAAAAAAGGCGCACCCGCCTCCAAAAACTCACCCCTCCGCGCATCCCCAACCTGCTCCCCCTGCCTCAACTCAAACCAATCCAGCCGAATGCACGACTTGCTCCCCTTCGGTTTCACCGGAGCCGCAAACCCCACCGCCGTCACCGCACTCAAATCCGGCCCCTTCACCTGCTCCCCGAAAGTCACCGTCTCCGGATCCAGCGCCAGCCACTTCCGCTTCCCCAGCCGAAGCCACTGCACATTCCAATCCTTCCCCTCTTCCACCGACTTCTCCTGCACCAACCATCGCCCCCCAACCTGCAAGGCCAAATGCAGCCTCGCTCCCCCCACATTCTTCGTCTGCAAACGACACCCCCAACCCTCGCCCGACAAATCAACTACCTCCTCAAACTCAAAAGCCAACACCACCGGCCCCGCACACTGCCCGTTCCACAAATAATGCGGATCATTCTTCACCTCCGGATGATGCGATAACTTCACCCCCTCACTCCCCGGACCCAGCAACTTCAGCTCCAGCGCCTCATTGCTCAAATCCGCATCAACAACCGGAATATGCGCCACATTCTCCCGAAAATCCTCCCGGATCACCCCCTGCACCATCAACTGCGCAGCCCCCAAAAGAATAAGCACCCGCTTCGCCATCATCACGAATCCCTTCTTAATCTGAATACCAAAACACCTGAAACTCCAAACCTCCTCCCCTACCAACTAAAGCGGTGCACCAGCGTATGCTTGTAAGTCTCACCCGGCTGCAAAATACAATTCGGGAACCCTTCCTGATTCGGCGAATTCGGAAACGCCTCGGTCTCCAGGCACAAGGCACTGCGATAAGGATACATCACCCCGTTCTTCCCTTCCGTCTTCCCATCCAAAAAGTTGCCGCCATAAAACTGCACCCCCGGCTGATCCGTCAGCAACTCCATCGTCCGTCCCGTCTTTGGATCGGTCACCTTCACCACCGAACGCACCCCGTCCCCCTCGCGCAAAACCCAGCAGTGATCGTAGCCACCCGCAATCGTCAGCGGCTCAAATTCAGCATCCACCCGCGCCCCAATCGCCGTCGGCTCACGGAAGTCCATCGGAGTGCCTTCCACCGAAACCTTCTCACCCGTCGGAATCAAACCCTGATCAGTCGGCAAAAAGTGATCCGCCAAAATCTGCAACTCGTGATCATTGATCGACGTCTCGTGATCCGCCGAGAGATTCCAGTAACTGTGGTGAATCACATTCACCGGCGTCGCCGCATCTGTCGTCGCCTCCGCCTCCCAAATCAGCTCGTTGTCATCCGTCAGCCAATAAGTCACCGCCACCTCCAGATTCCCCGGATAACCCTCTTCCCCATCCTTGGAATGATAAGTCAGCTTCACCCCACGGGCTCCAGCCTTTTCAACCGGCTCCCCTTTCCAGACCACCTTGTCAAATCCCTTCACCCCACCGTGCAAGTGGCATGGAATCCCGTTCGGCTCATTGTTCTTGGCCAACTGATACTCTTTTCCATCCAACGAAAACTTCCCGTCCTTAATCCGGTTTCCATAACGACCCACCGTCGCCCCAAAATAACTCCCGCTCGCCTCCCACGCCTCAAAATCAAACTCATCATGACCCAGCGTCACATCCTCCGCATTCCCGTCCTTGTCCGGCACATAAAGGGAAACAAGAAGCGCTCCATACTCCGAGATGTTGGCTTCCATGCCCGCCTCGTTCTGAAGTTTGAAGATATGGGCCTCCTGGCCGTCTGAAGTGGTGCCGAATGGTTGCTTGGTCACGGGAAATTTTTGTTCGTTGGGTTCGATGGGAGCCTCTTTTCGCTTCATCACTACCAGCACAACCGCCAAAACTACAGCGCTACCAACAATGATACGTCTCATGCGGTAAAGCCTGACCGCCACCGCTGGGATCCGTCAAGAAATCCCTCATTTCCGCTCTCACTCAAAAAATAGAAAATATCTTCGAATAAGCTCGGGCCACCTCCCGTTTCACCCACCGAGCGACGCAGAAATGCGCTTGTTCCCCCCAAAACCCCAAAAACAACGGCTTCATCGATCCCCCTTTGATGAAGTCGTTCTTTGTACCCCCATCAATCATTCTTGGAACTCCGCTCCCCAATGTCACCCTATCTCCCATGAGAATCGTCGCCCTGGCCCTCCTCTTCCTCACCGCCTGCCAGCCCAAGGCCTCCGACCCCGTCCCTCAGCGCCTCGAAATCGAACGCCCCCTCATGGGCACCCTCTTCCGCGTCGTCACCTACACCACCGACCTCCCCACCGCCCGCAACCTCATCCACGAAGCCTTCACCAAAGCCGCCGACCTCGAGACCGCCGCCACCGACTACAATCCCACCTCCGAACTCAGCCAGCTCACCCAAAAGCCCCCCCACACCCCCATCCCCGTCAGCGACACCCTCTTCCCCCTCCTCCAGCTCGCGCACGACCTCGCCACCCAAACCCACGGCGCCTACGACCCCACCCTCGGCCCCCTTACCCAACTCTGGCGCACCTCCCTCCGCACCCACCAACTCCCCTCACCCGAAACCCTCGCCGACGCCAAAAAACGCACCGGCTACCAACACCTCATCCTCAATCAGAAAAACCAAACCGCCACCCTCACCCAACCCGGCATGCAGCTCGACCTCGGAGGCATCGCCAAAGGCTACGCTGCCGACCTCATCTTCGACCACCTCGCCCAGGCCGGCCTCACCCAAACCCTCGTCGTCGCCGGCGGTGACCTCCGCCTCGGCGACGCCCCACCCGAAAAAGACGGCTGGGACATCGGACTCCGCACCTTCCACCTCACCCCCTCCTCCACTCTCGCGCTCGAAAACTGCGCCGTCTCCACCTCCGGTGACCTCCACCAACACCTCACCATCGACGGCACCCGCTACGCCCACATCATCGACCCCCAAACCGGCCTCGGCCTCACCCAACAAAAAGCCGCCTCCGTCATCGCCCCTCTCGCCCAACTCACCGACCCCCTCGCCACCGCCGCCTGCACCCACCCCGACCCTCAATCCCTCCTCACCCAATTCCCCCAAGCCTCCTTCCGCATCCTCTCGGAAAACAAAAACGCCCGCCCCATCAAGAGCGGACGCTTCGAAAAGGAGTAACCCCTACTTCTCCAGCATCACACAATGCCCCCCTCCGGCTGCCAGCTTCACCACCATTTTCTCCCCCGCCTTCACCGTCGCCTTGCGCACTGAATAAGCCTCCGGATTCGTCTGATAATTCGTCTCCGCCGTATCTTCATAAATCGTCGCCTTCCACTCACTCCCCTCGGGTAAAAAGCTGAAGTCGATCGTGATCTCGCGAGCCTCCTCGTTCGTCGTCGATCCAATCCACCAACGATCACCCGACCTCCGGGCCATCGTCACTTCCTTCCCGATCTTCGCATTCAACACCCGGGACTCATCCCACGTCATCGGCATCGTCTCAATGAAGTGAAACAAATCCGCCTTCGCCTCATAGGCCTCCGGAATATCCGGTAAGATCGCGAGCGACGCATAACTGATCAAGGTCCGCGCCGTCTCCGCCACCACCGTCGACTCAATCTTCTGAAACACCCGCGGCCGCACCTTTTCGATCCCCTTGATCGCATAAAACCCATTCGCCATATCCAGCGATCCCGTCAGCCCGTTGTTAAAAATCGTCGTCACAAAATGCCCCGGCGTGAACGACCGCTTCGCATCCGCCTGCGCATGGCAAAATTCCCGCGTCATGTAATTCGGCCACGTCCGCTCATCCCCCGACCCCGGAATCGGCCCGTCGTGGAAATCACAAATGAGATGATACTTCGCGCACAGCTCCACAATCTCCCGTGTCCGCCGCACCTTGTCATCACCCCCTCCCGCCATAAACCCATACTTGATCCCCGCCGCACCCCACTTCTCGTAAGTCGCCAGCGTCTCTTCGAAGTCATAATTGATCCGCGCCTTGTCATTAATATAAAGAATGATCCCCACCCCGCGCTCCTTCCCATACTTGATGATCCCCGGCACATCGATCGGGTCCTTCCAATCCTTCGGCGGATCCTTCCGCACAATGTGCCCATCCTCCAGCTGCTCCAAAATGTGATCCCGACTCTTCTTCGGATCATTCTTCGGATCAAACTCCGGCCCATACCAGTTCGCATCCAGCATCAAATAACGCACGTTGTCATGCTTCGCCGCAAAGTCGATGAACCGACGCCACGACGCCATATCCAGCCCATACATAAACCCGTCCGGAGCCGTCGCCCCCCACGATCTCCAGTCCCAAAGCGTGTAACCAGGCTTGATCCACGACGTGTCCTTGATCTCCGACTCCGGATTCAAATTCCAGATCACCTGATTCGTCATCAGCTCCCCCGGACTCCGCCCAATCGTAATCACCCGCCACGCCGACTTCACCTCATCCCCCCAGGCCCGCTGACCCGCCCTCGTCTCATACCGCGTCCCCTCCACCCGCTTCAGCGAAAAAGGATACTGATGGTAAATCCCCGCCTCCAACACCCCCAACCAAAGCCCCTTCCCCGTCTCCACCGTCATCGGCGCCTGAATCCCCTTCTTCGCATCCCACCCGCTCAACTTCACCGGACCATGATTCGGCCGCTCCTTGTTCGCCGACCAAAACGTATAATCCCCCGCAAAGTTCAACCCCACCCGGTCTCCCACCTTCGCTCCCCGGTCCCCCATCAGGTAACGCACCGCAATACCATCATCATAGACCCTTACCACCAACGTCATGTTCGCCATCCCCGCCGCATTCAGCGTCCACACCGCTTCCCGATAAAGATTCCGCACCTCCGAAAACTGACCCCACGTCGGCTTCCACGTCGTATCATGCATCGCCACCGCGATCGCCCCGGCCTCAAACTTCACCTTCCGCTCCCCCTTGTTCCCCACCAAAATCTCAATCGCACCCGGCTTCAAAAACTCCACCCCATCCGCCTTCGCACTCCAATGCGGAACCCCCGCCTTCAACTCCAACCCCACCTCCACCGACCCATCAGGCGATTTCACCACCGTCGCAGCCGAAACCACACCCACCAAAAAGAAAGCCGCCAGCAAAGTCCTTATCATACAAAAACCCTACCCACTCCCCCAACTCTGGCAACGCCCAATTAACAATCACCCCCTCCCGAGTCAGACCAAAAACCGACTCAGATAAAGACTATTCCACAAAATCCTCACCGCCACCACCAGCACCAACACCCCCGTCACCCGCCGCACCCACAACCCGCTCAAATACCCCTGCAACAAGCTCGCCCCCAACACCCCGCCCACCGCCACCGCCAGCGGCAACCACCCAAACTCCCGCAGCGGATCCACCCCGAACTCCCAACCCAGCACCCCCACCCCCACCATCGAATTCACCAAAATAAACCACGTCCCCACCGCCGCCACCTCCTTCGACTCCCCCACCCGCATCAAATGCAATACCGGGACCAAATAAACCCCTCCCCCAATCCCCGTCACCCCCGCCAGCAACCCAAGCCCGTAACCAAGAACCACCAGCGTGAAAAGCTTCCGCCTCCTCACCACCCCCTTCTCCCGCGGCTTGATCAGCAAAAACACCCCCGCAAGCAAAAGCGCCCCCGCCAAAAATACCCCAAACTCTTCCCGCTCCATCACAACCTGCGATCCCGCCCACACCCCCGGTATCGACCCCGACAACAACGGCCCCATCAACCAACAATTCACCCGCTCACTCCGCAAGCTCATCCACCCCCCAATCCCCGCCACCACCAGATTACACGTCAGCGACACCATCCGGATCACCTCCGGCCCCTCCCCCATCGCCAGCAAGATCGCCGTATAACTCGACCCCCCGCCAAACCCCGCTGCCGCATAGCACAGCGCTATCAAAAAAAAGGCTCCAACCAAAATCCCCACAGCACAAGTCTCTCCATCTCCCCTTGCCCATCCATCACAAAATGCCAACATTCCCCCATGGCTGAACTCACCCACCTCTCCGACTCCCACCAGCCCCGCATGGTCGATGTCTCCGCCAAAGCCGAGACCACCCGCACCGCCACCGCCACCTGCCTCGTCATCCTCGGCGCCGATCTCATCTCACAAATGGAACACGGTGAGCTACACAACAAAAAAGGCCCCGTCCTCCACACCGCCATCCTCGCCGGCATCCAGGGCACCAAGCTCACCTCCCAACTCATCCCCCTCTGCCACCCCCTCCCCCTCGACTCCGCCCACATCGAGATCACCCCGCACAGCGCAGACACCCTCCTCATCACCTCCACCGCCCGCACCACCGGCAAGACCGGCGTCGAGATGGAAGCCCTCACCGGCGCCTCCACCGCCGCCCTCACCCTCTACGACATGTGCAAATCCGCCAACCCCGCCATCCAAATCACCGACCTCAAACTCCAAACCAAAACCGGCGGAAAATCCGATTACTCCCTCTAAAAAATCCCCCCCAACCAAATTTCAAATTTCGTGATCACATCTCAAATTTCAAATCTCAACGCCCTCATCCTCACCGGAGGCAAATCCTCCCGCATGGGGCAAGACAAAGCCTCCCTCCAAATCGCCGGACAAACCCTCCTCCAGCGCACCACCCACCTCCTCGCCCCCCTCACCGATAAGATCTTCCTCTCCGTCGCACACGATGACTCCGGCACCTACGACCTCCCCGTCATCAAAGACCTCGAACCCTCCCCCGGCCCCCTCGGCGGACTCCAGGCTGCCTTCCATCACGATCCCGACTCCCCCTGGCTCCTCCTCGCCATCGACCTCCCCCGCCTCACCAAAAAAGACCTCGCCCAACTCCTCGACCGCCACGATCCCGCGACCGACGTCACCTGCTTCCTCAACCCCCTCGACAACCACCCCGAGCCCCTCTGCGCCCTCTACTCCCCCGCCGCCGCGCCCAAGCTCCAGGCCGTCATCGACTCCAACCAACGCTGCGCCCGCCGCTTCCTGCGCTCCCTCACCCGCACCGACCTCTCCCCCTCCGACCCCCAGGCCCTCCTCAACCTCAACCGCCCCGAGCACCTCACCGAGCTCCAGATCCTCGAGGAAAACGGAGCCATCGAAAAGGAAGTCACCGTCGAATACTTCGCCAAGCTCTCCCAGGAAGCCGACACCAACTCAGAGAAAATTCGTACCACCGCCGCCACCCTCACCGGCCTCTGGGAAGAAGTCCGCCTCAAGCACCACCTCTCCCTAGACCTCCCCCACATCAAACCCGCCCTCAACAACGAGTTCGCCCCCTGGACCACCCCCCTCAACGACTCCGACCTCATCGCCTTCATGCCCCCCTTCGCCGGCGGCTAAAAACCCTCCCCCCTTCAAAATTCGGCGTTAAATGTTCAGTGCTAAATGTTCACCTCCCCAACCAAGCCTTCAAACTGAACACTTGAAACTTCAAACCCCACCCCTCCCATGTTCTCCATCCAAGACAGCCCCCTCGATCTCACCACCCTGCGCGCCGACTTCGCCGATCCCACCTGCGGAGCCGTCGTCATCTTCGAGGGCCTCGTCCGCAATCACCACGAGGGCCGGGATGTCACCCGCCTCCACTACCAGGCCCACCCCATCCTCGCCGATCAAGAAGGCCAAAAGATCGTCGCCGAAACCCTCGAGAAATTCCCCCTCACCCACGCCCTCGCCGTCCACCGCATCGGCACCCTCGAGATCGGCGAACCCGCCGTCATCACCCTCACCGCCTCCTCCCACCGCGAAGCCGCCTTCGATGCCAACCGCTACCTCATCGACCAAATCAAAGCCCGCGTCCCCATCTGGAAGCACGAGCACTACACCGACGGCACCTCCGAATGGACCTCCCCCTGCCCCAACTGCGGCCCCGGACACACCCACTAGGCTCTGTCGTAGCTGACGGGCAAGGCGGAATCTCAAAAACGATTCTCAAAAAAAACGAAGGATCTCCCGGTGGGTGTCGTGTCTCTCCATGACATGAAAATCATCCCAACCATCATTCTCGCCGCAGCCCTTCCGCTCGCCGCACAAATCACCGAACTCCCCGACGGCCCCGGACAGGAGACTCCCCCCATCGCCCAAACTTACGATTTCGACTTTAAGGACACCACGCTTGAAGACGTGTTCGGACGGATCAAAACCACTGTTCCCAACGCTCCGAATGTCGTTTTCAAGGGAAACGCCCAGGCCATCACCATCACCATGCGGCTTCGGAACGTCACCCTTGAGAACTTCAAGGCCGTCATTCAGGAAGTCACCGAATGCCAAGTGCGGGAGGTCGATAGCAACCCAAACGATAACAGCCCCGGGGTCCTCGTAATCACCGCGCCTTCCCTCGTATCCCAAGCCCCTACCCTGACCCCGGCATTTGGCGGATTGTCCGCACCGGGAGGGGCCAGCGGATTGAAGATCGATCTCCTCCCCGGAACCGCCCCGTCCGATTCACCCGGAGCTTCAGGCCCCTTCGAGACCCCCCCGATCTCCCGCACCTACCCCCTCGGAGGGAATGAAAAGACTCCACCGCGCGACATCATGGATGCCATCACCGCCCTCTGGCAAAGCTCCCATCCGGAATGGACCGCAAGCGAAGGAAAAAAGGCCTTTGCCCTCCACGAACCCACCCGCCTCCTGATTGTCCGTGCCCCCGAAGCACGCCAAATCGAAGCCGCCATCGTCATCGATCAACTCAGCGAGTCAACCAAAGGAAACAAGGAGATCGACAATATCAAAGCAATGGCAGCCCGGGAAATCGAGCGCCGCGAGCGGGATCACGATCACCTCGAACACCAACTCGCCCGCGCCATGGCTGAAATTCAAGAGCGCGATATGCTCATAAGTAAGTTAAAAGCAGAATTCGAAGCTCTCAAAAAATAGTCTCCCGCCGTGCCCCAACTCCCCCTCCATTCCATGTCCTCCGATAACGCGATCCCCCTCGGCGGGGAGGCCCGGCAGGAACATCGGGCCTTTCTCGCCAGCCTGCACGCAGGCCAGGAAGCGGCCTGGGGAGAGTTCTATCACCAATACAACCACCGCATCCGGGCCTACCTCCGCGCCCTCTGGCTTGGCCCGGAGCACCACCTCGACGACCTCCTCCAACTCACCCTTCTCCGCGCCGTCAAACACATCGGCAAAGCCCGCACCCTCCCCGACGAAGCCGCATTCTGGTCCTGGCTCACCGTCCTCGCCCGATCCGTGGTGGCCGACCACGGCCGCCGAAACTCCCGCTTCCAACGATTCCTCAAACGCTTCCATCTCGAACCAAAGGAAAAAGCCCGTCCCGCCCCCGCCCCCCACCTCGAACCGGCCATCGAAAAACTCGACCCCACGAGCCGCCGCCTCCTCCTACTCAAATACCGCGACCACCTCCCCGTCCGCCAAATTGCCGCGACGCTCAACCTCTCCGAAAAAGCCGTCGAGTCCCGCCTCACCCGCGCCCGCAACAAACTCCGCAAACTCCTCCGCCCATGAACTCCCTCACCCAAGATCTCCTCCTCGATGCCGCCAGCCGCCGTCGCCGGCACCGCCTCGCCATCAACTCCGCCTCCATCGCCCTCCCCCTCCTTCTGGGCTGCCTCTTCTTGTTCCAAAAGACCACCCCCGGGCCACTCGCCACCACCCCGCCGGCTCCCGCTCCCGAGCCACCCGCCCCTCTCTACCAACCCCTCACCTCGGACGCCGAACTCCTCGCCCTCCTCCATGACCAATCTCCCGCCCTCGTCACCAGACCCGATGGCACCAGAATGCTCATCCTCACAAACCCCCATTGAGGAATGCCTGGTCGGAGGTGCCAAAAAAAGCCCCGGAATTTCTTCCGGGGCTCTTTTAAAAATTGAAATCGCTAAACTCTACTCGGAAGCAGCTTTTGCTTCGGCGCGCTTGGCGTCCGTTCCTTCGGAAATATACTTCCAACGGACCTTGTAGCGCTTGGGTGCGGTGCGGGCTTTGCGGATGTTACGGATCGTATTGGATTCGTGAGCACGGCGGCGGCGCATTTCCTCGAGGATACCCTCGCTATCAAGCTTGGTCTTCAGACGCTTGAGAGCACGGTCGACGGTCTCTCCGTTTTTGACTTCAACGCCACGATTTGGTTTCGACATAAAAAAATTCCCTTCAGTTAAGTTGCGGGGGCGGGAAGCTAGTCAGACCGACCCGTCCGGTCAAGTACCCATTTTGCCAGTTTTTTTGGAAAAACCTTAACTATTCTAAAGCTCTTCTTCCTCACCGTCAAACTCGGGCACCGGAGGCAGCATATCCTCACGCTCCAGCAACAAGGGAATCGACAAATCGTCCAACAAATCGTCCGCCGTGCGGGTCACCACTCCGGCCAAAGGCACGATCCGGTCCAGCTCCGCGATCGCACAATGCACCATCGAGGAAACAATGTCCGTATCGTAGAGCTCGCGGTCGAATAGATTCGTCGTCCGGAAAACGATCAAATCCCGGTCCAGATCAAATTCATAGCTTCCAATCGTCAGCTGCTTGTTCGCCCGCGTCAGCAATTCCAGAATCAAGGGCTGCCGCAAATCATCCAGCTTGTGAGGCGTCTCGGCCACAATCGAGAGCGCATTCAGATTGGTAAAAACCTGCGCATACAGATGCACATGGGTGTGATGCGCCTCAAAGGCGGTCTCGATCACCTCACGACCCTCGATCGGTTCGCAGTGCCACCCCTGGCGGCCAAAGGCATCGATAACGGATTGCAGCTGTCTTGATGGACCCATGGCGCGGAGACTGAAACCTCACCCCGCCAATGGAAAGCGCTTTTTCATACCACTCCCAGAAGATGCTTCCGCATATTCTGAAGCACCTCCGCAAGCCGCTCCTTATTTCCCCCACCCACCTCCGCCGTCGTCCAGCCGGAATAACCGATGTCGCTCAGCGCCGCACGCACCGCCGGCCAATCCACATCACCCTCGCCAATTTTCCCAAACCCGTTCGCAATCCCCCAGTCCTTCACGTCCAGCTTCACAATCCGCTTCCCCAGCGTCCGAATCCACTCCGCCGGCTTCCCAAACCGCTGGTGGTTCCCAATGTCAAAATACGATCCCACCCAGGGCGAGTTGATCTCATCGATGTACTTCGCCAACAAATCCGCACTCTGCGTGTTCGGCCCGTTCGGATCATAAAACATCCCATTCCACACGTTCTCAATGATGATGTGAACTCCCAACCGTGACGCCAGCGGAAGCGCCTTGCGAATCTCTCCCACCGAACGATCCCACGCCTCCTGCGCCGTCGCATCCTTCCCCACCACCCCGGGCACCAGCAGCACCGAAGACCCACCCATCGCATGCGATTCCTCGATGCACTCCTTCAACCCAATCAAAGCCTTCGCCCGCAGCTCCGCCGAAGGATCACTCAGCTTGGTCCGCCAGTGAATCGCATTCACCACCCCATGAATCGGAATCCCCGCCCCCTTCGCCGCCTGCCGCGCTTCCTCAATATTCACCTGATTCGGAGCATGCACCTCAATCCCGTCAAATCCCACGTCCTTCACCAACTGGTAACGCTCCGCAAGCGTCGCCCCCTGCCCCACCATCCGGTCCTTCAACGAAAGAAAAATCGTCTCGTCACGCGCCGCATGCCCGCCCTCGTGATGATTCGCCAAAAGTGATCCCGCAGATGCTGCGGCCGCTGAGACAAGAAAATGACGTCGATCCATTCCCGGTAACTTGGGCCGAAATCAAGGGCAGGAAAAGTTCCAATCTCACCACCTACTTTCTCGGAGGCAACGCGTCGTAGGCCGCCTGCTCTTCTACCGACCACTGAAAGGGACGTAACGTCGCCCGATCGAGATTCTTCAAATGCGCTTCCCCCGCACGCGAAGGGTGGTCCGGCTTCACATAAACCCAGTCATTCTCTCCAAAGACTTCCGCGCACAACTTCGCCACCGCCGGATCATACGCCACCAATTCCTCCCGCGTGTTCACGTGATTGTGGTCATGATCATTTTCACGGTTCGTTCCAAACCACGATTGCACCGCCTCCGCCCAGTACTCCATCCGGTTGGTCGCTGCATACTTGTCCTTCCACAATCCCCGCGCCATCGCCGAGCCATAGGTCTTTTTCAGCCGCTCATCAAAGGTGGGGTCCAGCGTCTTGAGCGCCGTGTCATGAATCGCATGGGCAAACTCGTGAACACAAATCGACTCCGTGTGATACGGATCACCCGGGTTCGCGAGAAGGTTCTCCTCCCCGCACGAAACCGCCGGTCGCTGCGGCGTCGATCCCAAGCCCCGCGCACGCCGATTCCAATACTCCGGAGGCGTCAGATCGGAGTGCTCCGGCATATCGCATGTCCGCTCGTCGGTCGCCATGATCACGTAGCGAATCCGGTTCTTCCCCAGCTCGCGTAAAATGTCGGGGCGATTCTTGAGCATCGTGTTGATCACGTGCCCCGCCTCGTAAAGCGCCGCATCAGGCACCTTGTCCGACGAAAGGATCGGAAACGACTCAATCACCAGCGCCTTCCGGTAAAACGGCGCCAGCTGAAATTCCTCCCGCAAGGTCGCAGACACCTTCCCCACCTTGGGACCTTCCTCATCCTTCTGGATCGCAATCGCCACACCGAGAACAACCAAAGGAGCCATCAAAGAAAGTGCGCGCTTCATGAAGCACCCATCTACCGATATTTTCCGCACAAGCGCGATTCCATTTTTAACCTCAGAACCCCTCCGCATTCATGATAGATCACCCCATGCGCTTCTCCCTCACCGTCATCTTCCTCGGCCTCGTCGCCACCCTTTCCGCGAAACCGCCGAACATCGTCTTCATCCTCACCGACGATTTGGGCTACGGCGATATCGCCTGCTACAACCCCGAGTCCCAAATCCCCACCCCTCACATCGACCGCCTCGCCAAAGAAGGGATGCGCTTCACCGACGCCCACAGCCCCGCCACCGTCTGCACCCCCACCCGCTACAGCCTGCTTACCGGTCGGATGTGCTTCCGCACCGGACGCTCCCGCGTCTTCTCCGGAGTCGGCGGCCCCTGCCTCATCGAAGACGACCGCCTCACCCTCCCCCAAATGTTGAAGTCAAAAGGCTACTCCACCGCCCTCTTCGGCAAATGGCACGTCGGCATGAGCTTCTTCGACACCGAAGGAAAACGCATCGAGAAGAAGGGCCTCGAGGCCGTCAAGCTCATCGACTTCTCCCGCCCCATCGGCGGCTCCCCCATCCAATACGGCTTCGACCACTTCTACGGCACCGCCTGCTGCCCCACCACCGACTGGCTCTACGCCTACATCGATGGCGACCGCATCCCCGTCCCACCCACCAAGCAAATCGACAAGAGCACTCTCCCCAAACACCCCTACGCCAACGACTGCCGCCCCGGAATGATCGCCCCCAACTTCGACCTCGAAAAGGTCGACCTCGTCTTCCTCGATAAAAGTCAGCAATTCCTCAAATCCCACCTCAAGGAAACGCCAGACAAACCCTTCTTCCTCCTCCACTCCATGCAGGCCGTCCACCTCCCCTCCTTTCCCGCACCGCAATTCAAAGGAAAGACCAAGTTCGGACCTCACGGCGACTTCCTTTTCCAAATGGATTGGGTCGTAGGCGAATTGATGACGAGCCTCGAAGAACTCGGCATCGCGGACAACACCATCGTCATGTTCGGATCCGACAACGGCCCCGAAGTCCCCACCGTCATCGCCATGCGCCGGGATCACCAACACGATGGCGCCCGCCCCTGGCGCGGCGTCAAGCGCGACCAATGGGAAGGCGGCCACCGCACCCCCTTCATCGTCAAATGGCCCGGAACCGTAAAACCCGGATCCACCAGCGATGAAATCGTCAGCCTCACCGACGTCTTCGCCACCTGCGCCGCCATCACCGGCTCCACCTTCCCCGACACCGCAGCCGAGGACTCCTTCGACCTCACCCCCGTCCTCAAATCAACAAAGCTCGAAGCCCCCATCCGCCCCTACATCCTCCAGCAAACCTTCGCCATGAAGCTCGCCATCCGCCAAGGCGACTGGAAGTACATCGACCACCAGGGATCAGGCGGAAACAACTACAACACCAAAAACGAGTGGTCCATGGGCCAATACGCCCTCCCCAACACCGACCCCGACGCACCCGGCCAACTCTACAACCTCGCCACCGACCCAGGCGAAACAACCAACCTCTACTCCAAACACCCGGACATCGTCGCGAAGCTGAAGAACCTGCTGGAAGAATCCAAAGCCTCCGGCAGAAGCACCCCACCTCGGAACTAGGATCCGGTAAGGAGCCGGAACCCACCATAAGCCATCCGCTTCATGTCAAAAGGCGGATCATTCTCGCACATCTTGGCCAGCCGTTCATCGGCCATCGCTTTGGCATTCACCTCATCGCGGTGCTCCCGTGAGTTGAAGGTAATCCAGGAAAGAACGACCGTTTCGTGATCCTTCAATCCGGCAATCTGCGGGAAGTTGCGCATCTCTCCGGCATTGGTATCATCAGCAACCCACTCCCGATATTCGAGAGCGCCGTATTCCATGTAAACCTTGGCCGCGAATTCCGCACACTTCCGATAGTCCTCAATTCGATCCTTGGGAACGGGAACGATAAAGCCGTCGGTATAAGTGCTCATAGCAACGGTTAGTTTCCCTGATTTGGGAGAGAAGGCAAGCTGACTTTGATTGCCTCCACGATGCACTAGTCGACGTGAAGTTCGGCCAATTTCATCCCGAGCCTCTTTGCCACTTCCGCATGTTCGGGGTCAGCAGCCAGGTTCTTCCATTCGTTGGGATCCTTGTCGTGATCGTAAAGCTCCCGGGAACCATCGGCGTATTCAATGTAGCGGTAGCGTTGGTCACGGATCGAACGCGCTCCATCATTCCCATAGGTGAGCGCAGGATAGTCCCAGTCCGCATTTTGATTGAGGAGAAGAGGCTTAAGACTCCGTCCGATCACCTTGTCATTCGCAGGCAGGCCGCAAAGATCCACAAGAGTCGGATAAAGATCGATCAAGCCCACAATCGCATCCGTCTTTCCCCGATGCTTCTTGCCCTCCATGCTCGGCGGTAGGCTGATGATGAGCGGTGCCGCTGCGGAGCGCTCCCAGAGGGTGTGTTTCTGAAAGGTGTTCTTTTCACCAAGGTGGTAGCCGTGGTCAGACCAGAGAACCACGATCGTGTTATCGCGATAGGGACTCGCCTCAAGGGCATCCAGCACTTGCCCCACCTTGCTATCGACGAAGGTGATACTCGCGAGATAGCTCTGCACGATGTGCTGCCACTGCTTCTCTTTGATAGCCCATTCGGTCCGGGGATAGCCCTCGTTGATCATCTCCCTCGCTGCTTCCGAAACATCACCCAAATCGTCCGCTTGGTAGGGAGGCGTGGTGATTTTTTCCCGGTCATACATATCGAAGTATTTCTGCGGCACATGCCATGGGGCGTGCGGACGCAGGAATCCCACCATCAGCATGAAGGGTTTGGTATGCTTCTTCTGGAGTCGCTCCACGGCCCAGGCAGCCGCCTTACTATCACTCATTTCACCCTCCTCACCATTGTAGGGAGCCCAATCAGTGAGCGTCTTGTTACTCTTCCAGTTGGATTCGATCTGCTTCCCGTTTTCATCCCGGTTGTGATCCCACTTCCCCCGCCCTCCCGAGAGATCGAGGTTCTTTTTCGGGAGATGTTTGTGGAGAATTTTACCGACGGCCATCGTCTTGTAACCGTGCTTCTTCAGATAGCCATGAAGGAGCTCCGAGCCCATGGCTTGGACTTTCTCTTGAACGTAGTTGTCCGGGGCCTGGAGTTTTTTGGACTCCAACTGATGAAAATAGAGTCCACTCATGACACTCGCCCGCGAAGGACCGCAGAGAGGATATTGGCAATAGGCCCGGGAGAACCACGTCCCCCGTTTCGCCAAGCGATCCATGTTCGGTGAGATGACTTGCGAATGGCCGCGGTAGCCCGCCCAGTCGTTGAGGTCATCAACAGAAATGAAGAGAACGTTGGGCTTCTCTGCCAAGCAAGGGCTCAGCGTAAGGGCATGAAGGAAAAGGAAGGTGATGAATTTCATGGAGAGTCGAGGTGCCTAAACGCACCGAAAGTTCGGATACTTTGGACCAAAGGTCCAACTCATACCAGCATGGGGCATCGCCCCATGTCGGTTCATGAGCTGGAATCTTGTGGGCTGAAAGCCCACTTGATAAGCTCCGCCCACCATGCCGCAATCGCTTTCCAATGTGACCATTCACCTTGTTTTTAGCACAAAGGATCGGGAGCCGTTCATCAACCACGAGATTCGGGATTCCTTTCACGCCTACCTCGCGAAAATCGTTCGTGATACCGGGAGCGAATGTTTCCGGGTCGGAGGAGTCTCAGATCACGTTCATCTTGCCATCCGCTTGGCTCGTCCTGTTTCACAAAGTGAATTGATAGAGAAATTGAAAACAACCTCGTCGAAGTGGATCAAGACTCAGGGAGTTCCATATACAAAGTTTAGCTGGCAACGGGGATACGGAGTTTTTTCCATCAGTCGGGGTCATCTTGAAGCGCTCGTTTCCTATATCGGCAACCAAGAGGAGCACCATCGCACGATCAGCTTTCAAGATGAGTTTCGAAAACTTTTGCAGAAGAATCAGACGGAGTTCGATGAACGCTACCTTTGGGACTAGCACCCCGGATGAATTGGACATTCCGCCCACTCTCAATTGCACAGGCTGATCGTATCACTTGTAGCGCTACTTGATGGCGATGCCTTCGCCCGCCTTCGTCGCCAGCTCGGCGAGTTCTTTAATGGCGTCTTTATAAGCAGGATCAACCGCCACATTCTCATGCGGATTTCCCTCAAAGTCGATCAGGGTCACGTCTTCCAGTTTACCGGTGTGGTCATTTTTCCGCCACTCGGTGTAACGATAACGATCCGTCCGCAGGCTGGTCCCAAGGACTTTCCCAACCCCTTTCTTCGCCTTGAAATACTGACTGAAAGCTCCCGCCTTCCAAGGCGTCTCGGGATCCACCAAAATCGGCTTGAGAGAGAGTCCGTGGAGATTTTCGGGAACCGGGTTCCCGGTGAGGTCACAAAGGGTGGGGAAAAGGTCGACCAGTTCGGTTAGCGCCTTCGTCCGTTGCCCTTTTTTCATGCCCGGAGCGGCGACAATGAGAGGCACTTTCGCGGCCACCTCGTAGGTGGTGTGCTTGCACCACTCACCGTAGTCGCCGAGGTAGTAACCGTGGTCACCCCAAAGAACGATAACGGTGTTCTTGGCGAGGCCGGTTTCATCGAGCGCCTTGATCAAGCGACCGACTTGCGCATCCATGTAACTGACACTGGCGCGGTAGCCGTGAATGAGCTCGCGGGTTTTGTCGTCATCGAGGACCTTGGCATCGAGAGAAATGTCGGAGTAATTCTTAAGCTCGCCCCAGGTGGAGCCATCGTAAGGAAGACCATCGATGACCTTGTCGCGCGACGGCACTTCAATCTGCGAGCGATCGTAGAGGTCCCAATACTTCCCGGGAGCGTTGAAGGGCAGATGCGGCTTGCTGAAACCAACTGCGAGAAAGAACGGCTCTTCGCTGTCGGCCAGCTTCTTCAACCGATCAACCGCCGCCTTGGCGACTCCGCCATCATTGTAGACATCATCACTCACCTCTCCGCCGTTTTCAATGGAAGGTCCGTTGGTCCTTACCCCGGTTTCCTTCTCGATTAGGCGGGCCCTCTTCTGCTCCGCAATCCCCAGAGGTGAAGCATACTGTTGACCAAGCCCGCGCAGAGGTTTCTCGGACCAACCCTGCGGAAAGTCGTCATTGTAGGCATGGTAGATCTTCCCAATCGAAAGCGCCTGGTATCCCTGCGCTTTGAAATGCTGCGGCATCGAGAGCGCATCGGGATTCTTCTCCCGCATCGGCGTTTTAAAATTCCAGCACCGAGTCGTCTGCGGACGCAACCCTGTCATCAGACTCGCCCGTGAAGCACCACAAACCGCAACCTGGCAATAGGCCCGCTCAAAAAGTGTTCCCCGACCGGCCAAAGCATCGATATTCGGAGAATGGATGTCCTCATTCCCATAGCAGTTCAGCTCCGGACGAAGGTCATCGACTGCGATAAAAAGAACATTGAGCTTTTCCGCGGCCAGGCTGGAAAAACCCAATGTGGTTAAAAGGAGAATCTTCGTGATCACCTTGAAACTCTATTTTCTTGGATTCGAATGGGAAGAGCATTCCATTCGCCCCATCGTCACTCCTTGAGAATCAAACCATCCAGCTTGGTGCGGAGGTCCTCGACGATCTTGGGTTTCTCCGCCGCGATGTTGACCGTCTCGGCGGGGTCTTCCTCGTGATCGTAGAGCTCCGTATAGATCGCGGGCTTGCTGAGATCACGGTAGTCCCGCCACTCGATGAAACGATGCCGGTCAGTGCGCAGGGAATAGCCCATTAAATGATTTTCAAAGAGGTCCCGATCCCACCGATCACCCATCTGCTCGATGATCCGCCCCTCCACCTCGGAAATGAGAGGGCCAAAAAAGGTCTCTCGCATCGCAGGCGCAAGCGGATTGGCAGCCCACTCGCGAAGTGCGGGATTGGGATACTGGCTGAGGGCAAAGTCTTTGACCTCGGATTCCGGATTTTCGAGGATCGGCCTAAGAGACTTTCCTTCGAGATGATCCGGAATGGGAATTCCGGCGAGATCGCAAAGGGTGGGATACATGTCGAGAAGTTCCACGAGGGAATCGCTTTTCCTGCCCACCCCGTTACTCATCCCCGGAGCTTGAACGATGAAGGGAACACGGGTGGCGATCTCGTAATTGGTGGCCTTCCCCCAGATACCCATGTCGCCGAGGTGCCAGCCATGATCACCCCAAAGCATGATGATGGTATTGTCACGCTGCCCGGAGCGGTCAAGTTCATCGAGAACCATCCCAATCTGGGCGTCGACGTAAGAGGCACAGGCCAGGTAGGCGTGCATCAACGTGCGGGAAAGCTCCGGGCCCATGTCGCCCGTCTTGGGAATCCCATGGCGAACACGTAGCTCAAAGCTGGCATGCAGGCCTGTCGCGGCACCGTCCTTGGGCGGATCGGGGTGGGCAGCGACTGGGACTTTCTCAGGATCATAGAGATCCCAATATTTCTTGGGCGCAATGAAATGAAGGTGCGGCTTGGAAAAACCGAGAGCCATAAAAAGGGGCTGCTCCGGTTTGGCGGAAAGGTGTTGGTTCAACGTGGCAATGGCAAGCCGGGCGGAATGGCCGTCGACAAAAGAATGATCCGGCACGTCCGCCCCCTCGAAGGCAGGACCACTTGACGTGAGGCCACCCACCTTATCCTTGCCATACTTTTTCGTGAGGGCTGCTCGATTATCCCTCTGGATTTTTTGGTTCTCGGGAAGGCCATAGCCTCCGGGAATGGGACGGGTCTTGACCAGCTTGTTTGCCGGAGGACGGGACCATGATTTCTCGGCGTCGTTATACCTCCCGTGGTAAATTTTCCCCATGTTCACCGTCTCGTACCCGTGGGAGCGGAAATGCTGGGGGAGCGTGATGATGTCCGGATTGGCATCTCGAAAATAGGTGTAGTTTTCGATCACCCCGTTCGTGTCAGGGCGGGTGCCGGTCATGATCGAGGCGCGCGATGGCGAGCAAATCGCCTGCTGACAATAGGCCCGTGTGAACAGAAGACCCCGCGAGGCCAACCTGTCGATATTCGGTGTCACCGCGATTTCAGAACCGTAGCAACCCAACTCGGGCCGCAGGTCATCAATCGCGATGAAAAGAACATTGGGCTTCTTGGCGGCATGCAGGGACGCCGAAACACAGAGAATCGAAAAGAGGAGAATTTTCATCATGGGGGTTATGCAAGGACGTCCTCAATAACATGCCCGTGCACATTGGTCAGACGACGCTCTAGGCCGTTGTGGTAAAAACTAAGTCGCTCGTGATCGAGGCCCATGAGGTGCAGAATGGTCGCGTTGAAATCGTAAACGGAAGTGGGATTTTTCTCGGCCTTGAAGCCGAAGCGATCGCTCTCACCATAGCTATGCGCCTTCTTCACTCCTGCTCCGGCAAGGAAACAGGTGAAGGCATCAGGATTATGATCACGTCCGGTCCCATTGCCCTGCAAGAACGGCATCCGCCCGAACTCGGTGGCCCAAACAATGAGCGTATCTTCCAGCATGCCCCGGCGTTTCAGATCAGCAATGAGTGCACCGGTCGGCTGATCCATAATCTCCGCCTGCATGCCATGGGTGTCTTTGATGTTGGAATGGGAATCCCAGTTGGTGATGCCATTTCCACCCGAGGGATCCGAACCGTTGAAGAGCTGCACCACCCGCACCCCTTTCTCAAGTAGACGACGGGCAAGGATACAATTCTTGGCATACTCGCGCTTCAATTCGGTTCCGGTGTCGGTTCCATACTCCTTGTGAATCGATTCGGGCTCGCCGGAAATCTCCATCACCTCCGGGACCGAGGTTTGCATCTGCCCGGCCAATTCATAACTCGCAATGCGGGCCGCCAAGTCCGCATCGCCAGGGTATTTTTCCAAATGGCGGCTGTTGAGACGCTTGAGAAAGTCAACCGTCCTCACATCATCTGCCGAGGTCAAACCGGGAGGCCGCCGCAAGTTGGCAGGGGGATTCTTCGCATTAAAGTCAGTCCCTTGAAAAGAAGCCGGCAAAAAACCGCTTCCAAAATTGTTCTTACCCGAACGCGCCATCCCACGCGGATCATTGATCGCCACGAAGGCCGGTAAATCGTTGCACTCCGAACCCAGGGCATAGGTCACCCAGGAGCCAAACGAGGGAAACCCTTCCATCGTAAACCCCGTATTGATAAAGTTCTCTCCTTGCGGATGAGCACTCGTCTGGGTCGTCAGGGCATGAAGAAAACAAAATTCATCCACGTGACTACCAAGATGGGGCAGGAGGTCGGAGACCATCTTCCCCGACTCACCCCGGGGCTTAAAATCCCAAAACGGCTTGGCAATATTTCCGGTCGGCCCTTCAAAGGTAACTTCCGGAATCCCGGGCGGTTTTTGCCCATGGAACTTATAGAGATCAGGCTTGTAGTCGAAGGTATCCACATGACTCACCGCTCCGGGCAGTGAAATGACCAGCACCCGCTTGGCCTTCGATTCATAATGCGATCCACGGGAAGCGTAGGGTTCGTCGGAATCAATCTGGGGGCGCAATGGCGTCTTCCCGCTGAAAGCAGTAGGGTCGTCTTCCGCCAGGAGTTGGGCCAGCCCAAGGCTCCCAAGCGCAAATCCCGTGCCTCGCATGAAGTTGCGTCGGTCCAGAAGGTGACGTCCTTGGGAGGAAATATGTTCGGCGTGATTCATAACTACTGGAGAAAACCAAATTCGTTCGAATTGATAAGAGAACGGCACACAATTTCGAGACCGCTTGCCTCGGCTACTTCTTCCGCCGCAGAAAGCTCATCAATGGTTGCATCGCGATTGAGCATCAATTGAAATGCCCGCTGGATGGCAGATGGCATCGTTCCGTCAGACTCCTTTCTCGCGCGCTCGGCAACAAAGCCTGCCTGCTCGATGACAAAGGCGCTGTTCATCAAATTCAAAGCCTGAAGCGGAGTGGTGGACACCGGACGCTTCGCACGGACCTGACCGCAATCGGGGAAATCAAAAGCGGTAAACATTTGATCGTCCACCCGGCGCATCCGCTCCTGATAGATCATGCGCCGCCAGGTCGCGGGACCGTGGTTGTCGACGACCTCCCATTGCGCATAGGTCTTCTTCTCATTGTGAATCCGGAATCCCCGGCCTCCGATGCTCGTGTCCAGTTTTCCGGATGCTTGCAGAATGCCATCACGGATCACCTCCGCCTCCACCCTTCGGGGCGGATATCGCCAAAGGAGTGCCGCATTGGCATCTTTTTCCAATGCCAAACTCTCCGGGAGACTGGATCGCTTAAATACCTCTGACGTCACCAGCAAGCGGATCATCGCCTTGGTAGACCATTCCTTTTCCACAAACTCGGAAGCCAGAAAATCAAGCAACTCGGGGTGGGTCGGTGGCGCCCCGGCGATCCCAAAGTCCGACGTCGTCGGTACAATCCCCGCCCCAAAAACATGATGCCACACACGGTTCATCATCACTCGCGCGGTAAGAGGATGCTCGGGATCGGTGAGCCATTTTGCAAAAGCCAGCCGTCTCTTTGCATCGGGTGTCGTGGAGTCGAGACCCAGATCACCATCGATCACCTCAAACCCCGAGGGTGGCACTTCGTCACGCGGATTCTCGGGACTTCCCCGGCTCAACACTTTCGTCACTACCGGCTTGATGAAACGCCCGATAAAAGAATGCTGCGGGCCTTCTTCGGCAAGTGAATTGATCGCCTCGTGCAGTCGGTCCGATGCGTCTTTCAACTCGCCATTTTCCGCCAGCGCAGCTCGTGCGGATTTCGTACCTCCCACTTCCACCCAGCTCCCGTCGTCTTCTTGGGCCAAAATACGATACCCCGGAAAATTTCCACTATTGGTATCGAGGTAATCGGTCTCAAAATAATACTCACGATTGGAGCTGAAGCGGAAACGATTCACTTCTTGCGGCTCGGTAAAACGCACCTCCACCCACGGCTTCTTCTTGCTCCCCTTTGGCGCAAAGCCTTTCCACACCATCGTCCCGTACTCCCCGTCGTTCGCTTTCCACACCTTGCTGCCTTCAACCTCACAATCAGGGTCCTCCGCAAGCACCGTGCCCCGTGATGCCGCCGCAAGATTGTCCCGGTAATCCGCCGGACCAAAAACCTCCAGCTCATCAAGCCTGACCTGCGCCCGATCAAACTCAATTCGTAAGGCTCCCGTCTTTGTTTTGGGAAACACCATATCGGAATAACCTCCCCAGTCTTCCTCCCAGTTTCCCGTCTCCTTGCGCAGAATTTTTCGCTCCGCATTCAACTGCGGGTAAAGCTCTGCCGCTCGCTTCCGCCGGGGATGGTCCTCCGAAAATTCAGGATACCGCCCTCCAAATTCCACCCCCTGAAACACCGCTGTCATCGAGTAATAATCCTGAATCGAAATCGGATCGAACTTATGGTTGTGACAGCGCGCGCAGCTCACCGTCACTCCCAGCATCGAGGCCCCCACCGTCTGCATCACCTCATCCATGCGATCCGCACGGGCCTGCCGAATCGCGGTTGGCTCCCGCCCCACCGTCGCTGCCGGAACATGCGGCCCCGCCACCAAAAACCCCGTCGCTTCCCCCACCCCCAGTTGGTCACCTGCAAGCTGCTCGGTCAAAAATTCATCATAAGGAACATCCCCATTGAACGCGCGCACCACATAATCCCGGTAAATCCACGCCCCCTTGCGATAAAGATTCGCCTCCGATCCATTCGTCTCCGCCCAACGAATCACATCCAGCCAATGCTGCGCCCAACGTTCTCCAAAATGCTCCGATGCAAGCAACCGGTCCACCAACGCCCCGTAAGCTTGATCCCCATCCTGTCCGAAAGCTTCCTCAAACGCCGCCACCTCCTCCGGCTTCGGCATCAGACCGGTCAAAATATTCGACGCCCGCCGAATCAACGTCCGGGCATCCGCCTGCGGATTGGGCGTCAGTCCCGCCTTCTCCAGCTCCCGATTCAAAAACGCGTCCACCGGATGGTCCGCTCCCGCCGGAATCTCAGGACGCTTCACCTTCTGAAAAGACCAATGATCCGTCGTCGTCTCCAGAACCTGATCCATTTGTCCCGGCCACTCCGCACCTTCCTCAATCCATTGGGTGATCAGAGCAATTTCCCCCTCCGTCAACGGATCGCCCTTTGGGGGCATGGCCATATCCGACTCATGATCGCTGATGAGTTCGATCAGATAACTCTTCTTCGTGTCACCCGGAACAATCGCCGCCAACCCCGAATCTCCACCCTTGAGCATGCGGGCCCGCTGATCGACCCGGAAGTTTGACTTCTGCTTGTCCGGCCCATGACAATCTAGACAGGTCTCCTCAAAAATGGGCGCAATCTCCTTCTCAAAATCAACCAATACCGCTTCCGCACTCTGCAAAAGCGCATAGCACAAAACTATTCTGATCAACGGTCGGTTCACTGTCATAATACTGCCGGCAAGAGTGAAACTAACGAACAAAAAGGCCCCTTCCTCTTCCTCGTCAGGATCTCAACACCGAATTCTAACTTCAACGACGGAAATGTCGAAAAATGACTCCCCATGAAGAAATTCCTCATCCACTGCACAACCCGTCTCGAGGAACAACCCCGGGGGGATGCGACTTCCGATCACCATCCTTCGGCTCCGGCGGTCTCAATACTTTTCAAAAATCACACCCTCACTTCCCCCGCACCTGCTCAAACATCCACGGAAACACCTTTTCATCCTTCGCCAGTTTCCAGTGAATCTGATTGTGTGTCGCATCCGGAAAGCCCTCAAAATGAGCCACCTTCCCCGCTTCCTGATACGCCTTGGCCACCTCCTCGGCCTTCTTCAGATCCCGCTCACCCGAGTAAACCAACCACAACGCCGTATCCGTCGTCTCCACCCACTTCCGGTTGGCATCGCCATCCGCAAAAAGCGCCGCCGCATAAAACTTCGGACGCGACTTGATCAACGAATCACACCCACGCGCCCCCATCGAATATCCCGAAATATAAATCCGCTTTGGATCCACCGGCGTCGTCCTGATCAACTCATCAAGTATCGCCTCCAGCTTACCCACCTGATCACCCCAACCCGTGTCCGGAGGGCAAAGCGGCACAATCACCAGACAGGGGTTCTTCTTATACTGGTCCTCTTTGATCACCATCTCCGGCGCAATCTCCACCTTCCCCGCCTCCACATCATCCGCCCGCGCTCCCGCTCCATGAAGATGAAGAAAAATCGGCACCGGCTCCTTCGACCGCGTCATCTTCTTCGTCCCATAAACTTGAAACACCAACCCATACCGCTCTTTCGGAACCTTCACCCACTCCCCCTTGATCATCTCCGCAAACGCACTCGTCTCAAAGTCCCGCTCCGCCAGCGTCGCCTCCGCCAACTTCCCCTTCACGTATTCCCGATCGCTTTCCGACAACATCGTCAGCGGCACCGTTACCGTTCGTCCATTCTTATTGATCTTCACCTCCGCCTCCGTCGCCGAGATAAACTTCCCCTCAAAGCTCCGGTCATCGGTCGACGTCCACGTCCGGCGCGCCTCCTCCGCTCCCGCAAATGTCGCCACCAACAAGCACATCAAAATGATCAAACCCTTCATCACCTCTACCCTTGCTCGAAAATCACCCCCTCGACGAGGCAAAACCCTCACTCCAGCTCACCCATCACCACCTCCACCATCTCCTCCGTCGGCAGCTCAATCGGCACCCGCACCGCATCCTCGGGCACCTCCAGCGTCTCCAGCTGCGACCTCAACAGACTCGCCGGCATGAAATGATCCGTCCTCGCCACCAGCCGCGCCTGCAACTCGGCCTCCGTCCCCTCCAAATAAACAAACCTCACCTCCTCATTCACCCGCAACACCTCGCGATATTTTTCCTTCAGCGCCGAGCACGACACCACCACCGGCCGCCCCTCCGCCCTTCGCATCTCCCCCGCAAGCGCCTCCAGCCACCCTGCACGATCCCCATCATTGAGAGGCACGCCCGCACTCATCTTCGCCACATTCTCCGGCGGGTGAAAATCATCACCCTCCACAAACACCCCGCCCGCCTTCTCCGCCAGCGCGCGCCCGAGCGTGGATTTCCCACACCCGCTCACCCCCATCACAATGACGTATTCCGTCTTCATGCCACCACCAGCCAGAGCAGCGAAGCAAAGGTCACCCCGATAATCCCCACCGCCGTCGACACCAAACTCCACGTTTGAAAGGTCTGCTTCTCGCTCATCCGGAAATATCGACTCACCATCCAGAACCCGCTGTCATTCACATGCGAGAACCCCGCCGCCCCACTCGCAATCGCCACCACCACCAGCGACAACTTCGCATCCGACAAATCCATCTGCAGCAACAGCGGAGACATCAACGACGCCGCCATCACCATCGCCACCGTCGCCGACCCCTGCGCAATCCGCGAAATCGCCGAGAACAAAAACGCCAAAATCACCGGAGTCACCCCCAGCCCTCCCAACATCTCCGCCAACGCATCACCCACCCCCGTCTTCCCCAGCATCCCCTTGAAAACACCACCCGCTCCCGTAATCAAAATAATAATCCCCGCCGGACCCAAGGCCCGCGTCGACACCTCCATCAGCTGATCCTTTGCCACCCCGCGCTTCGTTCCCAACACCCACAGCGTCAGCACCGTCGAGAGCAACAAGGCCATAATCGGATGCCCCAAAAACGCCACTCCCTGCTGCCACCCTGGCGCCGCCTTCATCAAAATCCCCATCTCCGCCGACATCTCCGCCTTGCTCAACCCCTCCGCAATCCCCGCTCCCACCGACTGCTCCACCAGCGATCCCGCCACAATCAGAATGATCGGCAGCAGCAGGATGATCGCAATCATCCCAAATGACGGCGGATTCTCCTCCTCCGCCTCCAACAACTCCGGCGGATCAATGTCGATCTTATCCGCGATCCGTCCCCCGATAAAAATCCCCGAAATGATCGCCGTCGGCAGACCCACCAACACACTGTAAAGAATCACCGTCCCAATCGGAATCCCCAGCTCATACGCCACCCACGTCGGCCCCGGCGTCGGCGGCACAAAGGAATGCGTCACCACCATCCCCGCCAGCAGCGGCAGACCAAAGCACAACAACGACCGCCCCGTCCGCCGCGAGAGCGCATAAAGAATCGGCGCGATAATCACGAGCGCCACATCCAGAAACACCGGAATCGAAATCAAAAATCCCGTCATCAACATCGCCCAATTCGCCCGCTTCTCCCCAAAAATCCGCAACAACCCGTTCGCCAAACTCTGCGCCCCACCGCTGTGCTCAATCATCGCCCCAAAAATCGCACCCATCCCGATGATCGTCGCAATAAACCCCAAACTCGATCCCATCCCGGACACAATCGTATTCCCCACCTCCGTCAGCTCCATCGTCCCCGAAACCACTCCCGTAAAAACACTTGCCAGCAACAACGCAATAAACGCCTGCACCCGCCACTTCAAAATCAGGAACAATATCAGCGCAATCGCCGCCACCAGGGTCCCGATCAACCATCCCGTGCTCACGTCCGCCGCTCCGGCTGCCATAATGTGCATCCCGCACTTTCCCTGCTCCCCTTCCCCACGCCAAGCTTCAAGTCACCTTTTCCAGCTGACGCTCCATTCCCAATGTCAAATTCCTACAGATCCGGACACCTCTTAAACCCCTTAAGAAACATTTCTTAAGAAACCTCTCGTATTGTCGTTTTCGCATGCTACCCCTGTCCCATGTTTAGGGGACAGTTGTGCCCCAAACCCCACTACGAAACCCATCCCGATCATGATCAAATCAATCCTCAGTCTCTCCGTGGCTGCCTTGGGCACCCAGTTCGCCTCCGCAGTCGTCCTCACCTACGGCTTCAACACCCCGGGCGACACCGAAAACTTCACCGCTTCCACCGGACCATCCGCAGGCGCCGTGGTCACCGGATTCAAAGCAGCCCTCGGGATCGATGGCACCACCGGCGTCCTCACCTCCTCGGATATCGAGGGCGATCCCCAGATCAGCTTCGGCAGCAACACCGCAGTTCTCCCCGGCGGAGATGTCTGGTCCACCTTCTCCATCCGCTTCCGCCAGCTCAACGACAACCCCGGTGAAGCGGGCGTCGCCAGCGCACCCTTCTCCAACACCGGCCTCATCCTCTTCTTCAACGGCACCCTCCAGAACCGCACTCCCGCAGCAGGTGGCATCAGCACCCAAACCTACGCAGGCACCGGCGGAATCTACGCCTCCGACACCTACAACATGACCCTCTCTGCCCAAGCCGATAACTGGCAGCTCATGACTCTCGATCTCTCCAGCGCCCCGGGACTCGGTGGCACCGACATCAACAACTTCCGCTTCGACCCCATCGGAAACAACGCCGCCGGAAACTTCGAGATCGACTACGTCGAAATCGTCTCCGTCCCCGAACCCGGATCAGCCCTCCTGACCGGTCTCGCCAGCCTCGGCCTCCTCGCACGACGCCGCAAGTAACTCCCGGTAAAACCTTCATCCCCACCAGGCTCACGCTCGGTGGGGATTTTATTCCCTCTTGCACCAACCCTCTAAGAGCCGGAGTCATACCGAAATGCAAGAAACGAATCTTACCCTCTTCAAATAACCTCAATTCATGAACCTTTCCCAAGCCGCGCCATACCTCCACCCCTCCCGGTGGCTGGCCCTGCTTGCCCTCACCACTCTTGTCCCCGCCGAGGCCCAGGTCTTCACCGGCCCCTCCACCCGCCGCACCAGCATCGTCCTTTCCGAAATCCACTACCACCCCGCCGGAAATAATGACCCCGGCGCCGAGTTCATCGAGCTCTACAATTCCAGCCCCATCAGCGTCGATCTCTCCGGCTGGAAACTCCGGGGCGATGCCGACTTCGACATCCCCGCCAACACCCGACTTGAAGGTGGCGAATTCCTCGTCATCGCCGCCGATCCCTCACTCTACCCCGATTCCCTCGGCCCCTGGACCGGCACCCTTTCCAACAACAACGGCACCGTCCGCCTCCGCAAGGCCTCCGGTGGCATCGTCCTCGAGACCAACTACCGCGACTCCGCCCCCTGGCCCCTCGCCGCCGACGGCGCCGGACACTCCCTCGTCCTCTCGACCCCTTCCTACGGCGAAGGCCAACCCCAAGCCTGGTCCGCCAGCCGAAACCCCGGAGGCTCACCCGGCACCCTCGACCCCACCACCGCCGACCCCCTCGACCAACTCATCATCAGCGAGGTCCGCACCACCGGAAACGATTTCGTCGAACTCCACAACCCCGGCCCCGGCCCCGTCAATCTCACCGATTGCCAGCTCAGCAACAACCCCGACCTCCCCGGCCTCACCCTCACCGGCACCCTCAACCCCGGCCAATACCTCTCCCTCACCGGACTCACCCTCAACACCCTCGGCGACGAACTCTACCTCCGCGCACCCGACGGCCGCGTCATCCTCGCCCAAGAAATCGGAGCCCAGGAAGACAACCACCCCTGGGGCGGCCTCACCCGCTGGACCGAGCTCTCCCACGCCACCCCCGGCACCGCAAACGCCGACCCCTTCCAGCGCCCCGTCGTCATCAACGAGGTCCACTACCACCCCTCAAATGGCGAAAACACCGGCGAGTTCATCGAGCTCCTCAACACCAGCGCCTCCCCCGTCGACCTCTCCGGCTGGAGCTTAAATGACGAAGTCGACTTCGCCTTCCCCCCCGGCACCTCCATCGCCGCCAATGACTTCCTCGTCATTGCCAAAAACCGTACCGAACTCCTCAACACCTCCCCCGCCCTCGACTCCCTCAAAGTCCTCGGCAACTACTCCGGCTCCCTCTCCAACGCCTCCGCCCGCCTCGAACTCCGCACCGGTGGCGACGTCGTAGCCGATGAACTCACCTACTTCGATGGCGGCCGCTGGCCCGACGCCCCGGATGGCCAGGGCACCACCCTCCAGCTCATCGACCCCCGCGCCGATAACTCCCTCGCCCCCAACTGGACCGCCGGAGACGAATCCGCCGCCGCCCAGACCGTCACCCTCGAGCACACCGGCATCCTCGATCTCGGCCACCAAAAGGCCCCCACCGCCACCCGCTTCTTCATCCTCCTCGGCGGAAAAGGCGAAGCCATCATCGATAACGTCGAGGTCATCGTGGACGGACAAAATCTCCTCGCCAATGGCACCTTCGACTCCGGCTCATCCGACTGGAAATTCTTCGGCACCCACAGCCCCAGCTTCGCTGAAAATGGCGCCCTCCACCTCGTCGCCGCCGACTCCGGAGACCTCGCCAACCTCGTCGACACCATCCTCACCCAAGCCATCAACCCCGGCACCACCGTCACCCTCCGCGCCACCTGCCGCTGGGTCTCGGGCGACCCCGATATCCTCCTCGGCCTCAACGGAGGCTGGCTCGAAGCCGCCGGCACCCTCCCCGTCCCTACCGACGTCGGCACCCCCGGCTCCGCAAATGTCACCACCGGAAACACCGGCCCCGCCATCACCGAAGTCTCCCACTTCCCCCTCCTCCCCCAAAACGGCGAACCCGTCACCGTCACCGCCCGCGTCACCGACCCGGATGACATCGCCACCGTCCGCCTCCGCTACCGCATCGATCCCTCCAGCTCCACCCAACAGGTCACCATGACCCATCAGGGCGAGGGCATCTACACCGGCACCATCCCCGCCCAGACCGGCTCAACAATGGTCGCCTTTCACATCCTCACCATCGATTCCGCCTCCCCCGGCGTCATCTCCCGCTTCCCCGTCGATGCAACCGACCGCGAATGCCTCATCAAGTTCGGCTCCGCCAACGAGCCCGGCGCCCTCTCCACCATGCACCTCTGGATCACCGGCGACACTCTCTCCGAGTGGACCTCCCGCACCCGCTCCAGCAATCTCAATCTCGACGCCACCTTCGTCTCCGACGGCCGCGTTTTCTACAATGCCGGAGTCCGCTACGCCGGTAGCGATGGCGGAGTCACCATCTACGATTCACCCATCGGCAGAGCCACCGGATACAACGTCACCATCCCCGATGACCAGGTCTTCCTCAACGTCCAACGCCTCACCATCGACCGCGAAACCACCCGCGACGCCACCCGCCAACGCGAACGCCTCCTCTTCTGGTTCCTCGAAAAGCTCGGCCTCCCCAACCTCCACCGCCGCTACGTCCACGTCTTCCTCAACGGCATCGAGCGAGACGACCTCATCATGGAGGATGTCCAAAAACCCAACTCCGACGTCGCCCAAGAATGGTTCGCCGAAAAAGGACGCCTCACCAAAACCAACCCCTGGTTTGAGTTCGATGCCAACAGCACCGTCATCAACACCAACCCCGGCCCCAAAACCATCACCAACCGCCTCCAGCACTACACCACCACCGGCGGTGCCTACAAAATTCCCCGCTACCGTTGGACATGGGTCCACAGCGCCGGACACGACAACGCACACGACTTCTCCGGCATCTTCAGCCTCATCGATGCCGCCGAATCCCCCGACTCAGAGCTCGTCTCACGCATGCGCGAAAAAGCCGACCTCCGCCAGTGGATGCGCACCTTCGCCTCCAATGACCTCGGTGCCTACTGGGACACCTTCGGAAATCCCGCCGCCAAAAACGCCTACCTCTTCGAGTCCCTCGAGACCGGAAAATGGAGCGTCATCGTCTGGGACATGGACGTCGGCCTCGGCGTCTTCAACGACCCCTTCAACTACCCCCTCTTCCCCGCAAACGTCGACGACAACATCAAGCGCCTCTACGACCAACCCGAGGTCGTCCGCGACTACTGGCAGGCCATCGACCAGGCCCTCGACACCTTCTTCACCGCCACCCCCGGCAGCGAGGCCTACAACATCCTTCAGGAAACCTTCACCGAACTCCGCGCCAACGACGCCGACGTCACCTCACCCTTCGATATTAGCGGTCCCGATGGCCTCGCCGTCGACACCTGGATCAACCAACGCCGCACCTTCCTCCAGAACCAACTCAGCGGAAAAAACGCCCCCTTCACCGCTTCCGCAGCCGCCACCAGCAGCACCGTCTTCGCCCCCGTCAGCGGCACCCTCCCCCTCGCCACCACCACCATCACTGCCAACGGCATCCCCCTCACCCTCTCCCACAACACCATCACCCAATGGGCCTCACAGGTCGCCCTCCAACCCGGCGCCAACACCATCCTCATCCGGGCCTTCGACTCCTCCGGCACCCAACTCGCCTCCGAAAATCTCACCATCACCTACACCGGAAGCGACACCTGGGCCTCCCTCAAAATCAACGAATGGATGGCCTCAAACTCCACCATCCTCGATCCCGCCGATAGCCAACCCGACGACTGGTTCGAGCTCTACAACCCCTCCGCCTCCCCCGTCTCCCTCACCGGCTGGGCCCTCAGCGATGATCCCGCCGACCCTCTGAAATTCATCATCCCCGCCGGCTTCACCATCCCCGCCAACGGCCACCTCCTCGTCTGGGCAGACAACGAACCCCTCCAAAACGACCCCGCCCTCCGCCAGGAACTCCACGTCCCCTTCCGCCTCTCCTCAGACGGCGAATCCATCATCCTCACCGCCCCCGATGCCACCGAGATCGATCGCATCGACTTCTCCGAACAATCCTCCGGCATCGCCCAACTCCGCCGCCCGGATGGCTCCCCCACCCTCGGCTTCACCACCAATCCTTCCCCCGGCACCACCAACGGCACCCCCGTTCCCGCCACCCCCGTCACCGTCTCGTTTACCAACGACGGCCTAACCTTCCCCACCAACGCCGGAGCCGTCTACCAACTCGAGACCTCCACCGACCTCCTCATCTGGACCCCCTCCGGTGCCCCGCTTTCCGGAAATGGATCCCCCATCTCCCTCTCCCCGGCCACCCCTCCCGCAGGACGCCAATTCTTCCGAATCAAAACCTATTAAAACAATGAAACCAACCAGACACCTCGCACGTGCCCTCGGCATCTGCGCCCTCGCAGGGGCTCCGCTCTTCGCCCAAACCGTGGAAATCGATCCCGTCGATCCCCTCATCGATGCCACCTCCCTCGCCGATTGGAATACCGATGGTGATCTCCAGGGCTGGGTCCCCACCCGTCTCACCCCCACCGTCGCCGGAGGCCTTCTCACCTTCACCACTGATGCCGTGGACCCTTTCCTCGTCCTCAATCCTCTCAACACTCCGATTCCTACCGGCACTCCCAGCAAGGTCGCCGTCGAGTTCAAGCTCCAGCGCTCCGCCACCGATGTCAGTGACATGCAGGTCTTCTGGCGGGACGCCGCCGGAGCCTTCGCGGGAACTCGCTCCCTCACCCTTCCCGGTGCGGAAGTCCCCACCGATGGACTCCCTCACGTCTACCGGTTCAATCTCAATAACGTCAACACCAACCTCATCGGCCTCCGCATCGATCCCGGCGTAGACGCAGGCACTGACTACGAGCTCGACTACGTCAACGTCAAGGTCAACTCCGGCGGCCCCATCATCGACCCAACCGATCTCGTCAATAACTTCACCTCGCTCGGCGAGTGGAACACCGCGGACGATTTCGAGGGCTGGACGACCAACCCATTGGTCGCCTCCCCCAACGTCTCCAGTGGCATCCTCTCCGGCATCAGCACCGGGAACGACCCTCAGGTCGTCCTCGAAGGCATCAATCTCGACACCGACAACGGCGAAAACCAAGTCATCGAGATCCGCTTCCGCCGCCAAAGCACCGACACCGGACGCATCGACCTCTTCTGGTCGGACCCCACCGGCGGCTACGGAACGCCTCGCCGCGCCTCAATCCCCGATAACGCATGGCCCACCGATGGGGAATTCCACGTCGTCCAATTTCCTCTCGGTGACTTCATCACCGGAAACCTCATCAACCTCCGCTTCGATCCCGTCGCTAACAACGCCAACTCCATTTCCTTCGCGCTCGACTACGTCCGCATCGGAAACATCGACGCAGACGATGACAACGACGGCCTCGCCAACTCGGTCGAGACCAACACCGGCACCTACAACGGTCCCAACGACACCGGCACCGACCCCAACAACAACGACACCGACGGAGACACCTTCCTCGACGGTGTCGAGGTCGCCTTCGGAACGAACCCCCTCGACATCAACGACTTCCCCGCACCCGCCCTCACCGCCTACTCGGGCGACCCGGCTAACTACGTCGTAGATATCGCCATCACCCCCAACAACCCCACCGTTGTCAATGGCACCCCCACCGGCTTCACCGTCAGCCCCGCTCTTCCTGCAGGTCTAACCCTGGACCCCGCATCCGGCGTCATTTCCGGAACCGCCACCGCAACCGCAGACTCGGCCGATTACACCGTGACCGCCACCTTCGATGGTGGCCTCACCAGCACCTTCGACCTCACCCTCGAAGTGGTAAACCCCGGCATCGCCAGCTACTCCATCAATAGCCCGGGCTACAACGTGGGAGAAACCATCGACCCGAACGCACCCACCACCTTCGGCGCTGCTCCGGACTCCTTCACCATCGCTCCGGCCCTCCCGGCAGGTCTTTTCCTCGATGGAACCACCGGCATCATCACCGGCACCCCTACCGAGGTCAGCCCGCAAGCGCCTTACCTCATCACCGCAGGTTACACTTCCTACCCGGACGCCACCTTTACGCTGAACCTTCAGATCAAAGCGATCCCCGCCTACATCGGCTCCGATAACGAGCCCCTTGGAATGTTCGCCTCACTCGGCGAATGGGAAACCGATGGCGACCTCGAAGGCTGGAACACCAACGCAGGCAAAGCCACCGCCACCGCTGCCGGAGGCATCCTCACCTTCACCGCCACCGCTCCCGATCCCCAGCTATTCAAAGGCGGCGGCATCGATATCACCCAAGGGCAGATCATCGAAATCCGCTCCCGCCAGAATGACACCGAGCCCATCCAGTTCTTCTGGGCCGATGCCAGCGGTGGCTACGGTGGAGGCCGTTCCTTCATCATCGGCGCGGAAAACATCATCCCCGACGGCGAGTTCCACACCTACCAGGTCAACATGACCGACGTCTTCGTTGGAGACGTCAGCAGCATCCGCTTCGACCCCGGTAACATCGCTGGCCGCAGCGTCGATATCGACTACATCCGCATCGGCACCGCCACCCCTCCGGGAGCACCCCTCGTCACCGCCTTCAGCCATGACCCGACCTTCGGAGAAATCAGCATCACCTGGACCTCCGTCCAAGGCGCAAACTACCTCCTCGAAGGCAGTGCCGATCTCCAAAACTGGGCCGAGATCGATGACGGCCTGACCGGTGACACCGGATCAACCACCGCCATCATCACGGTCCCCGAAGAAGCATCCTTCTTCCGCATCGTTCGCGTCATCCCGTAACACCTACGCTGACCAATCCATGTCCCGTTGCGCAAGCAACGGGACATTTTTTTATCCCCACCCTCCCGTTCACCATTCAACCTTCCTCCCAAATCCCGTGATCAAATCCCTCTTCACCCTCCTCCTCTTCGTTCAGATCTCATCTTCACTGTTCGCTGTTCAGGCCCCTGCGGACGACCCTGGGAGTGCAAGCTCTGATGCTGCGGACGACCCTGGGAGTGCAAGCTCTGGTGCTGCGGACGACCCTGGGAGTGCAAGCTCCGAGCGCCCCAACATCATCCTCATCCTCGCCGATGACATGGGCTACTCGGACCTCTCCTGCTACGGCTCCGAAATCCCCACCCCTCACCTCGACCGCCTCGCCAAAAACGGCGCACGCCTCACCCGCTTCCAGAACGCCAGCATGTGCGTCGTCACCCGCGCCTCCCTCATGACCGGAAAATGGTGGCCCAAAGCCCTCCCCACCTTCCGCAAATCCGAACTCCTCCCCGAAGCCCTCAAAAACGAAAACTACCGCACCGCCCTCATCGGAAAATGGCACCTCAATGACCACCCCATGGACCACGGCTTCGACCACTTCTTCGGCTTCCTCAACGGCTTCACCGATCACTTCGCTGGCTCCCCCTCTTACCGCCTCGATCGCCAACCCTTCACCGACTTCGGCCCCGATTTTTACAGCTCCGACGCCTTCGCCGATCGCGCCATCACCTTCATTACCGGGCCCTCGCCTGAACACTTGAAACTTCAAACTTCAAACTCCCCGAATCCCTTCTTCCTCTACCTCTCCTTCCAGGCCCCACACAACCCTCTCCAGGCCCCGCGCGCCGATATCATGCGCCACCGCGGCAACTACCTCAACGGCTGGCAAGCCACCCGCGAAGCCCGCTTCGCCCGTCAGAAAAAAATCGGCCTCGTCCCTCCCAACGCCACCCTCCCACCCTACCCCAAAAACATCCCCGCCTGGGACTCCCTCACCCCCGCCCAGCGCGACCTCGAAGACCTCCGCATGGCCACCTACGCCGCCATGATCCAGCGCATGGACCAAGCCATCGGACGCCTCATCACCTCCCTCGAAGAATCCCACCAACTCGACAACACCCTCATCCTCTTCCTCTCCGATAACGGCACCGACTCCTTCTCCGTCGTCGACAAGCCCATGCTCAAGCAAAACAAACTCCCGGGCGACCGCGGCTCTAACTGGCAACCCGGCACCGGCTGGGCCTACGCCTCCGTCACCCCGTGGCGTCTCTATAAAATCAGCCAACACGCCGGCGGTGTCACCACCGGATCCATCGCCCATTGGCCTCAAGGCTTCGCCAAAAAAGGCAACCTCATCCACCAGCCCCTCCACGTCATCGACATCCTCCCCACCTTTCTCGATGCCGCAGGCTCATCTCCCAAAAAATCCCCCGGCCAATCCTTCCTCCCCCTCCTCAAAGACACCCCCTTCCAACGCACCTCCCCCCTCTACTTCCAATACATGGACAACCGCGCCATCCGGAACCAAAAGTGGACCCTCGCCTCAGTCGATGACGCCCCCTGGGAACTCTTCGACGCAAAAAACGACCCCCTCGAAACCACCAACCTCGCAACCCAACACCCCGCCGTCGTCAAATCCCTCTCCCAACAATGGAACACCTGGTGGACCACCCAATCCGGCAAAAAATACCAACCCGAAAGCACCGCCGACAGCCCCCACTACATCTCCCAAGGCGACCGCGGCACCGGCCAAAAATACACCCCCACCCCCATGCCCAAACACCTCTCCCAACGCTACCCCCAACCAAGCCAATAAGGAGAGTGGATCGAATGCCCTTGGGTACATTCCTGTCCGCTCCCCCCTCAACCAAGCCCCTCAACCAAGCCCCTCAACCAAGCCCCTCAACCAAGCCCCCCAACCAAGCCCCCCGTTCAAATCTAAATGTTAGATGTTAAATGTTCGGTGTTCCTCCCCCCAACCAAGCCCCCCCAACCAAGCTCCC
>JBPOGH010000022.1:0-57939 GCA_051252135.1 Verrucomicrobiaceae bacterium | reverse complement strand
CTTCATCTTTCATCAGTGTTTCCCTAGGGAAGCGCTGATGAAAGAGGGAGTTCGCTGCTGCAAGTCATTTTGAAGTCCGGCAAGGCGCGAAGGGTGACGCTGATGATCAGCGGCTCCCTGAGCAACGCCGCCAGATAAGGCAAAAGCCTGGAACACCATTCAGACCAGTCCGTCTTCAAGACCGATAGGCCAACGTCCAAGGTGACAGGCCATTATCGCTTGTGTCCATCGCCTTGTTCTGTCGCTTGTTTGTCCTTATCCGGCTTGGGCCCGTTCGGAGCCTTCCTCATGAATTCCTCCGTGAAAAGCATTGCGTCAAAGATCGGTAGCACTCGCTCGAAGTCCTTCTCTCCAGCAACAAATTTGAAGGTCACCGAATGATCTCCCTTTGGAAAATACAACGAATGAATAATCCATGGCTTCCCCAGCTTGCTTGGGACGTCTAAGCGCAGCGTGGTGATCTCATGCACGAAGTCAGTCCTCTTGGCAGAGTCTCGTTTCAATAAAGAAATGACCGGGCTGTCGTCGGCGGATCCGCGCATGTCATCTGCCTCATCCTTGGCCTTGCCCCTCAGTGGATTTCCGTAGATCTCACCAACGATCTTTCCATCAACCTTCACGATCGCCAAGGGCTCTTTGCCTTGCATTGCCCCTTCGTAACCCTTGGGAGGAGGTTCCACCCCTTTTGGATGTACGAGAATCATCCCGAAGGTGAGGAAAACCGGTTGGCCACCCAATTCGGGAACGATTTTCTTTGGAACTTTGTCATTGGCCGAAACGACTCCAATTGCCGCAGCGGCAATGCTGAGGAATACGCGTGCGTTCATTTTGATCTAGTGTCGATGCAGGGGTCTACTGGCGGAACGTCAAAGTCCTGCCACCCGCTGCAGGCGGCGCGCGTTGATCGCAGTGTTAATGTTAGGAGCGTTCAATCAGATTTCAAGTCCACAGCGGCAGCGGGTTGGTAGCGACGTCTTGTTCGGCATTTGCGTTCTGCTATGTGCGGTAATCTTCCCACTTTAGATCCGTTGCGCCCCCAGTGGCTTCAACTGCCTTGGTTAGAATGGAACAGTACACTTCAAAACACTTCTTGGGCTTCTTGAGCAGCATTCGCTTAATGAAAAAGAAACTCATCGAGACAGTGAGGTAGGCCTCGTCTTCCACGGGGTTGAGAACGTTGTAAAAGCTCCCTCCCTCCACTTCGGTGTAGAAACCCCACCCGTAGAATTCGTGTTGATCGATCGAGCTCACGTTCACGGCGGATAACCGACCGAGCTCTTCAACGATCGCCTCTGCAACGTCTCGTGAGCCTGGTCGAATCTGATCCTCGGAGTCGTTGAATTCCGGCTCATCGTCGGACTCGGATCTGAAAATGAGCGTCCTGTACATTTCTTAGCCTAACGTTTAGGAACTGGCGACCCATCCCGCATGGTGCCGAACGAGTTCCGATTGGCCCGATAATACCCGCCAAACCTCTCGACTCAATCTCAACTTTCAGCGCGGTATGTGGTCGCTAGCTTCCGCTTGTTCTGCTTCAATCATCTGACTCGGACGGCATTGGTTCACGTTGAAAATGATCCGCTCCAAGATCTTTGCCAAATGCGGAACCCGACTCCGAACTCAAGTAGGGAATGACGGTCGGATCATAGTTACAAATCGTGTTAACCTCATAAATTGCCCAATGATTAGGGTCATCAATATAGGCCTGATCTTCATCGCCAGCCATGAATGTCCAGCCAGACGATACTGATTCAGTTGGAACTTCGCGATACATGTAACCAACAGGAGTTCCATCCACGAGGATTCGGTCGGTTGCCAGACACCCACCCATAGGAGAAATTAACTCCTTCAACTCAGAAGCCGCTCGAAAGAATTTCTTATCGCAAGGGTTCATTTCTTGGCAGAACGTCGAAGTCCTCCTACGCCTGACCGGGGGCGGGCTCCGACTGCTGAGTTAGGGTTGAATCCGTCGTGCCCGCCGGAACTCGCGGCGGGTCAGGCGTTAGGAGCGACGCCTTGTTATGCCTTTGTTCGGGTGCGGACAAGGCGAGAAGAATTACAGGAATTGCCGCCGTGCAGGAGATTACCATCCCCTCATCACCATCTCCGATTGCTGGTAGAATACAGGCTACAAGAAGAGCCATCCATAGCCAGAGTCCGATGGCGCGAAGCCATCCCCAGCCGCCAGTGGGACTTCGGAGGGCAACATTCACCGCAAATCGATGCCGAATCATGAGCACCGCCAGCAGAATCGAAAACGCGATGAATCCGATCACCCAAGCAATAAAATCTTGAAATACGCCGATAGCGATTGAGTCGCCCCAGACGGGATAGTCGAAGCGTGATTGTCGCACCGAATAATACCACATCGTAAGCGGAAACTTGATAACCCATAGAATCGTCCAAAACGCGGCGATCCATCCTCCGACTCGGTTGCCATTCGTCTTGGGAAGCCAATGCAGAAAGAGCGCTCCAATGGAGACGCCAAGCCCCAAGGCAATCAATCCTCGTCCCAGATCAGTCAGTCGCTTGTGGGAAGTCTCGTGCTTCGCCAGTTGCTGATACCACTGGGAAAATCGTTCCTCCCGTGGAAGATCTTGAAGCTTGTGGGAAAGTTCCTCTGGAGCCTTGGAGTCAGTATAAACGGGAAGTGAGTTCCCGGAAAAGAAGACGGCTAGCCCGCACAGCAAGACTACTGCCGCGAGGACTTGGAGCACGACGAGTGGAGTCTTCATTTTCTTGGCATAACGTTTGAGAACTGGCGACCCTCACCGCGAGAGATCTACCAGTTCCGAATGGCTAAACCTATCCCACCGAATCTCAAAATCCAAAACAAACTTTAGTGGCGGTGAGGTGTCGTCCAGCTTCGACTTGTTCTGCATTTCCCGTTCTTCGGCGTAACCTCCAGATCAATCTGCTGACCATCGATTCTCAAATTCATCTTTAGTAATCGCGCACTGCTCAAACTCATCAAGATCGATCGGGCACTCTGCTAGGCCCCCAAACTCGTCACTCGGACTCGACTCATCATACCTGACAATCTTTCCGCTCTCATAGGCTTCGATCTGCCGAACGACATTACCTGTTCCATCGACTTCGAAATACCAAACTGAAAATCCCCATCCAGAATATTGATCACCACGATTTTCGTTCCAGGGCCGCAGGAAGTAGAGCATATTTTCAGGCAGAACGTAGAGTGGAGGCGATTCCTGAGCGAATATAAAACTCCGAATTCAAAAACAAACTCCCAGAGCGAAATGAGTCGCCTCTCATGACTTGTTCTGCTTTTCGGTCTTCAGTGCTCAGGCGCTATATCGATGAATGAAAATCTGGAGGGTCAAGCCCCAATCCATTGTCGAGAACCAGTGCCTGTAAGTGGTCATCCAATTCTTTCGGTGGAGGGGTAGACACAGCCTTCCATCCTGCACGAGCAGCGGCAACAGCCATAATGGTGGGGTTAGTGTCGACTAATTCAGCGACTATTCTGTGAATCACCCAAGCGCCTTTACTAACCCCAGCCTGATCGAATGCAAATGTGAGCCCATAGATCGCAGCATCCTGCAACAGCTTCAATCTTCCTTCTCGGAATTGCTCGTTCCACCCATCTTCGTCTAGAATAATCTCAATCGATAGGGGTTGGTCCGGCTCGATACAATGGACGTGAACCCGACTATATCCACCTCCACTTCCACCTTGGAATTTGCCATAAAATGAGTTCATCGTTTTTTCGGCAGAACGTTTGATGTGGTGGCACCCGCTACCGGGAGCGCCAGTCCGATTCAAGGTAAAGGGTTCTCGTTAGTGTTCAATCTCCGACTCGCGGCGGGGTAGCGGGTTGTCCACCCACGCCTTGTTGTGCCTTGGTTAGTCTCCATCGCGCTATGATCGTCGCTTTCGCGATAAATCGGGAGCCAAATCCTCTCGTGTGAAAAGATCCTCTCCGGTGCAAAGGTAGTGGCGGAACTTGACCATGGTTGAGTCAGTGATCGGATAGTTGATCTCAGGGGTGTCCCACCGCCCGATCACCTCCGCAACACGCTCTCCGGCGGGAGTGTCGCGGTCCCACTCAAAGTAGTCGCTGGCCATCATGGCGAATGCGATCTGCTGAATCATCTGGCCGGTCAACTCGCCGTTGGCAAAGGCATCACAGATCGCCACCAAATTCGCGGTTGTGACGGGAGACTCTACTTCGAGGTCGTCGTCGATGTAGTGGGAGATTACATCGTAGGATGTCCGCTCCACGCCACCCTCCAAATCCTTGACGAGCGCTCGCGAATCGCTGGTTCCATCAATGAACGATCGCAGCACGCTGGTTTTCATTTTCTTGGCACAACAGTAGGGTTATCGTGCTTGCGTAGCAAGTTGCGATCAACCCCCTATAATCCCCCATTCGCTCCGCTCCGCTCCCATTCTAATCAATTGAAAAATTCGTCAAGCCCTAAGCTTCCGAGTCATCTCAGGGCGATCAAGCTAGGGAAACTAAAAAGCTGCAAGGTTTACGACGTCGGCTCTGAGCGTTTGGCTCTTGGCTTTTAGCCCGGTCGTCCGGAATCCACCGCGAGAAAGCTAAGAGCCAATTGCTAAAGGCTAATCGCCATGGTGGTTCTATCAGTTCGCTCCGCTTTTCTCCCTGGATTCATCCTCATCAATCTTTCAACGTTCAAGATCCGCCACCACCAAAATCTTCCGCTCACCCACCAGCTCGCCCGGTTCATCAATCAACCCCAACTTGTAGCGGAGCCCCTCCCACCGGACCCAAAAAAAACTCATGAATCTAAAAGGTGGAATCTTTTGGAATGCTCCGCAAGAATGCACCCCTTCCCCACGTTAACAAGAAACCTTTCATGATAAGCCTAATCATCCTCCTCTTTTCCGCGTCCTTCCTCCTCGCCGCCCCCCATCCTCCCGTCTCCCTCACCGTCGATGAAGGCCGCGTCTCTCCCCTCGGATTCCACAATCCCCAACCCACCTTCAGCTGGAAGCTAAAAGACTCCCGCACCGGCGCCGCCCAGACCGCCTACCAAATCCAAACCAAAAGCTCCCTCGCCTCCCCCTGGGATTCCCAAAAGGTCCCCTCCTCCCAATCCCTCTACCTCCCCTACCGCGGCCCCGCCCTCCAATCCCGCGAAATCCTCCAGTGGCGCGTCCGTTACTGGGATCAGAACGGAAAAGAATCCCCGTGGTCCGCCTGGACCAGCCTCGAGGTCGGCCTCCTCCATAACTCCGACTGGAAAGGCCAATGGATCCATCAAGGCGAATCCCCCTCTCCCAACACCGTCTACCAAATCATCGACGCCTCCTACGGCGCACCCGATGGCAACCGCGTCTCACTCACCGAAAAAGTCATCGCCCACCTCGCCACCCAAAAACTCCCCGTCAAAATCAGCGTCGGCCAACGCAACATCTTCCCCGCCACCGATCCCGCCCCCGGCATCAAAAAATCCTTCTCCCTCACCTTTCTCAAATCCGGCGTCCAAGAAACCCTCACCGCCGATGACGGAGGCTCCATCACCCTCGCCAACACCTCCGCCGATCCCGTCCCCACCTTCCAAAAAACCATCTCCCTCGCCGAACAACCCGCCACCGCCCGACTCCACCTCACCTCGCGCGGCATCTTCGAGGCCACCATCAACGGCACCCGCGTCGGCTCCGATTTCATGGCCCCCGGCTGGACCAACTACCACGAAAAAATCGAAACCCTCACCTACGATGTCGCCCCCCTCCTCAAAAAAGGCGCCAACCAAATCCGCGTCCGCGTCGCCAAAGGCTGGTTCGCCGGCACCATCCTCGATTCCCACTGGGGCGAGCGCCCCGAGCTCCTCGCCCAGCTCGAGTGCGATGGCCGCCTCACCGCCGTCACCGACAAGACCTGGACCGTCTCCACCGCCGGCCCCATCATCATGGCCGATATCTACAATGGCGAAGACTACGATGCGCGTCGTACTTTAAAAGATGACTCCTTCAAACCCGTCTCCACCTCCCCCGTCGACGCCAAACCTCTCCTCCGGCCCAAGTCCTTCCAGACCGTCAAGCTTATCAAAAAGCTCACCCCCGCCTCCCTCACCCCGCGACCCGATGGCAGCGTCATCTACAATCTCGGCCAAAACATGGTCGGCACCTTCACCGTCTCCATCCCCGTCCTGAAGGACCAAAAAGTCACCATCTCCGTCGCCGAAATGCTCAATGACGACGGCTCCCTCTACCGCGAGAACTACCGCGCCGCCCGCTCCCTCGCCACCTACATTCCCGCTGCCGATGGCACCATCACCTACCAACCCACCCTCACCTTCTTCGGCTACCAATACCTCCAAATCACCGGCTTCGATCCCGCCCACCAACCCACCCTCGACTGGGTCCGCGGCGACGTCCTCCACACCGACTTCCCCCAAACCGCCACCTTCACCTCCTCCCACCAAAAGCTCAACCAACTCCAGTCCAACATCGAGTGGAGCCAGCGCGGCAACTTCCTCGACATCCCCACCGACTGCCCCCAGCGCGACGAACGCCTCGGCTGGACCGGCGACGCCCAGGCCTTCTCACCCGTCGCCCTGCATAACTTCGACACCCACGCCTTCCTCAACTCCTGGATGGAATCCATGCGCATCGACCAACACCCCAACGGCATGGTCCCCAACATCATCCCTCCCGGAAAATACAAGGACTGGGGCAACGCACCCGGCTGGGGAGACGCCATCTACCTCGTCCCCTGGCAAATCTACCTCCGCACCGGAGACACCACCGCCCTCTCGGAAAATTACGACGCCATCAAACTCCGCCTCCAGCTCTACCAAAGCGATACCAAAGGCCACCTCGTCCAATCCACCACCGGCTTCGGCGACTGGCTTCAGCCCATCCTCTACCACGGCACCGAACAACTCGCCGGCCCGCCCAACCCCGCCACCGGCGAACCCGAAACCCGCTACGGCGAAACCCCCATCAACTTCCTCGGCACCTGCTTCTACGCCCGCGGCTGCCAAATCATCTCCCACGCCGCCGGCGTCCTTGGAAAAAAAGACGACCAGGCCCACTACGCGAAACTCGCCGACGAGATCGCCGCCGCCGTCACCACCAACTACTTCGATGAACACGGCCGCACCACCCTCCCCGTCGAGACCCAGACCGCCTACGTCATCCCCATCGCCTTCGACCTCCTTCCCGCCGACCTCACCAAAAAAGCCGCCCAACACCTCGTCACCCGCATTCAAAAAGACGGAAACAAACTCAACACCGGCTTCATCGGCTCCTCCCTCCTCTGCACCGCCCTCGAAAAAGTCGGCGCCATCAGCACCGCCTCGGACGTCCTCTTCACCAATGAATACCCCGGCTGGTTCTACTCCATCGACCAGGGAGCCACCACCATCTGGGAACGCTGGAACAGCTACACCAGGGCCGATGGCTTCGGCGACGTCGCCATGAACTCCTTCAACCACTACGCCTACGGAGCCGTCGGCCAATTCTTCTACGAACGACTCGCCGGACTCGCTCCCGACCCCGCCCACCCCGGCTACAAGCACATCCTCGTCCGCCCCGTCTTCCACGGCCACCCCCTCACCCAAGCCTCCGTCAGCCACGAAACCCGCTACGGCACCGCCTCCAACTCCTGGGAAAAAACCCCCGCCGGCATCAACATGACCACCGTCATCCCCCCCAACACCACCGCCACCATCACCCTCCCCACCGGCACCAAAACCCTCCCCGCCGGCACCCACCACTTCACCGTCAAACCATAGAGCGGCCCGGGGGAAGCCCAAGATCCCCTCACTCCACTCTTCCATTTCCCCAAAAAACCCCCTATTTCCCGCGCGCGAGAGCCTCATCGCTCTTCGCGCCTTTGCATCTTTGCGTCCCGGCGCCTTTGCGGTTAACCTCCCGCCAGCCAACCACCATGTCCGTCGAACTTACCCGTAACTTCTCCATCATCGCCCACATCGATCATGGCAAAACGACCTTGTCCGATCGCCTCATGGAGACCTGCCAAACCATCACCCAACGCGAGTCCCAGGCCCAACACCTCGACTCCATGGACCTCGAGCGCGAAAAAGGCATCACCATCAAGTCCCACCCCGTCACCCTCTCCTTCAAGTCAAAGGACGGCAAGACCTACAAGCTCAACCTCCTCGACACCCCCGGACACGTCGATTTTTCCTACGAGGTCTCCCGCTCCCTCGCCGCGTGCGAAGGCGCCATCCTCATCATCGATGCCGCCCAGGGCGTCGAAGCCCAGACCATGGCCAACGTCAACCTCGCCATGGAGCAGGAACTCGCCATCGTCCCCGTCCTCAACAAGATCGACCTCCCCGCCGCCGATATCCCCCGCTGCCGCCAGCAGCTCGAGGACATCCTCGCCATCCCCGGAGAACACGCCATCCCCGCCTCCGCCAAACAAGGCATCGGCATCCAGGAAATCCTCGAAGCCATCGTCGAGCTCGTCCCTCCCCCCGAGGAAAACCCCGACGGCCTCCTCCGCGCCTCCGTCTTCGACTCCCTCTACGACCAGTTCCGCGGCGTCGTCTCCTACGTCCGCGTCGTCTCCGGCGAAATGCGAAAAGGCGACCGAATCAAGCTCTTCCACACCACCAACAGCTACGAAATCAAGGAGACCGGCATCTTCACCCCCAAGATGAAGAAAACCGACAAACTCTCCACCGGAGACGTCGGATACATCATCGCCAACGTCAAATCCTCCGCCGAGGTCAAGATTGGCGACACCATCACCCACAAGGACAAACCCTGCCCCGAACCCCTCCCCGGATTTAAGGAAATCCGCCCCATGGTCTTCTCCGGCATCTACCCCATCGACACCTCGGACTACGAAAACCTCCAGGTCGCCATGGGCAAACTCCAGATCAACGACGCCGCCTTCACCTTCCAGACCGAGTCCTCCACCGCCCTCGGCTTCGGCTTCCGCTGCGGATTCCTCGGCCTCCTCCACATGGAAATCATCCAGGAACGCCTCCGCCGTGAGTTCGATATGGATGTCATCTCCACCTACCCCTCCGTCATCTACGAGATCACCAAGACCGACGGCGAAGAACTCATCATCGACAACCCAAGCTACCTCCCCGAGCAACAGGTCATCGAACAAATCCGCGAACCCATCGTCCGCATCTTCATCATGGTCCCCGGTGACTACATCGGAGACGTCATGAAGCTCATCATGGAAAAACGCGGCGACCTCGAAAATACCGAGACCATCGACGAATTCCGCGTCATGCTCACCGCCACCGTCCCCCTCGCCGATATCCTCGTCGACTTCAACGACCGCCTCAAATCCATGACCAAAGGCTACGGCTCCATGGACTATGAGCACGCCGGCTACCGCGCCGCCAAAATGGTCAAAATGGACATGCTCATCGCCGGCGAACCCGTCGAAGCCTTCTCCACCATCGTCCACATCGACAAAGCCCAGTCCCGCGGCCGCGAGCTCGCCGCCAAACTCAAGGAAGTCATCCCCACCCAGATGTTCGTCGTCGCCATCCAGGCCGCCATCGGTGGAAACATCATCGCCCGCGAGACCATCTCCGCCATGCGCAAAAACGTCACCGCCAAATGCTACGGCGGAGACATCTCCCGAAAGCGCAAACTCCTCGAGAAGCAGAAAAAAGGCAAAGCCAAGATGAAAGCCTTCGGCAAAGTCAACATCCCCCAGGACGCCTTCATCAAAGTCCTCAAATCAGGAGACTAATAAGGAGCGTTGGCTTCCAGCCTAACGCCCCTCTACCAAGCCACCCATGTCCGCTCTCGCAGACAAATGGTATTCTTATCACAACTCCGATGGCACATTCCACCTCACAGCCGAAAGCTCTCACTGACCGCCCCCTCAAGGAAGTCATCGAAGAAGCCGCCAAAGAAGCCGCCGACGAAGTCCGCGACCGCAACAAGCGCATGGGATGGCCCCTGATCGTTTCCGAAACCAAATCTCCCAGCCCCGCCCAAGCGGGATCCTGAAATCAGGCCTCTAAATAAGGATCGCGCGTTTCCAACCCTGCGCCCCCCCATGCCGCCCCCTTCGCCATCATCGGCGACCCCATCTCCTCGCCCCAAAATTCCCCAAAAAACAACGAATCCTTTTCCCTCAAACGGAATAGATCCCGGTGTATGAACCAATCACTCACCCTGATTTCAGCCCTCCTCCCCCTCGCCCTGTCCCCCCTTCAGGCCACCGTCACCTTCCAATCCCTCAGCGGATCCACCGGAACCTCCTTTGTCACCGGTCCCGACGCCATCATCTTCCCCGATGAATCCATCGCCGTCCAACTCCGCACCGACAACCAACATTGGCGCCTCGACGACCTCGATATCAAATGGGGCGCTCCCTTCGGGTTCGGATTCTCCCCGGTAGAAGTCGAGCTCATCACCGCCGGCTCACCCTATGGCGGCGGATCCACCACCTCCACCCCCTTGGTCAGCGCCAACACCTCACCCGCCAATACCACCGTCAACTACACCCCCGGATCCACCATCACCCTCGCTCCCCTCACCGACTTCTGGATCTACCTCCACGTTCCCGCGGGCGATGGCGACTACGCCGTCACAACCACCCCCAACAACCAGGCCTCCGGACTCTGGACCATTCAGGAAGTCCAGGCCCGCCAATCGGGAGTCGTCGTCGGCAGCCTCTCCAACGCCCCCCAAATCCTCATCAACGCCACCGCCGTCCCGGAACCCTCCACCTCCCTCCTCCCCCTCCTCGCCCTCGGCCTCTTTCTGGGGAAAAGAAGACGCTAGCTTCCGGAAATACCCGGGCACTCTTTAAAGGTGCAAATTAATGCAATTTCTGATTGGCTTCCTCGCGCCCATCCGCGATCCTGGGAAACCCGTCATGAAATTTCTTTTCCTGCTCCTCTTCTTTCCAACCACCCTCAGCGCACAAGCCCTCCCCGGCTGGACCCTCACCTGGTCCGATGAATTCACCCAGGTCAATGGCACCGCACCGGATTCTGCGAAATGGGGCTTCGATCTCGGAGGCGGCGGCTGGGGAAACAACGAGCTTCAATACTACACCAACAGCACCAACAACGCGCGCGTCCAAAACAACGAGCTCGTGATCGAGGTCCGCGAAGAAAACATCAGCGGCTACGGCTACTCTTCCGCCCGCCTCCTCACCAAGGGAAAATTCGAACAAGCCTACGGCCGCTTCGAAGCCCGTATTAAAGTCCCCGCCGGACAAGGATTGTGGCCCGCCTTCTGGACCCTCGGAAATGATATCGACACCGTCAGCTGGCCTCACTGCGGCGAGATCGACATCATGGAATTCGTCGGACGCCTCCCCAACGAAGTCTTCGGCACCATCCACGGCCCCGGCTACTCCGCTGGCAATAGCTTCGGCAACACCCACACCTTCGCCACTCCCGTCCCCGATGACTACCACACCTACGTCGTCGAATGGGAACCCGATGAAATCCGCTGGTATGTCGATGACATCCATTACCACACCGCCACCCCCGCCGATGTCGCCCCCAATGCCTTCCCCTTCGACCACCCCTTCTTCCTCATCCTCAATGTCGCCGTCGGAGGAGACTTCGGTGGCCCCGTCGGTGGAAGCGTCTCCTTCCCCAAGCAAATGCTCGTCGACTACGTCCGCGTCTACCAGCCCACCACCGAACTCACCATCAACCCGGAAGAAATCGAAAACCCCGGCTTCGAATCCAACCAACTCTCCCCGTGGGTCGGCTACTCACAAGGCGGCGCCAACGACCTCGGCGGCTACCTCGAATCCGCCGCAAACACCTACTACAACGGCGGAAACCCCGGAGGCGACCCCGTCCAAACCCGCTCCGGCGACTACGTCATCAAGGTCTTCGGAGACTTCAGCGGAGCCGAAAACTACAACGGCTTCCACCAAACCCGCCCCGCCTCCCCCGGCTCCCGCTGGACCGCTAACGGATGGGCCCTCAGCCACCCCCAGGACCTACTCACCGGAACCAACAGCGCCTGGCTCGAAGTAAGCTTCCGCGATTCAAATAACGACATCATCGGCCTCTACCGCTCCGACACCCTCACCCCCGGAAACTTCACCCCCGGTCAATGGATCGATCTCCCCATCGACAAACAATACCACCCCACCACCTACAACCTCATCGGCCCCGTCAATGAAATGATCGCCCCCGCCGGAACCACCTCCGTCCGTTACCAGGCCGTCTTCCGACAACCCCTCTTCGATGGCGGCTCGGTCTACTTCGATGATCTCTCCCTCGTCCAAATCTCGGAGAGGATCGACGGCCTCCTCAACCTCACCGGCGACTCCACCCAAGCCATCCTCACCTTCCCCACCACCCCCAACACCACCTACCAAATCTTCACCAACCCCGACCTCGAAGCAGACAACTGGACCCTCGTCGAAACCATCACCGGAACCGGAACCCCCATCTCCCGCACCTACCCCCTCCCCGACGCCTACCGCTTCTACCGCCTCGTCCTCCTCCAGCCATAAAGAAGTACCCCCTTCGGGAAACGTCTACCGCAAAAGCAGGGCGAACACCCCGGCGAAAATCCAACCTCTAAAGCCCCCTCTACCATCCACCGCCCCCGCCGCCTCCTCCGCCCCCACCGGAAAATCCACCACCGCCACCCGACGAAAAACCACCGCCCGATGACCCGGTCGAACTCGGAGCCACCGCGGCCGATGTCAAAGCCGACGTCAGCGCTCCCCCCAATGCCGCCGCCGTCAGCGCCTGGCTGCCTCTCGAAAAATCACCCGTGTAATAGCTCGGTTGATATCCCGATCCTCTTGACGTGCTGCCTTCAGCCTTCCCGGCAGCCCTGAGAACCTCATCAAACTTCTCGCTCCACTCCTGCTCCACATCCAACGCGAGCGCGAACGGCAGAAACTTCTCAAAAAGTTCCGGCGTCTTCTCAGGCGGATTCTCCAGATTCAACCGATCCTCCTCGGCCACCTTGAGGTACTCCCGAAATCCCTCAATCTCATCCATGATCCGCCGCCCCTTCTTCGTCGGCCGCTTAATCAGATTGTGAAAGATCACCCCCGACACAAAAACCCAAAGTCCAAACACCCCCACCCAAAGCCCCGTGCTGTATGCCAAAATCCCCCACCCAATCACCCAGCACAACAACACCCCCCACCTTCTTCTAATTCCATTCTTCAAACCATTCCACCCCCCGCAATGCGCCAGGGTAATGAGTGTGCTCACACGCGAAAAGGTCGAGAAGATCAGCACCAAAAAGAGAAAAAAACCTACAAAAGAAGCGTCACCATTTGCCGACGCCATCAGCATAAAGAGCATCCCCAACAACCCACACGTAATCCCCGGCAACCAAGCATTAAAATTCGCCAGGAAATAGCTCCGGTCGATCTTTCCCACCAACGCCTCGGCAAAGGCTGTCCGCGCCCCACTGATCGTCGCGTGATTCGACGTCACCAGCCTCACCTTCTTCTTGTATCGAAATAGTTTCGAAAAGAGCGCACCCGCCACCGGACTCATCGGCGGAGGACCTCCCTTCTTCGTCACGGAATACTCCCCGTTCTTCTCGTCCATCTTCAGATGCCCCTCCGCCGCCAGACCGAGCAATCCCGCGCTAAAACAAAGATCGTCAAAACGCAGATTCCGTAAATACCGCACCCCTCCCGGCGTGAACCCCTCCGGCGGCTCCCACCTTGGAATAATCACCCCTTTCGGCGGATCCCGCCCCACCAAAAACCACATCACCACATAAAATAACAAGCCCGCTCCCACCAACATCATCCCCGTAACCAAACCCGGATTGCTCTCAAAAAGCCCCGGCTTTTCATACGCCGCCGCCTCCAGCAACCCGGTGGGCCACTTCACAATCACCGTCATCCCCTCCCCTTTCCCCATCCCTTTCGTGCTCTCAAACACTGCCCGATTCCCTTCGTGGTCACTCGTGTAATCCCTCCCCTTGGCCCCCGCCGGACCCGTCCAGGCAAAGGCCTCTTGAATCGTGATCCCCGATGGTATCTCCACCACCGCCGACACCCGATCGATCGGAAACCCCCACTCATTTCCCGTCACATTCCAATAAAGTTCATCCACCCCATTCTCCCCCGTAATCAGCTGAAATCTCGTCCGGTATCGAATCTCATAAATCTGCTCGGTATTGCGCGGAAGCATCACGTCTTCCGACCCAATCAAAACCCTCGTGCCCATCTGGATTTGATTCACCTGATGAGCCTCCCGCCTCCCATTCCGCGTCACACTCTCCACCTCAAACGGACGCTTCTCTCGAAACCCCCACCTCGTTTGATAAGTCTGGGGAAAATCCCGAAAAATCCCGCGCCGGATCTCCTTCCCTTCAACCCGCACCACAATCGTTTCCACCACATCCAACCACCCGTCGGGAAACACCGTTACCCGGCTATGAAACGACGTGATCTTCTCGGCCCCGGAGAGCACCGAAGCCAGTAAGAGAAATAAAAATACAACCTTCATGACACCCTGGGAACCATCCGCTCGGCAGCCTCACTCACCTCAAAAAACGCACTCGCCTGAAACCCAAAAAAGCGGGCCACCAAATTTCCAGGAAAGCTCTCCACCGCATTATTCAAATCCCGCGTCGCCCCGTTGTAATACCGCCGCGCATACTGCAACTCATCCTCGGTGTTCACCAATTCACTCATCAAATCCTGATAATTCGCATCCGCCTTGAGCTCCGGGTAGGACTCCACCAACGCAAAAAGCCTCCCCATCTCCCCGCCCAATTGATCCTCGGCCTTCCGCGCTGCCTCCACCCCCTCGGCCTTCACCGCCGCACCCCGCTGCTTCACCACCTCCGTCAACACCCCGCCCTCATGACGGGCATACCCCTTCACCACTTCCACCAACGATGGAATCAAATCATGCCGCCGTTTCAGCTGCACCTCCATCCCGCTCCACCCTTCCCGCACCTTGTTCCGCAGTCGGACCAACCGATTGTAAAGCAGTGCCCCAATCAGCACCCCAAAAACCACCACCACCAAAACTCCCACACTAAAACCAATCATCGCTCCCGCCACTTTGAACACCCGCCCACCAAAAACGAAGTCAGAACTACAGCCCCCTCATTAACCCTCCCAAAAGAATCGTGGAGACCCACTGGCCCCCCCCATCCCTCCCCCCAATTCCGAAATTCCCCCCGAATCTGGAGTTTCCCCTTCCGGTGTGCTAAATTGACATGCTAGAGTCATACTCTAGGCCATTGACTCCAATGGCCTAGATTTTTAGCACACACTAAATACATCCGATGAACTTCTTCCGTACCTCATCTCTCCTTTGCTTCGGCATCGGCTCCCTTCTCTCGACCATTTCCGCCTCGGCCGAACAGGTCATCTTCACCGAGATCCAATACAACGCCCAAGCCGGCAAACCCGAGTTCATCGAGGTCAAAAACAACACCGGAACCCCCCTCGACATGGGCACCTGGTTCTTCTCGGATGGCATCGACTACACCTTCCCCGACTTCAACCCCGCCGACACCGACGCCCACATCTTCCTCCCCTTCGAGACCATCCTCGTCTCCCCCGTCTCCGGGGCCGACCTCCGCGCCGCCTACCCCTCCATCCCCGCCGGAGTCCGCATTTTCGGCCCCTACACCGGAGCCCTCAGCAATTCCGGCGAAACCCTCACCCTCAGCAATAAAAATGGCATCATCATGACCACCGTCGACTACAACGACGGCGGCAAATGGCCCGCCAGCGCCGACGGCACCGGACACACCCTCTCCCGCATCAACCCCAACCTTTCCAACCGCGAATGGCGCAACTGGGCCGCCAGCACCACCATCAACGGCACTCCCGGCGAGGATAACGTCATCTCCACCTCCTCCCTCCTCGTCATCTCCGAGGTCCACTTCGGAACCAACGGAAACACCGACTGGATCGAGCTCCACAATCCCAATGGCAGCCCCGTCACCGCTTCCCCCTTCAAACTCTCCTCCAAAAAAACCCTCTCCGATGCCGTCTCCCTCTCCGGCACCATCCCCGCCGGCGGATACCTCAGCTTCCCCGCCGTCTTCACCCCGGATGTAAATGGCGACATCAATATCTTCCTCTCCGGCGGACCCACCGTCCTCAGCGCCGCCCGCCTCGACCGCGACCTCGCCGAAGAATCCTTCCAGCTCGTCGACGGCGAATTCTACGGCGGCCCCGGACACACCAAAGACGCCCCCAATAACCCCTCCGCCCGCGAGACCGGCATCGTCATCAACGAAATCATGTTCGACGCCCCCTCCGATCAGGGCACCGGCGAATACATCGAACTCTACAACCGCACCAACGCCACCATCGACCTCAGCGGCTGGAAGTTCACCAGCGGCATCAGCTTCGACTTCCCCGCCGGCACCACCATCGCCTCAGATGACTACCTCGTCATCGCTGCCGATGCCACCTGCCTCCTCGATGGAAACCCCGGCATCCCCGTCATCGGTGACTGGAGCGGCGGCCTCCGCGACCGCGGCGAGCTCATCCGCCTCATCGACGCCAACGGCAACCTCGCCGATGAAGTCGACTACCTCCCCGAGGGCGACTGGCCCAACCTCGCCGATGGCGACGGCTCCAGCATGGAACTCCGCCACCCCGACATGGACAACAACGTCGCCACCGCCTGGGCAGACAGCGACGAAAGCCAGAAGTCCACCATGCAGACCTTCTCCTTCACCGAGGACTTCCGCCAACAACCCTGGAACTCCCTCAACAACCAGGCCCAGGAACTCCACACCCACCTCGTCGGTGACTCACACGTCATCCTCGAAAACATTGAAGTCAAAAAAGGCAACAACGGGGCCAACCTCGTCCAAAACCCGGCCATCATGTCCCCCGATCAGGACAGCGGTAAAGGCTGGGTCTGCCAGGGCACCCACTGGGCCAGCTTCTTCGACAATGGCCAACTCAACCTCATCGCCGATGGCCATGGCGACAACAAAGCCAACCGCGCCGAGGTCGACACCTCCGCCTTCACCGTCGGCGAGAGCTACACCCTCACCTTCGATGCCCGCTGGGTCAGCGGAAAATCCCGCATCATCTTCCAAACCCTCGACCACGGATTCGGAACCAGCTTCCTCCTCCCCGTCCCCGCCAATCTCGGCACCCCAGGTGCTCCAAATTCCGCCACCCTTCCCTCCGCCGCACCCACCGTCTCCGGCGTCATCCACAGCCCCGCGGTCCCCTCCCCCTCTGATACCGTCACCGTCACCGCCCAGATCGATTCCGCCGCCACCCTCACCAGCGTCGACCTCGTTTACCGCCTCGATAACAACACCGGCACCGGCACCTGGCAGCGTGCCACCATGACCGACACCGGAAACGGACTCTACTCCACCAGCGTCCCCCAATTCAGATCCCAGGGAAACATCATCCAGTTCTACGTCGAGGCCAACGCCGGCGGCATCCTCACCACCCAGCCCCGCTTCGGAGCCAACCGCCCCGCCATGTGGATCGTCGATAGCCGCTCCATGCCCGACAAATTGCTCCGCGAGCGCTTCGTCGTCTCGGAGTACGACCGCGCCGCCCTCACCACCGGCACCGGAGGCGGAGCCACCTTCGATTACAAGTTCCCCCGCATGTCGAACCACTTCTTCAATGCCACCTTCATCGCCAACGAAACCGAAATCTACTACAACGCCGAAATCCGTAAAAGCGGCAGCCCCTTCACCCGCTCCACCAACTCCAACCTTTCCCACGGAAAATGGAAGCTCCCGGGTGACCGCCTCTTCCGCGACCGCCGCCGCAGCGTCATCGACCCCTCCGGCACCATGCAGGATGACAACACCCCCCGCTACTATGACGACCGCGTCGCCCGCTACTTCCTCTACCAACTTGGTGCCCCCACCAGCGAAATGGAATTCGTCCACTCCGTCATCAATGACGATGGTTTCAGAGTCCGTGAAAACCACGAGCCCATCTCAAATGACTTCCTCAATCGCAACTTCGAAGACGGAACCGATGGCACCCTCCTCCGTATCGACGACGAATGGCGCTTCACTTCCGACAACGGCGAATCCCGCGTAAGCCGCAATGCCGACTGGTCCTACAAAGACACCGAAAACCCCATCGCCTACCACAGCGAGTGGATCATGCGCACCCGGGAAAATGACTACGACTACGGCTCCTTCATCGAGCTCACCCGCACCCTCGACGAGAACAAGACCGACGAACACATCCTCAACCGCATCGCCGATGCCGACAGCCTCGCCCTCAATGCCACCGTCCGCGGATATGATGCCGATTGGGACACCATCACCGTCGACCGGGGTAAGAACGCCTACCTCTATCGCCCCAAAGAGGGCAAGGGCTGGATGCTCATCCACTGGGATGGTGACCGCGTCTTCGAACGCACCAACCAAGCCATCCTCGGAGGCCGCACCGGTGTCAGCAAATACTTTGCCCAACCCTTCGTCCGCCGCCAGATGTACTACTACATGACCAAGCTCCTCAACGAGCACACCAAGGGATCCGCACGCACCGCCGCCTGGATGCAGGCCGAGGCAGACGCCGTGTCAGGCACCCCCATCGTCATGGACCAGGCACACTACACCGGCTGGTTCAACAGCCGCGAACAACTCGCCCGCAACTTCATCGGAGCCAGCAACGCCGCCACCAATTTCGCCGTCACCACCGGAAATGGCGCCACCACAAACGATATCATCACCCTCGAGGGCACCGCTCCTCCCACCATCTTCCGCATCCGCGCCCTCGGCGTCGCCGGAGAAACATTCACCTGGACCGACACCACCGAGTGGGAACTCTCCGGAATCCCGCTCAAACAAGGTTCCAACACCATCACCCTCGAAGGCCTCGACCACGATGGAAAAATCGTCGACACCGTCCAGTTCACCATCACCAAGACCAACAACGCCCCTCCCATCGTCAAGATCGACTCCTCGCCCAAGTCACTCAACCTCACCCTCAGCGAGACTCTCAATCTCGATGCCATGGCGAGCTTCGATCCCGAGGGCGACGCCCTCACCTTCACCTGGCAATCCGTCCCGGACACCGGCGTAACCATCGTCCCCACCGGCACCACCGCCGCCATCACCTTCACCAAGCCCGGCTACTACCTCGTCACCGCCGCCACCACAGACAGCGCCGCCCAAATCGGTGAACGCACCATCGGCGTCTCCGTCTCCGGCGATACGGACTTCTCCACCTTCGGTGATCCCGCCCTCGAAGCCTTCTGGACCCCCTTCAAGGCTGAGAAACACGGCAACTCATCCACCGGACCCCACTACACCCTGCAGGACCACGCCGGACGCCTCACCATCAACATCCCCCCGTCCCACACCCCGCTCGGCCTCCCGCCACTTCAACTTCCCCCTCCCGTAAACTACATCCAGTTCGGGTCCGTCTGGAAGCATGATGACTCCTCAAATGCCGAACTCACCGGCATCTTCGCCCAGCCAAATTTCGACGACTCCCTCTGGCCCTCCGGCCCCGGATTCCTCGGCTTCAACGAGAGCGGACTCCCCGCCCCCGGAATGCAAACCGACACCCTCGTGCGCGACTTCTTTAACGGCCTCGTCACCTACTACTTCCGCACCACCTTCGAGTTCGACAAAGACCCCATCGGAGCCGTCCTCAGCATCGATCACGTCGTCGATGACGGAGTCCGCTACTACCTCAACGGCCAGGTCATCGGAAACGTCCGCCTCCCCGAGGGCGTCATCGACTCCAACACCCTCGGCGACAAACTCCTCATTGAAGACGAAATCGAACACGACATCCTCGTCGTCGATGTCTCCAGCGCCCTCGTCCAGGGCACCAACGTCCTCGCCGCCGAAGTTCACAATGAAAGCGCCGGCAGCTCGGACCTCGTCTTCGGCATCAACATGGACATCTCCGCCAACGACCTCGGCGGACCGCCCATCGACCTCAACAGCACCATCCACCCCTGGATCAGACGCCCGCTTCCCTCCGGAGACTGGATCATCCAGACCGAGGTCAAACTCGAAAAAGTCCAGTTCGGCCAGTTCTACGCCGGACTCCTCGTTGAAGCGAACCAGAGCGGAAACATCTTCCGCTACGGCGTCGGATTCAAGGACGGCACCCACCTCGCCGCCCTCCGCGTCAGCCCCGTCGGAAATTCCGACGTCCTCGCCACCGGACCCGAGTATCATAAGGACATCGCCACCGTGCGCATCGAACGCCGCGGAAGCCTCCTCACCTTCTACTCCATCGATGAAGGCGCCATCACCGAGATCACCCAAATCACCCTCCCTGCCGGCACCACCTTCAGCTCCGGCGGCGTCTTCGCCTCCACCGAGCAGGAACAATCCCTCGAAGCCAGCTTCGACTACGCCATGCTCCTCGAATCCAGCGATGGCTTCAGCTCCTGGATGGCCGACAACGGATTCACCGACTCCAGCGCCGAATACGGAAACACCGGACTCAGCAACATCCTCGCCTACGCCCTCGGCCGCGACCTGAATGAACAAGTCACCCCCATCGTCAGCAATGACGGAGGCACCATCACCTTCACCCACCGCCAACGCCTCGCGGTGCAAGAACTCAACTACACCGTCGAGGCCTCCACCAACCTCATCGACTGGACCGCCGCCGGAGACCTCACCCCCACCGGACAACCCACCCAAAACCCCGACGGCACCTACTCCGTCAACCTCCTCAGCAGCCTCACCGCCACCGACCTCCCCGAGCGCTACTACCGCCTCATCGTCACCCTCCCCTAACCCGGGGCACATTTCCCCAAAAGGAAAGCGGGACTCGTTCCCGCTTTCCCTGCACGATGTGCCGCACGGCATGATCAAGCACCTGTCCATCCCCTCACTTCTCCGCGAGGGCAAAAAGACCGCCCTGCTCGCTGTCCCCCTCATCATCGGGCAGATCAGCCAGATGCTCATGATCATCGCCGACACCAAAATGGTCGGAAAAGTCGGCGTCACCGAGCTCGCCGCCCTCACCTTCGGCAGCGCCATCTTCTCCGTCCCCTTCGTCTTCGGCATCGGACTCACCACCAGCATCTCCGTCCTCAGCTCCGGCGCCTCCGGCCAAAAAGACCACGCCCGGGCCCGCGCCATCTGCCGCAATGGCTTCTACCTCTCCATCGCCGCCGGCACCCTCCTCTTTCTCCTCAGCACCCTCCTCATCCCCTTCCTCCACATATTCAACCAACCTCCCGAGGTCACCGCCGCCGCCCCTCCCTACCTCTTCCTCGTCCTCATCTCACTCATCCCCGTCCTCGGATCCATCGGACTCAAAAACCACGCCGACTCCATCGGCCGCGTCTGGCCCGCCTTCTTCATCTTCCTCGGCGGCGTCATCCTCAACGTCATCCTCAACCAACTCTTCATCTTCACCCTCGACTACGGACTCACCGGAGCCGGCTGGGCCACCCTCATCTCACGCATCGCCATCCTCCTCGGCATGCTCCTCTGGTTTAAAATCGCGCCCTCCCTCCACGACCTCACCCCGCGCCGGTGGATCCAAAAACCCGACCCCAAAACCCTCCGCCGCCTCCTCGCCCTCGGCATCCCCGCCAGCTTCCACCTCCTCGCCGAGGTCGGAGCCTTTTCCGCCGCCGGCATCTTCGTCGGCCTCTACGGCGAAATCCCCCTCGCCTCCCACCAGGTCGCCCTCACCACCGCCGGCACCCTCTTCATGGTCCCCCTCGGCATCGCCATCGCCCTCACCATGCGCATGGGGAATGTCGCCGGAGCAAAAGAAAAACACCGCTACCCCGCCATCATCTTCTCCGGCTGGGCCCTCACCCTCTTCTTCGTCGCACTCACCTCCACCTTCTGCGCCCTCCTCCGTTACGATATCGCCGCCCTCTACGTCAGCGAGCCCGAGGTCATCGCCATCGCCGGATCCTTCCTCGCCATCGTCGCCGTCTTCCAAATCTTCGACGCCATCCAGGTCGTCTCCGGCGGCATCCTCCGCGGACTCGAAGACGTCACCGTCCCCGCCTGGACCGCCTTCATCTCCTACTGGATCTTCGGCATCCCCGCCGGTCTCCTCCTCGCCAACCGCTTCGGACTCGGAGCCGCCGGCATCTGGTGGGGACTCGCCATCGGCCTCGCCATCGCCGCCATCATCCTCACCGCCCGCGTCTTCAAGATCGCCCGCTGATAAAAAAACCCGCCTCCCCCGGTAAAATCCCCATGCGCACCCTCCTCACCTGCTTGGCATTTCTCCTCTTCTCAAATTTAGGATTTCCTGCCGAAGGCAAGCCCAACATCCTCGTCATCATCGTCGATGACCTCGGCTACGGCGACCTCTCCTCCTACGGCGCCACCGACCTCCAAACCCCGCACCTCGATTCCCTCATCGCCCAAGGCCTCCGCTTCACCCACTGCTACGCCAACTGCCCCGTCTGCTCCCCCACCCGCGCCGCCCTCCTCACCGGACGCTACCAGGAGCTCGTCGGCGTCCCCGGCGTCGTCCGCACCATGCCCAACGACAACTGGGGCTACCTCGCCCCCTCCGCCACCCTCCTCCCCCAAGCCCTCAAACCCCTCGGCTACCACACCGCCGCCATCGGCAAATGGCACCTCGGCCTCGACCTCGAAGCCCACCCCAACACCCGCGGATTCGACCACTTCCACGGCTTCCTCGGCGACATGATGGACGACTACTACCACCACCGCCGCCACGACCAACACTACATGCGCCTCAACCACCAAAAGGTGAACCCAAAGGGCCACGCCACCGACGTCTTCACCCAATGGGCTTGCCAATATCTAACTGCCCGGGCGCAGCCCGCTGCAAAACTTCAAACTGAAAACTTGAAACTTAACACTGAAAGAACGGCGCAGCCGTTCTTTCTCTACCTCGCCTACAACGCCCCCCACACCCCCATCCAACCACCCGCCGACTGGCTGAAAAAAGTCACCGACCGCGAACCCAACATCACCCCCCAACGCGCCAAGCTCGTCGCCCTCATCGAACACCTCGACCACGGCATCGGCCAAGTCGTCGCCACCCTCAAAGCCACCGGCCAATGGCAAAACACCCTCACCCTCTTCGTCTCAGATAACGGAGGCCAGCTCAACGTCGGCGCCAACTGCGGCAACCTCCGCGGCGGCAAACAAGACATGTATGAAGGTGGCCTCAAAGTCCCCGCCTCCGCCACCTGGCCCGGCACCATCAAACCCGGAACCCAAAGCGACTTCCCCTTCCTCACCATGGACCTCTTCCCCACCGCCATCCAAGCCGCCGGAGGAACTCCCCCACCAAATATCGAAGGCCGCTCCATCCTCCCCCTCCTCAAAACCGGCACCCAAAGACCCTTCCAGCGCGACACCTTCTTCACCCGCCGCGAGGGCAACCTCCGCTACATGGGCGACTCCTCCTGGGCCATGCGCCGCGGCCCCTGGAAGCTCATCAAAAACCGACCCGACTCCCCATGGGAACTCTTTAACCTCGAGACCGACCCCCTCGAAACAACCGACCTCTCCAAAAAGGAACCCCAAAAATTTCGCGAGCTCGCCACCGCCATGCGCGCCCAAATCCAACGCGGCGGCTCCGTCCCCTGGCAAAAACCCACCCCCTCGGATTAGACAAATCTAAGGCGTAAAATCCGCCTTCGCCCGCACAAACTGAATCGCCTCCTCAGTGCTCGTCGCATCAGCCTCAACACCCGCCCACTCAAGGCAGGCCTCACTCACATGCGCCACCACTCCCGTCTCCGTCACCGTGAGACTGGTCCAGTCCAACAAATCACGGGAAGCCTCGATACTGTAAGTCAGATCGTGATTGCTCCCCTTCCGCCTCAGAAAACTCGCCTCCAGCTTGAGAGTCGCCGGATTAAACTGCGCCTCCCTCACCTGTGAAGCATCTGAAAAATGGGGGTTCCCCCCAAAGGCAAACTCCCCCAGACGGCTCAACCCATCCCCATCACCGTCAAGGTCCCAGTTCTCCGCAGCGGGACCGAAATTCTCCCGATGCCACGCGGCCGCCACCTGTCGCGTGCGATTCATGATCTCCTGAATCTCACTCTGGCTCAGTGCCTCCGGGAAAAGACGAAGATCATCGATATCTCCCGCAAAACTATAGTTGGCACTGTGGTTCGATCCCCCCAGCACCGCCGTCGTTCCCGACGCCGTATCAATCGCCCGCGAGGACGCGCTCGCGATCCCGTCCAGCACTCCGTCCACATACAGCTTCGACTCATTCACATCCATCGTTCCACTGCTGTCAAAGTCGTCACAGACCACCGCCACATGATGCCACTGGCCGTCGTTCAGATTCGTCGCCCCCACAATCGCCCCTCCCTGCACCTCAAGACGCAAGGGCTGGTTCGTCGGATTCCCCCCACTCCCATTCGTCCGAAACGAAAATCGCTGCCCGTTCGAATTCTGCCCGTACCCAAAGATCGTCTGGTTCTCCTGCGCCGCCGCCGTCCTGATCCATGCCATGATCGTTCGCGGGGTCGATCCATCCGGGAGATTCGCCGCCGGCACACCGCTCAAGGTCACCTGGTCATCATCGCCGTCAAAAGAGAGGGCATTCCCCTGCGCTCCCGTCACCCACGAACTGTCCGGATCCGCAAATCCCGTCATCCCGCCCAACAGAGTCCCTCCCGCCTCACGCACCTCGTTCCCGCCACACTCATCAAGCGGAATCCAAAGGTCCGCCCCCTGGTAGGTCACTGAAATCGTCACCGTCGCCGTCGCAAAATACTGCCCGTCCGTCACCGTATATCGAAAACGGTCGCTCCCGTAAAAACCACCATTGGGCGTATAACGGATCGCATTCCCCACCTTCACCGCCGTCCCGTTCGCCGGCACCCCCACCGAATCAATCGAGAGCGTCATCGGCGCGCCATCATCCAAATCGTTGTCCAGCACCGCAATCTCAACCATTTCACCCGCCGTGCTCGCGGTATCATCCAATGCCGACGGCTCCGGTGGTGCCGGCACCTCCAGACCCAGCGCCGCATTTGGAATCAACTCCTTCGCAATTCCCGGCCCGGACCACCGCACATTCAGCTCATGCCCCGAGCCCACCCCGTGCCGGTAATAAACCCGGATCGGATGCGCTCCCGCTTCCAAAATCACCGCCCCGGATTGCTCCACCCCGGTGTGATTAAAATCATCATCAATCACATGCGCATCATGAAGAAACAAATTCGCCCCCGCATCACTCTCCACAAAGAAGGTGTAACTCCCCGTCGTCGGCACCTCCAGCAACCCCTCAAAAAGCAAACCCACATTCTCATCCCGCGACCTCTTCGACAGATCAAATCCCGTCGCCGTCCCGGAAGAAGCCGCGGTCATATCCCGGAACTCCGGCACGTAGGTCCAAATCCCCTCGTAAGAAGAAACCATGATCCCCGGTTCGGTCGCCGTAATGATCGCCGGAAGCGGCTCGCTGTCATAGGGACGTGATACCGTCCCCGGCCGACGTCCCGTGATCGCAATCTCCTTCATCTGCGTCTGCAAATCGGGAAGCGAGTTCGCCACGTTCAACTGCTGACCCGGATCCATCACCGCATCGTAAATCTCGAAGTTGTCATCCGCACTCCCGATCGATCTCCGGATCCCCATATAATCTCCGATCCGCACACACTGCATCTGCCCCTTCGCTTCCCCCCGGTGATTCGGGAACTCCACCCAGTTCGGAGTTGTCCCGCTCGTGTTGAATTCAAAATACAGATACCCCTTGTCCCGCTGGCTTCCCACGCCCGTCAGAGTCGGCACCAGGGAAACCCCGTCGCACCACGAGGGCGCCGGCACCTCCGCCAAATCCGCAAAGGTCGGCATCCAATCGGAAATTGCAGACGGATAATCGATCTCATGAATGTCGTTCTCATCATTCGTCGTCCCCGCAATCATCCCCGGCCAACGCACCACCGTCGGCACCCGGATTCCCCCCTCCAGCATATCCCGCTTGATCCCCTCCAAGTTCGCAAAGGATTCAAAATAACGCGGATTGTTTCCCTCATTGTGAGGACCGTTGTCCGATGAAAACACACACAAGGTGTTGTCATCAATATTGAGATCCTTCAGCAACTGAATGATGTCCGCCACCGAATTATCAATGCGCCGGATCATCCCCACGTGCTGCTTCTGGGCCTCGGGCCAGGAGCTGTGGTTCCCCGGATGATTGTAGTCATCAATCCCCCCCGTTCCCGTCGCCGTACTCGCAAAGCGCACATTCCCCGCCCCGTCGGTCGCTGTCGTCCACTGAATCCCCCCCGTCAACCCGCCACCACTCGGATACGCCACCGCCGGACGCTGCATCTTGAAGTGCGGCGTCTCATACGCCACATACAGAAAGAACGGCTGACCGTCCCCGTCATTCACCTCCTCCGTGATCGCCTTCTTCGCATACGCCGTCCACGCATCCGTCGTATAAAGATCCTCCGAGGCATTCTTCACCTGCTCATACCCGTGATAAATGTGCGCCGACTTATCCGAGGTGCCATTCCGGGGATAATGCTCGTGCCCGTCACCATGAAACAAATATCCAAAAAACTCATCAAACCCCCGCGCCAGCGGGTGCGCTCCCAAATTCTGGGAACCATCCCCCGTGAGATTCGTTGACCCCTCACCCCCCGCCAACCCGTTCTTCCCCGTGTGAATCGTCCGGTATCCCGCACGCCTCAACGTCTCGGCCATCCCATGATTGTTCGGCAATGCCCGGTCAAACTGCGAGTCCCGCACATCCGCATGCCCCTGGTGACGCCCTTGCAGCAGCGACGCCCGTGATGGCGCACAAACCGGCGCCGAAATATAATGATGCGTCATCTTCGCCCCCTCCGCCGCCATCGTATCAATCCCCGGCGTGTCGAACCTCTGCGTCCCGCTCAGCGAATCCTGCCAAAAACACCCCAAATCCCCGTACCCCAGATCATCCACAAAAAACAAAATGATATTCGGCCGATCCAGGCCATCCGTGTTGTCCAAAGGATCAAGCCCCTTCTCCACCTCCAGCCCGTCCGGAGTCCCGTCCCCATCCGTATCCCGCAACGCTGGATTCGTTTCCAGAGTCGCCTCCATCCCGTTGCTCAACCCGTCCTGATCATCATCACTGTCCGCCGGATTCATCGTCCCCAGCACCACAATCGATCCCACCCCGTTCGCCGTGATCACCACATTCTGCCCCGGTCCCGATTCCACCGCCGCCGCTCCTCCCACCGTGATCTTCGCAAGATGCTCCCCCACCACATCCGCCACCGCCTCATTGGAGAACTCAATCGCCGCCGAACTCCCCGTCGTAAAATCTATCGTCGCCCCATCCACCGGATCCCCACCGCTGTCCAACTCCAGCGTTCCGCCTGAAAGCACAACCGCCGTATCCGCCACAAACTCCGCAATGATCCTGCCACCCGACACCGCGATCGACCCATTCCGAATCCCCCCACTCTGCGATGTCACATTCATCCGGAAAGTCCCCGCGCCAACCGATAGCGACCCGCTCCCCAAATCCAGCGAGGCACTCGCTCCCCCGCCACCACCGGGATTGCCCGATTCCACCACCAAATCATGATTCACCGCCGTATTCGCGCTGATCACCGGAATCGTCCCCCCACTCCCATCCGAATTGGCCGTCCAGTTCGCCTCCGCATAAACCGAGGCCCCGTCACCTCCCCCCGTCCAATAATAGGTCGCCCCGCCGGCAGGTAGCCAAAGAAGCGGAAGAAGAGTCAAACGGGAGCAAAGATTCATAATCCCTACAACCCTCGTAAATCCCCAATCTTTACGCTAGATCAATATTCTCCCGCCAAATTCCCCCGCCCCTCCCGGTGCGCCTCCTCCGCCCCCATCGTCTTCGGCGTCCCCCCCTCCACCGCCTGCTCCAGCACCACATGCGGTGAAACCCCCTTCTTCTCCAAATACTCAAAAAGCCGCCCGTAATCCACATCCCCCTCCATCGTAAACACCTCCTGCCACACCCCTCCCCTCGACTGCCTCAGATGCAACTCCACCACCCGCTCATGGTAATGCGCCACCGCATCAAAGAGCGCCACTTCCGAATCCCCGCACCCGCGATAAATCCAATGCGAGTCCAAACAAAACCGCACCTTCTCCGCATCCGTCGCCGTCAGCATATGATGAAACTCCCGCGCCCCGTTCTTCAGCTCCACATCATGATTGTGATACGCCAGCACCATCCCCTCCTTTAAAAGAGCACCCCCCAACTCATCCAGCGCCTGCGCCTGCAGCTTCAGCTGCCCATCCGTCTTCGCCTCCTTCCCGCCCCACTTGATCGGCGAGGGATTCGTCACCACAATCTTCACCCCCAACGCCTTCCCGGCCCGCGCAATCTCCAGCACCTCCCGCTGACTCTTCTCAATCGCCGCCGCCTCATGCAGCGTGCTGTTCACATAAATCGATCGCATCTCCAGCCCATGCCTCTGCAAGCGCCCCCCCAACCCCTCAAACTCCTTTGCCGAGTTCACAATCGGCTCATACCCCTGCAGCCCCGTCTTCGCCACCCTCGCCAGCAACTCCTCCGCATGCGGCACAAAATCCACCCCCTCCCGCCGCGCAAAGGTCATCCATGGATACATGTTCGTCGCCAAATGCCGCCCCTTCGCCTCGGCAGCAAATGACGGCACCGCAGACGCGGACAAAAGACCAAGGACGTGTCGACGATTCATCGCTCCATCAAAGCGAACCCGGCACCGCAAAGCCAGATCAACCTTCCGTAGGCGGACGCCTTACCGGAATCACCGTCTCTGTCTCCAGCACCAACTTCTTCGGTGCCCCGCCAATCCCCTTGTGCGAACCATCGCAAAACGGATAGTTCGCCGACTTCCCGCAAGTGCACATCCAATGCGTTCCCGCTTCCAAAGTAATCGTCTCCTGCCCCTCTCCCTGATGATCTTCGCTGGCCATCCCTCAACCTAGCGCAGCTTGGCCAAAGATCAATTCTCTCTCGGAGCATGAAAGGAGTATTTCAATGAACTCGTTCTAAGCAGTTAGCATGAGCACCAACCGCCGCCACTTCCTCAAAAAATCCTCTCTCCTCGCCGGCTCCACCTTCGGCTTCCCCTCCATCCTCCGTGGACAAAACCTCAACTCCAAAATCCAGGTCGCCTGCATCGGCGTCGGCGGAAAAGGCGACTCCGATACCAAAAACGCCGCCAAGTGCGGAGGCGACATCGTCGGCCTCTGCGATATCGACCGCGGCCGACTCGACAAAATGGGCAAAAACTTCCCCAAGGCCACAAAGCACGCCGACTTCCGCGAAATGCTCACCACCCTCGGCGATAAGATCGACGCCGTCACCGTCTCCACCCCCGACCACCTCCACGGCGTCGCCTCCATCATGGCCATGCAAATGGGCAAGCACATCTACTGCCAAAAACCCCTCACCCAAACCGTCTGGGAATCCCGCTTCATGCGCAATCTCGCCCGCGACAAAAACCTCGCCACCCAAATGGGCAACCAGGGCTCTGCCGAGGACGGCCTCCGCCGCTCCGTCGAAATCATCCAGTCCGGCGTCATCGGAAATCCCAAAGAACTCCACGTCTGGACCAACCGCCCCGTCTGGCCCCAGGGCCTCGACCGGCCCGCCGGCGCCGACCCCATCCCCGATGGCCTCAACTGGGACTGCTTCATCGGACCCGCTCAAATGCGCCCCTATAAAAAAGACGTCTACCACGCCTTCAAATGGCGCGGCTGGTCGGACTTCGGCACCGGAGCCCTCGGCGACATGGCCTGCCACACCGTCAACATGCCCTTCCGCGCCCTCAAGCTCGGCTACCCCACCCGCATCGAGTGCGAAATGGCCTCCCGCATCTACTCCGAGACCTACCCCCTCACCTCCCGCGTCCGCTTCGAATTCCCTGAGCGCGACGGCCTCCCACCCCTCAAATTCTGGTGGTACGATGGCAACCCCGCCCAATCATTCGACCCCATCCGCCCCAAAGCCGCCGTCGTCGCAGACGTCATCAAACTCCGCGGCGGAAAACTCCCCGGCAGCGGCGCCGTCATCATCGGAGACAAAGGCACCCTCTTCTCGGAGGACGACTACGGCCGCGAATTCTACGTCAAACTCAAGGGCGAAAAAGAATTCACCCACGCCGACAAACACCCCGCCTGCCAGGGCGTCCCCCAATCCATCCCCCGCTCACCCGGCCACGAACAGGAATGGTTCGACATGATGAACGACGGCAAGCCCGCCTACTCCAACTTCGAGATCGCCGCTTACCTCAACGAAGTCATCCTCCTCGGCTGCATCGCCCAACAAATCGGCGAAGGCCAACCCATCGACTGGGACGGCCCCAACATGCAATCCACCAACAACCCCGCCGCCACCAAACTCGTCAAACGAGACTACCGCGACGGCTGGGCCCCCCAAGTCTAAGGCAGGGACCTTTCTCCGAAAGGTGCGGTTCCTCCCGCCCCGCCCCCCAAAGCCCAATCAACCCCAGGCAAAAACCTGGGGTTTTTGTGCGCCACAAACAAAAACACCCGCTGCCAACGGCAGCACACAACCAAAGCATGGGGCTTCAGCCCCATGGATCGTCACACCCAACCTCGCGTGCTGAAGGCACGCCACAATCCCCCGCACACCCTCCAATCCACGCCTTCCCCCCCCAGAAAACTCTCCTCAAAACCTCGCCAGCCCTTCTCTCGTCAGCTAGAAAAAGGCATGCCCAATTCCCTCTCCATCTCCCTCACCGTCCGCGATGGCTTCGCCGCCATGGCCTTCTACAAAGAAGCCTTCAACGCCGAAATCCTCTACCAACTCGGAACCCCCGAGACCGGCCTCCACCATGGCGAGTTCAACATCGGCTCCACCCTCGTCTTCATCTCCGGCGAAGCCCCCGAGCACCACGCCTTCGCCCTCCCCGAAGGCCAAATGAGCCCCTCCCTTCTCGGCATCGAGGTCGACGATTGCGACACCGCCTTCCAACAAGCCGTCGCCGCCGGCGCCAAAATCCTCTCCGAACCCGCCGACCAATTCTGGGGCTACCGGGGATCCACCGTCGTCGATCCCTGGGGCTACCGCTGGGGCATCAGCCAAAAAATCGAGGACGTCTCCCACGAAGAACTCACCAAACGCGCCCTTGCCCTCTTCGGAAACGGCGAAGCCAGCTGACTCCCCCAAACAAACACCCGCACCCATAGGCACGTAGTCTCTTCCGGACTCATCCCCCCTCTCTCTCCGGCCATTTTTCGTTTACTGGGATGGCCAACTCCGCCTCCGCCCCCTATGCTCACCAACAGTGAGAATCAACTCTGCCAAGTTCATCAAAAGCGCCGTCAAACTCGAGGACTGCCCCTCCGGAGACTTCCTCGAGTTCGCCTTCATCGGACGCTCCAACGTCGGCAAATCCTCCCTCATCAACCTCCTCACCAATAAGGATGGCCTCGCCCGCGTCTCCAAAACCCCCGGACGCACCCGCGAACTCAACTTCTTCAAGATCAACGACGCCTGGACCCTCGTCGACCTCCCCGGATACGGCTTCGCCAAAGTCTCCCAATCCCTCCGCGAACAATTCAACGAGTTCGTCTCCGACTACCTCGTCAACCGCGAACAACTCCGCGGCACCTTCGTCCTCATCGACTCCCGCCACACCCCTCAAAAAATCGACCTCCAGTTCGTCCAGTGGCTCGTCGAGCACGGCCTCCCCTTCGCCCTCATCTTTACCAAGACCGACAAGGTCAAAGCCGGAGCCCTCAACAAAAACATCGCCGCCTTCAAAGAAGCCATGAAGGAATGGTCCGATGGCGAACCCATCATCTTCACCTCCTCCGCCGCCGCCCGCAAAGGATACAAGGAAATCCTCGGCTTCATCCAGGAAGCCCTCGACGCAATCTAGTCATGAAACTCATCCTCCCTGCTCTGGCATTTCTCCTCCTCTCGAATTTAGGATTTACCGCCCCTGCGGACGATCACCTGAGAGCAAGCTCAGCCAGGCCCAACATCCTCCTCATCTGCGTCGATGACCTCCGCCCCGAACTCAAATCCTTCGGCAAGGAATACATCCACTCGCCCCACATCGACGCCCTCGCCGCCCGCGGCCGCGCCTTCACCCGCCACTACGTTCAAGCTCCCACCTGCGGAGCCTCCCGCTACGCCCTCCTCACCGGCACCTACGGCCCCGCCGGAAATGGCGCCCTCTTTGAACGCGCCAAAGACATCAAGCACCCCTCCCTTCCCGCCCACTTCCGCCAACACGGATACACCACCGTCTCCGTCGGAAAAGTCTCCCACCACCCCGGCGGACGCGGCGGACCCGATTGGAATGACGACTCCAGGCCCGAAATGCCCCACTCCTGGGACCGCCACCTCCTCCCCGCCGGAAAATGGCAACACCCGCGTGGCTGGATGCACGGCCTCGCCAACGGCGAAATCCGCGGGAACGCCAAAAAAATGGACGTCTTCCAGGCCCTCGAAGGCCCCGATGACATCTACCCCGATGGCCCCGCCGTCAACGAAACCCTCGCCCAACTCAAACTCCTCGCCGACGGGACTAAAAAAGGAAAACCCTTCTTCCTCGCCACCGGCATCCTCCGCCCCCACCTCCCCTTCGGCGCTCCCAAAAAATACCTCGATCTCTACCAAGGCGTCGAACTCCCGCACATCCCCCACCCATCCAAGCCCGAGGGGAAAACCACCTGGCACAGCTCCGGCGAGTTCATGAAATACCACCGTTGGGGCAAAGACCCCAACACCGACCCCGCCTTCGCCACCGAAGTCCGCCGCCACTACGCCGCCTGCGTCTCCTACGCCGATGCCCAGGTCGGAAAAATCATCTCCCAACTCAACCACCTCGGCCTCGCCCAAAACACCATCATCATCCTCTGGGGAGACCACGGCTGGCACCTCGGTGAGCACGCCATCTGGGGGAAGCACGCCCTCTACGAAGAATCCCTCCGCTCCCCCCTCATCGTCATCGCCCCCCAGGTCGCCTCCCCCGGCACCGTTACAAACTCCATCGTGGAAACGATTGACCTCTTCCCCACACTTTGTGATCTCACGGGCATCGGAAAACCCGACTTCCTCCACGGAAGCTCACTCCTCCCCCTCCTCAAAGACCCTGCGGCACCCACCAAAAACATCGCCATCTCCTACCACCACAAAGCCCGCACCATCAGAACAGACACCCACCGTCTCATCGCCCACACCCAAGGCCACCTCGAGCTCTACGATCACACCACCCCCCTTGGCGAAACCAAAAACCTCGCCACCGAACAACCCGGGCTCGCCAAAAAACTCCTCTTCCAGCTCCAGAAGCGCTAACACCGCCTCCCACTCTCTCCATGCCCTCGTCCCAAATCATCCCTGCCAAAAACCTCCCCTCCATCCAGGAGTGGAAACAAATTGTCAGCCCCTTCACCAAGCCCAGCGCCGCCCGCGCCACCTGGCAGGTCGTGAACTCCATCGGTGCCTACCTCGCACTCTGGGTCGCGATGTACTTCACCCTCTCCGTCTCCTACTGGCTCACCTTCGCCCTCGCCATCCTCGCCGGTGGCCTCCTCGTCCGCATCTTCATCATCTTCCACGATTGCGGACACGGCTCCTTCTACAAATCCCAAAAGCTCAACCACACCATCGGCTTCATCACCGGACTCCTCACCTTCACCCCCTACTTCCACTGGCGCTGGGAACACTCCGTCCACCACAGCGCCTCCGGTGATCTCGACCGCCGCGGCACCGGCGATGTCTGGACCATGACCGTCGAGGAATACACCTCCTCATCCCGCCTCAAACGCCTCGGCTACCGCTTCTTCCGAAACCCCTTCATCCTCTTCATCTTCGGACCCCTCTTCCTCTTCCTCATCCAGGAACGCTTCCCCACCCCCGGAGCCAGCAAGCGCAGCCGCCGCTCCGTCTGGTGGATGAATGTCGCCCTCTTCAGCCTCGCCGCCCTCCTCATCTCCATCTACGGCTGGCTCCCCTACCTCCTCATCCAGGGCACCACCATCTGCGTCGCCGCCTCCTCCGGCGTCTGGCTCTTCTACGTCCAACACCAATACGAAGGCGTCTACTGGGAACGCGAGGACGACTGGGACTACACCTCCGCCGCCCTCGAGGGCAGCTCCTTCTACAAACTCCCCAAAGTCCTCCAGTGGTTCTCCGGTAACATCGGCTACCACCACATCCACCACCTCAGCTCCCGCATCCCGAACTACTACCTCGAGAGCTGCCACAACTCACACGAGATCTTCACCAGCGTCGAACCCCTCACCTTCTGGAAAGGATTCAAGTCACTCGGCTTCCGTCTCTGGGATGAAAAAGAGCGCAAGCTCGTCGGCTTCCGCGCCATCCGCCACCTCCCCCGCGGAAAAAAGGCAGCCTAGTCTTTCAACTCCCGCACCCACACATTGCGGAACCGAACCGGATTCCCGTGATCCTGCATCGCGATCGGCAACTTGTCCGCATGCGCCTTATACTCGGTTGCCGCATGCGGCCCGTTCCATCCCGTCCCTCCGCTCAACACCGTGTGATCCTGCACCAGCACCCCGTTGTGCAACACCGTAAAGGTCGCCCGCCGCGTCACCTTCCCCTCCTCATCAAAGAGCGGACGGTGAAAAATAATATCATACGTCTGCCACTCACCCGGCCCGCGTGACGCATTCACCAGCGGCTTCGCACGCCCGTAAAGCGCACTCGCCTGCCCGTCCGCATACGTCTGATTCTTAAAACTATCCAGCACCTGCACCTCATACGTCCCCATCAGAAAAACCCCGCTGTTCCCGCGCCCCTGACCACCTCCCTGAACCTCCTTCGGCGACGCCCACTCAATGTGCAACTGGCACGATCCAAACTTCGCCTTCGACTGCACATACCCCGCCCTCTTCACCGACTCCATCGCCCCATCCACCACCTTCCACTTGCTCTCCTCACCCTTCGTATCCGTCCAATTCTCCTTGAATGACTTCTCGCTCCCATCAAAAAGAACCACCGCGTCAGACGGCGGCGCACCCGGCTCCGCACCCGGAGTCACCACCGGAGGAAGCGGCTGCTTCGTCGTATCCGTCTCATGCACCTTCACCCCGTCGATATACATGTAAGTCGCATCCCCCTTCTTCTCCACCGTGATCACCGGCTTGCTCATATCCTCCTGCCCCAATGCGACCGGAGAAACAAAAGTCACCGCCACCAGCGGAACCGAAAAAAGGAGAGGCTTCAAAAATATACGACGTGGGCTTTTCATCATCCCCAAGCTACCTCCCCGCTCCCCGCCCGGTCAACCGCCTATCGTCCAAACACCAGAGCCCGCTCTTCCTCACTAAGCTCCCGCCATTCCCCCAAAGGAAAACCCTCCAAAGGAAGCCCCCCAATCCCCTCCCGGATCAACCGCAAGGTCGGATAACCCACCGCCGCCGTCATCCGCCGCACCTGCCGGTTCTTCCCCTCCCGCAACTCCAGACGGATCCACGAATCGACAATCTTCTGCCTCACCCGCACCGGAGGATCCCGATCAGGAATATTCGGCGCCTGCTTCAGCAGCTTCGCCCGCGCCGGCAAACACCGGTGCCCCTTGATCACCAACCCACCCTTCCGGAGCTTATCCAGCGCCTCCTCATCCGGCACCCCCTCCACCAACACCAAATAACGACGCCGATGCTTATGCCGCGGATGCAACAACTTGTCCTCCAACGCCTTCTCATCCGTAAAAAGCAACAACCCCTCCGAGTCCATATCCAGCCGGCCCAACGGCAAACACCCCGGCGGAAACCCAAACTCGCTCAACGTCCGCTGACCCTCCTCACCGGGATTCATATTGAACTGACTCAGCACCCCATAGGGTTTGTTGAAAGCGATAAGCATTGCAGAAAAGAAAAATGGTCAATGATGGGAAAAATTACGCCCTTCCCGGAATCTTTTACTCGCCGCCGGAATGACGGACAGATAATTGTCCGCTTGCATGTTTATTGGAAACCTTCTTTTCACCCTTCCGATCGCACTCATCGGAGTCGCTCAAGCTGCCTCCGTCGCCGTCGATAACTACTCCTACCTCGTTTCCCCCAATAGCAGTTACCCCGATAGCGGAGGCACCGAGCTCACCGACGGCACGGACGCAACCATCGCCTGGTTCCCGGGCTCCTCCATCACCGTTGCAGATGTCGCCCCTCTTACCGGCTGGCTCCTCTCCAACCCCACCATCCAATTCAACTTTGCCGGCCCCCAAAGCATCGGAGAAGTCACCGTCTGGATTGCCGATAGCGACGGCTCCGCCGGAGTCGGTCTTCCTTCCACCGTCACCGTCCGGACCCCGGATTCAAGCTTCTCCAGAACCGTCAACGTGATCAATCCACCTGGAGCAGGGAGCACCGTTCCCATCACCATCGATGGCTTTGAGGTCACCACCAACAGCCTCGTCGTGGAAATGGCACGCGTCCACTCATGGACCATGCTCTCTGAAGTCACCTTCGCCACGCCCGAACCCTCATCAGCCGCGCTTACCCTTCTTGGCGCTGCCTGCCTCCTCCGCCGCCGTCGTTATACCAAGTAGAGTTTCAAAATAGCGGAATGCCGAAGTGATTTCTTGAGAGAGCAAGGCATGACGAGGGCGTGGTCTGGAGACCACAACCGAGGAAAAACGCCGCTATCTCAAGAAAGCGCTCGGCTGCATCAACTCCACAAAGTGCTGTTCAAAAATGAGCCCTGAAAACAAACATTCCGCTATTTTGGAACTCGGAGTGGTATTAGAGAGCCCGGTCGTTGACTAATAAAAAAGCCCGTCTCATCTCGAGACGGGCTTTTTTGTGATTTGTTCAGTGGCGCCGCTTACACCAGCATCAACGCCGGATTCTCCAGCAGACGCTTGATCTCACCGAGGAACTTCGCTCCTACCGCTCCGTCCACCACCCGGTGATCGCAGCTCACCCCCACATTCATCCGCAGACCCGGAACCACGGCCCCGTCCTTCACCACCGGCTTCTCAATGATGCCACCCACACTCAAAATCACCGCCTGGGGAGGATTCACAATCGCATCAAACGACTCAATCCCCCACGCACCCAGGTTGGAAATAGTCACCGTGCCACCATCAAATTCATTCGGAGCCAGCTTCTTGTCGCGTGCCCGCACCGCCATCTCCTTGATCTCCCGTGAGATTTGCAGGAGCGATTTCTGCTCCGCATTCTTCACCACCGGAGTCACCAGTCCATCCTCCACCGCAATCGCTACCGACACTCCCACGTGCGCAAACTGCACAATGTGGTCGCCATTATAAGACGCATTCGCCTCAGGCACCGCAACCGAAGCATTGATCAAGGCCTTCACCACAAAGTCGTTCACCGAATACTTGTTCCCGTGCGTCGCTTCCGCCTGCGCATTGATCTGCTTCCGCAAGCTCATCAACGGAGCCGCATCCACTTCAAGGTGCAGATAGAAATGGGGAATCGTGTTCTTCGAAAGCAAAAGGCGATCCGCAATGATCTTGCGCATCGAAGAAAGAGGAATCTTCTGATCTTCTCCACTGATCACCGGAGAGATTGGAGCCGGGGCCTTGGCTGCCGGCGCGGGGGCCGCTGCTGCTGCTGGAGCGGCGGCTGCTGGAGCAGCAGGAGCACTCGGTGCCGCAGATCCTCCGGAAAGGTCCGCCTTCACAATGCGACCTCCCGGCCCTGTTCCCGTTACCGTCGAAAGATCAATTCCCTCGGCAGCCGCAATCTTGCGCGCCAGAGGAGAAGCCTTAATCCGCTCACCCGAACCGGACGCCACAGGTGCCGCAGGCGCCGGGGTAGCCTCGGCGGCTGCCGGCGCAGGTTCATCTGCTGCAGGTGCCGCTGCCGGAGCAGCCGTATTGGAAGCGGCCGGAGCAGCGCCCGCTTCCTCACCATCCTCCAAAAGAAGAGCAATCACCGATCCCACCGGAGCTTTCCCACCTTCGGCAACCGAAATCGAGGAAAGCGTCCCCTCATCGAAAGCTTCCATCTCCATCGTCGCCTTATCGGTTTCGATCTCAGCAATAATATCGCCAATTTCAACGGAGTCTCCTTCTTGCTTAAGCCAGCGGACGACGGTTCCCTCCTCCATCGTGTCGGAGAGCTTGGGCATTTCGATACTAATAGGCATGATCCTTTGTTGGTGCGGTGAAGATTCTTGCGCCTCGCGAGCGCGTGGGACAAATAACGGCAGAGGCAGGGATTTGAAAGGTGAAATCCCAGAATCCACCTAAGATTCAACCTCCCACCAAAGCGCCTCCCCCAAGACTAGCGCAGCGAAAAAAAACTAGTCTCCCTGACGAGCCAACCGATCCAGCAAGTCCCGCGTCTCCGCCGTCCCGCTCTCAGTCAGACAAAAGGCCTTATGCGCATTGAGATTCTCACCCTTGATTAGCTCCATAAGCCCCTTCTTCTCAAGGTTATCAATCGTCGTCGTCGTATTCGAGGGCTTCCGCCCATAACTATCCAGGGTGAGATTGAGTCCACGCGTATCAAGCGCCTCAGCTCCCTCTAGCGTTCTCGAAAAGGCCGCCAAAAGCACCGCTTCCGGTCCGGAAAGGGAAATTTCGTCGTCCCCCAAATAGCGGCGAATAGCGCGAAGATCGTCTGCCGCTAGTCTGTCCGGAGAAGGCCCGCTCGCACTACCCGCAGAACGCAAAGTGGCTTTTGCTTCAGCAATCTTAGTAACCACCTGAAGGAAGTGTTCAATCTCCTCGAGGCTAAGTTTCCACAGTTCATCTGCGAGATTTTCTAATTTTGAGGGGCTCCCCATGCCCCATTTCTACATTTTTTCAAAAAACAACGCAAGTTTAATTAGTAAAGCTGTATTTCCAAGAGGTGAAATTAGAATAAAATTAAAAAATACTTGTCCACCTTCACCATTTTGACTAGTTTCCCGCTAACGCTTCTCCAGCACTCCTTTTTTAACCAGACAACCTCAATGAAGAGCTCCAACTCCCAATTCTCGCTGTCCCAAGCTCCTCTTAAAGCCTTCGACCCCACATCCCTGGATTACGAAGTCTCATCACCCCGCGTCAATGTGCTCTCCGAACGCATGACCGAGGGATTCTCAGATGAACCGGCTCTTAAAGTGCGCGCTTGTGACGAAATTCCCGATCACGCTCTGACAACCTGTCTCAACCGATGCTGTGATGTCATTGGCTCCTCCAAAATGGGCGAACGCGAATTTCTCGCCGTCCAACAAAGCGCCAAAGACAACCTCCACGGTCTCATCACCCTCAAGGAAGAACTCCGCGACGCCGAGATGGAATACCGCCGCCTCGACGCCAAGGCCGAACCATTCTTCGAAAAAATGGTCCCCTTCCTCGAAGACAACGGCGAAGAACTCAGCGGTTTCGACGCCGCCCGCCTCGCCTCACTTAAAGAGACCCTCACCGAGTGCGTCCAGGCAGTCACCTTCGCAAAATACCGCCGCGACCAACTTCGCGAACGCCTCCAGGCCCTCACCGAATACGTCACCGATCAAATCGTGTCCTCCGTTCAGGCCCGCAATCTCGCCAACCCACACCTGAACGACATCAGGGAACAGGTCGCACGCGCCATCTTCCAGGTCGTCTAAACAACGCCAACCCGCTTTCCATGCCGCTTCCCTCACCGGAAGCGGCATTTTTTTGCCCCTCAACCGGCCTCCTATCGGATCCCCAAAAGCTCCACATCAAAAATCAACATCCCCCCCGGACGCCCACCCCCCGGATTGTTTCCATAGGCCAAATTCGCCGGAATCCAAAACCGCCGCTTCTCGCCCACCTCCATCAACTGCACCCCCTCGGTCCAACCGTCAATCACCCCGCTCAACGGAAACTCCGCCGGATGCCCGCGATCCACCGAGCTATCAAACTTCTTCCCGTCCAACGTCCACCCCGTGTAATGCACCTGCACCGTGCTCGCCTCCGTCGGCTTCACCCCGCCATCCCCCTTCTGCAACACCACCGAACTGATCCCCGATGCCGTCACCTGCGCATCCGCCGGAATCGGCGCAAAACTCGAATCCGTCTTCGGCCCCCCGCACGACACCATCAAAAACACCATCGTGGCAAGCGTAGCTCCTGTAGAAATAAGTAACTTCATGCCAAAACTATCACCCGATTTCCTCCCCACGTAAACTAAAGTTCTTCCATTTACCGGCCTCAAGCCATCCAAACAGATTTCTTAAGAAGACCTCAAAATGAATACCTGGAAACCAACCCATGAGATTTCCCCTTTCTCTCTAGAGTAAGCTATCCTAGAAAAAGATGACATCTCGATTAGAGAGTTGAAAGCTGATTATGAAGTGCTTGTGCCAGATCTCGAAGCACGTCGCCGAACGCAATTTTCTTCAACGATAAAGGTCCGGGTGGGAGTCCTCCAACACCTGGAGAGGAATACCTTGAGATTGTTCGAGAGAGCCGCCTTGGCATGGCTGCGAAAAACGCCCCCAACAATACACTACCCCCTCATGAGGTTTTCTGGTGTATCATACGTTATATTTATGTCCGCAACTTTCCGATCTTCTTGGATTGGGAATCTCTGAATACTAGCTCAATATATAACCTATTAGACCATTCACCATTACTTAATAACAATCCGGGAAACCACGAAAAATCAACAAAGTGCCAGTCGCTCTATTTTTAAAACTTGCCGATATAGCTTTTCCATATGAAAAAAAATTATGACTCTACGGATGAATCGCACATCATCAGCACTTTCTCTGATTCTTTCATTCAGCGTAATCACACTAACAAGCTGCTCTAAAGATACCATTTTATCCACATCCACATCAGTAGGTTTAACTGCTGATGGAGATATCCAAGCTGTCCCTGATCACCTAAGTGCTGGGTTTCGTAGACGAGAACTCATCTACTCTGGAAAGAACGCCAATCACGATGGGTCGGTTTTGGCAGCAATAGACTCCACGACCACGTGGAATAGGGGGAGCGCGATTGAACAGACATCCGCCACAGGATACGCAGCAGATATCGTTGCCAATAAAAATATCGCTCCATACAGTCAATCTCCGACTGAACCTGCTGGCACTAGCCAGCCTCTTACCTTCGTTTCTGATACAGTTTTTGGCCTGAAGGCCATATTAATCCCCGAAAACCAAGGCGAATCTAACAGTGTTATTTTGGGTTATAAACGCAAGGCCGTCACCCGCGTTCGTCCCGATAGCACAGGGCGCCTTGCATCAACCTACAGCAACACCAGTATCCATGCTGCACCCGCCTTTGGAGGGACCACCAACACTGTATCAAACCCCCTCTCAACCGACCATCAACTTTCCCAGGTGAAAGGAGCAGACGAATCGGAAGTAAACGCCGGAGGAGTGCGTATCCGCCAGAGCTTCGCTATCGGTAAAGCTGCCGAAAAACTCTTGATAAAACCAAAAACGACAAACCCTTCCGAAGTAACCGTCGGCGATCAAGCTGCTGAAAAATTGACCGAAGAATAGTCTACTCCTGATTTTCAATCATCGCAATTCAATCCAATTTCCATGCACCACAATCTCATCAAATTGAGCTCATTCGCTCCTATCGCAATTTCCCTCGGCCTGACTTCTTGTGCAAAGAGGCCTATTATTATCACCACTAGCCAAGTAGGCGCCCACGTATCGGGAACTACCACGGTCGCCCCAAATAAATCAACGATTGGCTATGGTCGATCGGAAGGCGTCCACTTACCAAACGGAATCAGCAATGGAGGAATCGTAGGATCCCTGGATGCCGAATTTCGCAATTTCTCGGGCGCCGCCATCACTGAAACTCTTATAACCGGAAACGCCGCGAACGCTCTCACCGAAGACGGCGATCAACAAACTCCAGCAGACCTCGATAACCCCGGCATCACTCAACCAAGCGATCTCATTGATAATCTTCGAACTTCGAAAATCATTTCGACAAACACCAGAACCAATCTGGGAATCGAAGCGGCAGGCTCTGATGGAGCTGGTCCATCTTTCAATTTCGGATTTCGCCGCGCCGTTGCCGCAATCTTCGCTCCGCCCAAGAAAGACGGCGATGAAAACAATATCAACGTCCTACCCTCGACTTACGCTGACATTTCCATCCATGCCGGAGGGATTAACGGAAATACCGTCCAAGCAAAATCCATTCCCAATGATCGGCAGATCGACAATGGCGCAATTGGCTCACGCACCGTCCAACGAATAGCCACCGGGAAAGCCGCTGAGTTACTGGCAAAACAGCCGAAAACAAGAGAATTTGTCCGAAAGCAAATTAGAGGAGACGAAGCGGAGTAAAAACCGATCACCCGTCGCACTCCTCCTTGGCACCACACGGATGAAACTTCTCTCCACTTTATCTCTATTACCCATTCTGACCTCTTGTAGTTTCAAGATCCCCCATTCTGACGGATCCTCAAGCTACGTGGGGTGGGTGCGCATCAACGAACCCTCGGAAGAAGAGACCCCTATCCGCCACACCCGCAGGTACGGTCTCGCCATTGACTCTGGATTCAAAAACAGCGGTGTTCTACTTGGATATCAGGATCAGGTTAAAATCATTCCCCCCCGTGAATCGATCACCCATTTCGATTATTCAACTGGGGGAAGGCAATACTCCGGAGAGATTCAAGGAACTGAATAGCCCCTCCCTCTCCACCTCTACTGATTTTTCACCACCAACCGATACCCCACCCACCCGCAAATCACCGCACCCACCGCTCCACACAAAAAATCCACCAGCGAGAACGTCCGGCTTTCATAGAAAATTTGCGACACCTCCTCCCCCGCGATCAATACCAACAACACCAACACCACCCGCTGCGCCGCCCGCTTCCGGTCCCCCTTCATCCGCGGCACCAGTGCCACCACCGCCAAAAAACTCAAAATCCCCATCAGAATAAAATGCCCCAGCTTGTCAAAGTAAGGCAGCCGCGGAATCCACCCCAGCCAATCCATGCTCGCCCCCTGATTCGCCCGCACAATCACCGCCACAATAAAAATCGCGAACGCCACAAACCCCAGTTCACCAATTCGTCTCATCATCCTGCCCCGCTTCTATCTCCTGCTTCCCATCTAAAAAAGAGGACTAATTTGCAATTTTACAAATCTACACGAGTCTCCCCCCATGCTCTGACTCCTCTGTAAAGCAGCCGAAAAGAAATCCGGTCGGATCATCCTCGGCATCATCGCTCTTCTCGTCGTCGCGGCCCTCGTCTACAGTCGGGCCTCTTCATGAAGCTCGTTCTCCTCCTTCTTCTCTCCTGCCTCACCGCCTCCGGAGAATTCCTCGTCCACGTCTCCGGACTCCAAAATGATCACGGAAAAGTCGGACTACTCGTCTTTTCCTCCGCCGATGGCTTCCCCGAGGACCCCGCCAAAGCAACCCACCAAATCTCCCTCGACGCCCAAAAAGGCACCCTCACCTTCAAGCTCCCCGCCCTCAAACCCGGGAAATACGCCTTCGTCGTCCTCCACGACGAGAACAAGAACAACAAGCTCGATAAGAATTTCATCGGCTACCCCAGGGAAGGCGTCGCCCTTTCCAACTACCAAAAACTCGCCCGCCCCAAGTTTGCCAAAGCCGTCACCACCAATCCCGGCTCCCCCCTAAAGCTCAAGATGCTTTACCCCTGACCTCCACCTGATAATCCTCCCCCGTGGGCTACGAAGATCGCGACTACATGAGACCCAACTACGGGCCGCAACGCCCTGCCCTCTTCGCAGGCGCTCCCGTCTCCAAATTCCTCGTCATTTCCAATGTCGTCATCTTCCTCCTCGGGATAATCATGACCACGAGGGAATCTCCCGTCAGCCCCCTCCTCCTCTGGGGCCACTTTTCCATCACCGAAGGACTCCAGCATTTCCAAATCTGGCGCCTCCTCACCTTCCAGTTTCTCCATGCCGATGGCGGCCACCTCTTCGGCAACATGCTCGGCATGGTCTTCTTCGCCCCCCACGTCGAACGCTGGATGGGCAGCCGCCCCTTCGCCTTCTACTACTTCTTCTGTGGCATCGCCGGAGCCCTCTTCTACACCGTCCTCTTCTTCGTCCCCGGGATGTTCGACTACCCCGCTTGGACTCCCATGGTCGGCGCATCCGCCGGACTCTTCGGCGTCCTCGCCGCCTTCTACAAGATCGCACCCGACGCCCGGGTCCTCCTCTTCTTCGTCATCCCCATCCGGATGCGCACCTTCGCCATCGCCTACTTCGCCCTCCAGGTCACCATCGTCGTCTTCGGACTCGATAACTCCGGCGGCGCAGCCGGACACCTCGGCGGCGCCCTCCTCGGACTCGCCTTCATCAACTACAAACCCCTCCGCACCTGGCTCATCAAGGTCTCCGCCATCGGCACCGGGCAACCGGGCGGGAAAAAAGTCCGAACCGCCACCGTCATCCGCGAGCGCTCCCCCATCGAACTCTCGAAGGAAGTCGACCGCATCCTCGAAAAAATCAGCGAGCACGGCATCCAGTCCCTCACCGACAAGGAACGCCAAACCCTCGACAAAGCCCGCAAAAAATGACCGACGACGAAATGATCAACTGCACCGAGCCCGCCCGCCAACTCGAGCGGCTCCGCGCCATCATGCACCGCCTTCGCTCACCCGGCGGCTGCCCCTGGGATGCCGAACAATCCCACGACTCCCTCGTCTCCAATCTCATCGAAGAAGCCTACGAGACCGTCGCCGCCATTAAATCCGGCGATGACGCCAACCTCGAAGAGGAACTCGGCGACCTCCTCCTCCAGGTCGTCTTCCACGCCGAGATCGCCCAGGAGGATGATCGCTTCGACTTCGACTCCATCGCCAAAGGCATCTCCGATAAACTCGTCCGCCGCCACCCCCACGTCTACGGAGACTCCTCCGTCGGTGATACCGAGGGCGTCCTCGCCCAGTGGGATGACATCAAGCGCGCTGAAAAAGGCGACGAGGAAAAACCCTATCTCCACGGCGTTGGCAAAGGACTCCCCGCCCTCCTCCGCTCCGCCAAACTCCAAAAAAAGGCCAGCAAGGTCGGCTTCGATTGGCCCGACACCTCCGGCATCATCGATAAAATCCACGAGGAACTCGATGAGGTAAAAGAAGAACTCGCCAAGCACCGGGACGGCCAACCCGCCAGCGCGGAACTCCGGTCCGAGATCGGCGACGTCCTCTTCATCGTCACCAACCTCGCCCGCAAACTCGGCGTCGATCCCGAGGTCGCCCTCGAGGGCACCAACAACAAATTTCTCGACCGCTTCGCCCACATCGAAGCCGGCCTCAAGCGCGATGGCGTCTCACTTCAGGACGCCACCCTCGAGCAAATGGACGTCCACTGGAACGCCCGCCGCAACCAACAGGTCCGCAGCTAAGGCAGGGACCGGCTCTCCGGGCCGTCCGGCGGTTTCCACCCACAAGGCAGAGCCCTCCGGCTTCAGCCCCCCTACTTCACCCCCTCAATCCGGAGATGAAAGGTCGACCGCGCCCTTCCGCCCTCCACCCATTGATGCCAACGCACCCCCTGGATAAATCCGAACAAATCATAATCCGCAATCCCCTCCCCCTCTCCCATCAGCGGCTCATCATTGAGCGCCAAGGCCTCTTCCCCCTCATCCGCGCGCTCCGCATTCATCAGCTCAATCCACCCCTTCACCCACGCCTTCAGCGGAGCCGCATCGACCTCCATCAACCACCCCCCTTGCCCCGATGGACCACTCGTAGCCATCGCCCCATAAACCTCCTGCGCAAACTGCCGTGAGGTCCCCACGGAGAAAAACTCCCCGTTCAGCGACACATTCGGCAGAAAATCCTTCGTCACTCCCGGGAAATTCAAAAAGTGCGAAGTCAACCCGCCTCCGTCTGCCGAAAGAACACTCAGCCACGAAAGATCCACCCCGCTCCCCTCCGGTATCAACTCAATCAAATTTCCCCCGCTCTCCACCCATTGCTCCCACGCCTCCCCAATACTCTCCCGATCCCTCACCGAACTCCCCCAAAGCATCCGCGGCACCTTCCCCTCCTCAACCAGCCTCGCCGAAACACCCGGCACCTTCGGCATCCCCCCCTTCAAATCCATCACAAAGAACCCGTCATCACCCACCCCATCCACCGCAAATTTCCCCCACCCCTCAAGCAAGCCCACCACATTCGGATGCACCTTCCCATCATACTCTCCCAGTAGCCTCTCAAACTCCTCCGCATCTTCCGCATCCATCTCCTGCCGTTCTCCAAACTCCTCCGCCAAAAGACGCAACAAATCCAATCCCTTGCGCACCTGCTGCTGGGACAAATTCCTGTCCTGAAAATCACGCGACCACCGGATCCGGCAAAAGGGCTTCAGCGCCTCCTCGCCCGTCATCACCCAATCCGGTGAGTCCACCTCACCCTCCTTTCTGCGCCCTCCCCAACCTTCGTATCGAAGCCCCTCATCAAGATACCAAACCCCGGCCCAAGCATCCACCTCGGTCCCCGCTTCCTGCTTCTCAAGATCGGCCAAACGCTTCAGCACCCCGGCAAGCTGACCCGGATTCTTCCAGTCATCCCGACCCTCTTCAAAAACCTCCCCCACCACCTGCCACTCCACCCCGGGCTGCCCCAGCTTCACCATACTCTCCATCAACTCTTCGCTAAAATACTGCAAGCCCAGCACCCGACGATCACCCGTCTCCCTCAACGGAGCAAAATCAGCATGCCCCAGAAGCGACTCTTCCACATCCTCCACCAACTTCAAATCATCCAGGGAATCCCCCACAAACATCAGAAAATATCCCTCCCACTCCCCGTGCGCCATCACCACCGAATACTGCTCACGCCCACCCATCTTCTCGATCAATCGCCCCGCCAACTCCTCCCCCAATACCTCCGCATTGATCAGCCCTTCGCCCGCATCCGGAATAAACTTCAGCTCAAGCGCTTCAAACGCCACCCCGCCACGCACCACTTCCCGATCCGTCGCCTCCACCCGAAATTTCACCTCCCCCCCAACCCACTCATCATTGGCAAACCCCTCCCGAACCGCACCCCGAAGCTCCGCCATCAACTCCCCGTCATCCAGCTTCAACCCCATCAAAAAATCAGGCATCTCAAACATCTCGCTCTTCAAATGCTCCCCTAAAAACTCCCCCAGAGAATCCCGCATCTCCAAGCCGTCATCCTCGACCTCTTCCTCCTCTTCTCCCCTCAGCACCGAACGAAAAATCCCCGTCGTCAGCCGTTGATTCCCACGGCTCATCGCCTGAAAGCTCTCCACCGCAAACTCCACCTTGTCCGCCCCACCATCCAGCAAACACAAAAAACTCTCCCGCCCGATCCCCTCCAGAAACTTCATCCCCTTCTCTGCGTTCTCATCGATCACCTCCTGATTTTTCTCAAGCTCCTCACTCAATGCCCCCCCTTCCACCCGGACCTCTCCCTCCTTCACATCCACCAAAAAACCGGGCCTCTTCTCCTGCTTCTCAAACCAGCTCAAAAAATCACGGGCCACCCCATCCACGTTCCTCATCCCCACAAACATCTCCGCCTCGGCCGGAATTTTCCTCAACATCCCGTCATCCAAATGATCCGCTTTCTCAAGAAGCGACACGTCCTCATCCACCACGATCATCCCGACCGATGACTCCTCCTTCCGGCACGAAGTCATCAGAATCACTCCCGCCGCTACAAATCCGAAAATCGCTCTCATCGCCCAAAACCCTATGGCTTTCGGCCTCCCGGGCAATCCCAATCCCCCCCGAATCTAACCGCCCGCCTCCACCACCCCGCCCGAACGATACGCCTGCAGAAGGCTGTTCAGGGAACACAGCTGTGCCTCGATATCGGGGCTCTCGCGCGTCCCCGCCAAAGTCCGAACCTTCTCGTACTTCCGCAGCACCCGCAGCTTCGGAATCATATCATCATCACAGTCGAGAAAATGCTCAATCGACTCAAAGTGCGAGTGCTCCGCCAGACGAATCGCCTTCGGCCCCATCACCAGCGTGTATCCGTGGTCGCCATACGACTCCGAAAACGCGCCATCGATCGTCACCGCATTCCCCCCCGCCTTCACCGGATCCTCCCCCTTCTCCACCTTCACCGGCACATGCCCGTTGATGATCAGCACATCCTCATCCATCCCAAACTCCCGCCCCACCATTTTGCAAAATTCCGCATCATGGACCTTCCCGTAATACGCATCCTTCTCCTCCCTGTGGGTCGAAGCATCCTCAATAAAATAACGCTCAAAGGTCGTCATCTTCGACTTCCCAAACAACGGCGAATCCCCGTTCGCCCACAACCAATAATAAAAATCAAGATCGCCCGACACCGCATGAGCTCCCTCCCGGTAGGTCGACCGCACAATCTGCTCCAACTCGTGAAAGAGCGCCCCACCCTTAAACTGCCCCCTCCCCAGGTCCACCTCCCGCAACGTCCCGTCCTCATTCGTCGGCACACAGGCATGGAAAATCAGCGCCTCATCCCGCTTCAGCGACATCCCCCCTTGGCGCACCACAAACAACATGTGCTCCCAAAGCCGCGGACTCGAAACAAACGACTCCCGCAACCGATCCATACACGTCCGCTCCTCTGCCGACAGCGCATAAGGATCACCCGGATCCACCGTCGGAAATGCCCCATCCTTCAGCTCATGGGTCTCCCCATTCAACTCCACCGTCCCCTTCTCGTAATCCACCCGGTGCAGCAACCTCCGGTCCTCCATCTCCCATTCCGGGTGCCGCTCGATCACCGGACCAGCCAACTTGAACTCCAAAATCGCCGCCGCCTTGTGCATCCTCGCCACCAAATAATCGTCCGTAAACCCCGAGCTCCGCTTCGGGAAAAAGCACACCGCCGGATCATCCGCGTAAACCGTCTTTGCCAGCATCGCCAGCGGCGACAACAAAATCCCATACCCCTCCTCCAGCTGCCACAGCCGCAAGTAACGGAGTGAAATCCGCAGCACCGTCGCAATCATCACCTCCGACCCCAGCGTCGCCCCCATCCAGATCACATCGTGGTTCCCCCACGTAAAACTCACCTTCGGCTGGTTCTTCAAATAATGAATCACCCGGTCCCCCCGCTCCCCCCGATCAAACAAATCTCCCGCCACCACCACCTCGGACACCACCAGATTCCGCACCAGCCGCGACGCCTCATGCAGCGCAATGATGTCCTGATCATAATCCGACAACGCATCCACCATCGAATCCACATAACTCGGGTCCCGCTCAAAGGACACCTCATCCAGCAGCGCAATGTAGAGCACCTTGAACTCTTCCTTGATCAACCCAAGCAACTCATCCTTCGCCACCGTCTTCGCCAAATAACGCACCAGCCGAAACTGCAGGCGCAACAACTTCTTCACCTTCCGCATCCGCCACTCGTCATCCTTCAATTCCTCCCGATACCGCCGCATCTTCTCCACCGGATAATACAGAAAGGCCAAAAACGTCCGCTTCTCCTCCTCCGCCAACTCCTCCCCAAACACCTCGTCAATCAACATGCTCAACCCGCCCGAAGCATTGTTCACCACATGCCGCAACTTCCGGTCATCCCCGTGCACATCGCTGATGATATGAATTCGCCGCTTCGGCAGCGTCAACTTCGCCTGCAACAAGGCAATTTCCGAGAGCACCGATGCCGAAGTCGGGAACTGGCGCGCCAGCAAACTCAGGGTCGGACTACAGCTAAATTCCATGCCCCCAGTCAGCAGCACCCACGCCACCTTTGCCACCCCAAATATCACCACCCACCCCCTTTTACAGGCCTGTTCTACAACCGTCGCAACCTCCCCCCAAAGGAGTCGCGGCGCCCCCGCCGCTTCTCAACCAAGCCCCCCAACCAAGCCCCCAACCTAGCTTCTGATCTTCTGCGCTTTCTGTGGTGATACCCCCCAACCAAGCCCCCCAACCCAAGCTTCTGCTTATTCTGCTCTTTCTGTGGTAAAAAACCCCTCAACCAAGCCCCCCTACCAAGCCATCCCTTCCATCCTGTCCATCTGCGGTTACTCTCCTCCCCCCAACCAAGCCCAATAAAAACCACGCGAGCCGCAGGCTCGCAAACAAAGCTAAAAGCCAACCGCCAAAAGCCCCAAAAGCCCGCCCCTCGCCACCTCCCCGCTCCCCACTCTCCGCAAATCACTTCTCAAAATAATGAACCGTATAACTCACCACCGTCTTCCCATCCGCCGGCACCTCCACCTCAAACTCAATCGTCTGCGCATCGACCTTCTCAAACTCCATCGAGTTCTTCTCGATCTTCCAGTTTGACCACCGCCACATCGGCTCACGCACCACAATCACCTTCTCTTCCTCGGACCGGTTCGTCAGCGTGATCTCAAAGCTCTCCCGCACCCAATCCAACCCACTCGTCTGCTTCTCAAAATTCGTATTCTTCCGCTCTCCCAGCAGGTCAAATGCCGTCCCCGTCTGCACCGAGATCACCTCATTCTTCGGCGTGTGATCGATCCGATTCTCGCCCACAAATTCCAGATTCCCATCCGCCTCGTCACTCCGGTAAAACCGCACCGTCCCGGCTGGAAACGGCACTCCCAGACCATTCTCCTTCGAGTTCTTAAACTCCCAAAACGTCAGCACATCTTTCGCATACTCCTGCTGCATCGGATTATGATTCCACCCTCCGTAAAACCGCTGACGAAACGGCGCATACACATACTTCTTCTTCGCCTGCACCTTCCCCGAATTCAAAAACTCCACCTGCTTCGTCTCCTGATCCCGTAGGGTCAGCGGCCTCGGAAGCCCGTAAAGATGGAAGTCATCAAAGCTCTTCTCCGTCACCTCCGCCTTCGACATTCTCGCACTCAATCTGCCATTCGAAAAAGCATCGGCAGACATCGCTGGCTCCGGCCGCTGCACATTCACTTCCCCCGCCACCAACTTCACCGTCGCATCCGTAAACTTCGTCCCGCTCGTATTGCTCAACGTCACCCAACCGTTCAACGCCACCGTCTCCCCCTTCTCCGGAGCCACCACATTGTAAGTCGCCTCCCAGCTAAACCCGCCGCTGATATACGAAAGCTGCGCCTCCACCTTCGCCGCCGCCGCCGAATCAATCTGCCAACTCAAACTCGGCTTCAAAATCGAATCATCCCCCAGTGCCGGAAACAAAGGCATCCCCGGAAGCTCAAACTGCAGCATCCCGTCCACCTTGATAATCGGCGACTGCCGCCGCCCCCCCGGCACATAACCCGACCGCACAATTTCACCCTCCAGCACCGAGCTCACCCCTTCGCTGTTCGTCACCTGAAACCCAATCGTCTTCCCCTCAAAATGACTCAATAAAAGATCCTGTGACACCGGATCGTTCCGATACCCCTGCTCCAAGATCGAAAAATCAATCTTCCCCGCCGGATCACGCAACACCACCGAATCCGGACGCACCTGCGCCGTCGCCTGGTCAAAGGTCACCCCCGTCACCCCCGCCTGAAGATCCAATGGCACCACCTCCCGCACCACCGCAATTCCCTGATTGTAAATTGTAAGACCCGATTGCGCCATCAACGGAGCAACCAACAGCAGGGAGAGGGAAAAAGTCGTTTTCATAATCTGGAATCAATAGGTTCTTTATTGAGACACCTACTCTCGCACTTTTATTGGAAAATAGGATCGTTTATTTCGCCCCCGCCTCCTCCGCTCTCCGGTCACGGCCCGATTCAACACCCGCCTCCCGCAATCCGCATCATTTTACCATTGCCCTTCCTCCCCCGCTCCCTTACCTCCTCCCTCGTCAGGAACCGCGGAGTGCTGGCTGGTGGACCGGGTCAGGTCGGAAACGAAGCAGCCCCAACTTGTCCCGTATTGCCGTGGTTTCCTGGCATTTTTTGTGCCCTCAAGTCTCGACTCCGCAATCGGCCCCCAGTTTGTAGTGTAGGCTTTAGCCGAACTCCCGGAGCTCAGGTTCCCCTGCACTGGCACAACCTTAAGCCTTCATCCTTGGGCCTTCATCCTTTAATCTCCCCTCATGTCCGCACACCTTCTCCCCGATGGCTCCGCCTTCCCCTCGCCCGGCCTCGGCACCTGGAAAATCGACGAAGACCGCGTCCCCTCCGTCATCCACGAAGCCGTCGAGACCGGCTGGAGACACCTCGACTGCGCCAGCGACTACGGCAATGAGCACCTCGTCGGAAAAGGCATCAAGTCCGCCCTCGATGCCGGCCTTTGCGAACGCGACGACCTCTGGATCACCTCCAAACTCTGGAACACCTACCACGAGCCACAACACGTCCGCGCCGCCTGCGAGCGCTCCCTCAAGGACCTCGGCGTCGACCAACTCGACCTCTACCTCATCCACTTCCCCATCTCCCTCCAATTCGTCCCCTTCGAAGAACGCTACCCACCCGGTTGGGTCGACCCCTCCGAGGAAAACGCCGCCATGAAACCCATCAGCGTGCCCTACGCCGATACCTGGCGCGCCATGGAACAACTCGTCGATGACGGCCTCGTCAAACGCATCGGCGTTTGCAATCTCACCACCCAAAGCCTCCGCGACCTCCTCAGCTACGCCCGCATCAAGCCCGCCGCCCTCCAGGTCGAACTCCACCCCTACCTCTGCCAGGACGCCCTCGTCCGCTACGCCCAATCGGAGGACATCGCCGTCACCGCCTTCTCCCCCTTCGGCGCCGACTCCTACCTCTCCCTCGGCATGGCCGAAAAAACCGACCGTCTCCTCGATCACCCCGTCATCGAAAAGATCGCCGCCGCCCACGCCCGCACCCCCGCCCAAGTCCTCATCCGCTGGGCCATGCAACGCGGAACCGTCCCCATCCCCAAAACCCAATCGCCCGACCGCCTCCGCGAAAACCTCCACCTCGACTTCGTCCTCACCACCGACCAACTCGCCACCATCTCCGGCCTCGACCAACACCGCCGCTTCAACGACCCCGGCGTCTTCGGCCAACTCGCCTTCAACACCTTCTACCCCATCTTCGATTAGAAACCCCATCGAAGAAAAATCATCCCGCTAACACGCGGTGTTTACCTCTTTTGCCGCAATCCTCAGCCAGGGCAATCGCGTGATCGCCCGCATCTCTATCCACGCCTGATCTTTGATCCCTCGAAGAACACGCTGATTCGATAGACCGGTTTCTGGCTGCAGATGATTTCTCCGGTCGCGAGATCCACCCGCTCAGGTGTTTTCTCACGCTGCACATCCACCATCGCCCGGAAGCCACGCTCGGAAAAAACGTCGATCAACATCGCCAATGCCGCCGGATCACCAAAGAGACGATCCTCCGTGCTAATCCTCGCCCGACCGCCCACCGCATAGCGTTTGATCGTCGGCATCATCTTACTCTGGATGAACTCCACCACCTCCGCGAACTGCCCGGGGTGCTCCACTTGATATTCATCCAGACGGTTCACCAATTCCTGACGGGCATACAGCACCACTTCATCCGCCAAGGGCACATGCCGCAGCGTATCGTACGTCCGCGGGTCCAACTCCAAAGAGCTCTGATACTCCAACTCTCGAATGATATTTTCCTGCACCACCTCGATGGGCGCCTGGGCATTGATAAAGTGGTAGTGGAAAATTTGCTTCAGCGAAACGAGCGCACCAAAAGTCTGCTCCTTAAACATCCGGTATCGCTCCCGCGCTAACTTCGCATCAAAATCCGTGGGCCGCTCTTCAAACAATTCCCCCACCCCCGACTGCCGCACTTCGGCATTGTGCTCTTTCGATTCCTCTCCCCGCTTCAGCTGACGCGCCACACTCTCCGCCTCATCAACAAAAAGAACCATGATGTGAAAAGTCGGCTGCTTAAAATGATGCGCCTGAGGAGTATGCGAAAACTCCCGCCGCAGAAGCACCATCTCATCGTAGAACATCTTAAGACACTCCACCTGCACCGTCGTCCGGGGAAACCCGTCCAGCAACGCACTATCATGATAACTTGGATCCAAAAGCTCGTCCAACAACAGCCGCAGAACCTCCTCGTCACCCACCATTCCGCCATTGGCCTTGATCTTCCGCGCCTCAGGGCTATCGAGAAGCTGGCTGATCACGATCGGCTTCGACGCAATTCCGCGAACTTTCTGAATATAAGCCGTATTCGTTCCCTTTCCCGATCCCGGGGCTCCTCCAAGCAAAATCAACTCCTTCGGAAAACACAGACGCTCCCGACCAAGGTCTTCTTCGAGTCCCTTCCAAACCCGGTTGAAAATCAACTGGGCATCCTTGATCTCAAGATCCGCAGTAGCAGGCTGAGCGTCGTCTTCCTTCATCTCTGCCGAGGGAACTATACCACCTCAACCAATCGGTCGAGCGGGGATATCTCCTGGTGTTTCGTAACCCTGATCGTTAGCGACGATGTTGCTGGATGAGAAAGTTCTGGCTGATAAGCTGACGGGGGCGAGTTATCCCCCATGGACAGAGCTGGATTGAGAGCTGCGGAGTTCGATTTAAAACTTGCGGGGCTTCAGAGAATAGTGCCGGGACATGACGCTCTCTATTACCCCAATACAGTTCATCAGGCTATCACGCAAAATCACCCTGAGGGTGAAGATTTCCTAAGGTCGCTAATGATTAGCGCTTAGCCCTTAGCTTGGAGCATTCTCGCAGTAGCCTCCGGTCGACCGGGCTAATAGTTAAAAGCAAAATGCTAATCGCCAATTCTGCAAACCTTGTCGTGACCTTATTTCCCTGACTTGATCGTTCTGAAACTCAGGACCAACCGCGAACATCCCCAATTAAATAAATAGAAATTCGCCGTTCACCCCCCGATGCACAACCTCCCCCGCCGCCTCATCATTCCTTCCTACCCGTCCCATTCGCATGCTGATATGACCAGCACAGCACAACGCGCATCTCAACCCAAACAACCCAACCCAACATGAACTCACTTAAAGGAAAAAACGTCCTCGTCACCGGCGGCGGAAGCGGCGTCGGACTCGGCACCGCCCAAGCACTCGCCGCCGCCGGATGCCACGTCACCATCGCCGGCCGCAACGAAGCCAAACTTCGCGAAGCCACCGGAGACACCCTCAACGCCATCGCCTGCGACATCTCCAACCGCGATGACGTCGCCCGCCTCTTCGCCCAAATCGACGCCCCCGAAATCCTCGTCAACGCCGCCGGCATCAACATCGTCAACCGACAGATGCACAAGCTCAGCCCCGAGGACTTCGATAAAGTCATGGCCATCAACTGCACCGGCTTCTTCAACGTCATGCACGCAGCCCTCCCCGCCATGCGTGAGAAAAAAGACGGCCTCATCTTCAACATCTCCTCCATCGCCGGCAAGCGCGCCTACCCCCTCGCCGGCGCCGCCTACGCCGCCTCCAAGTTCGGCGTCTCCGGACTCGCCTCCGGTGCCGGTGCCGAAGAAGCCCAAAACGGCATCCGCATCACCTCCATCTGCCCCGGCGAAATCAACACCCCCATCCTCAACGACCGCCCCGTCCCCGTCCCCGACGAACAAAAGGCCCGCATGATCCACCCCGCAGACATCGCCTCCCTCATCGTCGCCATCGCCCAACTCCCCCCCACCGTCGTCGTCCCCGAACTCATCATCAAACCCACCTACCAGGAATACATCTAACAAAGGAGCGGGGGTACAATGCCCTTGGGTGCATCCTGCCCCCATCAACCAAGCCCCAAAGGAGTCGCGGCGCCCCCGCCGCCCCCTCAACCAAGCCCCCTCAACCAAGCCCCCTCAACCAAGCCCCCTCAACCAAGCCCCCCCAACCAAGCCCCCCAACCAAGCCCCCCAACCAAGCCCCCCAACCAAGCCCCCCAACCAAGCCAATCATCCATTCGTCCAATCCTCAAATCATCCATTCCGCCCCCCAAACCAAGCTAAAGAAAATCTGCGGAAATCTTCTTAATCTGCGGATCATTCCCCCAACCGAGTTCTCACCCACATTTCCAGTTTGCGCCCCCCCATCCAGCGGCTAACTTCATAGCCAATGAAAGAAGAGCTCCTCCGCGATCCCGTCTTCGGCATGGCCGCCAATCAGTTCGACCGCGTCGCCGACTTCCTCGAACTCGACCCCCGCGTCCGCGAGCGCTGCAAATGGCCCAAACGCCTCATCACCGTCTCCCTCCCCGTCACCATGGATGACGGCCGCACCGAGGTCTTCTTCGGACACCGCGTCCAACACCACCTCTCCCGCGGCCCCGTCAAAGGCGGCCTCCGCTACCACCCCAAGGTCAATATCGGCGAGGTCGCCGCCCTCGCCATGTGGATGAACTGGAAGTGCGCCCTCATGGGACTTCCCTACGGCGGCGGAAAAGGCGGCATCGCCTGCGACCCCCGCTCCATGTCCATGGGTGAACAAGAACGCCTCACCCGACGCTTCGCCCAGGAAATCTCACCCTTCATCGGCCCTGAAGTCGACGTCATGGCGCCCGATGTCGGCACCAACTCACAGCACATGGCCTGGATCCTCGACACCTACTCCACCCGCGAAGGACGCTTCGTCCCCGAGGTCATCACCGGAAAGCCCGTCGAACTCCAGGGCTCCGAAGGCCGCACCGAAGCCACCGGCCACGGCGTCGCCTTCCTCATCACCCGAGCCCTCGCCAAGCTCAACATCCCCATTCAAGGAGCCACCGCCGTCGTCCAGGGCTTCGGAAACGTCGGCTCCCACGCCGTCAGCACCCTCAACAGCTACGGCGTTAAAATCTGCGGCGTCAGCGACATCTCCGGAGCCATCTGGAATAAGGATGGCATCGACGCCGAAGCCCTCCACCACCACGTCGCCCACAACGGAGGCGTCGCCGGATTCCCCGGCGCCGAAATGATCGACCCCCACGAACTCCTCCTCCAGCCCTGCGACGTCCTCGTCCCCGCCGCCCTCGAGCGCGTCATCACCGGAGACAATGCCGCCCAACTCAAATGCCGCATCCTCGCCGAAGCCGCCAACGGACCCACCACCCCGGAGGCCGACACCATCATCGAACAACGCGGTGACATCTTCCTCATCCCCGACGTCCTCTGCAACGCCGGCGGCGTCACCGTCTCCTACTTCGAGTGGGTCCAGAACCTCCAACGCTTCAGCTGGACCCGCAACGAGGTCATCAGCAAACTCGAAACCAAACTCAACGAATCCTTCGAAAACCTCCTCCTCTTCTGCGAAAATCGCAAATGCGGCATGCGCCTCGGCGCCCTCGCCACCGGCATCGAGACCGTCGCCAAAGTCAAACAAACCCGCGGCCTCTTCCCCTGATCCCCCGCCCCAACGCAATCCCCGTCAACTCAAGGGCGACCGTCGGAAGTTAAAGAGCTGAAGGCTCTAGAGAACAAAGCCCATGGCTTCAGCCATGGGTCTGGCCGCGCGGAGCATCCAGCGCCCTGAAAGGTCGCCAGAATCGCAAAAACCTCCCCAAGAGGCCGTCTCCCGCCCCAACGGCATCCCCGACAACTCAAGGTCAACCGTCGGGAGTTAAAGAGCTGAAGGCTCTAAAGAACAAAGCCCATGGCTTCAGCCATGGGTCTGGCCACGCGGAGCATCCAGCGCCCTGAAAGGTCGCGAGAATCACAGAAACCTCCCTAAAGGACCGCCTCCCCCGCCCGCAGCCCGCAACCCAATCCCCGCCCTTCGGAAGTTAAAGAGCTGAAGGCTCTAAAGAACAAAGCCCATGGCTTCAGCCATGGGTCTGGCCACACGGAGCATCCAGCGCCCTGAAAGGTCGCGAGAATCGCAAAAACCTCCCTAAAGGACCGCCTCCCCCGCCCACAGTCCGCAACCCCAACCCCGCCCGGGTTTTCCGCCCCGCAGGAAAATACCAACCCCCGTCTCCCCCGCCCCAACGGGGCTAAATAACTTAGCGAAGGGCAGAGCGAAGCGCCGCCCTGGTACCCCCCTCGCAAGAAAACCGGACCAGCCCGGCACTCCGCCCCACCAAACCACCCGCCCGCAGTCCGCAACTCCAACCCCGCCCTGGTTTTCCACCTCGCAGGAAAATACCAACCCCCGTCTCCCCCGCCCCAACGGGGCTAAATAACATAACGAAGGGCAAAGCGCAGCGCCGCCCAAACCATCCGCCTCGCAAGAAAACCGGACCAGCCCGGCACTCCGCCCCACCAAACCACCCGCCCGCAGTCCGCAACCCCAACCCCGTCCCTCAGGCTTTCAGTTCCCAGTTCCCAGTTCCCAGTTCCCAGTTCCCAGTTCCCAGTTCCCAGTTCCCAGTTCCCAGTTCCCAGTTCCCAGTTCCCAGTTCACAGTTCACAGTTCACAGTTCACAGTTCACAGTTCACAGTTCACAGTTCACAGTTCACAGTTCACAGTTCACAGTTCA
>JBPOGH010000021.1:0-73905 GCA_051252135.1 Verrucomicrobiaceae bacterium | reverse complement strand
GGTTTACAATATCGAATTCGAATCCGGTATAGCCCAATAGGTTATAGGGATCGCCTCCACTGTAGCTGAGAATAATGCCGACCGGAAATGCTGGTCTTACCGGAGCGTCAATGTTCATTGTGAACAGGCTGAGATTTGTATCAACCTGTGCTGATGCAGTCCCTGTTCCTACTCTTCGTGGGATAATTGACCCTTGTCTCTCCTCAACTAGATCTGAAATAATTATCGAGGGGAACGCAACTTCCTGGCCACTTGATGAAATTTCAAAATCTGACTGTTCGAAGGTGTCGAGGATCAGTGCGGCGTGACAAGCTACTGATGCCATGAGGGAGGCAGAAACAAAGGTGGTGAATTGGGAGTGATTCATATTTTCTAAGGTGTGGATGAAGTTAGAGAAAAACTGCTCTCTTTGATAAAGAGCCTTGAGTCCCAAAAATGATCAAGAGGGCCTGCTCCAGGGACTAGCACGTCGGCCAAAGAAATTCGCACACGGTAGGTTCCTGCAGAAACGAAGATATGTGATTTTAAGGGAATGGTGACGCCATCGTACTCGAGTTGTCGTGAATCATTGGGAGCTGGATTGATTTCGCTATCGTCAATATAGAGGTGTTCGTTGATGGGAGCAAGTGGCAGCCAGATTGGATCCAGACAAACTGAATTTGTGATTTCGGGATGAATGGTATGAAGACCTACGATGTTTTTTGCATCTGTAGGTAGAGAGGTAATGGTTCCAGTGCTGATGCGGTCTCAGGTAAAATGGCACTGTCTGACGATTGACCATTTAGCTGTAATACTAGAAAAGATGGCAGTGAAATAAATTTTTTACGTATGGTGCATAACATAAAAAATCGAGTTGTTTTACAACATGTATTTTTATGTGACTCCGTGTAAAATTACCCTTCCCCATGAATCATTCATGGAAGTGGGATTTGGTTTTGGGGGAGCGGGCCGGGTGCTGGTAATCCTTACTGCGAGGAGGGGGTTTCCAGGGCGAGGTATTTTTCGATCTCGCGGGAGGGGTCATCGGCGCGCATGAGGGCTTCGCCGATGAGGACGGCGTTGGCTCCGTAGTCGAGAACCTGTTGGGCGTCGGCGGGGGATTTGAGGCCGGACTCGGAGACGAGGAGGGTTTCGGAGGGGACTTCCTCGGCGAGGCGTTCGGTGGTGGTGAGATCGGTGGTGAACTCTTTGAGGTTCCGGTTGTTGATGCCGATGAGGTCTGCGCCGAGATCGAGGGCGGAGCGGAAGCCGCCGAAGTCATTCCGCATGAGGGCGGAGGCACGGAGTTTTTTGGTTCTGGTGGGGGGCGTTTTTTAAACCCCGGCTGGACCGGATGATTGGTTGAGGGAAGGGGACCGCAGAGGCGCTGTGGGCGGAGAGTGACCACAGAGTGAACTGAGGAAGCAGAGGGTTTTTGGGGGGGATGTGGATTCGTTCCACAGATTTTTGCGGGGAGTATGAGGGGATCATCTGTGATGAATCAGAGAAAATAGTGGAATGTAAAATCGGAGATTCAGAATAAAATTAGATACGCCTTCTTTTGAAGAGCATGATCAGGGCAAGGGATGAGCATGCCACTGTTGAAGGTTCGGGGACGATGCGGATTTCTTCGAGATCGAAGCTGAATTGCTCGGTACGGGCTTCGAAGACGAACCCGATGAAATCAAACGAAGCGAGTGAGGATTGGGGACCGAAGAGAGCATTTTCCATTGCAACGAACATTGTGCCCTCTTGGATGACGGTTCGGGGAAAGGTGCTTTCGACTATATCACTAAATCCAAGTGACGTGACGAGAGTTCCTTCTCCTGATAGGTTTACAATATCGAATTCGAATCCGGTATAGCCCAATAGGTTATAGGGATCGCCTCCACTGTAGCTGAGAATAATGTCTACTGGGAATGTTGGTCTTACCGGAGCGTCGATGTTCATTGTGAACAGGCTGAGATTTGTATTAACCTGTGCTGATGCAGTCCCGGTCCCTACTCTTCGTGGATTGATCGATGCTTGTCTCATTTCTACTAAGTCCGATATGACCATCGAGGGAAATGCGACTTGATTACCGGGGTATGAAATTTCAAAATCCGACTGTTCGAAGGTGTCGAGGACCAGTGCGGCGTGACAAGCTACTGATGTCATGAGGGAGGCAGAAAAAAAGATGGTGAATTGGGAGTGATTCATATTTTCTAAGGGGTGGATGAAGTTAGGGAAACACTGCTTCAAGATGAAGCACGCTGAAATATTTAATAGATTTTTTAGCCAGGGAAGCTTGGCTTCCGTGGTAAGAGGAGCTGCAGCCCTTTTGGATTCTGGCGGCGTTGCTCAGGGAGCCGCTGATCATCAGCGTCGCCCTTCGCGCCTTGCCAGACTTCAACATGACTTGCAGCAGCGCACTCCCTCTTTAATCAGCGCTTTCTTAGAGAAAAACCGTCTTTGATAAAGAGCCCTGAGTCCCAAAAATGATCAAGAGGGCCTGCTCCAGGTGACGTGTAAAATTACCCTTCCCCATGAATCATTCATGGAAGTGGGATTTGGTTTTGGGGGAGCGGGCCGGGTGCTGGTACTCCTTACTGCGAGGAGGGGGTTTCCAGGGCGAGGTATTTTTCGATCTCGCGGGAGGGATCGTCGGCGCGCATGAGGGCTTCGCCGATGAGGACGGCGTTTGCGCCGTAGTCGAGGACTTGTTGGGCGTCGGCGGGGGATTTGAGGCCGGACTCGGAGACGAGGAGAGTTTCAGAGGGGACCTCTTCGGCGAGTCGTTCGGTGGTGGTGAGATCGGTGGTGAATTCCTTGAGGTTCCGGTTGTTGATACCGATGAGGTCTGCGCCGAGATCGAGGGCGCGCTCCATTTCGGGGAGGTCGTGGACTTCGACGAGGACGTCGAGCTGGAAGTCCTTGGCGGTCTCGTAGAGGTGCTTCATGAGGTCATCGTCGAGACAGGCGACGATGAGGAGGATGGCATCGGCGCCGGAGACGATGGCTTCATAGATTTGGCACTCGTGGACCATGAAGTCCTTCCGGAGGAGGGGGATGGGCGAGATTTTGGAGATTTGGGTGAGGTAGGAGAGGTGGCCCTGGAAGAATTTTTCGTCGGTGAGGATGGACATGCAGGAGGCGCCGCCATCGATGTAGCGTTGGGCCTGGCGGACGGGGTCGAAATTGGGGTCGATGACGCCGGCGGAGGGGGAGGCTTTTTTGACTTCGGCGATGACGCCGAGTTTGCCGGGGCCGCGATCGAGGGCGGTGCGGAAGCCGGCGAAGTCATTCCGCATGAGGGCGGAGGCGCGGAGTTTTTTGGTGAGGGGGATCAGGGGTTCGATCTCCTGTTTTTTGTACGCGATGATTTCGTCGAGCTTGTTCATCAGAGAAAATTATTGGGGGCGGGCGAGGGTCATGGTGCCTTTGTCGCCGTTGCCCTGGTAGCGGACTTTGAAGTCCTTGGGGGTGATGGTGCCTTTTACGGCGTAGGTGCCGAAGTTGTTCGGCAGGGTCATTTTGTCGTCGAGGGGGAGGGTGCCGTTGGGTTTGAGGGGGGCGTTGACGGGGTGGGTGTAGTCGCCAAATTTGAGGATGCCCCAGCCGGCGCGGTAGCGGAATTTCCAGTCGTTTGGTTTTTGTGGATCGCGGGAGACGAGGCACCAGAGGGGGCCGTGGTGTCCGTTGACTTCGCTCTTCCAGGTGCCTTGCCAGGGGCCGGCGGGGTCCTTGGCTTCCTTGAAGTTCTTCGCGGCCTTTTCGTAGTCGAGGTGGTAGCTCGAGCAGGAGGCGAGGAGGGTGAGGGAGGCGAGGAGGAGCCAGCGCATGGTTTTGGTTTTTAGAGGCAGACGCGCTCGAAGAGTTGGTCGAGGGGAAGCTGCATGCCGATGTAGAAGTCGCCGAACTCGGCGTAGCGGGCGGAGACTTCATCGAAGCGCATTTCGTAGACGATGTTTTTGATTTCGATGGTGTCGTGCGCGAGGAGGGTGACGCCCCATTCGTGTTCATCGAGGCCGGTGGATCCGGTGATGAGCTGGAGGATTTTACCGGAGTATTTCCGGCCGGTGGTGGCGTGGCCCTTCATGAGCTTGGCGCGGGCGTCGTGCTCGAGGGAATACCAGTTGTAGTCGGGGTTGGTGGCGCGGCGTTTGGACATGGGGTAGAAGCAGATGGCCGGCCAGTCGGGGAGGACGGGGTACATGCGGTGCTTGAGGTAGTGCTCCATGCGGGTGTCGAACTCGGTGAGCTTTTCCTCGTATTCGGGGGATCCTTCGGTGAGGCCTTCTTCGCCGACGAGGGTATCTTTTCCGTATTGTTCGCGGGTGGTGGTGTATTCCGACCGTTCGGTCTGGGAGAGGTAGGAATAGGTGGGGGTGAGGACGTCCGCGCCGAGGGAGAGGGTGAGTTGTTTTTCGAAGGCGGTGGCGTCATGCAGGTCCGGGGTGAGGAGCATGAAGCCGATGTCTGCCTTGGGAGTGGCGACGGCGAAGATGAGGAGCTGGGTGTGTGGGGTGGAGCGGATTTCCTGGACGAGTCCGGTGAGGCGGGTTTTGGCCTCGCGTTTTTCGGAGTCAGAGAGGAGTCCCCACTGGCTGTGGTCGACCGAGTAGTAGAGATGCATGACGTGCCAACCTTCTTTGGGCACGAGGGGAGCGGGTGATTCAGACATGGTTATTCTTGTTCTTGAACGATGGGAGATACGCGGACTTCGGCGAGGATGTGATCGATGTCCTGATAGGAGGGGTTGGTGCCCGGGGCGCCCTCGACGATGATGAGGGACCAGGGGTTGATGTCCTCGTTGGTGTAGGCGTTGATGGCGGAGGCGTTTTCGAATCCGGCGGTGGAGTTGATGACGATCTCGGCGCTGCCGGATTTTTTAAAGACTCCGTTTTCGACATCGAGGGAAATGGGGTCGCCGACGAGTTCTTTTTCATCGTCCTGGAAGGAGATGGAGAGTGAGGCGGATCCGGTGCCGGAGAGTTTGATGCGGGCGCAGGGGATGAGCCGGGCCTTGAGTTGGACTCCGCGGTCGGCATTTTCGCCTTTTCGGATGGGTTGGCGCCAGTAGGTGTCGATTTCATCAATGGCGGCGTGGGTTCCTTCGACCGGGAAATCCTCGGTGAAGGTGACGAGGGTGCCCTCCGGGGCGTGCTCGTAGTAGGTCGAAAGCCCCCAACCGGCGACGATGAGCAGGGCGATGATGACGGAAGAGAGGGAGATTTTTTCGACGAGTGAGAGGCGCGAGATTGATTCGCTGAATTTATTTTTGATGACGGAAGCGGTGTCACCGGCAGCTTGGTCCTGATTCTCCGGTGAGGAGGTTTCAGGCGCGGGGAGGTCGTCAGCGGGGGCGATGGCTTCCGCTTCGACCGGGTCCTCGATGGGCCCGGGTTCTTCGGCGGAGTCGTCATCGATTGAATCTTCGATGTCTTCTTCCGGCTCTGTTTTGGCCGCAGGCTTGGGAGAGTTGGGGACTGGGGCCTTTTTCCCGGGGGCTTTGTCCGAAGGGGTGTCGTCCTTTTTCGGGGTGTCATTCCGGGTGTCGAGATCTTCGTCTCCAAGATCCCAAAAATCTTCTTCGGCGTCTGGTTGGGTGTCGGGTTTCATCATCTTAGCGGGTGCGGGAGCTAGCTAACTACGGGAGGGTCGGCTTGCAAAGCGAGAAAGGGCGGGCAAAAAGAGTTTGCATCTTTCGGTCGGGTGGGCGAATTCTTCCTGCGTAATACCATGGCTGATCTCGAAGATAAGAATCCGGAAAACGTTGGCGGTAAGTTTTATGTCGATTCCCAGTGTATCGACTGCGATCTGTGCCGGGAGACGGCTCCCCAGAACTTTCAGCGCTCTGACGACGAGGGTTACTCGTATGTTTTCAAGCAACCCGAAGGGGAAGAGGAGCTTGAGCAGTGCGTTGAAGCGATGGAGGGATGTCCTGTCGAGGCCATTGGCGACGACGGTGAGTAATCCTTCGAAGCGATGAAAAAGCGGGGTCCCGAGAAGAAGGCGAGCCCGCAGAAGATCCGGTCGCATTTCATGCGGGACTGGGTTGGGGGGCATTTTCCGCTCGATCTGAACCGCAATGTTTCCGAGGCGTCCGCCTATATTGAGTCGATTCTCGACTCGATTGGGATGAGGGGCGGGCTGGATGAGGATCGGGTGAAGGAAGCGTGGGCGAGCTTGGCCGGAGAGGTGATTGCGACGCAGACCGAGCCGGTTTCGCTGAGAAAGGGGTGCCTGACCCTGAAGGTGCTTCAGCCGGCGATGCGGTATCATTTGGAGCAGCTGAAGCCGCAATTGCTGAAGCGTTTGCAAAAGGAGCTGGGGGAAGAGCACATCAAGCAGCTTCGAATGACCTTGGGTTAACATGATGTATCAGAATCTTCTTTTCGACTGGTCCGGGACTTTGGTGAACGATTTGCCACCGACGCTGGATGCCACGAATGCGGTGCTGGGGGCCTACGGGATTCCGGCGATGGAAGTGGAGGAGTTTCGGGAGCGGTTCCGGCTGCCTTATCCGGAGTTTTACGAGGAGGTGCTGCCGGGGGTGGCGATTGAGGAGCTGGAGGATGTTTTTCGGGCGGCTTTTCGGGGGTCGCCCCAGCAGGTGACGGTGCTTCCGCATGCGCGGGAGATGCTGACGTGGTGTGTGGAGCGGGAAGTGAGGTGCTTTGTGCTCTCGAGCATGGATGAGAAGGTTTTTGCGGAGCAGGCGCATCGGCTGGAGATGGACCACTTTTTTGAGGCGATTTATGCGGGGGTGATTGACAAGCGGGATCGGATTGGGGGGATTTTGACGGGGCATTCGCTGGATCCTGCGACGACGGCTTTTGTGGGAGATATGGTGCACGATATTGATACGGCGCACCATGGCGGGGTGGGATCGGTGGCGGTGACGACGGGTTACGATCCGGAATTGCGGCTACGGAATGCGCGGCCGAGGCATATTTTTAGCCATCTGACCGAGTTTCGGGAATGGCTTGAGGGGAAGGGGCGTTGATTGAGTTTTTTTACGTATGTCTGATCAGATTGTCATCAAGGGGCTGCAGCTGAGCTGCCGCATCGGTGTTCCGGAGGAGGAGCGGGCGGAGGCGCAGGTGCTGCGGGCGCATTTGACGATGACGGTGTCAGGATTCCCCGGGGATGACGGGATTGCGGGGACGGTTGATTACAAGGAGGTGGCGGATCAGGTGAGGGAGTTGGCGGGGAGGGGGGAGAGGCAGCTGATTGAGACGCTGGCGCAGGACATTGCGGCCCATGTGCTGGAGAATTTTGAGGTGGAGCAGGTGCGGGTGGAGCTGGAAAAGTTCATTTTACCGGAGACCGATTGGGTTGGGGTGATAATTGAGCGTGGAAATTGAACGTGCGCCCTGCTTCCGTGTCTCTATCATCGAGCGAAGGAGAAGCTGCCCTGCCTCCTGTATTTCAAGTTCGCCCAACACATGTCCAACGACCGAATTCAAGATCCTGATCAAGATCTCGTCCGCCGCGCGCAAGAGGGGGATACCCGTGCCTTTGATGAATTGGTGGTGAAGTTTTCACCCAAGCTCTACGGGATGGTGTATCACATGACCTCCAACAAGGAGGATACGCATGATCTGTTGCAGGATATTTTTGCGAAGGCCTACCGTTCGGTGAAGCGGTTTCGGGGGAAATCGACCTTTTACACGTGGATTTACTCCATCGCGACGAACATGACCCTAAATTTTTTAAAGAAGCGGAAACGGAGGGCGGCGTGGAGTCTGGATGACGTGGAATCGGGGATTCAGCAGGATGATGCGATGGTGGATTTGAGCCATGGGGCGAATCCACGGCACCAGAGTGGGGTGAACGAACTTCAAAAAAAATTGAACGAAGCGATGCAAGCGCTGTCAGAGGACCACAGAGCAGTTGTTACCATGTTCGATATTCAAGGGGTTCCCCATGCTGAGATCAGCAAAATCCTTGGAGTATCGGAGGGGACCGTCCGCTCGAGACTCTTTTACGCGCACCAGCAGTTGCAGGGGCATTTGGAAGAGTATCTCCGATAAATATCCTTGATCTTCATGGAAATTTAAGGAAATAATACAAAAAATTAATGTCATTGTGAATAATCGCGAAGAACAAATTCAAAATATCATTCGCTTGAAGCGTTATGAAACTCCCCGAGATGGTTACTTCGAGGACTTCCTTGACGAATTCCAGAGCCGACAGCGTCAGGAGCTTCTCAAGAAATCTTCCCTCAGCTTGCTTGGCGAACGTGTTGGGACCTGGTTCCGTGAGTTGGGATCGATCAAATGGGTAGCGGGAGCTGGAGTGGCTTACGCGGCTTTGATGGTTGGAATCCTTATCTGGCCATCTGCGACGGGTCCGGCCTCCAATCCGAATGTTGCGCCTGCTTCCTTTGAGCGCGACGGGTCCAAGCCGCTGCCAGCGGTGGATTTCGAGAACGGGGCGAATTATCGGTCCCGTGAGGCGACGAAGCAGGAATTTTAATCGGTCCCCTATAGTATCTTGATGAGATTTCGTATCCCCGGATGCGCGGTATTTGCTGCCGCGCTGAGTCCAGTCATTGTTTCGGCACAAGTTCTTCTTACCTTCCCGCTGAGTGATGACGGAGGGGAGGCCCACGCGATCGCGCTGCCGGTAGGTGGTGAGATTTATGCGACGGTTGGCGTTGCGGGGGTGGATCTTGCCAAGGCCAAAGTGGGGGGGGATTCGTTTGAGTTTCTGGCGCATGACCCCCAGTCGCGGATCACGCTTTTAAAAGGTCCCAAGACTGAATCGGCTCCAAATTTTGGGAAAGCCCAGGGATTGAAGGCCGGAGATGCGCTTTATTTGAAATCAGGCAAACAGGGTGCGGCAAGTCTGGTGGTGAGTTGGGAGACCCAGTTTCATGATCAGCATCTGCCGCTGAGTTTTCTGAGGATTCATCATCCCGGGGCCCTTCCGAAGCCGGGGCAGCCTCTTTACGATGAGAAGGGGGCGTTGGTGGCGATTTCGCATCAGCCGACTCCTGACTTTGGGAATGGCACCTACGCGCTTCCGATTGAAGCGGTGGAGCGCAATTTGGAGGATTTTAAGACCCACAAGGCGTTGAGGCGTTGTTGGTTGGGGCTACATTTGGATCATCTCAATCCCATCCCGGCGGTTGAGGGGGTTCGTCCGGAGTCTCCTTCGGGCAAAGTGGGGCTTCAGAAGGGGGATGTGTTGTTGAGTTTGGGCGGATGGCCGGTGACGACCTACGGGACGGCGATCAACGCATTTTATTATCTGATTCCGGAGAAGACGACGTCTCTGCGGGTGATTCGTGGCACGCAAGTGCTTGATCTTCAGGTGACTCCGCAAGCGCACCCGACTTACGACGCGATCAAGAAGGCGGGCGAGTAGGACGACGATGGCGAACCATCCAGCCAGTTTTGCGGTGCAGTCCTCGGGGAAGGGGACTTATGAGATTACGCGGCAGGTTGAGTCGATTGTGGCGGAGTCGGGGATTACGACGGGGACGGTGACGGTTTTTGTGCAGCACACGAGTGCGAGTTTGGTGATTATGGAAAATGCGGATCCGAGTGCGCGGACCGATCTGCATGCATTTTTCGACCATTTGGTGCCGGAGGATACCCCTTATTTCATCCACACCTATGAGGGGCCGGATGATATGCCCTCGCACATCCGGATGGTGTTGACGCGGACGAGTGAGGTGATTCCGGTGATTGAAGGCCGGGCGACTTTGGGGACCTGGCAGGGGATTTTTCTTTTTGAGCATCGTGACCAGCCGCACAGCCGCCGGATCACCGTGATGGTGCAGGGGAATTAGGGGGGGATTGCTCCCGAGGGGGTGGGACGGTGGTCCTAGAGGTCGCTCTTCATGGCTTTGAGCCGTTCTTCCTGGGCGTCGAGGATGAAGATGGAGCGCTTGAAGTCGATGAGGCCGTGGAGTTTCATGGCTTCTTCACGGGAGCGCTCGTCGATGTCCATGGTGAGTTTTCCCATTTCGGCGGCGGGGATCTCACTCAGGAGGCGGGGATCGGAGACGCGGAAGACGATTTGGCGGATTTTCCACCATTTTTTGACGAGATCGACATGTTCGATCTCGCCGTAGGGGAGGTCGATGGTTTGCATTTCGCTTTTTCCTCCGGAGAAGACGTTGCCTTTGAGCCGCCAGGCGAGTTCGACATGATCGGGGAGGAAGCGGAGCTTGCCCATGATTTCCTCGCGTCCGAGAGGGTCGCGGGCGGGGATTTGGAAGCTGATGTTGACGGGGTCGGTGAGCATGTTGGTGGCTGGTTGGGACGCTAGCGGAAAGTGAGCCAGCGGGGAAGGGCCGGATTGGTCAATTGAGGTGTCAGGCAGATTGCATTTGCCTTTTCGGGGATAGATGGCTAAGGCAACCGCCCCGCCAAAAGCGGATTATCGCCATGGAAAAGAAAAGTGATTTCGGACTAATTGGGCTGGCCGTCATGGGTCAGAACCTTGTTCTCAACGTTGAAAGCCGCGGCTTTCAAGTCTCGGTTTACAACCGCACCACCTCCAAGATGACTGAGTTCATTGAGGAAAATCCCGGTAAGCAGCTCGTCGGAGCCGAGACTCTCGAAGAGTTTGTCGAGTCTCTTGCTGTTCCCCGTAAAATTCAAATCATGGTTCAAGCGGGCGCACCAGTTGATTATGTGATCAAGGATCTCATGCCTCTCCTCGATCCAGGTGACATCATCATTGATGGTGGCAATTCTCTCTACACCGACACTGAGCGTCGCGACAAGTATGTCGGCGAGGCTGGTTTCCGTTTCATTGGAGCGGGTGTATCCGGTGGTGAAGAAGGCGCGCTTAAAGGCCCTTCCATCATGCCCGGTGGACCTGAGTCGACCTGGGAAATCATGAAGCCTATCTTCGAGAGCATCTCGGCAAAGGTCGATGGCGAGCCTTGCGTGGTGCACATTGGTGAGGGTGGCGCAGGTCACTTTGTGAAGATGGTTCACAACGGCATCGAGTATGGTGACATGCAGTTGATCTGTGAGGCATACAATATTTTCAAGGCGGCCGGGTTCTCGAACGAAGAGCTGGCTGATATTTTTGCCGACTGGAATGAGGGAGACCTTGAGTCCTTCCTGATCGAGATCACGGCGAACATCTTCAAGCAGAAGGATCCTGAGACGGGCAAGGACATCGTTGATCTCATCGTGGACAAAGCGGGCCAGAAGGGCACCGGACGTTGGACGGTGATGGGCTCGGTTGAGCAGGCGGTGCCGTTCTCGACAATCGCGGGTTCCGTGGAAGCGCGGATTCTTTCCTCGATGCGTGATCAGCGTAAGGTAGCGAGTGGCATTCTTCAGGGACCAAGCAATTGGGATTTCGATCTGAAGATGAGCAAGGAGGATTTGGTGAAGAAGGTGCGCAATGCTCTCTACGCTTCCAAGATTGTTTCCTACGCGCAGGGTCTTGACCTGATCACGAAGGTGGGTGCTGACAAGGGTTGGAATCTTAAGCTTGGTGAGATTGCCAAGATTTGGCGTGGTGGTTGCATCATTCGTGCCCGCTTCCTGAACCGCATCACCGAGGCTTATCAGTCCGATACTCCTCCGACCAACCTGATGCTTTCCCCGTTCTTCACGCAGGTGCTTAATGACGGACAGCAGGACTGGCGTGAAGTGGTGGCTCTTGCTGCGACGAACGGCATTCCGGTTCCTTCCTTTGGTGGATCGTTGTCCTACTACGATGCGTATCGTGCCGAGCGTCTCCCTGCGAACCTCTTGCAGGCGCAGCGTGATTTCTTCGGTGCGCACACCTACGAGCGCACGGACAAGCCGGAGGGCGAGTTCTTCCACACGGAAGATTGGCCCGAGCTTATTGGCTAAGGCGGAGAATCTCCGATTTTTTCAAAAGGTGATCTGCGAAAGCGGGTCACCTTTTTTTGTGCTTCGAACCGGATAAAGTTGGCTGGTTTTTTCAACAGATCCTTGACCGGGGAAAAGATCATCGGCAACACAAGGGCGAGATGAATATTGGAAGAGTGAAGGTTGAGTGGAGTGATGAGGTATTGATCCTGGTTGATGAGTTGAGCGAGGAGGCAGGGGAGAGCAAACCGAGTCGTGAAGAGCGGGCTGTCCTTGATGTCGTAGAGACCGTCCAGCTTCTTGAGGAAGGTGATGGTCTGCATGATTTTTGGCAGAGCGGGCTCGATCACAGCCGGATTATCAATTCGTTTGATCTGGTAGGTGCCAGCGCGATGGTGGACGTGCTCAATGCGAGCCAGTGGTGCCAAACGCGGAATGAGGACCGTGGGGAGTATTCGAGAACGGAATCAGATCATCTTGCGGGGATCGAAGAGGAAATGGACGATGCCTTTACCGAGTTGGATGAGCTGTTGGGCGACTTTATCGCGGAGGAGATCAGCTAGGGGAGTTCCTTTTGCAAAGGGAATGAAGCTGGAGGTCTCTTGCATTGCCGTGAACGCAGTTTAGGGCGCGGAGCGGATCACCTTTAGGCGGGCGAACTCTCTGGCTTGTATGGTGAATGGGCTGGTGGAGCGGACGGTGACGGTGCTGGAGCCATTGCCATGGTCGACATTTGAGAATTCGACAAGGTGGGAAGGTCCTTCGCGCCAGGTCTGGAGCCCGGTGGAGATTTGGGGGATGTAGGTGAGTTCCGGTGCGGGAGTGCGCTGCCGGTAGGTGAAGGTGAAGTAGGTTTGTCCGCCGTCCTCGACAAAGGAGGAGGTGATGAGGGATTCAAGCGGGTCGGTGGATTGGGGATCGCTGAAGAGGGCGTACTCGAGGAGGTTGGAGATTCCGTCGTTGTCGGGATCGGCGTTTTCTCCGGAGATGGCGGGGTTGCCGAGTTCTCCGGGGGTGAAGTTATCGGCGAGCCAATCGGAGTAGGACAGGCCTTCGGGTTCCGGTGTTCCGGGGGTGCCATTTTGGATTCCGGCAGTCCAGTTGGCGGCAAGGGAATGGTCGGGTCCGGAGGTGGGGTTGATGAGGATGAGTGAGACGCCTCCGCCATCGGGCGCGGAGGGCCAGGGGGAGGCGGTGCCGTAGATGAAGTCGATGATGGGGGTGTTTTGAGCGAAGGAGAGGGTGATTTGTTCTCCGCCATTTGAGAGGGAATTGGGGTAGGTGCCGATGACGGGGAGGCCGGTGCCGTAGCGTGCTTCGAAGGCGGCCTGGTTTTTTACGAGGAGAACGGAGGCGCCGGGGGCGAGGGCGGTGAGGGAGGCGGTGGCGAAGTCGAAGGTGATGCCGGCGGAGAAGTCGAGCCCGGTGAGGTCGAGGGTGATGGTGGACGAGATGTTGGTGAGTTCGATGAATTCGAAGTCGTTGTTGTTGGTGGAGACGAGGGACTCGCTGGCATTGGGCTGGGGCGGGTTGTACATGATCTCGGAGATCACGAGGTGATCGCTCCAGAGAGTGGTGCTAGGAGCAGCGGCGAGGAATTCGACGGGATCGGACCAGTGGCTGGTGCGGCCGGTTGAGTCCTCGTGCTGGACGCGGACGCGGTAGGTGGCACCGGGCTGGATGGGATCGGGGGAGAATTGGTAGGCGCTGTTGAAGGAGAGGATTTCGGGTGAGGTGGCTACGGTCTCGATCTCGTAGGTTCGGGGGGTGTTGGGTTGGTAGCCGGGGAGTCCGGGTGCGAGGATTTTTGCGATGCGCCAGCGCATTTTCCCGAAGGAGTTGTTGCTGTTGGGATCGGAGAAGGTGCCGCTGCTGAAGGAGAGTCCGTTGACGGGGAATCCGGCGGGGCCGGTGTAGGCGAGGGTGGGTTTGTTGGGGATGTTGGGGTCGTCGGCTTCGTCATTGAGATACTCGTATCCGTAGCCGGCGGGGATGCCGTTTCCGGGGGACCAGTTTCCGCCGGTAAAGGTGTCGGTGGTGTAGTTGATGATGTGGTTGACGTAGCCTTCATGGTCTTCGGAGATGAGGGTGCGTTGGTAGGTTCCTCCGAAGCGGGAGTCGGTGAAGGGTGAGGCGTAGAAGTTGCCTTTGTGGTTGGTTTGTCCGGAGGCATTGCCGGGTGAGCCGTTGGTGCGGGGGTGGTAGTTCCACATGAAGGCATCGACGTCCGCCCAGGTGTGTGTTTGGCCGGTGGGGTTGACGATGTCGGCGTATTCGTCGACGAGTTGTCCGATTTGGCCGCCGGTGGGGCTGTCGTTGGAGGCGACGAGGTCGAGGATTTCGCGTGCGCGGTTGCGGAATTCGATGGCGAGTTGGGAGTGGTTGAGGATGGAGTTTTGCTGTCGGATGACGCCGGCCTGGTGGGTTTCGGCGATGTACATCATATCGAGGTCCCAGGGCATGACGTGCCATTGGTCGAGGGTGGGCTCGTGGTAGAAGTAGTGGTTGTAACCGATGCGGATATCGACGTTTCCGAGGAGGCGGTTGAGGGAGCGCATGGAGTAGTAACCGGGCATGTGCATGTTATCGCGCCACCATTGTTCGGTTTGGGCGCTGTTTGAGGCGGAGTAGAAGGAGCTCCAGTCCGAGGAGTTGGTGACCTGGGTGTTGCCTTGTTCCTTTTTGTCTCCGGAGCCTCCTTCGATTTTGTAGATGTTGCCATCGGGGAGGTTGCGTTCGTCGAGGAAGGATCCGTTGGGTTGTTCCATGGCGAGGTAGAGTCCCCAGAGGTCTCCGGAATATTGATCGGAGGGGTTGGTTTCGGAGGCGGAATCGATGACGCGGAAGGAGAAGTAGTGGGTGCGGGGGCTGGGGATTCCGGCGAGTCCGTAGAGGCGCATGGTGAGTGATTCATCGAGTCCGGCCATTCCCCGGTTGACGGCGGCCCAAGGGCTGGAGATGGACTGGAGGTTGAGCTTGCTCCAGGTGCGGCCGTATTTTTCACCCCAGTTGTCGCGAGGTGCGAAGCGGCGGGCGCGGTTGAAGTGCATGCGCCATTTGTTTTTACCGGAGACGTAGGTGGATGCTTCACCGCGGTTTTCGAACTCGATGTGATCGTAGACTTTCCCATCGTAGACGAGGGTGCCCGAGAAGTGGACGCCATCGGAGCCGCCGCTGTATTGGGAGTTGGTGACGTCGGTGGAGTTGGCGATGAGGTGGTAGGTGGGAAGGCTTCCCATCAGTTCGGGAGGGAAGGTCTCGGTGGCGCTGGTGGGAGTGAATGATCCGGCCCATGAGGGGGTGCCATTGTAGCAGAAGTAGGCGAAGTTTGGTTGTTTGTCGTCGGCGTAAGGTGCGGTGTCAGAGGCACCGGCGCTGTCTTCGAAGTGAATACGGTAGCGGACGAGACGGCGGTGGTTTTGGAGGGAGGCGGGGAGGACGACGGTGTAGATGGAGTCATCGGCAAGGAGGTCGCCGGAGGTGCCGTCGTCCACCATGGTGACGGTGGTCCAGGAGGTGTCATAGAGGGGATCGGTTTGGCGAATGTATGAGCCGGGATCGACGGTTTGGTAGTCGAGGGTGACGGGTCCCATGCCTTCGGGGTCGGTGATTTTGGCGGTGATGGTGACGGGGTCTGAGTCGGTGGGGGCCTCCGGTGAATGGTCGACTTGTCTGATGGCGGGAGGGGTGAGAGTGGAGAAGGATGAGTTGAAGGCGCCGGGGGTGGGGGTGCCATTACCGCCGGTGGAGGATCCAGAGGTGAGGGAGGCGTCGATGGAGAAATCCGAGCTTCCCCGGCCGACGTTGAGAGCGTGGATGGCGATGACATTGGTGCCGCCGACGAGGTAGTTTCCGGCTGCCGGAATGGTAAATTCCTCCCAAGCAGCTTCGTGGTTATTACCGGTGCCATCGAAGGGGATTTGACCGTCATCGACATGGGTGCGTTCCACTTCGTCTCCGTTGATCCAGATGATGGCTCCGTCATCGACATAGACGCGGAGGGTGAGTTGCTGGGGGATATTGAGTGGATCGACGGTGAATTCCTGCCGGAGGTAGACGGAAGAGTAGGACCCTTGCATGTCGGAAAGGACGGTATTGTCGTCATTGTCACCGAAGCCGAAGGGAGCCTGTCCGGTGAGCCAGGAGCCGTCCTCGGTGAAGTTGATTTGCCGCCAATCGGAGACGGGTGAGGAGGCCTCCGAGGTTCCCTTGCGGTAGTGCCAGTCGGTGTCGGCCTCGGGAACGAAGGTGGTGACGGAGGGGTTGGCGGAAGTGGTGCCGGAGACGCGCCAGGAGCCGGAGAGATCGTTGTCGAGGGCGGGATTGAGGAGTTCCATGGAGCCGCCACCGCCGCGGGCACCGGTGGGCCAGGGGAAACCGGCATCGTAGTTGACCTGATCCTGCAGGGTGCCGGAGGGATCGCGGAGATCAATTTCCTCACCCTGGTTGTTGAGGGAACCGGTCCACGGGCCGAGGGCGGTTTTTCCAAAGACGGTGCTGATGCGTGAGGGGTCCTGGGCGATGATGACAAAATCTCCGGGGGCGATGGTGGTTCCGGAGGGGAAGGTGAAGGTGACGGCATCGGTTAGCTGCCATCCGGAGAGATCGACGAGCTGGGAGCCGGGGTTGTAGAGTTCGATGAACTCCTCGGCGCTGGTTTCATCGAGCGGGTCGTAGTGGATTTCATTGATGACGATCGAAGAGGGGAGGGCGGCGGGGGTGGTGAAGGTGGCTGAGGCGGGTGCCCAGGCGGTGCCGGCGAGGTTGGTGGCGCGGGAGGTGAAGAAGTAGGTGGTTTCCGGGGTGAGGCCGGAAACGAAGCGGCTGAAGTTTCCGTTTTCAGGGCCGACGTTGATGAAGGTTTGCCATGAGCCCGGAGTGGTGCCGCCATCGGTGGTGCCGTAGTAGAGGGTCACGGTGGGGGTGTCGGATCCGTTATCGGTGACCTCGCCACGGAGTGAGGCGCTGGTGCCGGTGAGGTTCGCGGGATCGCGGTTGACGATGGAGGGCGGGGTGACGGTGGTGGTGGTGAAGCTGGCTGAGGAAGGGGACCAGGATGAGCCCGCCGCGTTGGTGGCACGGGCGCGGAAGAAATAGGTGGTCGAGGTGTTCAGGCCAGTGAGGGTGGTTGAGACGGTGGATGAAGTTTGTCCGAGTGAGATCGAGTTGGTCCAATTGCCGGTGGTGGTTCCGCCATCGGATGTTCCGTAGTAGAAGACGACGGTGGGGAGATCTCCTCCGGTATCGGTGATGGTGGCGGAGAGTCCGGCGGAAGTGGCTGTGACGGAGGAGGAGGCGGATTGGGTGACGGTGGGAAGGGCGGGCAGGGTCTCGAAGCTCGAGGATGGGGTGGCCCATGAGGAGCCGCCGGAGTTGGTGGCGCGGGCGGCGAAGAAGTATTCCTGGGCGGGATTGAGGCCGGAGATGGCACCGGAAAAGGAGCTGCTGTGGGTTCCGGGGAGATTGAGGGAGGAGGCCCAGGTTCCGGGATCGGTGCCGCCGTCGGTGGGACCGTAGAAGAGGGTGATGGTGGGGGCATCATCACCGATGTCTGTGACAGTGCCGCCGATGGTGGCGGAGGAGTCGGTGATGGCGGAGGCGTTTCCGTTGGTCAGTTGAGCGGTGCCATCGGGAAGGTTTGGGGTGGCATCGAGACGAATGTGATCGAAGTGGGTGCGGCCGGAGTTTCCGGCGGAGAGGTGGATGCGGATGGTCTCGCCCACGGCGGCGGGATTGGTCGAGGTGTCGAAGGTGAGAGGGGGGGCGTCGGCGAAATTTCCGGCACCGGCGATGGCGGAAGCGTTTGCGGAGGCGGAGGCGTAGGTTGAGTTGTTTGGATCGCGGAGTGAGTAGATGGATTGATTTCCGGCGGCGGTTTGTCCGGCACGGTTCCCGACGGCGACGGTGAGGGTGTAGGTGGTGTTTGAGGCGTAGGTGGTGGCGAGGTCCTGCCAGACGTTGTGGCCGGAATTGAGGCCGAGGTGATCGGTTCCGTGGGCGAAGAATCCATTGATGTATTCCTCGAATCCGGAGCCATTGTTGGCCCCTCCGGTTTCCAGCCATTCGGGGGAGAGGTCGTTTGTCCAGCCTCCGCTGGCGAGTGCGTTGGATTCGAAGGAGTGATCACCAACCGACACCGGAGCGGCGTGAGCGACGATGGGCAGGATGAGAAAAAGAAAGCGGAATGGAGCGGTCATCAAGGCGGAAAGAGTAGCAGGCCAATGTCGAGGCCTCAATCGGAAAGGTTGTTCATGAAAATAATGAACATTTTTGATTAACGGCTGGAGAGAGGTGTGCTATCCCTCACGAGATTCAGGAAAAATGATTCTCCTGATGGAACCGAAATTCTTTATCCTGATGAAACGACTTAGCTTATTCCAATCGCATGGAGGCTTGAGAGCCTTGGTTTTTCTCCTTTTATCGGCACTCCCGCTCGTGGCGGCGCCGGTTTCGATCAATAACGCGGGGTTTGAGGAACCGGCCCAGGGTCCGGGAGGGTGGGTGAATCTTTTGCAAGGTTGGAGTGAGCGGGACGGAGATGACTCGGCGAATTCCTTTATTGAGAACATTGGCGGATTTTCGGCTGAAGGGGCTCAACATGTGGGGCTTTCGAACGGGTATTACATTTGGATTGATACCGGAGTGGTGTGGGAGGCTGATACCGTATACACCTTGAAGGTGTCCGCGGGAAATCGGGGAGGTCACACAACGGCGGGGAATGCCACGGTCTACGGTTTGTTGAGCGGGGTGGACAATTTGGGTTTGGCAACGGCGGCCGATACGGCGGCGGTGCTGACGGATCCGTTGTTGGTGGCATCGGGAGAATGGGATGCGGAGGCCAATGTGCCGGCGGGGACGTTTGGGACGGCGCCGCCCTTGATCTTTGAGAGCGGGCCGACGCCGCCGACGGGGACGATTGTAATTCTTTTGGGTGACAACAGCACCGGAGGGCGGTCCCATTTTGACAATATTCGGCTGGAAACGAGCAGTGGGGTGGACGCGGACGGCGATGGTCTTCCGGTGGAGTGGGAAAACGAGCATGGATTGGATGACACCGATGACGGTTCGGTTAATCCTGACAATGGTGCGAGCGGGGATCCGGATGGAGATAACCGGACGAATCTTGATGAGTTTAATGATGAGACCGATCCGCAGAATCCGGATACGGACATGGACGGTTCCAATGACGGGAACGAATTTGACAAGGGGACCGATCCGCTTGACGAGGATACGGACAATGATGGGTTGAAGGATGGTCCGGAGAGTGGAAGCGGGACCTTTGTTGATGAGACTGATTATGGCAGTGATCCCTTGAAGGTGGATACGGACGGTGACGGTCGGTTTGACGGTCAGGAAGTGGCGGATGGCAGTAGTCCGGTGGATGCGGCAAGTCCGGTGACATCGGTGGTGGGCTTTGGGGTGAACTTTGTGAGTGGAGCCGGTGATGGTGCTCCTCTCGCGAGCGGGGAGATTGCGGGATATCCGGAAGTGGCGATGAGGGGTTGGGTCAATTCGGTGGCGGGATCGATCGTGGGCGATAACAGCAGTCTGGAGAATCTGGCGTTGTTTGACAGTGACGGGGTGAACCTGACGAATACGGCGGGAACGTCGATTTCCTGGGCTGCCGATACGATCTGGCAGATCGGAAACCGGATTCCGGGTGCTGACGCGACCTATGGCGGAGATTCCAAGTTGTTTACCGGTTATATCGATAACACGGATTTGGCGGAGGAGCTGACGATCGAGCTCTCGGATATGCCTTATGCGGCTTACGACGTTTATGTTTACTTTGCATCGGACGGAAACGACCGGATCGGGGAGATTTCGATCTCGGGAGCGGGTGATGTTGAGCTGGGTCGCTACGACTTCACGACGAATGCTTCCCAGGGAGGGTTTCAGCTGGATGATTATGTGGTGACGGAAAGCACGGATGCCTCGAATCCTTCGTCCCAGGTCGCCATTTTTCGGAGTATCACGGAGGGAGATCTGAAGATCACGCACACGAGACTGGGAACGAACTCGGGGGTAGCGGGATTCCAGATTGTGCAAGCGGGGCCGGTGGATACGACCTTACGGATTGTCGATTGGCGGGTGGATGTTTCGTCCGATCAGGCGGATTTCACGGCGGTCAATCTGCGCAATGGCAGGACTTATCATTTGGAGGTCGGGACGAGCTTGAATGATTTCGCGCCACTTCCGGGGTCGCAGTTTGATGCGGCCGGTTCGACGGAGGAGCTGAGCCTTTTGTTTGATATCGGGACGCAGCCGGTGCAGTTCTTCCGTTTGAAGGAGGGGATGATTCCGACGCCGTAGGATGCGGGATTTGATGATTCACAGGCAGGGTGTTTTTTGGATGCCCTGTCTTTTTGTTTTTCGAGGATCTTGTTTCGTTTTAATCTTAGGGAAACACTGATGAAAGATGAAGCACGCTGAACGGTTTAGAGGATTTTTTAGCCAGGGAAGCTTGGCTTCCGTGGAAAGAGGAGCTGCAGCCCTTTTGGAGTCTGGTGGCGTTGCTCAGGGAGCCGCTGATGATCAGCGTCGCCCTTTGCGTCTTGCCAGACTTCAAAATGATTTGCAGCAGCGAACTCCCTCTTTCATCAGCGCTTCCCTAGGGAAGATGTTGAGGGGAATTGTTTTTTATTTGGTGACTGTTGGGGGTCTGGCATGGGGAGACCAGGGGCAACGGGAGGAGGAATTGGCGTCGAAGGCGGGGGAGGTGTGGAAGGAGTTGAGCCACCTCTGGGATGTGGGTGAGGCGAAGGAGGATTTTAAGGTTCATGTGGCGGAGGATTGTGTGGGTGAGTTGGATGGTCCGGAGGATGAAGAGGAGGTTCTGAAGGGGGGGATCGCGGTGCGGGAGATGGTGGCAAGTGGGGAGAAGGTGGCGGGGGTGGATGAATTTTTGGGTGCGCTGCAGAAGTGGCCGGAGAGTTGGGGGGAGGGGGCGGTGTCGACGTCGAAATTCAAAGTGATCGGGGTAAGGGTGGCGGGGGATGTTCTGGAGACGACGCAGTTGGTCTCGGTGTTGGTGGAGGGGAAGGACCGGACGGAGTATAACGGTCGGTGGGAATCGAAGTGGAAGGTGGCGGGTGAGGAGTTGCGGCTTTTGGGAGCGGAGGCGGTATCGGGGCAGGTGGTCCGGGTGCAGGGGGCGCGGATATTTGTGGAGCGGACGAGCGGATTGCTACCGGAGGGGGCTGGCGATGACGGGGAGTTGATGGAGGAGAATTTTTACTGGCGGGAGCGGGTGCCGGCGGAGTTTGAGCCGGATCAATTTGGGGAGACGGGGATTTCGGTGGCGGATGTGAACGGGGATGGGCTGGAGGATGTGTATCTTTGTCAGATTGCGGGGCTAAGGAATCGGCTGTGGTTGCGGACGGAGGAGGGGGCATTGGTGGAGGCCGAGGGGAGTGGGCTGGAGATTCGGGATAATACGGGTGCGGCGTTGTTTGTGGATTTGGATGGTGATCGGGACCGGGATGTGGTGTTGACGACGGCGGCGGGGGTGGTGTTTTTGAGCAACGACGGGGAGGGACATTTTACGGAGAAATTTCGGCTGAAGTCGTTACCCCACGGGTATGGGATGGGGGCGTCGGACTTTGACCGGGATGGTGATCCGGATGTGTTTGTGTGCCAGTATCACGGGACGGTGGGAGAGGATGGAGAGCCTGCGAGGGGAGCGTTTCCCCATCCTTATCCGGTCTATGACGCCCGGAACGGGGGTCGGAATGTGCTGTTGAGAAATGAAGGGGAGTGGGTGTTTGTGGATGCGACGGAAGAGGCGGGGCTGGAGGCGGGGAACAACCGGTTGAGCTTTGCGTGTCTGTGGGAGGACTTTGACAATGACGGATGGCAGGACCTTTTTGTGGTGAATGATTTTGGGCCGAACAATTATTTCAGGAATGTGGGGGAGGGGAGGTTTGAGGATCATTCGGATGCGCCGGGGGTGAAGGATGGCGGGTTTGGAATGGGGATGACGGCGGCGGATTTTGATCAGGACGGGCGATTTGATCTTCATATCAGCAATATGTATTCGGGGGCGGGAAACCGGATTGCGCGGCAGGATTGGTTTCAGGCGGGGAAGGATCAGAGTGTGAGGGAGACGATGTTGGCGATGGCGAGGGGGAATACGATGTTGCGAAATCTTGGGGGGACGACCTTTGAGGATTGTTCGACGGCGAGCGGGATTGCGATGGGTCGCTGGAGTTGGGCGTCGATGGCGGTGGATTTGAACAATGATTCGCGGGAGGATTTGTTGGTGGCGAATGGTTTTGTGACGGGCAAGGATCCGGACGATTTGTGAAGTTTCTGGTGGCGACAGGTTCTGTCGCGGACGCCGGTTGAGGAAGAGATTGAGAAGGAGCTGGAGAATCCGGATTCGGTGCACCGGCAGCATTGGGAGGAAATGACGTATCGGTTGAGGACGGGTGGCTCGTTGAGCGGGAGGGAGAAGAATTGTGCATTTTTGAATCTGGACGGGCAGCGATTTGCGACGATGTCAGCAGCGAGCGGATTTGATTTTCCCGATGATTCGAGGGCGTTGGCCTTGGTCGACTGGGATGCGGACGGGCGGATGGATGTGTGGATGTCGAACCGAACCGCGCCGCGGGTTCGGTTTTTGAAAAATGAGGTGTCGGGTCCAGGAGAGTGGATTCAGGTGGGACTTGAGTCGGACGCGTTTCTGGATCCATTGGGTGCGCGGGTGGAAGTGGCCCTTGGGAATGGACGGAAGCTGCTCAGGAGTCTCCGTGCAGGAGAGGGTTTTTTAGGTCAATCGAGCAGGTGGCTTCACATTGGGTTGGGGGATGAGGAGATTGAGGGGATTCGGGTACGTTGGCCGGACGGAGAGTGGGAAGAGATGGGTGCTGTCAAATCAGGGAAGCGTTATCTTTGTCGGCGTGGATTAGGCGTTTTGAAGGAGGTGAAGGTAGTGGGGGGTAAGCAACCGGAAGAAGGGGCTTTGGCAGGGAAGGGAGGCCAGGGTTCGCCATGGTCCCGGCTGCCTCTGGCGGTGCCGCTGCCTCCTTTCTTTTACGACGATCAGGAAGGGAAAAAGATGATGTGGCATCCCGCGACGGGACGGCCTTTTCTCCTAAACATGTGGGATCCGACCTGCGTGGAATGTGAGGAGGAGTTGGATGAATGGAAGAGGGATTGGGGCGAGTTTCCGAGGGAGGTCGCGGTTTTGGGATTGATGGTGAATCGGGAGGTGTCGCTGGAGGAAGCAGGGAGGTTTGTGAAGGAGCGGGAGATTCCCTTCAATTGGGGGAAAGTGGATGAAGCTTCGCTGGCACTTCTGGCAGATATTCTCAGCAGACTCTACAAGACGGGGGATGATTTTTCGGCGCCTTCGTCTTTTTTGGTCAATGGGAAGGGGGAGTTGGTGGCGTTCAGTCGTGGTCAGATTTCAGTCAGCGATCTCGGTGAGGTCATGGATGAGGCTTTGAAAGGGGATCGAGAGGCCTCAGGGATTCGGGATTGGGCGTTGGGAGGAAAGGGGTATTGGCTTGATCCGGTGGAGGCGGTTGATTTGTTGCATGTGCCTCGTGATTTGTTGGATCGAGGGTATCTGGATGCGGGAGCGGATTACGTGCGCCGGGCGTTTGCACAACTCAGACTGCATCGGGATATTGACCGATTGTTGATTTGGATCGGGGATGAGTACATGGCGAAGGGGAAATCCGGAGAAGGGGTGAAATTTTATCTCAATGCGCTGCAGAACGGGACGAAGGATCCGGTGGTGATGAACAATGTGGCGTGGCAGTTTGCGACTCATCAGGATGCGCGGGTGAGAGATGGGAAGGCGGCGGTGCAGTGGGCCGAAAAGGCGATTGAAGTGACGGGTGGGAAACAGGCGACCTATTGGGATACTCTGGCAGCAGCGTATGCTGAGGTGGGTCGATATTCCGAGGCGTTGAAGGCGGTGAGCACGGGCTTGGAGCTAGCCAAGGGGGCGGGCGAGGATGCCTTGATTCCGGGGTTTGTTAAGGCGAGAGCGTTCTATTTGAGGGGAAAGCCTTATCGGAATTGACAGGAAAGTGCATTTTTGTGTCAAAAATGATTTTTTGTGATTGTCGAGAGGCGCTGAAAGTGAGTATTTTCGAGGCGACATCAAATTATGAAATCATTACTAACATATCTATGCGTGACGGGGTTTGCCATCGTAGCGGCCCATGGCGCAGCTATCACGGTAGCCAACAGCAGCTTCGAATCGACTACGGGAGTCACTAACGTGGGAGACTGGTCCAACGATTTGAGCCCGTCTTGGGCAGAGGCCGGAGGAGTCTCAAACAGCGGAGCCTTTGGTGAGTATATCGCCGGGTTTTCGGCAGATGGGAACAACCACGTAGGGGTGACTACGGGTTATTACCTTTGGCAGGATACCGGAGTGGCACTTCAGCCTAACACCCAATATACGCTTTCGATCGCGGCAGGCAATCGGAGCGGCCATACGGCGGTGAATTCCTCGACCTACGGTTTGTTGGCTGGTGCTGCCAATCTTGGTGCCGCTTCTCTCGCAAATACGGCGGCGGTGCTCGCTGATTCGAGCCATCTGGCTTCGGCTCAATGGGACGCGGCAGCCAATGTTACGGCAGACCAATTTGCCGATGCGCCTGCTTTGGTCTTTGTGACCGGTGCGGTGGTGCCGAGTGAGAATCTGGTGATTCTTCTTGGTGACAACAGCGCGAGCGGGCGTACCCATTTTGACAACATCCGTCTGGATGCGACCGCCATTCCCGAGTTGTCCTCCAGCTTGCTGGCCGGACTTGCGGGACTGACTCTTTTGCGTCGCCGACGCTAGAGTTCATTCATTGTTATTCCTTATTGAAGGTGGTGTCCGGAGACGGACATCACCTTTTTTATGGGGAGGGGACGAAGCGGTAGTAGGCGCGGGGGCCCGGCGGATTGAGGAGGAGGTCACCGAGGTGGCCGGGGGAGAGGTTGGGGCTGCCGGTGGTGAAGTGGCTTTCGGGTGCGGTGCGCCAGGAGGTGAGGTCTGAGGAGTATTCGATGGTGACGTTGCTGCGGACGGGGGAGGAAGCCATTGCCAAGGTGAGGCCATGGGCGCTGTGGGTGAGGAGTTGGCCGGGGAAATTTGTGGCGTCGAACCCGAGGGCATGGACGAGTGAGTTGGTCATGAGGGGGGTGATGTCGAAGGATGTCTGGCTGTTGCTTGCCAGTTGTTGGGAGGCGGCCCAATCGGGGTAGTCGGGGATGAGGTAGGTGTAGGTGGTGCCGGTGGCTTTCACGGTGCCGGAGACCTGAATGGTGGCCATGACTTCGTTTCCGAAGATGACGACGCCGGTGGGGATATCGTCACTGAGGGTGACGGGCATGGTGAGGGTGACATCGTAGTCGATCCGGCCATTGGGTCCCGGGACGGGATTGGAGAGGAGGATGGTGCCGGTGCCGGCTCCTGTGCCGGTGATGGGGGTTTCGGAGATGTCGTTGTTGATGGGGTCGCCATTGGCTTCGCCGCTGAGGGTTCCGGAGTTGATGGTGACCTCGTGAAGGGCGGCGTCGAACTCTCCGGCTTCGTTGACGGGGCTGGTGCCGCCGGGGGTGCTGGCGGTTCCCATGAGGCCTTTGGCGTCGAGTTCCGCGGAGAGGAGGAAGTTGCTCAGGTTGAATGAGACATCGGATGCGGCGACCTCTGATTCGGTGACTCCGAGTTGATCGGTTTTTCCGGTTAGGGGGTCGATGTTGAGCGAGATGTTGATGAATCCGGTGAGGATGGCGGTGTCTGAATCGTTCAGGGTGAGGGCGCGGACGGAGATGTCGAGTTCGTTGAATCCGCTTTCATCGACCAGGGTGAGGTTGGCCGTGTTGGGTTGGGCGACCAGCAGGGTGTGGGCCAGAGCGAAGGTGGCGAGGAAAGCGGGGTATTTCACAAGGGGAAGCTTAGCTGAGGATTGGCGGGGTTCAAGCGGAGGAATCTTTTCCGGACGGGTGGAAAAAAGAAGCCCGCGCTCCGGTGGGAGGCGGGCTTTGTGAATTTGCGAAGTGCTAGGCGGCGTCTTCCTGCTTTCTCTTTTTGAGAACGGGGGATTTGGTGCCTTCGACGACGGCGCGGTTGATGGTGACGGAGCCGATGTCATCCCGGGAGGGGATTTCATACATGATATCGAGCATGATGCCCTCGAAGATGGAGCGGAGGGCGCGGGCGCCGGTGCCGCGCTTGACGGCTTCCTCGGCGAGGGCGGTGAGGCCATCCTTGGTGAGCTTGAGCTTCACCTTGTTCATGGCGAGTTGCTTTTGGTATTGCTTGAGGAGGGCGTTCTTGGGCTCGGTGAGGATTTGGACGAGCTCGTCCTCGCTGAGTTTACGCAGGGAGGAGATGACGGGGAGGCGTCCGACGAACTCGGGGATGAGTCCGAAGTGGAGGAGGTCCTCGGGGACGACTTTCTTGAGGAGGGTGTATTCGTCGCGTTCCTCTTCAGCTTCGGTGTTTCCGGCTTTGAATCCGAGGACGCGCTTGCCGAGGCGGCGGCGGACGATGTCTTCCATGCCGACGAAGGCGCCACCGCAGACGAAGAGGATTTTCTCGGTGTTGATCTGGATGTATTCCTGTTGGGGGTGTTTGCGGCCGCCTTGGGGCGGGACGTTGCAGACGGTGCCTTCGAGGATTTTGAGGAGGGCTTGCTGGACGCCTTCTCCGGAGACGTCACGGGTGATGGAGACGTTCTCGGTTTTGCGCCCGATTTTGTCGATCTCATCGACGTAGATGATGCCGCGCTCGGCTTTTTCGACGTCGAAGTCGGCCGATTGAAGGAGGCGGAGGATGATGTTTTCGACATCTTCTCCGACGTATCCGGCTTCGGTGAGGGTGGTGGCATCGACGATGCAGAAGGGGACGTCGAGGAGGCGGGCGAGGGTTTTGGCGAGGAGGGTTTTACCGGAGCCGGTGGGTCCGAGGAGGAGGACGTTGGATTTTTCGATTTCGACGTCATCGAACTCATCGTTGGTGAGTTCGTCCTGGCGGAGGCGCTGGTAGTGGTTGTAGACGGCGACGGAGAGAACCTTTTTGGCGTCTTCCTGCCCGATGACGTAGTCATTGAGGTGGGCGAAGAGCTCTGCGGGAGTGGGGACCTCGCCGGTGAGCGGGTCGCCCTGGATTTCGGGCATGCTGGCATCCTGTCCGGCGAGTTCTTTGCGGAGGATGGTGGAGCAGACGTCGATACATTCGTTGCAGATGTAGACGCCGGGTCCGGCGATGAGTTTTTTGACCTCCGAGTGGCTTTTGCCACAGAAGGAACACATGGTGAGGTTGTTTGCGCGAGCCATGGGGAAATTGTTGGGGGGAAGGAGGGTTCCTTCGCTTGGAAAAGCCTAACACCGGGAGTTGGGCTTGTCCCGTGGATTTTATTGCCGGTGGAGGTGGTGCCAGAGGGTGGGGTCCATGGCTTCGAGGGTTCGTTTGATGAGGGAGTTTCCGTCGGCCCCGGGGTGGAGGACGGCGAGGACGGTGGAGCCGGAGCCGGACATGAGGGCGGCGGCGGTTTCGTCCTGCCGGAGGAGGAAGTTTTTGAGTTCGCCGAGGAAGCGGTGTTTTTCGAAGACGGGGCGTTCGAGGTCGTTGAAGAGGGTGGTTTGGCCGACCTGCTGGGGTTGGTAGTGGAAGCTTTTGAGTTCCTGTGAGTCGGTCCAGCGGGAGTAGGCCCAGGGGGTGGGGATATCGAAGGCGGGTTTGAAGAGGAGGATGGGGTGGGACCAGGGGAGGTCGACGGGCTCGATGATTTCTCCGCGTCCGGTGCAGTAGCAGGGTTGTTGGTAGAGGAAGAGGGGGATGTCGGAGCCGAGTTGGGCGGCCCAGGTGGCGAGGGTGTCGAGGGGGACGTTGGCGCGGGTGAGTTGGTTGAGGGCGAGGAAGGTGACGGCGGCGTCGGCACTTCCTCCACCGAGTCCGGCGCCGTGGGGGATGTGCTTGGTGAGTTGGATGTGGAAGGGGCAGGGGATTCCGGTGCCTTTTTCAAAGAGGCGGAGGGCGCGGGAGACGAGGTTGGTCTCATCGGTGGGGACGCCGGGGGTTTCGCATTGGAGGGCGAAGGATTCCGCGGGGGTGAATTCGAGGGTGTCGTTGAGACTGGTGATGGGGAGGACGAGGGTTTCGAGGCCGTGGAAGCCATCGGGTCTCTTGCCGGTGATTTTGAGCGAGAGGTTGATTTTAGCGGGAGCGGAGAAGGTCATGATGGGAGGTGGCCCAGGCCGGGTGAACAAATAGCGTCACGCAGCGAACAGACAGAGTTGAAGAAGATTTTTATGGTAGGGAAACATCGGATAACGAGCGTTTCGGCTCATTTTCCTCCATTCTGCGTTAGCAACGGGATCATTGATGTTCATCAACTCACGCTTAGCTGCCTTGCCTGAAGAAAAATGATCTCTCATCGCTACGCAAATCTATTTGTCCACACGGCCCAGGAGGGCGATCATACGGCCGGTGTTTCCTTTTTCCAGCCGGTATGAGTAGAAGTGGTCGGGATCACTGGCGGTGCAGAGTCCGCAGTCGTGGTAATTCTCCGCGGGGATACCGGCGTGGAGAGCTTGCTGGCGGATGGTGTCGGCGAAATCGATCTCGTAGTGAGGGGGTCTGATGCAGGGGCCGAGGACGGCGATGAGGTCTGCGGGGTGGGTGCCGAATTCCCGGGTCATGGTGGTGACGGCGTGGCCGAGGATGTTGAGGTCGGTGCCTTTTTTGCCGGAGTGGAGGAGGGCGAGGGCCTTGGTTTTTTGGTCGAGGAGGTAGATGGCTCCGCAGTCGGCCACATGGATGCCGAGGAGGCAGCCGGGTTGGTTGGTGAGGAGGCCATCGACTCCTTTGTTGAGGAGGGGGGAGCGGGGGGTGATGAGGGCCAGTTGGGAGCCGTGGACTTGCTCGGCGAGGTAGGTTTTTGGAAAGCCGAGGCGGGAGGCGGCCTCTTGATGGTGGGGCTCGAGGAGGGCGAGGGTTTCCTCTTTATTGGTGGAGGTGGGGACTCCGGGAATGCGCGGGATGAAGTCTGCGCGGATTTCCTTGTGAGAGAGGATGGGGGATAAAAAAAGAGACGCTTCCGACACGGCCTTAGCCTATGGAAGCGTCTCGGGTAAGCCAAGTTTCCTTAGCTTATTGGGGGGCGAAATTTTTGGGGGGTCTAGAGGGACTTTCCAACGATGGCCTGGTTGGCGACTGCCATGTTGGCAACTTCGTCTTCATCGAGTTCGGACATGACGGTGGAGAGCTCATCGGCGATGTGACCGCGCATTTTGGCGACGAGTTCGACACCGGCCTGGGTGATGCGGACCATGATCTTGCGACGGTCTTCGGCAGCGTGGACACGTTCGACGAAACCAAGCTTTTCAAGACGATCAACCAAACCGGTAGCGGCAGCAGTTGAATGTCCCATCTTCTTGGCGATCGCGGACATCGTAAGATAGTCTTCGCTGGAGAGGTAGGTCAGCAAGAAGAACTGTGGGAACGAGAGGTTACCGCGGTTCAGTTCGCTGGAGAGGTTGAGGATACAAGATCGTTGAGTGAAGAGAACAAAATCCGCAAGGCGGTCATGGTCCATCTTACCGGGGGTTGATTGATTGACAGGGTTCGTTTTCATTGTGGTACGACTTTCGGTTATTTGGGACAAATTAGTTTGCCCAGCAGCTTCGGAAAGGACAATACCGCGATTCCTTTAAAATTTTCAAGGTGAAAATGCCTTATTTTTTAAATTAAATGGATTGGAGCACTTGTCAGGCAAGCTGGAAGCTAGTGTTTTCGGGGTATTTAAGAAAAATTAAGGAATTTTGAGGTGATCTGAAAACCCCCGATTTTTTTAATGAAATCAATCCAAGCTGGGGTCCGGATCGTCCTCTGGAGGCAAAATATGGGCTTTTTGGGCCTCGGATTCTGCCTTTTGGATGACGAGAGGGAAGGTGATGACGGCGTCTCCGGTCTTGACGGTTCCGTTGATGATATCGGCAGCGAAGAAGTCGCGGACCCGTTCGCCGGTGGGTCTGAGGCTGGCCTGGGATCCGCCGACTCCGACGGTTTGGAAGAGGACGCGTTTGGGGAGGGAGCCGGGGCCGTATTTTTGGATGAGGACGAAGTTGCCGGTTTCGGAGACGGAGGCGATGCGGCCGATGACTTCGCGTCGGGGAGCTTCGGGTTTGGCGTTGGGATCGGGCTTGGAGCGGGAGAGGTTTTTGATGATTCCGCAGGAGGCGAGGCTGAGGAGGAGGAGAGGGAGGAGTTGTTTCATGGAGAGATGAAGAGTCGGGATTCCTTCCGGCGGAGGCGGAGACCACCGGGGAGATTTTGTGATGGGGGGCCGTGGGGATCGAGGAGGGGGAGGAGCCGCTCCATGAGATCAGCGGAGAGGTCGGGGATCTTTGCCTCTTTGAGGAAGTGATGGAGGGTTCTTTTTTGGAGGAAGGGGGAGAGTTGGCGCAGGGTGGGGAGGTGGATGCGTCCCTGGGGGTCGATGGGGTTGAGGGAGTCGAGTGATTGGGTGAGGTGGGTTTCAGCTTCTTGGGCGTATTCCGAGGCGCGGATGAGGGCGGGGGAGGGATCGCGGCCCATGATGTCGGCAAGGAGGGGGAGGGCTTCGTTGCGGAGGCGGTTGCGGGTGGCGAGGGGTTCGGCGTTGGTGGGGTCTTCGCGGAAGGGGATTGCTTGTTTTTTGAGGAAGGCGGTGATTTGGGAGCGGCGGAAGTGGAGGAGGGGGCGGAGGAGGGTGAGGGGGGTGCCGGAGACGTCGATTGTTTGTTGTTCCCTGATGCCGGTGAGTCCGGCGGATCCGCGGAGGAGGCGGAAGAGGATGGTCTCGGCCTGGTCATCTGCGTGATGGGCGAGGAGGATGTTGTGGGTGCCGGTTTTTTGGGCGCACTTCCGGAAGAAGTGGTGTCGGGCATCGCGGGCGGCGGTCTCGAGGGAGAGGGTGGAGGTGGAGAGGTCGGCCTTTTCGGTGAGGAGGGGGAGGTTGAGGGAGGTGGCGAGTTGTTGGACGAAGAGTTGGTCGGCGTCCGATCCGGGTCCGCGGAGGCCGTGGTTGAGGTGGCAGAGGGTGAGGTTTTGGAAGCCGGATTGGTGAAGGAGGTGGAGGAGGCAGACGGAGTCCCGTCCGCCGGAGATGCCGAGGAGGTAGCGTTGATCGGGGTCCAGCCAGGAGGGAAGGGTCATGGGGTGTCGGCTTTTTCGAAGATCATGAGGTGTTGCCAGGGGAGGTCGTGTTTGGTGCCGGCCCATTGTAATCCGGCGGCGGCCATTTCCTTTTTGGCTTGGGCTTCGGACATTTTGTGGAGGGGTTTGATGGGGACGGTGGGGTCCTCGGCGCGGTATTCGAGGAGGAAGATGCGGCCGTCGGGCTTGAGGGCGTTGACGAGGGAGCGGATCATCTCGTAGGGGTGGGAGAACTCGTGGTAGGCGTCGACCATGATGGCGGCGTCGATGGAGTTCGGGGGGAGGAGGGTGTCGTCGATTTTGCCGAGGTGTGCGGAGACGTTGGTGAGGCCGGTGGATTCTTTTTCCTGTTCGAGGTAGCTGATCATTTCGGGCTGGATGTCGACGGCGACGACTTTTCCCCGGGGGCGTTGGGCGGCGAGGCGGAAGGTGTAGTAGCCGGAGCCGGCTCCGATATCGGCAATGACGGCATCGGGTTTTAGGTTGAGGAGCTGGATGGCTTTGGAGGGGGCTTCTTCGTCTTCGCGGTTGCCGCGCTCGAGCCAGGAGATGGCGGGGTGGCCCATGACTTGGGCGATTTCGCGACCGAGGTAGAATTTTCCGGTGCCGTCGCGGGAGGGGTCGGCGGTGGTGTAGCGGGGTGCGGGGTCGATTTTTTCCGGGTTGGTGGTGGTTGTGGGTGGGTGGGAACGGTGAGGGTCCGCGGGTGGGTCTTGGGGTGGATGGGGTTGCCGGAGGAGGAAAAAGATGGCGGCCAAGAGGGAGAGGGCGGCGATGAGGGGTGCGAATTTCATGCGTGCTAGAGGTGGGCGGTTTCGCATTTTGCGGCGATCTCCGGGCAGAGTTTGGGGAGGATGAGGTTGAGCTGCTTGAGGGGGCCGGTGGTGAGGATTTGGATTTGCGGGTGGTCCGCGGGGCGGGGGCTTTGTTTGGCGACTTGTTTGGCGACGGCGTGGCCGGTATCGATGATTTTGATGTGGGCGGGGAGGAGGGCTTCGATGGCGGGTTTGAGGAAGGGGTAGTGGGTGCAGCCGAGGATGAGGGTGTCGGCGCCCTCGGCGAGCATGTGGGCGGTGTATTCTCTGATCGCGGCGTCGACCTCCGGTCCGTCGAGGATGCCTTGTTCGACGAGTTCGACGAATTTGGGGCAGGGTTGGGTGATGACGCGGAGGTCGAAGGCGTGGGTGGAGACGAGGCGGTGGAATTTTTCTCCGCTGAGGGAGGCCTCGGTGGCGAGGACTCCGATGGTGTGTGTTTGGGTGATGGCGGCGGCGGGTTTGACGCCGGGTTCCATGCCGACGAAGGGGACGGGGTAGTTGACGCGGAGGGCTTCGACGGCGGCGATGGTGGCGGAGTTGCAGGCGACGACGATCAGTTCGGCGCCGAGGTAGATGAGGTAGTCGGAGAGGGCGAAGACGCGCTTTTGGATGTCGTCGAAGGATTTGCTGCCGTAGGGGCACCAGGCGGAATCGCCGATGTAGGCCAGCGAGTGGTTAGGCAGCAGGGAGTGGATTTCTTTTAAGACCGAGAGTCCGCCCACTCCTGAGTCAATGATTCCGATCACGATGCCGATATTGTTGTGCATTGGGGCAAGCGGAGAGGAAAAAATGGAATTTTTGAAATATATTGCAATACAAGGTAGCTTGCGGTCGTTATATTGAAAGTGGTGATGAGTGATGGATTTGAGAATTGGACAGTGCAGCTTCGGAAGGGGATTCTGGAGTTTTGCGTGTTGACGTCCATTGGGCGGGAGGAGGAGGCGTATGGTTATGAATTGGTGAGGCAGTTGGTGGGGGCGCCGGGGTTGGATGCCTCGGAGGGGAGTATTTATCCGTTGCTTTCGCGGATGAGGAAGCAGGGGTTGATTTTATCGCGGCTGGAGGAAAGTGAGAGTGGGCCGGCGCGGAAGTATTATCGGCTGAGTGCGTCGGGGAAGGCGCGGGCGCTGGCGATGCAGTCTTATTACGATGATCTGACCAGTGCGGTTGGCGAGATTCGAACCCCGAACGAGAAGAATTTATGAACAAGGAGAAGGAACAATGGCTCACGGAGGAAGCAAGGAAAGCGCTCGAAGGTTGGGTGGCGCGGAATCGTGCGGGATGGGAGCTGGAGGGAGCGGATGCGGGTGAGATACGGGAGGATCTGGAGGCTCATTTGTGGCGGGCGCGGGGAGAGGGTGGGGCGTTGGTGACGCTTGAGGAAGTGGAGGGGGCGGTTGCGGAGATGGGATTGCCGGGATTGGAGCCGGCTATTTTGATTCATGGACAGGCTGAGGAGGGGAAGGCGGGTGGCTTTTGGAGAGGGGTGGTGGATCTGTTTAAGCATCCGTTTTTTTATACGATCTGGCCGTTGCTGGTGGTGATCTTTGAGATGATTACGGGGACTCTGGCGACGATGTTTTTTGATCCGATGTCGCGGTTGCCGCAGGTGGTGTTGGTGCTGGGGGTGGCGGTATTGGGGGTGCTGCGTCTGGGGCAGGGGTCCTCCGGGTGGGTTGCGGTGCTGCGGGGAGCGGGGGCGGTGGTGGCGGGGTATTGGGGGTTGTTGGCGGTGCCTGTTTTGGCGGTGGGAACGGTGTTTTATGCGATGGGGATCGCGATGTCCGCGGGGATCGGTCTGTTGATGATTCCGATCTTTTTGCTGTGTGCCTTGGCGGCGGCGGCGCCGATTTATCTTTGTTACGGGCTGATCAGGGGGGCGGAGTTTTCGAGGCTGAAGGGGCCGTGGTTGGTGGGGTTGCTCCTGGGATTGGGGTTGTTGTTGATTGTGGAGGGGCCGGCTTATGTTTCGCGGTATGCGGTGGCGGCGGATGATCCGGGCTTGGCCCGGAAGATGGGGGCGGAGGGGACCTTGTTGGCGATGTGTTATGAGGGGTCGGTGGGGCGGAAGTCGTTTACCGATACGACGGGATTTGTGACGAATCTGGGGAGTTATGCGTCCATCGATGGGAGGTTGTCGGTGACGGCAAAGGAGCGGGAGAAGCGCAGGGAGTTTTATTATCGGGTGACGGGGCGGTCATCGGACTCGGAGCGTCTTGAGGATTCGATGATGGGTTTCGGGAGGGGGAGCAGCGGGGTGGTGTTTGATGAGAATCATGGAGGTGACGGGGTGTCGGCGCGGCTGGCGGGGCTGGAGCTGCATGCGTCGCGGCTGGACGGGCATGTGGATTCGGCCAGTCGGTTGGGGTATTGGGAGTGGACGCTGGAATTTGAGAATGAGGCGGGGTGGGATCAGGAGGCGCGGATGCAGATATTGTTGCCGAAGGAGGGGGTGGTATCGCGGTTGACGCTTTGGGTGAATGGCGAGCCCGAGGAGGCGGCATTTTCATCGACGTCAAAAGTGACGAAGGCCTACAAGACGATTGCGGTGCGGGAGCGGAGGGATCCGGTTTTGGTGCGGTGGGTGGGTGCGGACCGGATTATGGCGCAGTGTTTTCCGGTGCCCTCGCGCGGGAAGATGAAGATTCGGATCGGGATGACGGCTCCGCTGGATGAGGAGGATCGGTTGTTTTTGCCGCGATTGATCGAGAAGAACTTCGGGGTGTCGGGTGAGCTGGAGACGAGTGTGTTTATCCAGGGTGATCTGGAGATGGAAATGGAGGGGCTGCAGGGCAAGGGGGCGAAGGACAAGTGGCGGGAGAGGCACGGCACGATCACGGTCAAGGAGTTGATGGGGCGTCATTCCCACGTGAGGTGTTATCCGGGCGAGCAGCCGGAGGTGGTGTGGACGGAGGATCCGTTTGCGCAGGAGGGGGAAGAGGTGGTGGTGAGAACGCGGGAGGATGGTGTGCGGGGGAAGAGAGCGGAGACGGTGGTGTTGGTGGTGGATGGTTCGGCTTATTTTTCGGAATGGGCGCGAGCGTTTGAGGGTGCGGTGGCGGCCTTGAGAGGGGAGGGGCATGAGGTGTTGGTGGTGGCAGCGGTGGGGGAAGAGGTTTTGGAGGTGGACGAGTTGGAGGGGCTGGAATTTGTGGGTGGGCAGGATTGTATTCCGGCGCTGGAGCGGGGGCTTGGGTTGGCGGCGGAGATGAAGGCGACGCAGCTGGTGTGGGTGCATGGGGCGCAGCCGATTGCGTTCCGGAGTGAGGAGGGTTTTTTGCAGCTTTTGGAGCGCGGCTTTCATCAGGTGCCTTTTAGTGTGGTGGATTTGGATGGCGGGCCGAACCGGCTTTTGGAGAAGGCGGCGAAGCGGGTGGGGATTGCGGGGAGTGCGCGTCCGGGTGGTCCCGGTGAGCTGGAGAAGGAGTTGTTGCGATTGATTGCGCCTCCGGAGAAGGGGGATCGTTGGGAGAGGAGGGCGGCGGGAGAGATTCCGGAGGGGGCGGTGAAGGTGTGGGATCAGTTGGCGCGGTGGCGGGTGTGGCAGGAGGTGAAGAAGGCTTCGCTGGAGACTTCAAATTACGATGAGTTGGCGAAGCTGGCGGCACGGTATCAGCTGGTGACGCCGGTGAGTGGTGCGGTGGTGCTGGAGACGAAGGCGCAGTATAAGCGATTTGGTTTGGAGCAGGTGGATGCGAGTGCGACTCCCAAGATTCCGGGGATTCCGGAGCCCTCGACCGCGTTGCTGGGGCTTCTGGGGATGTTGATGGTGTGGAAGAGGCAGCGGAACCTATTTTAAGATCAGCTCCGAGAGATGGATACTTCACTGAGTCCGGCAGTCAGTTGGGTGGCGATCTTTGGGATCGTGGTGGCCCTTGGATTGATCGTTTTTGGTTTTCGCCGGAAGGGGTGGGTGCGATGGGTGGTTTCCTTCTTTGGGGTGGGGGTGTTGGTGACTTCGGCGTTTTTTCTGCTGGCTCTGAACCAGTGGATGGCGGACGCGCGGTTTCGGGTTTACCGGAGTTTTTACCATGCGATTGAACCGGGGATGACGAAGGCGGAGGTTTTTGACGAGGTGGTCCGGCTCTATCCGGAGGGTGGGGAGCGGGGGAGGCCGGTGGTGATGGATGATAATACCACTCCGAGTTCCAAAATAGCGGAATGTTTGATTTAAGGGCTCATTTTTGAACAGCACTTTGTGGAGTTGATAAAGCCGAGCGCTTTCTTGAGATAGCGGCGTTTTTCCTCGGTTGTGGTCTCCAGACCACGCCCTCGTCATGCCTTGCTCTCTCAAGAAATCACTTCGGCATTCCGCTATTTTGAAACTCTACTTGGTATAAGGAGGACTCTCTTGGTTTTTTTATGAACTCCGAGGAGTATCGGGAGCCGAATTGCGAGGGGATCTTTTTGGTGATGCGGGACGGTAGGGTGGTCTCGAAGGGGTATTCCTGTGATTAGATCCCGCTGGGGGGAGGACACAAAAAAGCCCGGTATTGCTACCGGGCTTCTTTGAAAATGAATCCAATGAAAGTTGTTACTCGGCCGTCTCAGGGGACTGGACGGTGATGGTCACGGAAGTGGTGACATCAGCGTGAAGCTTCACTTCGACGTCGGTCTTGCCGGAAGTCTTGATGGGCTTGTCGAGGAGGATTGCGGTGCGGTCGATTTCGATGCCTTTTTCCTCGAGAGCCTTGTGGATGTCGATGGAAGTGACGGAGCCGAAGGCCTTGCCGTTGGCGCCAATTTCGAGGGTGAACTTGGGCTTGAGGCGGGCGATCTTGCCGGCGAGGTCCTGGGCGATCTTGAGCTCGCCGGCCTCGCGCTGGACGCGGGCTTTTTCGAGGTTCTCAATCTGGCGGAGGTTTCCCTTGGTGGCTTCATAAGCCTTGCCTTTAGGGATGAGGAAATTGCGGGCATAGCCAGCCTTTACTTTGACGACTTCAGCTTCGACGCCGAGGCCATTAATTTTTTCGCGGAGAATTACTTCAGTGGCAGCCATAACAATAAAAAGTTTGCGGGACGCGGGGAATAGGGATGGGGAGGGAGGGAGTCAAGAAATTATGTGAGGAGCGAGGCGTCAAAACACCAAAGCAGCAGGGTGAATTTCCTTTGGATAGCTTGATTTTCAAGCTTCCTGATTGTGGTCCTTATCGAGCTCTGCGGCGTGAAAGGAGGAGTGGCGCTGTTGCGATGAGGATGAGGAGGGAGGATCCGGGTTCGGGGACGGTTTCGAAAAAGCGGACTTCGGTAAGCATGGTCCATTGAACGGAGGAGTTATCGGCCGATTCGAGAATGAGGTGATCGGTATTTACGGAGAAGCCACTGAAGTGGAGTCTGACGGTCTGGCTGTCTCCTGCGGGATCGACGACATTGAAGGTCTGGGAGAAGGAGGAATCCGAGGTGCGGATGGTGATGGTATCAGGGACGGCGACTCCACGGGCGCCATTGGAGTCGGCGACCCAGACCTCGAAGGATTGGATGGTGGCGGAAGCGAACTGAAAGTTGATGGAGGGTTCTCCGGCCTGCCAGCCACAGAATGGAGTGATGTCTGAGGGGTCGAATCCGGAACCCCAGGCGGGGACGGCATCGACTTCATCGGTGAGTTCGCTTCCGGAGTCGGTGTATGGGGAAGAAGGGCTGCTGAGGTAGTTGTATCCGGTGACGGTGATGGCAGCGGAGGCGTGCGCGGTGATACCCAGCGAGAGAGCTGTGGAGAGAAGGTTGCTAAGGTTCATGTTAAGAAGAAGGGTTAATCTTTTTCCTCAATTTGGATTCTTGGAAAGACGGGTTTGGGTTTTCCGGTTTGGTGGCCGGGTTCGAGGAGGCCCCATTTGAGGTCGTCGAGGGTGAGGTCGGCGAGGGTTGGTTTGTTGAGCTGGCCGAAGATTTTATCGGCGGCCTGGGGGAGGATGGGGCGGAGGAGGAGGGCGAGGTGGGCGCAGGATTCCGCGGTGTGGGAGAGGACTTCGCCGACGCGGGGGAGTTTGGCTTCGTCCTTTTTCATTTCCCAGGGTTTGTTGCGCTCAAGGTAGCCGTTGCAGTGGGTGACGTGGTCGTTGATGGCCTGGAGGGCTTCGGAGACCTCGCAGTTGTCCATGGCGGCGCGGTAGGCGGCGGTGGAGTTGGCGAGGGATTCGCGGAGGGCGATGTCTCCGTCATCGGTGGTGTCGGTGGCACTGATGGTGGAGTTGCAGAAGCCCTTGGTCATGTTGATGGACCGGTTGAGGAGGTTGCCGAGGTCGTTGGCGAGCTCGGTGTTGAAGAGCATGACGAGGCGTTCGATGTCGAAGTCGCTATCGCGTCCGGATTTGATGTCACGGCAGAGGTAGTAGCGGAGGGTGTCGGGGCCGAACTTGTCGGCGAGTTCATCGGGATCGACGATGTTTCCGAGGGATTTGGACATTTTGTCGCCTTTGATGTTCCAGAATCCGTGGACGAGGAGGGTGGGCATGTCGGAGGATTCGAAGCCCATGGCGTGGAGCATGCATGGCCAGTAGATGGCGTGGGCGGGGACGAGGATGTCTTTTCCGATGATCTGGAGGTCGGCGGGCCAGAGGGTGTCGAAGTCCGGGAGGTCGGAGGTTTCGGGTTTTTTGTATCCGGCGAAGGAGATGTAGTTGATGAGGGCATCGAACCAGACGTAGGTGACGAAGTCCGGATCGAAGGGGAGGGGGATTCCCCAGGAGAGGCGATCTTTGGGGCGGGAGATGCAGAGGTCGGTGTCGCCAGCGCGCTCGATGGCGTTGAGGACTTCGGCCTTGCGGAATTCGGGGATGATTTTGAGGTCGTCGTTTTCGACGGTGGATTTGAGCCAGTCGGCGTGATCGGAAAGTTTGAAGTACCAGTTTTCCTCTTCGATTTCCATGACCTCGCCCCATTCGGAGCCGAAGTTTCCTTCTTCGTTGCGGTCGCGGTCGGTGAGGAATTGTTCCTGGCGGACGGAGTAGAATCCGGCGTAGGATTTTTTGTAGAGTTGTCCTTTTTCCTGAAGGTCGGTGAGGATGGCCTGGACGCAGGCTTTGTGTTTGTGGTCGGTGGTTTCAGCCCAGCCGTCATATTTGACGTCGAGTTTTTCCCAGAGTTTGAGGAAGCCTTTGGTGTTGCGCTTGGCGATGGTGGCGACGTTTACGCCTTCGGCCTCGGCAGTTTTGACCATTTTTTGCCCGTGTTGGTCGACTCCGGTGAGGTAATAGGCTTGTTCGCCCTTGAGGCGGGTGTAGCGGGTGAGGACATCGGCGAGGATTTTCTCGTAGGCGTGGCCGATGTGGGGTTTGCCGTTGGGGTAGTCGATGGCGGTGGTGATGAATTTCATGTCAGATTTCAGTGGGCAGTCGACAGTTGACAGTGGCGCTCTTGTTGAACTGCCAACTGGAAACTGTTAACTGAAAACTTATTTGAGTTTGGAGACTTTTCCTCCCATGGAGAGGATGCGGGCGTTGGCTTTGGCGGCTTCGGCCTCGGCGATTTGGCCGTCCTGGACGTACATTTGGGAGAGGCCGGTCCAGGCGAGGAGGTCGTCGGGCTCGAGGGTGGTGGCCATGATGCCGGAGCCGATGGCTTCCTTCACTCTGTTGAGCTTGAGGAGGACCATGGCGAGGGCCTGCCAGCCGTCGAAGAAATCGGGGTCGGCCTCGGTGACTTCCCGGTAGGCGATCTCGGCTTGTTCGAGTTCGCCGAGGGCAAGATGGGTATGACCTCGCTCGAGAGCGGCGTCTCTGGCAGCGATGTCAGCCATGCGGGTAATTATTGATCGGAGAGGTTGATGAAGGTTTGGACTTCGTTTTCCCGGTAGCGATCGCGGAGCCAGTTTTGGAAGGTGGCGAGTTGGAGGCTGGAGGATTGGGATTGGATGTAGTTGTCCAGTTGGTTTGAGAAGGCTTCATCGACAGTGACCTGGCGGTTTTCGACGAAGACGATGAGGGCGCGCTCCGGGTTGTCGCTGCCGGGGATGAACTGGGGGCTGGCGATGGTGCCGACCTCTGCGAATCGTGCGGCCTCGAATGCGGGAGGAACACTGGGAGCGGCTCCGCGGTTGGGGCTGACGGCAAGTTTTTCAAGCTTGGTGACGGTGAGTTCCAATTCCTTGGCGGCTTCTTCAAAGGATTTCCCTTCGGCGAGAGCGGCGTTGAGCTTGGCGTGGGTGGCTTCGGCTTCGACTTTGAGTTTCTCGCGAGCGAGTTGTTTTTTGAGGTCGACGGTGGCGTTGACCTTGGCTTCCTCGTAGGTGAGCGGGCGGGAGAGCTCGGCTTCTTCGAGTTGGCCGACAAACCAACCATCGCTGGTTTCGTAGGGCTCGGAGATGCGTTGGTCATCCTTGGCATCGGCGGGGATGGCGAAGGCGATATCGGCAAGGGTGCCGAGGGGGCTGTTGGTGGCGAAGCGCTCGAGTTCCTTGGGAGGGTCGGCGCGGGTGAAGAAGTCGGTGGTGATGATTTCCATGCCGAGTTCTGCGGCGAGTTCCGCGAAGGTCTTCTTGGTGGAGAGGTCGACGAGGGGGTTGTAGAGTGCGGCAACCTGTTGGTTGAGTGCTTCTCCCTTGAGGGCCTCCATTTTTTCGAGAGGCTTGAGTTGGTCCTTGGCGGACTTTACGGCGGGGGCCGGAGCGGGAGCTTCGACGACGGGAGCGGGGGTGGTGACTGCCGGAATGGCTTCGGGAGCGGACTCACCTTCCTGGCCGGGTTGTCCCTCGGCACCTTCGGCGGGAGTTTCAACCGGTTGTTCGGCGGGAGTGGTTTCCTGATTGGCTTTTTCGGCGGCTTCTTCGGCCTTTTTGGCTTCTTCTTCGAGCTTCTTGCGAGCTTCTTCGGCTTTCTGTTTGGCTTCTGCCGCTTTCTTTTGGGAGTCGGCGAGGACGGCGTCCCAGTCGGGCTCGATGAAGACGTAGGAAATTTTACGACGTTCGTCGGTGTTGTAGCGGGCTTTGTTTTCTTCCCAGTAGGCCTTGATTTCCTCTTCGGTGGGATTTTGTTCCGCTTCGTAGTTGGTGGAATCGAGGGCGATTTGCTGAACGTCGATTTGTTGTTTTTCGTTCAGGAAGAGGGAACGGGCGAAATCGCGGTCCATGGAGACGCCGCCGCTGATGAGCTTGGCGAGGTTCTGGGCGGTGAGGAGGTCGCGGATGTATTCGTTGAATCCACGGATGCCGATGCCGAGTGAGCCGAGGCGTTTCTCGATGAACTCGGCGTAGGCTTCCTGGTCGAAGCCACCTTCGGGTTTGGCGAAGAGGACGTTCTCGACGAAGCGCTCGACTTCCTCGGGGCCAGGGGTGGCTCCGTATTCGATCCCGGCCTTTTGGACGGCGATGCGGTTGGCGAGGAAGTGATCGGGGCGATCTCCTTCGAGGGCGATGTTCATGGATTGAATCATGAAGCCGCGGGAGAAGGTGATGACGTCATCGGTGACGAATTCCTTGGCGAGTTCCTGTGCTTCCTGGGGGAGGAAGCTGTTGCCGAGCTTGGTGGCGATCTCGAGGGGGTTGATGGCTTTGCGTCGGAATTCCTTTTCGGAGATTTTTTGGCCGGCGACCTCCATAGCGGGTTTACCGGCGAAGGCGCTGCTGAACGAGTTCTCGAGGAACACGAGTCCAATGAAGAGGAGGACCAGCACGACGATCATGAGGCCAGTGTATTTGCGGATATTTTCAATCATGGCGGAAAGTGATGACCCCGGGAAAAATGTTTTCCGGTCGGGGAGGGGCAGAGTTAAAGGCCAAGGGGAGCGGGGAGCAAGTCTCTGAATGAGAATTTACAGGCTTTCTGCCGGAGAGGGATTTTGAGATGGGTGTACATAAAGACCGCAGGAGGTCCGAAGACCCCCTGCGGCTGAGTAATCAACCCCAAAACTAAAAGTTAAGAAGCTGACAACTGCTGTTCACCCTTACATGAAAACTGCGACTAGGTTGCGGTTTTCATAGGGAGTAGACCCCAGAGGGGGGGATCTGTTCAAACAAAAGTGGCATTTTTCTGAAATATTTCGGTAAACGCTCTTAATCAATGCGTTATGATTGGAAAAATCTTTCATATTCCGGTGCTTGCGTGGGGGGATTCCGGAAATAGGCTGTTGAGATGAAACGGATTACGCTGATTTTGGTCTCGCTGGCACTTACTGCTGTTGCGAAGGAGGAGGAGTCGGGGAAAAAGGGGAATCGGTTGCTAGAGGAGAAGTCGCCCTACTTGCTTCTGCACGCGTATAATCCGGTGGATTGGTATCCGTGGGGGGAGGAGGCTTTTAAGAAGGCGCGGGATGAGAAGAAGCTGATTTTGCTGAGTGTGGGTTATTCGACCTGTCACTGGTGTCATGTGATGGAGCGGGAGTCGTTTGAGAATGAGGAGATTGCGAGCTACCTGAATGAGCACTTTGTGTCGATCAAGCTGGATCGGGAGGAGCGGCCGGATGTGGATCAGGTTTATATGACGGCATTTCAGGCGATGACGGGTCAGGGTGGCGGGTGGCCCTTGAATATGTTTTTGACTCCGGATTTGAAGCCACTGACGGGAGGGACGTATTTTCCGCCGAAGGATGAGGGCGGGCGTCCGGGATTTCAGACGGTGCTGAAGAAGGTGCATGCGGTGTGGGAGGGGAATCCGGAGGAGACGGCGAAGAATGCGGGTTTGGGGTTTGCGGAGCTGGAGAAGCATTTTGCGGGGATGCATGCGCTGGAGGCGGGTGCGGGTGAGTTGACGGGGACCTTGTTAAAGAATGGAGTGGCGGGTGCGGTGGAGCAGGTGGATCCGGTGTGGGGTGGATTGGGGAAGGATCAGAAATTTCCGCAGGCGAGTGTGTTCCGGTTGATGTTGCAGGCGGGTGATGAGAAGGCGCGGGAGGCGGCGTTGATGAGTGTCCGGCGGATGCTGGATGGGGGGATTTACGATCAGGTGGGCGGGGGGATTCACCGGTATGCGGTGGATCGGGAGTGGCTGATTCCGCACTTTGAAAAGATGCTTTATGATCAGGCGCAGGTGGTGGAGCTCTTTTTGGATGCGTGGCAGGTGACGGGGGAGAAGAGGTTTGCGGAGGCGGCGGAGGGGACGGTGGAGTTTGTGCTGCGGGAGATGCGGCATCCGGAGGGCGGGTTTTATTGTGCGCGGGATGCGCAGAGCGAGGGGAAGGAAGGGAAGTATTTTTGTTGGACGGTGGAGGAATTGAAGGAGGTGTTGTCCGGAGATGAGTTGGTGCTGGCGCGGGAGGTGCTGGGGGTGACGGAGAAGGGGAACTTTGTGGATCACAGTGATCCGGAGGCCTTGCCGAATCTGAACGTGCTGCATTTTGCGAAGCGTCGGGGGGAGTTGGGAGAGGGGGAGCGGCAGGCGGTGGATGGGATTTTAGGGAAGCTGCTGGAGGTGCGCTTGAAGCGGGTGCCGCCGCCGACGGATGATAAGATTTTGGCGTCGTGGAACGGGTTGATGATCGGGGCGCTGGCGCGGGCGGGATTTGTTTTGCAGAAGAAGGAATACGTGGAGGCGGCGGAGAAGGCGCACGCGTTTGTGGAGGAGAAGCTGCTGGGTGCGGACGGGGAGTTATCGCATCGCTGGCGCGAGGGTGAGAAGGATGCGACGAAGCAGGCGGAGAGTTATGTGCATTTCATGCGGGGGAGCCGGAAGCTGTATGAGGTGACGCTGAAGCCGACGTATCTGGAGCGGGCGATCGGGTTGGGGGAGAAGGTGCTGGTGCACTTTTTTGATGAGAAGAACGGGGGGGTGTTTCAGGGGGAGGCGCGGGAGGATTTGGTTTTTCGGCTGAAGGGAGATTTTGATGCGGCGCTGCCGACGGAGAGTTCGGTGGCGGCGCGGGAGTTTGCCATTTTAACGGAGATGACGGGGCGGAAGGATTTTCACGGGGCGGCGGAGAAGACGCTGCGGGCTTATGTGCCGCTGATGAAGGAGGCGCCCTCGGGGATGGGTGAGATGCTGCGGTCGCTGGACTTTTATGTGGAGAAGCCGGCGCGGTTGGTGATCGCGGGGGAGGCGGGGAGGGAAGAGATGCTTGCGGTGGCGGCGGGGCACTGGGATCCGACGATGATTGTGCTGGGGACGAGCGGGCCGCTGGATGAGTTTACGCTGGGGCTGAAGCCGGTGGCGGAGAAGGCGACGGCGTATTATTGTGTGGGGCAGACGTGTCAGTTGCCGGTGAACGAGCCGGAGAAGCTGGGGGCGTTGCTTAAGAGGATGAAGTAGGGGGAATCCTAATTTTCAGAGTTTGAAACCCTCTACAAATTCGGGAACAGAAAAGGGGGAACTGAATCGGAGAATGGGGATTTGGAGGCTGGAGAGCGGAGCGAGATTGCGACGAAGGAGCTGTCGGTCCCGCTTTTGATTGTGGGCCTGCAATTCTCCGAAAGGCCTATCGCTCCGATCGGGCAATTATCACGGAATCTACGCCATTCTACTCCGCCACACTCCCCGGAAGATCATTGGCGTTGCTTGAATTGAGGCCGACTTTCAAACTCTATGCTTGGCATGAATGGCACCTATTTATTTGCGGCATTGCTTACGCCAGAGGACGAAGGGGACGCAGACGAGGTACATGGTGATGCTGTAGACGGCTGCGGGGATGGTGGTGGGGGGAAGGATTTGTCCTTCTACGGAGGCAATGAGGGATCCGACGGCGATGGCGAGGGTTCCGTTTTGGATGCCGGATTCGAGGGCGATGGTTGAGGCGTCGCGGTGGTTGAGGCGGAGGAGTTTTGCGGTGAGGAGTCCGGCTGCGAGGAGAAGAAGGATTAAAAGAATGGAGACTGGGGCGAGGGTGGTGAAGTTTCCGGCGAAGGTGGACCAGTTTTTGGCGAGAGCGGCGATGACGATGAGGGCGAAAAGAAGTAGGGCGGCTCGGGAGATTGCGGGGGCGATTTTTTTGACAAGGCCGGGTGATTTGGCGGTGGTGATCATGCCGATGGCGACTGGAAGGGCGGTGATGAGGAACATGATGAGGCCGAGTTTGGTGACATCGACTGATGGTCCGCTTTCTCCCATGAAGTAATTGACGCTCCAGGCGACCATGAAGGGGACGGTGAGGATGGAGAGGAGGCTGGTGGTGGCGGTGAGGGAGATCGAGAGAGGGGTGTTTCCGCCAGAGAGCTTGGCTAAGACATTGCTGGTGACCCCCCCTGGGCAGAGGGAGAGGATCATCAGGCCGACGGCGAATTCGGGAGAAAGGCTAAAGAGGTGGGCGAGAGTGAAGGCGACCACGGGAAGAAGGAGAATTTGATTGGTCAGGCCGGCAGCGAAAGCGAGGGGGAATTTGAGGACGTCGGTGAAGTCTGATTTCTTGAGGCCCAGCCCAAGAGAGAACATGATGAAGGCGAGGATGAGGGGGAGGGCAATTTGGATGATCATGGAGAGAGGTTTTTCCAAAAACGACGCGTGATTTGGCTCAATGGGGAAACAAATAGAAGGTGGACTTATAGAGATGATGAACGGTATTTACGCGCTTATTTTTCGAAGCCCGAAACGGAATCTTTTTCTTACGGGGAAGGCGAGGGGTTGGATCTTTTCTGAAGAAGTAGTTCAGTGATGAATTTGTTAGACGTTGATTCTGAGGTCTCGGGCGGAGAAGAGTGTGCCGGCGAGGTTGGAGAGTGAGCCGCGGGGTTTTCGGGCACCGGTGGTGCGGTTGGGGCCGAATTGGTGGCGGGAGTTTTGGAAGGTGTCGTTGACGAAGGTTTTGGAGCCGATGATGGCTCCGGCGGCGAAGTAGCGGATGTGGCAGGAGACAGCTTTACTGATAGCGAGGTCGCTTTTGGAAGATTCGAGGCGGGTGAGTTCTTTTTCGATGCGTTCTTTGGTCATGCCTTTACGGACTTTGACGGTTTGGCCATCGGGTTGCTGGCGGAAGGTTTCGACGGCGGCTTGGAGGAGAAGGCTGCGGTATTCTTTGGAGAGGCCTCCTTGGGCCCAGGAGCGGGAGAGGTTTTTGGACCAGTCTGCGGCCCGGAGGGCGCGAACGAGTCCGGCACGGGCTTTTTTGCCTCCGGAGACAGCTTCGCCATAGCTGGACCAGCGGTAGTCGGCGGGGTCGTTGACCATGCCGGCCCGGACGGGATTGAGGTCGATGTAGGCGGCGATGGTGCGGGTGGCGGTGCCGGACTCGACGATGACGGAGGTGAAGCGATCTTCCCAGAGGGTGCCTTTGCGGCCGTTCATGCGGTTGAACCAAGAGGAGAAGCGCTGCAGGAGGTTCTTCATGAATTGGCTGAGGTCGTGCATGCGGGAGAGGAAGGGTTGACGGATTTCGAGGGCGCGGGCGTCGTCACCGGATTCACGGGCTTTGGTAAGGTCACGAGCGACGTCGTTGACGAAGGTGGGGGAGTAGAGGGAGTCGAGTCGCTTGAGGAGGTCTCGGTCGGAAAGGGCTTCGGGTGGGGTTGGTGGGACTTCGAGGAGGATGTGGAAGTGGTTGGACATGATGCAGTAGGAGAGAATCCGGCATCCGGTGAAGTTTTCCTGCATGCGCATGAGCATTTTGAAGTGTTCGCGCTCTTCGTCGCCGAGAACGAAGCGGCGGTCGACGACGCGTGAGAGCACGTGGTAGATGGCGGGTTTCTTGGGGTCGTCTTTCCAAGGAGAGAGGAAGCGGGCCTTTCGCATGGGATTGAAGCTAGAGCAGCGGGGCAGGAGAGGACAAGAGTAATATTATAAAAGGTCTGTCCCTTTATTGGTCTTATTGGTCCCCGGTCCCTTTGTTGGTCCCCAGAGTAGCCCTCCCCGGAGGACTGGGGCGAAAATTTCCCAATGCCGGAGAGCAATGGGAGTGGGCGTGGGTCTTCCCGGCGGCGGGGCTTTCACGAGATCCAGAGAGCGGGATCCGGCGGAGGCACCATCTGCACAGTGGAGTTTATGCAAAGGCGATTAGGATGGCGGCGCGTGAGGCGGGGGTGGTGAAACGGGTGACGACGCATGCGCTGCGGCATTCTTTTCCTCATTGGTATAAGGAGTCCGTTGGATGGGGAGTGAGGAATTAGGAATTGGGAATTTGGGGGGGGGACCACGAAAATTACGAAATGGACGGAATTTGGTCGGGGGGAGGGAAATTCTCAATTCCAGAGTTTGAAACTCTCAAGAGGTTGGAGATTTGGAATCACCGGAGGGTGAGGATGGAGAGTTCGGGGGGGCAGGCGAAGCGGACGCGGAGGCCGACGGTGCCGATGCCGCGGCCGACCCAGAGTTGGGCGTCGTTTTTTTGGTAGTGGCCGTAGAGGTAGTTGCGTCCGTATTTTACTTTGGCGGGGGCGTAGCCGATGAGGGGGACGCGGCATTGTCCGCCGTGGGTGTGGCCGGAGAGTTGGAGGGTGAGGGGGCGGGTGGGGTGGAGGTGGTCGAAGACGTCGGGTTCGTGGACGAGGGCGATGACGGGGTCGCCCTTTCGGTGGGCTTTCCAGGCGCGTGAGGGGTCGATGTTTCCGCCCCAGATGGAGTCGAGTCCGGGGAGATAGAGTTGTTCGCCTTTGATGGTGAGGGTGGTGGCGTGGTTTTGGAGGTAGGAGATGCCGGCGGCTTCGAGGTGTTTTTTGAGGAAGCCGGAGGAGCAGTGCCAGCGGTCGTGATTTCCGGGGCTGGCGATGATGCCGTGGGTGGCGGAGAGTTTTTTGAGGTGGCGGCAGAGCTCGGGGAGGGAGGAGGGGTCCCGGATGAGGAAGTCTCCGGTGATGAGAATGAGGTCGGGCCCGGAGGCTTGGACGGCGGCGGTGAGTTTGGTGAGGAGGGCGTCATCGACTCCGGGGCGGAAGTGGAGGTCGGTGAGGTGGGCGATGCGGAAGCCGGCGAGGGCGGGGGGCCAGTCTTTGAGGGTGAGGTTTTTTTGGGTGATGGAGAGGGTGTCGGGTTCTCCGAGGAATCCCCAGGCGGCGGAGGGGATGGCGGCGGCGATGATGCCGAGCGAGGCCCTGCGGGAGTAGGTTTTGGTTTTTGAGGGGGTGGGCTGGCTGGACATCGTGGTGGGTTTGCTCAAGATAACCGTATGAGCAGTGAGCGTTTGTCTATTCCGGAGTATGCGATGGCTTTGGCGGAGGTGGCGAGTTTACGTTCCGAGGATCCGTTTCGGAAGGTGGGGGCGGCGGCGCTGGATTGGGACAACCGGGTGATAGCGACGTCTTACAATGGGTTGGCTCCGGGATTTGATGCGCCGGAGGGGTTTTGGGATGACCGGGATGCGCGGCAGAAGTTCATGCTCCATGCGGAGGTGAATTTGTGCAGCCTATTCAAGCGCGGGGAGGCGAAGATTGTGGCGACGACGACGATGCCGTGCACGGCCTGTATGCAGACGTTGTGTGCGTATGGGATTCGCGAAATTTACTATCGCGAGATTTACAAGGAGTCCGAGGCTCCGGCGATTGCGAAGCTTTACGGGATTACCTTGAAGCAGGTGGGCTGCTAGGTGGCGGGATTACTCGGAGTCGGGGATTTCAAGGTCGCCTCCGTAGAAGCTCTTGATGTATCCGAACTCAATGAGGGTGTCCTGCCAGGGGGAGAGGAGTTGCGGGTTCCGGAAGATGCGGCTGGCGCGAGCGAGCCAGATTTCTGCTTCGATGGGCTCGTCGTTGGCGTAGGCGAGTGCGCCGTGGCCGTAGTAGTAGAGGGGCGAGTCATCGAGGAAGTCGGTTTCATCGAGGATGGCTTTCGCTCCGTCCTTGTCTCCAAGCTTGAGCTTGCAGAGGAGGATTTTGAATTTGATGAGGTCCACCATGGAGCTGAGCCCCGCGTCGGATTCGGAGAGGAGTTGGGAAAGTTGGTCGTGGGCTTTCTGCCACTGGTGGGTGACGAAGGCCATTTCCGCGAGGTTGAAGATGACGTTCTTGTTGTCGGGATGCTGTTTGAGGGCTTCGATGAAGCAGGTTTCGGCTTTTTTGAAGTTCCGGAATTCGACGAAGCAGGCTCCCTTCAGGTTGAGGGAGGAGGGGTTTTTGTCGTAAATCGCGTGGACTTCATCGATGATTTCGAGGCATTCGAAGATGCGCTTCTGGCGGAAGAGGGTTTCGGCGCGGAAGATGGCCTGCCAGTATTTTTCCTTGGTGTCGGCGGGGAGGTTGTCGAGATCGATCTGGTATTGGAGGGCTTTCTTTTCCTCAGTGGCTGGAGCGGCATCAGCTTCCTCTTGGGCGAGGAGGGGGCCGAGGGGGAGGAGTGCGGCGAGAAGAAGTTTTTTGATCATACGTCGAAAGTTATGGGGCACCCTAGAAGGACCGTGGTGAGGATGCAAGTCAGCGATCCGAAAGATAGAGATGTTTTCTGGAAATGAAGTTGGCGACCTCCGGGTGGAGCCAGGGAGCGGGCTTTTTTGAGGCGAGGAGTCGGCGGATTTCACTGGCTGAGGCGGGGTGATCTCCGGGGATGAAGTGGGCGCGGTATCCTTGACGGGGGGAGGGTGAGCCATCCCTGCCAACCACGATGAACTCGACTTCGGCGGCTATTTTTTCGGGATGGGTCCAGCGGGGGAGGGCTTCCCATTGATCCAGCCCGATGAGGAGGTAGAGGTCGGAATGATCGGGGAGGGATGGTTTGAGATCCCTGATTGTTTCCCAGGTGTAGGAGGGGAGGGCGCGGTTGAGCTCGAAATCGCTCACTTGTGCCCAAGGGAGGTCTGCGGTGGAAAGCTGAAGCATTTCGAGGCGTTCCTGATCGCTTGCGGCCGGTCCGGAGTGTTTGTGGGGCGATTGCCGGCAGGGGAGGAAGATGATTTGGTCGAGGTCGAGGGTGGAGCGGGCCTTGAGGGCGGCTTCGAGGTGTCCGGTGTGAACGGGGTCGAAGGTGCCGCCGAAGAGGGCTATTTTGGGGGAATCCATCCGGGTTACGGAGATTGGTTTCTCTCGATTTCGATTTGTCCGAGCAGTTGGTCCTGCCGTGCCCGGAACTGGTTCATTTTCATGAGTTCGAGGAGGGCGAGGAAGATGACGATGACTTCGACCTTGGTGGTGGCTTTGTTGAAGATGGTCTGGAGGCTCATGGAGCCGCCGGGCGGGATTTCGTGGAGGAGGTAATCGATTTTATCGCTTACGGTGTGCCGGTCGTCGACGATGTCTCCGAAGTCCCGTGTTTCCTCGAAGCGTTTGATGACGTTCTGGAAGGCGCGGATGAGGTCGAAGATGGAGACTTCGGCGAGGGGGGTGGGCTCGGAATCCGCGGGAAGTTTGTTTTTTTCGGGGGCGTGGGAGAAGATTTGCTCCTGCTCGACCTCCCGTTGGGCGAGGAAGCCGGCGGCGTCCTTGAATTTTTTGTATTCGATGAGCTGGCGGATGAGTTCCCAGCGTGGATCGTCCTCATCTGCCTCATCCTCAGGGGGTTGCTCGCGTTTGGGGAGAAGGGTGCGGCTCTTGATGTACATCAGATTGGCAGCCATGGAGATGAACTCGGAGGCGAGGTCGATGTTCAGCATTTTAAAGCTGCCAACGTATTCGAGGTATTGGGAGGTGATCCGTTGGATGGAAATATCGTAGATGTCCACCTCATCGCGACGGATGAGGTAGAGAAGTAAGTCCAGGGGTCCTTCGAAGAATTCGAGGCTGACCTTGTAGTTTACATCTTCCACGTCGGAGGAAATAGCGGACGGATTCGGGAATCGCGAGGGAAATTAGGAGAGCTTTCCGATTATTTGCGATGGCATTCGGGGAGCCGGACGCCTACAGTTGGCCCGTGGATCAGTCTGTCGATCAAGAGCGGTTGCGAGAATACCAAGAACGAGTTGGTGATTGGATTGGGCAGCAGGGGCTGCTGTTTCAATTAAGGTATGCCAAAACGGTAGGGAATTACTCGGTCATCAAGCAGCTGGGCAACGTGTTCGTGAAGTTGTTAGTGGTCTCGGCGGGGATCGTGGGAGTCGGGTATGTGGTGTTGAACCGTCATTTTGAAAGCAAAGGTTATGAGGAGAAGGTGAGCGAGGGGGTGACTGCGGCGTTGGGGGCCGATGAGATTGAAATCAATGGCTTTTCGCGGTCCCGGGGGCAGGGGCTTTTCAGGGAGATCGAGCTTGAGGGAGGGGAGGAGAGTTTCTTTATGGAAGCCGACATGGAGTCGTTGTCCGGATCGTTTGAATTTTTGGCGGGGGTGACGACTCCGTGGGCACCGGATCAGGTGAGGATCAAGAGGGCGTCCTTTCAGTTGAAGGCCGGTGGCGGTGAGGAGGAGATGGAAAAGGCATTTTCCCGAATCATTGAGAGTTTTGAAGGGGAGGGGGTCACGGCGCTTACGATCGATAAGTTGAGTTTTGACTGGGGCTACTCCAAGCTGACCTATGGAGCGGTGACGAACACGTTTTTTGAGGCAATTCTCGAGGACGGAAAGTGGGAAGTGAGTTTGAAGGGAGGGGAGTTTTCGCAGAACTGGATTAAAGGCTTCACGATTGAGAAGGGGGAGCTGACTTGCGGGCCGGACGGAATTGAGGTGAAATCCCTGGATCTGACGAAGCTGGGAGGAAGTTTGGTTTTATCCGGAAGGATCGGGGAATCGCTGGCAATGCCGGTCTTTGATCTCAAGGGGGAGTTTTTAGCTCTTCCGATCGAGGAGCTCGTTGAGTTGGGGGGCGTGCGGGTGAAGGACTTTCTTTCGGGAACGATTTCCGGGGACTTGAAGATTTTTGGTTCCTCGAACCGGAAGATTGAGACGTCTGGGACGGTGAAGCTGGCCACGGCCGATCGGGTGGTTATCCGTGAGAGTTGGGATCTGTTGAAGGCCTTGTCTGTGATTGATATTTCGCAAAATTACCGACGGGTGGATTTTGAGACGGGAGGATTCAAATTTGTGACTGGTTCCGGGGGGATGGAGATTAAGGATATCTCGATTCGGTCCGGAAACATGCTTCGGCTTGAGGGGAATGTTTCGACGAGGCTCCCGACCCAGCAGGAAGCTGCGGACAGTCTTGGGATTACCTTAACCGAGGGGTTCGAGGGGGGGATTGGAGAAGATATCACGGATGTGTCCTCCGCCCAGGCACTAGAGAACGAGCGGATGAGTCTGAAGCGGGCAGCGGGAGGAGGGAAAGTGAACGACCTCGAGGTGGATCTTAATATCGAAGCAAGCGGGGGAGGAGGTACGCAGAAACGCGATACTCTTTCAGCGAAGGAGATGGAGGAATCCCGGCTTCGTCTTGCGATGAACGTGCATCGGGTGAGCGGAGAGATTCAGTTCGGAGTGGGGGGCGTGGCCTTCCGGGATTACGCCAGTCTGCAGCAGCTTTATCCTTCCGATGAGGAGGGCTGGAGATGGTTGCCGCTTCGGTTCAACACCACCTTTTCGAAGATCAGCGAGGATGAGGCGGACAAGCTTTTGGCGGACAGCCGGATTACCTTGAAGCGGGTGGAAGACTAGAACCGCAGGTTTTTGGCGATGCGGCGGGTGGCCATGCTCTTATTGAGCGTGTAGAGGTGAATGCCTGAGACGGAGTGCTCGATGAGTTCCTGGCATTGGGCGGTGGCGTAGTCGATGCCAGCGGATTTGACGGCTTTGTCATCCTGGCCGGCTTGATTGAGGGCGCGGAGGAGGCTGGCGGGAAAGTGACATCCGGCAGCCAGTTCCGCCATTCTGGTCATTCCGCTGATGGTGGTGATGGGCATGATGCCGGCGACGATGGGGATGTTGATCCCGGCGAGGGCGCAACGATCCCGGTAGTCAAAGAAGTCGTGATTATCGAAGAAGAGCTGGGTGCAGATGTAGTCCGCCCCGGCATCGACCTTCTCCTTGAAGTGGTCCATTTCCTCGAGTCGATTTTGGGTGGCGGGGTGTCCTTCCGGAAAGCCGGCGACGCCGATGGTGAAGGGGTGGGGGTGTTCCTTGATGAAGCGGACGAGGTCGGAGGCGAAGCGGAAGTCATCGTGACTGCGATCGTAGTGCGGGTTGTCACGGGGGGGGTCGCCTCGCAGGGCGAGGATGGTTTGGACACCGTCGGCCTGGTAGCCGTCGAGGATTTCGGTCATTTCCTCCCTGGTGTGTCCGATGCAGGTGAGATGGGGGACGGTGGGGATGCAGGTTTCCTTGAGGATGCGTTGGACGACATCTCTGGTGCGGGTGCGGGTGGTTCCTCCGGCGCCGTAGGTGACGCTCACGAAGGCAGGGTCGAGCGAGGTGAGGTCGTGGACGGTGCTTAGCAATTCGTCAGCGCCGGCATCGCTCTTGGGAGGGAAAAACTCGAAAGAAAGAGTGGTTTGCTCATCTTGAAGGAGCGGGAGAATATCCATCTGGGGGTGACGGTAGTGGGCTACAGGAGTCGAGGTCCACGGAAAAAGCAGCTTTTTTGTGCAACTATTGGTAGTTTTCCTGCTTCCATCCGGTGTCAGAGGATATGAATGCGATCATCGGAACTTTTACGCTCCTTTCGGTAACGACCGGAATGGTGATGGGGTGCCCCGGGCCTGAGGAGGTTCCGAAGAGGAAGTCAGAGTATCATGATCATTTTTTCGGTCATTTTGATGCCGACGGGGACGGGAAGGTGACGCGGGCCGAATTTGATGTGGGGCGTCGGGTGCAGCAGCTTGATCCCAAGGTGCGTGGAGAGCTTTTTGCGCGACTTGATAAGGATGGCAATGAGGTGATTGAGAAGAAGGAGCTGAAGCCGCCGAGAGATAGCGGGTCTTCCCATTCTTTTGACATGCGTCGGATGATGGAGTCGGTTGACGCGAATAAGGACGGGAAGGTGACGCTTGAGGAATTTATGGAGGGCGGGAAGTTGAAGAAGTTTTCCGAGAAGCGGCGGAAGGGGATGTTTGAGCGATTGGACCGGAACAAGGATCAGGTGTTGGATCACAATGACCGGCCACCGCGTCCCACGCCGGAGGAATCACGGAAGAAGTTCAAGGAGTTTGATCTCGATCAGAACGGGACGCTTTCCTGGGAGGAATTTCAGAAGCTGCCCCATTTGAAGTTTGTTCCGAAGAAGGAGCGCCGGAATCATTTTAATGATCTGGATCAGGATCAGAATGGCGAGGTGAGCTCCGAGGAGCTCCGGAAGGCGGGGCCTCCGGGACATGGTCCCGAGCGGAAGAAGCGGAAGCCGGGCGAAGGTCCTAGGGAAACCCTGCTTCAAGATGACGCACGCTGAAAGGATTGATGGATTTTTAGCCAGGGAAGCTTCGCTTCCGAGGTGAGAGGAGCCGCTGCTAGAAAATAACCTCGAACCAGACACCTCCGTAGGCGGCATCGCCGGCAGTTTTGTCATCGAGCTGGATGCTCCAGCCGAGGAAGGGGGTGAAGGCGACGGAATCCGAGAGGGCGTAGGTGAGGGAGAGTCGGCCGTGGAGGTCGTTGAAGCCGTCGCGATTCAGGTAATCGGAGACGTAGCTTACGCCGTTCTCGAGCGAGATGAAGGTGGAGTCCGAGATGGGGTGGCTCCAGCGGAGGTTGGCATCGGCGTAGATGGAGTCGTTACCGGTGTCGAAGTAGATTCCGGTTTTTGCGTCCCAGTTATCGGAAAATTGGTGGTGGGCGAAGAGGCCGAGGTCGAGGCCGCTTTTGAGGAGGGAGCCGCGGAAGTTGCGGTAGGTGAGGGAGGCTCCGACGAGGGTTTTATCGGTGATCTCGTGGCGGAGGTCGATGAAGGTTCCGGTCTCTGAAAAGGGGCCGTCGCTTTCGGAGAGGTGCCAGGCTCCGAGGTTGATGGCGGATTCGTTGGAGAGTGCGATCTCGGCCTGGAACTGGAGTTCGGAGGAGGTTTTGGCGAGCTCGAAGCCGCGGTAAACGTAACCGGTGCGGATGCCGGCCACTCCCTCGATGCCGAAAGGGATCCCGGGGTCGATTTCGGCAAGGGTCGGGAGAGTAGCGAGAGTGCCCAGTCCGAGAAGGATTACGTTCTTCATCGTGGACACTCTGGGAGTTTGCCCTTTGCGGGTCAACTTTGCTTATTCGGACTTGGGCTTTTCGGTGTAGGTCGACTTGATGCGGAGGTCGCGGAGGGCGGTTCCGGTGGCGACGCCGGGGGAGGAGGTCATGATTTCCATGCCTTTGTTGTTCTTCGGGAAGGCGATGACCTCGCGAATGGAGTCCTCACGGCAAGCGAGCATGACGACGCGGTCGAGTCCGAGGGCGAGTCCGCCGTGCGGTGGGGCGCCGAACTTGAAGGCGTCGAGGATGTGGGCGAATTCCGCGGCGGCTTCCTCTTCGGAAATGCCGAGGGCTTTGAACATGGAGCTTTGGAGGTCGGCCTCGTGGATTCGGATGGAGCCACCGCCGAGTTCGTAGCCGTTGAGGACGACGTCGTAAGCCTGGGCGCGGAGTCCGTCGAGTTCGCCATTTTTGAGTTTCTCTTCGTCTTCCTTGAGGGGACGGGTGAAGGGGTGGTGGACGGCGACGTGGCGATCCTCTTCCTCGTCGTAGGCGAGGAGGGGGAATTCGGTGACCCAGAGGAAGTCGAGGTCGTCATTTCCTTCGAGGAGATTTTTGAGTGAGCAGACCTCCATGCGGATACGTCCGAGGACTTCGCAGGCGGGTTCCCATTTGTCGGCGGCGAAGAGGATGAGGTCTCCTTCTTCGATGTTGAGCTTGGTGCGGAGTGCTTCGACCTCGGCCTCGGTGAGGCGCTTGGAGAAGGGGGAGCGCCAGGCGGAGACCTCGTCACCACGGACCTGGATGTAGGCGAGGCCTTTGGCTCCGGCTTCCTGGGCGAGTTTGGTGAGCTTGTCGATCTGGCCGGTGGAGATGTCGGCAAATCCCTTGGCGTTGATGGCCTTGACGACTCCGCCATTTTGGATGGTGCCGGAGAAGACGCGGAAGTCGCAGTCCTTGAGGTCCTCGGTGAGGTCGACGAGTTCCATGCCGATGCGGCGTTCGGGCTTGTCGGAACCGAAGCGGTTCATGGCATCCTTCCAGGTCAATCTTTCGAAGGGAGTGGGGACGTCGACGCCGCGGGACTTGGAGAACATGGAGGCGAGGAGGCCTTCGACGATGCCGATGATGTCATCCTGGTCGACGAAGGAGGCTTCGAGGTCGATCTGGGTGAATTCGGGCTGGCGGTCGGCGCGGAGGTCTTCGTCACGGAAGCACTTGGCGATCTGGAAGTAGCGCTCGATGCCGGCGACCATGAGCATTTGTTTGTACTGCTGGGGTGCCTGGGGGAGGGCGTAGAACTTGCCGGGGTTGATGCGGGAGGGGACGAGGAAGTCGCGGGCGCCTTCGGGGGTGGCCTTTGACAAAATGGGGGTTTCGACCTCGATGAAACCTTCGTCGGAGAGGAAGTCGCGGGCGGCCTTGGCGATGAGGTGGCGCTGGCGGAGGTTGTTGGTGAGGCGCGGGCGACGGAGGTCGAGGTAGCGGTGCTTGAGGCGGAGGTCCTCGTTGGAGAGTTCCTTGTCGAGCTGGAAGGGGAGGACTTCGGCCTTGTTGACGATCTTGAGTTCGGTGGCGACGATCTCGACTTCACCTGTTTCGAGGTTGTCGTTCTTGGTGTCGACGTCGTCGGTTTTGAGTCGTTCGTCGACTTTTCCGGTGACCTGGACGACGTCCTCCGAGCGGAGTTTGTGTGAGAGTTCGGCGGCCTCGGGGGAGACCTCGGAGCGGAAGACGCACTGGGTGAGGCCTTCGCGGTCGCGGATATCGATGAAGATGACGCCTCCCTGGTCACGGACGGTATTGACCCACCCGATGAGGGTGACGGTTTGTCCAATGTGCTCGGTGCGGATTTCGTTGCAGTGATGCGTTCTCATGATTCGATGGATTGTTGGCGTTGGAGGATGATCTCCACTGCGTTGGCGGATGCCGGGATGGTTTCTTCAGTTCTTGAGGAAAGGATTTTGAGGGTGAGTTCGGGGAACTCGGCGCCGATGACGAGGGCGAAGCGTGCTCCGGCCTGTTCGGCTTGTTTGAATTGCTTGCCGACCTTGGCGGGGGCGAGGGGGAAGGTGGTGGCGAGGCCGGCGGCACGGAGCTGTGAGGCCAGGGCGAGGGCGTTGGCTTGTTGGGCGTCGTCGGCGAGGACGAGGAAGACATCGCAGCCGCTTTGCGATTTGATGGCGGCCTGCATTTTTTCCGCGGCGTGCGGGGTTTCCTCGATGAGGTGGCGGATGACGACATCGCCGATGGCGAACCCGGCGGCGGGGAGGTCGACGTTTCCGTCCGAGAGGGCGGAGAGGAGGGAGTCGTAGCGGCCGCCTCCGGCGACGGCTCGGAGAGATTTTTTGGCGTCGAAGACCTCGAAGACGACGCCGGTGTAGTAGGCGAGTCCGCGGACGATGGAGAGGTCGATCTCGATGAAGTCCTGCATGCCCCGGGCAGTGAGGTTGGCGAGGACGGCGTCGAGATTTTCGCCGAGGGAAGCGGGGTTGCTGATGGCGTCCCGGACTTCGGCGGTGGTGAGTCCGAGGGTGGTCAGTTTTTCCTCGGTGACTTCCGGTTTTTCGCGTTCGAGCTTATCGACGATTTGAAGGAGGGAGTCGATTTGGGCCGGGTTGAGGCCTTTGGCTGATCCGAATTCCTGCCAGTAGGAGCGGTCGGAGAGGCGGATGACGAAGTCGCCAGGCTGGAAGCCGAGCTCGACCATGAGGTCGATGGAGAGGGCGATGAGTTCGGCGTCGGCACCGGAGGAGGATTCGCCGAGGAGGTCGACATTGAACTGGTAGAATTCGCGGGTGCGGCCTTTTTGGGGTTTTTCGTAGCGGAAGCACTGTCCGATCTCGAACCAGCGGAGGGGCTTGGGGTAGTCGCGCTGGACGGAAGTGACGAGGCGGGCGAGGGAGGCGGTGACCTCCGGGCGGAGGGTGATGTCGCGTCCGCCCTGGTCCTCGAAGCGGAAGAGTTGGCTGTTGAGTTCGCCGCCGGCTTTCTTTTGGTAGAGCTCGGTGGGTTCGAGGATGGGGGTTTCGTATTCCACGAAGCCGTAGCGACGGGCTACCTCGCGACAAGCGCGGAAGAGGTAGTTGCGGACCGCGCAGTCTTCGGGACGGAAGTCGCGAAAACCGGGGAGACTTTGGAATCCTTTGGCCATGGGGACAGCGCGTTGAGGCGCGGGCGCGCGAGGATAGGGGGCGATTTTCCAATGTCGAGGCGGATTCTCATGAGGTGGGGCCTTGGGGGATGAGGCGGATTTTTCGGAAAAGGGGGAGGAGGAGATTCCAGAGGAGGAGTCCGAGGGCGATTCCGGCGAGGTTGAGGGATAGATCGACGATGTCCCAGAGGTTGTAGCCGTATCGGACGAGTGGGGGGATGGTCTCGCTGAGGGTGGCGAGACCGGCGACGATGAGCCACGATTTCCGTTGGGCGGTGATGGAGAGGAAGAGGAGGGTGAGGCCGGCGAAAATCAAGAGGTGGACGGCTTTGAAGCGATGGACGAGGGCCCGCAGATGTTGGTTGAAGAAGCCGCTGCTGCGGGATTCCGGTGGAGGCGGGGTAGGCGAGGGGGTGGTGACCGTTGGGGAGGGATCCGGTGCGGGTGCCGGAGTTGGGTCGGGAGCGGGGGGCGTGATTTTGGGTGGGGTGGTGGTTTTTGGGGGCGGGGAGGGGGTTTGGGTGGCGACGGGGGAGGGCGAAGGTGGGGGTGGGGTGAGGGCGGGGAGGGTGAGATTGAAGCTTCCGAGGACGGGCATGAGGAGGGTGCTGGTTTGGGGGAAGACCCCAGCCCAGGCGGAGGCGAGAAGGAGGAGGCTGGCGAGGGTGGGTCTGAGCCAGCCGGTGACGCCGATTTTTTTGAAGAGGAGGAAGAACCAGGTGGTCCAGGCGAGGCAAAGGAGGGCGATGACGGGAGGGAACCACGGGCGCTGGGTGAGCTTGAAGACGCGGAAGTTTTTTGCTTCGAGGGTGCCGGTTGCGCCGAGCATCTGGAAGGAGATTTGGGATTCCCGGGAGAGGTCGGTGAGTTCCCGGACCACGTTGAATTGGGTCCAATCCTGATTGCCGGTTCCCTGGAAGAGGGAGAAGTCGGTGGGGTAGATCCATTCTCCGGCGGCATTGCGATCCATGATGACGCAGCGGGCGAACTCCCAGTCATGTCTGCCGAGGGTGACATCTTCCCAGCGGTAGTCGCAGGAGATGTGGATGAACCTCAGGTCTTCGAGGTGGTCCAACCTGACGGAGAAGGCGTGGGGGCGGTCGTCGACGGTGGGGCGCTGGAGGCGCAGGATGGTTTCGCCATTTTCCTCGATAAAGAGGGGGCGGTTTTTTGCGGGGAGGGGACTTTGTTGGAGAAGGGGATTCTCGAAAGTCAGTTGGTTGAGCGGATGCGGGGCCGGAGTGAAGCGGTGGTTCCAGGTGACGGCGGTGGCGACGAGGAGGAGGGCGGCCCAGAGCCATCGGTTGAGGAAGTGGGCCACCGGATGTCTTTTTTGTTAGAATGAATATCCGTAGGCGACGCCGGGCAGTTTCAGGTCGAACATGAGGAAGGTGACGGTGTGTCGGCCGAGTCTCCGTGAGATGGAGGCGTGCTCGTCGACTCCGCTGTACATGAGGAGTCCGGACCAGGCGCCCTTGCTCCAGTGGAGGCCACCGACGGGGCGGATTTCCCCGAGGTTTTCGATGTAGGTGGCACCGCCGTAGAGGGAGATGTTGATGTCCTTGAAGGTGCCGACGTGTTTGGAGAAGGTGCCGTAGTAGGAGTCGCTGTTGATGTTTCCGAAGTCGTCGTTGCTCATGCCGAGGATGAGGGCGGGGCGGGAGTCTGTTTCGGAGAGGGCGCGCCAGTTGACGAGCGGGCTGACGTCGCCGGTGAGGGGTCGCCAGTCGACACCGAGGCGGAGGGAGTCGGTGACCTGGTAGCCGAGGTTCATGTAGTATTTTCCATGATCCGGTTTTTCGGGCACCCAGCGGGCGTAGAAGGAGAAGCCCATGGGATCGGCGGGCTTTTTGAGGAGTCCGCCGAGGTTTTGGAGCAAGGGGTTGCTGCTCTCGTCAAGGAAAGCGAGATCACGAAAGGTGTCAGCGCAAGTTCCATCATCCGAACGGCCACGCACGGTGCCCGCTTCACCCGGTCACATGACTCATGCGGGAACCTCGGAGGCCGGCTGCTGGGCGGGCAGTGATTGGGCGGCGAAGATGAGGGTGAGGATGGTGCGGGTGATGGATTTCATGGAATTATTTAACGACGAGTTTTTTGACGTATTTCGCGAGGAGGTCGGCTTCGAGATTTACGATTTGCCCGACGGCGGCTTCGTGGAGGTGGGTCGCGGTGAAGGTGTGCGGGGTGATCCAGAAGACGGCGGAGTCCTTGGTGAGTTCGGCGATGGTGAGGGAGATGCCGTCGATGGAGAGGGAGCCTTTGTCGAGGCAGAGGGCTTCGATATCGGGCGGGAGGCTGACCTCGAGGCGGTAGTCCTGGCCGAGGGGCGAGAGGTCGATGATGGTGCCGGTGTTATCGACGTGTCCCTGGACGAAGTGTCCGCCGAGGCGGTCGCCGATGGCGAGGGCGCGCTCGAGATTGACGAGGCGTCCGTCGGTCAGTCGTCCGAGGGAGGTGACCTTGAGGGTTTGGGCGAGGAGGTCGAAGGCGACCGGGTTACCGAGGGCGGCGACGGTGAGGCAGCATCCGTTGACGGCTACGGAGTCGCCAAGGGCGAGCTCGTCCGCGAAGGGGATATCGAGTTCGAGGCGGGCCTGTTCGCCTTTCCCGGTGAGAGAGGTGACGCGCCCGCAGGCTTCGACGAGGCCGGTGAACATGGTGGTTTATTCTGAGTCGGGTGCTGGTTCGAAGGTGCCCTCGCCGTGGAAGGTTCCGGTGCCTTCAAAGCGGCCATCGCCGTGGAAGGAGCCCGAGCCTTCGAAGACGCCGGTGCCCTCGTGGGATTCGATGTGGGTGGGTTCGACGGCGGCTTTGGGGTCGACTTTCATGCCGTTGGTGGGGATGAGCATGAAGCAGGCGCCGACGATGATGGTGGGAACGAAGGCGGCTTTGAGGAGGCCGAGGGGGGCGACGCCGCCTGAGAAGTAGCGTCCGAGGATGGATTGTCCGGCGGGGTTGGGGGCGTTGGCGATGACGGTGAGTCCGCCGCCGGTGACGGCACCGGCAACGATGGCGTATTTTGCGCCGATGGAGAGGCCCGGGGCCTGGGAGGCGAGGTAGGTGATGGCGGCGTTATCGTTGAAGGCGGTGAGGACGGTGGAGCCGATCATGAGGACCCACTGGTTGTCGATGGAGGTGAGGAGGACGGAGATCCACCAACCCTGGCAGCCGCCGTGGATGACGAGTCCGGCGAGGAAGAATCCGACGAGGACGGGGCTCTTCATGTGGACGTCATTTTGGTGGTGTCCGGTGGCCTGGGTGAAGCCGAGGAGGAAGAGGAAACCGCCGATGAACATGACGGGGTAGTGGGCAAAGGCGACGGTCCACGCGAGGAAGAAGAGGTGCATCACGGTGATCCAGAGGGGGATGGGGTCCTCGCGATCAGCCCATTTTGAGGGGTGGTGCATGTCCTGGGTATCGGTTTTTTTGAGTCCCTTGAATTCCTTGCGGAAGTAGTAGAAGTAGACGGCATTGGAAATGAGGATGCCGACGGCGGCCTTCCAACCGAGGTTGAGGAACATGTAGCTCATGCCGAAGGACCATTTCTGGGCAATCATGAGGACGGGGGGAGCGGCGAAATGGGTGAGGGTTCCGCCGACCGAGATGTTGACGAAGAGGAGGCCGAGGGTGGCGTAGGCGAACTTCTTGGGAGGGTTGAGATCGAAGAATTTTTTCGAGAGGAGGAAGGCGGCGATGGTCATCGCGGCGGGCTCGGTGATGAAGGAGCCGAGGAGGGGGGTGATGGTGAGGGCGGAGAACCACCAGGCGGCGGGGCCGCCGCCGAAGATTTTGGCGAATTTATCGACGATGAACTCGGAGAAGCGGACCACGGGTCGGGTGGCGGCGGTGGCCATGATGATGACGACGAAGATGGGCTCGGTGAAATTGACGTCCTTGGCGAGGTAGTTTTTGATTTGCTCCACTCCGCTGAAGAGGCCGTCGCCCTGGATGCCGAAGAACCAGAGGACGGCGCCGGCGAGGGCGATGACCCAGAGGCCGAAGACGGCTTCCACTTCTCCGAGGAAGTGGAAGAGGTTGGCGCGGAAGGAGACGTGGTCTTTGGCGTCCGGCTGTGGTTTGGCTTCGGCGGTGAGGCCCATTTCCTCGATTTGCTTGCGGTGGCGTTTTTCGTGGACGTGGGCGATTTCGATGAAGTATCCGCTGAGGAAGGTGTGGAGGATGGCGCAGAGGAAAATGATGGAGGCAACGAGGTTGAAGCCTCCTTGTGCCGTGGCACGGTATTTGAGGCGGTCCCAGATGCCCCAGTCTTCTTCCTCGACCTCGTCGTATACCGAGAGGGGGAGGGGGAATTTGGCGTAGCGGTCTTTGTCCAGGGCGTATTCTTCGGCAGAGTATGACGGTTCGGCATGGCCACTGGCGGCGAATGCGGTGGAGACAAAACCCAGGGAGAGCATCGCTAGGAGAAGAAGGCGGAGAAGATTGAGGTGCTTCACGGGGCGAGACCATAGCGATCCGGATGGCCTTCGCAAGTCCTTGATGCCTGCCTTGCCTTGCATCCTGCGCGGCCTTTTTTATGATCCAGCCATGAAATGTTTCCTTCTGCTTCTCCCGATGGTGCTGTGTTCCTGCGGCGACTTTATGGACGTGCAGACGATCAGGCCGAAGTACAAGGAGGCGGAGGGTTCCGGTGAGGAGGGTTCGGTGGGGGGAGGATTTGCGGGGATGGGCTTTCAGAAGCCGCCTGAGACCGATGGGATTGCGGTGGGGAAGGCGCCGACTGAGGCGATGGGTTATTTGCCGACGAACGTGAAGGCGGGGGAGGTGAAGATTCAGGGATACACCCTGCCCTCGGACTCCGATATTGTGTGGTCGGACGAGGATGATCCGACGGCTGACATCGCCTTTGACAAGGCGTTTACGCATGTGGTGAAGCCGAAGAGTCTTTGGTATGACAGCTATGGGGAGGCCAAGCGGGAGGCGATGCGGACGGGGAAGCCGATGTTGATCTGGTTTACGCAGACCGGGGATTCGCCGAGTCCGTTGTGCAAGACCTTGAGCCGGGAGGTGTTTGCGCGGTCGGACTTCAAGAGTTGGGCGAAGGAGAAGGTGATTCGGCTCAAGATTGATCTGGCGGGTAAAAAGGGAGCGAGGGGTGAGAACGGGGAGATTATGAATGATGAGGCGAGATCGCGGGAATATGCGGCGCGGATGAAGAAGAAGTATCGGGTGTTGGGTCTTCCGGCGGTGGTGATGGAGAGTCCGTCGAAGGGGGTGTTGGCGCAGTATCGGGGGTATAAGAAGGGGTCGGCGGGGGAGTATTGGTGGAAGATGAAGAATGTGGTGCTGACGCATGAGCACAACCACTCGGTGTGGAAGAAGGGGATGGCGGCGAAGGGGTATCGCGAATGGACGGGGAGCAACGGGCAGGTGGTTTTTGCGAAGTTGGCACGGTATCAGAAGGGGCGGCTGTTGCTGGTGGAGCCGGACGGGAAGAGGTTGCAGACGACGGAGGCGAATCTTTCGAAGGTGGACCGGGCGTGGATTGCGGCGGCGAAGAAGGCGCGGGGTTTGTGAGGGGTTGATGGAGGAGGGGTTTGCGCGGGAAAGTAGGGCGGGAGTCTTTGGTGAGAGACTTTCGTGACGGGGGACGGTATTTTTGAGGAGTGAAGCGGCGGAATTTTTTGGCGACGGGTGTGTTGGCGGGTTTTCCGTTTATCTCGCGGGCGGAGGAGGGTTATTTGAAGGCGGGGGATGCGGGGTATGAGGAGAGCCGGAGGATTTTTAATTCCGATCTCTCGGCGAGTCCGCGGTATGTGGCGCGGTGCCGGAGTGAGGAGGAGGTGGTGAAGGCGGTGGGCTTTGCGAGGGGGGAAGGGTTGCCGGTGGCGATCAAGTCGGGCGGGCATTGTTTTATCGGGAGTTGTTTGAATGACGGCGGGCTGGTGATCGATTTGGCGGGGCTTTCGCAGAAGGTTTATTTGCCGGAGACGAATAGGCTGGTGGCGGGGCCGGGGGTGAAGTTGGGGGCGTTGTATGATTTGCTGTTGCCGCAGGGGCGGTTGCTGCCGGCGGGATCGTGCGCGGGGGTGGGGTTGGGTGGGTTGGCGCTGGGGGGAGGATACGGGTTGTTTGCGCGGGAGTATGGGTTGACGTGTGATCACCTGACGCGGGTGAAGATGGTGGATGGGAGCGGGGCGGTGATTGATTCGGATGAGGATGGGGATTTGCTGTGGGCGTGCCGGGGGGGCGGGAACGGGAATTTTGGGGTGGTGACGTCGATGGAGTTTGAGACGCGGGAGGCGCGGGCGACGTTTGGGGCGCAGCGGTTTGTGGCGACGGGGCTTTCTGCGGCGAAGGCGGTGGGGCTGATGGAGGGGTGGTTTGAGGTGGCGAAGGGGTTGGCGGAGCCGATTTTTTCGGCCTTTGTGTTCAACGGGAGGCAGATCACGGTGTTGCTGACGACATCGTATCGCACGACGGGGCCGTCCTTTCAGGAGGCGGTGGGGGCGCTGAAGAAGGTGGGGTTTACGGCGAAGGGGGCGACGAACTCACCGACGGGGAGGGCGTTGAAGCGTTACTATGGTCGCCCGGGGCCGTTGCCGTTTTACAATGTCTCGGGCGGTTACTACCGGGGGTTTGGGGAGGTGGCGCATTGTGCGGCGATGGTGGCGGAGAAGGTGATTTCCACGCCGGGGCTGATTTTTCAAATCAACACGCTGGGTGGGGCGATTGCGCGGGGGCCGGAGTCGGCGTATGCGCATCGGGAGTTTCCGTTCCTGGGAGAGATTCAGGGATATTGGGAGGAGGAGCGGCGGCGCGACGGGTTGGTGGCGGCGGTGACGGAGGTGCGTGAGGCGATCGGGGCGGAGGCGCAGTACCGGAACTATCCGGACATTACCTTAGAGAACCCGCAAGAGGCGTATTACGGGGAAGCTTACGGGCGGTTGCAGACGCTGAAGGCGCGCTATGATGCGGAGAATGTGATCCGGCATGCGCAGTCAGTTTCCCTTTAAGAAAGGAAGTCGACGATGCGGGATTTGGGGCGGCCGATGATGGCCTTGTTGCCTTTGAGGAGGACGGGGCGCTGGAGGAGCTGTTTGTGCTTCACGAGGATGTCGATGACGGCCTTGGGGTTGTTGATGTAGTCCTCCGGGTTGAGCTCCAGCTTTTTGAACTTGGAGTCTTTTCGTACCAAGTCTTCGACGGGGTCTTCGAGGGCGTTGACGATTTTGGTGAGCTCTTCTTCTCCGGGGGGAGTTTTGATGTAGAGGATGACTTCGTGATCGATTCCGAGTTCCCCGGCGACCGCCAAGGCATTGTTGGATGATCCTCAATGATTGAAGTGATAGATGGTGACCTTTGCCATGGGGGATTGGTAAGGGGGGATGTGCGAGGCGTCAAGGGGGCTTGGGAGGGGGAGGTTTTTTAACCGCAGATTACGCAGGTTGGTGCGGATGGTTGAGGGAGGATTTCGAATTAGGAATTTGGAATTGCTTGGTTGGGGAGCTGGGTTGATGGGGGAGGGAACGCGTCGAGGGAGCTTACTCCTTGAGTGCTTCGATGCGTTTGGCGAGGGAGTTGCGGCGGCGGATGATGTTGTGGCCGCCGACCCAGTTGGCGACGTTTTGGTCAGCGATGTAGTTGTCGAGACGGGTGAGTTCTTCCTGAAGGGGGCGGCTGGCGATGATGCGGTGGCGAATTGGGAAGGCGTAGGAGGAGAGATCGGGGCGGTTGATGCGGATGCGGACGGACCAGAGATCAAAGATGTGGGCGCCGCCGGGGTCGAGGCTGTTGAGGGATTCGAACGCGGCGTTGGGGGGGAGGGTTTTGGTGGTGGCGATGTTCTTGAAGGTTGCGGCGAGTTCTTGGGAGACGGGGGAGTTGGCGGGATGTTCCCAGAGGCGGATGGCGGCGATGACCTCGGCCCCGGTGAGGGGAGGTTGGGATTTTCCGATGTCGTCTTTGAGGGCGGATTTGTTGAAGGTTGAGATGGCCCCGGAGAGAGGGGTGGCACTTGCGATGGAGATGGAGCAGGTGAGGAAGGTGGCGAGGATTCGAGTGATTGTGGTCATATGGAGATGACCCGTTGATCGAGGAATTCTTGGGAGATTTTTGCACTTCTTTGGCTGGTTCGAAGAAGGTGCGGGTTAGTGGGCCTGGTCGAGGGGGCTGCGGATGCCCCGGCTGTTTCCGACTTGTGCGGCGTGGGAGTCAGTCTAATTCACGATCCCATCCATGGGGCTCACTACTCCCAGTTGGTTCATCCTGCTCGTCACATGGGTATAAAGCTGTGTTGTTGTAACATCCTCATGACCCAGAAGTTCTTGGATGGTGCGAATATCTGTCCCGCTCTCCAATAAATGAGTGGCAAAAGAATGCCTTAGCACATGGCTTGTCACGCGCTTAGGAATCGAGGCTCCGGCTGCCGCTCTCTTAATTGCTTCACCATAAACTTTGCCATGGAGGTGATGTCTCCGCCGAATCTTTGACTCAGGATCGAGTGATTCATTTTTTGCCGGAAAGAGCCAAAACCAGGGCCACGTTTCTCCTGCTTTCGAGAATTTACGTCCCAAAGCCCCCGGGATTTGAACTCCCGCCCTTCCTCTTTCCCGGTCTTCTTTAAAGAGCTTCCGGTTTGTAATAAGGTGCTGTTTCAGCTCAGCTTTCAAGCGCTCCGGGATAATCGTCGTGCGATCTTTATCCCCTTTGCCACTGCGCACGGTGAGGATGCCCCGCTCAAGATCGAGGTCCTTCACTCTCAGTGAGACCAGCTCATTAAGACGTAGGCCCGAGCCATACTGAAGCTTGCCGGCGATTTGGTAGCGATCCTCCAGTAGGCCGAGGAGCTGCTTTACTTCAGCGCTTGTCATCACGACGGGAATTCGCTTCTCAGATTTGCGTAGCCTGACCTCAAGATCCACTGTCTCCATTCCGCAAACATCCTTAAAGAAGAAAACCAAAGCATTGAGGGCCTGTTTCTGGGTCGCAAAAGATTTCTTCTCCTTTACCACCATTTCCATGAGATAATCCCGTGCAGTCTGGGGCTTCATGGCGATGGTGTCTTCTTTAGAGGCCGTCTGAAAAAGGCCCAACGAGTGTTATTTAGATGATTGTTGAGAGCAGCGGCTGCGCCGATTAGAGATTAAGAGAAACCCTGACGGGCTGCGAGGCCTTTACCTTCAAGCTTCGTTTCTTCTTGGTCACTGGTATTCACCAGCTCCCTCGTCGCGCCTTGCCTGAAGGTAAATTCCTTCGCAGCACTCATTCGGCCTTTTTCAGACAGTCTCTAGGCAAAAATGGCGTAGCGCGCGATCCAAGAGCCATAGGTTTGTCTTGTTCGGCGGGCCAGTCCGCGCCGTGCGGCTACCGCTTCGGAATGGGTTCTCATCCGCTCCGCGAGGCTTCGATGGTCCGCCCCAAGAGCCTCACAATGGTTTAGCCATTCCAAATACCAATGAATCGCCTCTCCCCATTGCTCCAGTTGCCAGTCTTCTCTCCGCACTTCTTTTCCCAAGACCTCGAGTTTCCAAAAAGAAACTGCAGCTTCCCGACCTGCGGCCAAACCCACCCGTAAGCGGTAGTTTTCAAACCATTCCAAGAGCATTGCAAAGCCTCCTTTGTTGAAGGGGCCCACTGCTCGTGATGCCTCAAGATCTTTTCTCCAGCAGATCCGACGGACCTTCTTTGCTTGTTGGTGTTTGTTAAGCGAGCTCATTTGAACACCCTAAGCAAGAGGGTGTTTTTTTGAACATTAAAAAATGACCCTTTCGCCTCTTTAGATTATTCAATACATCAAAAAATTAATGAATCCTAACCGGTACTAACAAGGAAGAGGTTCTTCTTGATAATTTAGGTTGTCGAGTTATTGGGTGATCAGAAGGTGACTATTAGTAACAATCTTATAATGAGCTCGTTAAGTCTTTTTCTTTCCTGTTTTCAAGGATCTGGTATTATCCGGGGGTGGGAAATTCGTCCTACGAATAAATACTGTTCTGCTAAGAAATGGCCGAGAGCATCATCATCCACTTTCTTACCGAAGGTGCGCCTCAAATCGAGGAACGGATCGGATCCCGGTTTTACCGACTTGGCGATGACGCGTGGCAGTTTCCCTCGAAGGATTGTTGGCTAGGGAATGTCACTCCGTACTTGGACTTCGATTCGGAATACGAGCCGAGCGAAAAAGAGATAGTGAGAGCAAAGCTTGGTGGCGATCCAACCCATTCGTTCGACTTTGAGATCCGACGATCGAGATCAGATGAAGCATGTGATGTGTTGGAGCAATTTGTGAGGGAGAGCCTCGGTGGACTGCGCTTCGTCGTTGATGATATGGCTCGCATCATGACGAAGGAGGAGATCAGTATTGCGAGTGACTTTTTGGACATCTACCGTTATAAAAAGCAAGCAGCAGAACAAGGCGCGGATGACCAAGCCGCTGCCGCTGTGAAGCAGAAATTTTGAAGCCAGTTCCAACAATTAACCAGCAATCGAAGGCGCGCTCCCAGCAGCGGCTGGCATCGCTTTGACGTTCTCCAAGAAATGCAGAGACTATCCACAAAACTAGTCTTGGTCGGGGTCGTCACACTAACTTCCTGCTCAACCAGACCTTACGCTCCTCCCCAAGTCGAGGCTTCAACACCTCCGCTGATGGACTCAAAGATGGTCGCCGCGGCAAAATCTATTAGAGACTCGCCGTCTGGGAATATCCGAGTTTTCCCACCAGGGGAGGAGAAACTCATCTGCGAAGTTCACGACTATCCGCTTACCACTGTGGAAGTTCCAGCGCTCGGGACCGTTTATTCTCCCTCTGTTGCCGATGCTGAAGAATCTAGAGCGGCATCGAAATATTTTCCCTATTTTATCAGTTGGCATCCAGAGCCTTTCTGGTCCGATACTGAGATACAGCAGCTGAAAGTTTGCGCAAAGTGCAAGACTGCATACGAAGTCTGGCAGGTGAACCGAAATTGACGGAGAACAAGTCGTCGCACCCAATCCCTAGACGCGCTGTTGTTTCGGCGTGACTTCATAGCTCTAGGCGTTCACTCTGTTATCCACGCCCGCCCTCCGTCTAGGGATGGGTGGACTTCAACGTTCTACAAAAAATGTATCGTATCCGACGTCTTCAAGTTGGTGAGGCCGAACTTTATAAGAATGTCCGGTTGGCTTCACTTCGAGACTCACCAGAAGCCTTTGGATCACGGTATGAGGATGCAATTCTTCGCACCGACGCGAGTTGGGAAGAGCAGGCAGATTCGTCTGCTCAGGGGGGGGATCGTGCGACGTTTGTTGTAGTCGAAGATGCTAAGCCAGTTGGACTGTCGGCCCTCTATCGAGATGACCAAGATAGTGAGGTCGGTGAACTTATTCAGATGTGGATTGCCCCTGAACTTCGTGGCGGTTCGGTCGCCACAGCTCTGCTTGATGAGCTATTCGCTTGGGCCGCAGCAAGCGGATTTCATCGCGTTAAAGCCGAGGTTGAAGTCGGCAACCTCAGAGCATTGCGATTCTATCGGCGATACGGTTTTTCGGATTCGGCTGATTTAGCATCGCATTCGCAGTCGAGCCTCATGCTGGACAAACCAGTAGAACAAGTCAGCGCTGGCAATCCGCTACCCGCGCAGTAGGTTCGTTTCATGACTTTCAGAACCTCAACCCCTTCGTCGAACTGGCGCTCCCGGTAGCGGATGCCAGGCCTTCGACGTTCGACAGAAATGAAGCCGATTCTTATCCTCGCATTCCTTGTTGGCTCTCTGTGTCAATGTCTTGCTGTAGTCGTATCTCAGCCAATTTCCGTGGGTGCCTTTGTGCGAAACTCGACTGGCTTTGATCTTAATGAAGACTCTATCGACGACCTTCTGGTTGGAGGCTCAGGATTTATTTGTACCGCCGATGTTCCTACAAGTTCTTGTACTGGACGGTTGGCGATACTTGGCAGCGATAGCGTAGAGTTTCTCTTGTCTGTGGATGACAGAGATTTTGGGATTCCACTTAGTAACGGGTTTACGCTTACAGAGAATCCCGATGAGGGTAGTTGGGGGAATCCTGAGAATGGTCGTCTAAGTATCTCTGTTACAATGAGTCAACGTTTTCCTGATGCTGACCCTTATCGTAACGAGTTACTCGACCTTGAGCGCTATCTCATCGGATTCCGAATTATTAACGAGAGTGGTATGTACCGATACGGCTGGCTTGACGTGGATCTTCAGAGCGGTGTAGTCGATTTGGACGGTTCGAATCTGGGGCAAGTTCCGTCCCTGTTTGCGAGGACACTCTACCTTGAGAGCGTTCCCGGACAGAGCGTAAAGATAGCTGCTGTTCCTGAGCTTTCTTCTTCATGCTTGATGTTGGTTTCGATTATTTTGTTGGGTTCCTTTCGGCGGAGAAGGTGAACTTCTGAGCTTCCTGATTCTCGCAGAACTATGAAGGTCGAACAAGTCGTGAGATACGACGATTTTCGCTCTAGGATTTTGTTTTTGAATTCACAGTTTTAACCTTCGCTCAGTCGCGCATCCACTCTAACGTTCGCCAAAATATGATGCGTTTTTCTATCTTCATCATTACATTGTTTTCAATGTTGTTTACGGCCGCTTCTGAAAATCAGGATTCGGACTCGGTTAGGGCCATCAGAGTAGGTGAACAGATATGGCAGATTCAGTATGGAATATTAGACGATAAGGTTAGTTATTTAGTCTTCGACGGCCCGAAGAAGCTTCCTTATTCGAATATTGTGAGTTTCACCTCTAGTTCTGTTTTTGATCCTACAACTAAGAAGAGTAGAGTGGTGGCAAGAAAAGCGATTTTAGATTTGCCAGATTGGCGCGATATCAATCTTGTGAATTCAGGAAAGACTCTTCTGGTTTCCGAGAACCAGGTTCTTGAGATTCAGTTGAGATTCACTCCGAAGTTGCTGGACGAATTTCTAAGAAGTAATCCTAAGGAGATCACGGGAGCATCACTGGAACAGTTCGTAAAGTCGAAGCTGGATAAAAAATCCAAGGCGAACAAGTCGGAGTAGGCAATCAGATACGCGCCGAGAGTTTTTGAAGGTATTCTTGCTTCGGTGTCAGTTTTTTGATGCTCTGAAGTCCTCAGGCGTCAACGTATCTGATGCCTATCCTCAAACGTTGTGCCAAGAAATGAAATACATCGACCTCCTCGGACAACAGCTGAAGAGCAACGATGTGATCGACGTTCTCGAGTGCGACGACCTCGACGTGATATACTCCTTCGATCGCCTCCACGAGAATCAGCCGGACGAATACTGGGTGGCATCGAAGGCTGAGGGCATCCAGATGCGATTCAACGAGGATCAAACGTTGGACACTTTGTTCTTCTACATTGCAGCCGATGAAGGATTCTCTCCGTGTGTCCCTGATTCACTTGGCGTTCCGATATTCGATTCTCGAGATTCAGCCAGAGATTACGCAGGCCAATCAGGGCTCTCCGTCACCGAGGGCGAGGTAGATTTTCTTGGGGCGTTTCGGAAGTGGATCAAGATTGATTTCGGTTCCCACCTACACCATTCTGAGTTTCGCGAAGATAAGCTCCACGGCATGAGTGCCTTCCTGCCGCCAAAGGCACAACAAGACGAGGATGACCAAGCCACTGCCGCGCCGGAGTCGAAACCGTGAAGACAATCTCAACCGTAAACCTGAAGTCGGGAGTGCGCCCTCAACAGTGGCTGGCATCTCTTTAACGTTCTGCTAAGAAATGGCCGAGAGCATCATCATCCACTTTCTTACCGAAGGTGCGCCTCAAATCGAGGAACGGATCGGATCCCGGTTTTACCGACTTGGCGATGACGCGTGGCAGTTTCCCTCGAAGGATTGTTGGCTAGGGAATGTCACTCCGTACTTGGACTTCGATTCGGAATACGAGCCGAGCGAAAAAGAGATAGTGAGAGCAAAGCTTGGTGGCGATCCAACCCATTCGTTCGACTTTGAGATCCGACGATCGAGATCAGATGAAGCATGTGATGTGTTGGAGCAATTTGTGAGGGAGAGCCTCGGTGGACTGCGCTTCGTCGTTGATGATATGGCTCGCATCATGACGAAGGAGGAGATCAGTATTGCGAGTGACTTTTTGGACATCTACCGTTATAAAAAGCAAGCAGCAGAACAAGGCGCGGATGACCAAGCCGCTGCCGCTGTGAAGCAGAAATTTTGAAGCCAGTTCCAACAATTAACCAGCAATCGAAGGCGCGCTCCCAGCAGCGGCTGGCATCGCTTTGACGTTCTGCTGAAAAATGCTTCTCTTCGTGGCAGCCTTGATTTGCGCAGTCGCTGTCCTGTTTGCGGGAATCCCAGCTGCGGTGAATAGCGCTAATCGGATACACATTGAGAATGGCCGCGAACCCAATGCGGGTATCGCGTTTATGCCTGAGCTCATCGTGATGGTTGGTCTCTGGTGGGGAGCTGGTGCTGCGTTGAAGTATTTTTTCGATCTGCCAATCGCACTTATCGCGATGATTTCAATTTCTTCGCTACTCTTTATTTGGCAGGTTATTCAGGCTCGTAGATCCAATCGAGAGTATGCTCAGTTTGTGGCTAATCATGACGAGGGATCGGCACCCGATTCCGAAAACAAAACCAAGCAGAACAAGTCGCAGCACCCAACCGCCTGACCCGCTCCGAGTCGAATTTCTCATGATCGCTTCAACCTTCAACCCACAGTCAACACGCGGCTGCCGTCAGGCGGTTGGTGTGCTATGACGTTCGGCAAAAAATGCTCATGCCTAGTCCAAGACAACTTTTGTGCCGGATCATTGTTCTGTTAGGAACGATTTGGTTGATTATTTTCTCTTTGAACCCACCGCGAATATCTATCGATAACCGATGGGGTCAGATTACCCGAGAAGACTCTGCTCCAATTTATTCGAGGATGTTTCACTACGTTGAGCGCCCGATGCTCTCCGATGGTTCAAGTAGAGATAAGATCGATAGGAGCGGCAAGACGTGGCAGTCGACAGGGAAGCATGATCCGGCCTATTTGGATTGGAGTCGCTATGTGATAGGAAGTGTCTTGATTATCTCGTCTACGCTCTGTTTGGCCTTCTTGATATCTTGGTCAGATCGAGCGAAAGAAACCGCCAAGCCGAACAAGTCGGAGTAGGCAATCGCATCGCAGCGCTGGTGTCTAGTTCGCTCGCTGCGCTCGGGCTCTTTGTTCCTCGACAGCCACCCGGGCGATTGCCTATCCTTTGACGTTCGCCACGAAAATGAAGCAAAGATCAAGCTTACGGAGTAAAGTTAAGTCTATCGCTTTGTTGCCTTCGATACTGGCACTGTCGTTAGCCGCATCGTGCGAGCGCAAAATCGAAAGAAGTTCTGGGAACATCAGTCATGAAGAATTGGAAGATTTGCGTGAGATTCAGAATAAGGGAGATGCCATAGTGAAGCGTCTTGAAGAACACTTTCAGGATGAGCGCTATACTTTTAGGCTTATCTACCCTTCCGTGAACGAGTCACAACCCTTAGAGTTCATTCAAGGTTTAGGGATGCTCTGGTGTGACAATGTCACCGATAGGGAGACGCTTTCCGCTATAGAAGCCGAGATTCAGAATGTGTTGACTGTTGAGGAGTTCGAGGGCCTGGAGTTTGGGCGCTTTGTCAGATCACCTAGTCAGGGAGAACAGGCGGGCGAACAAGACATCACACCGAACCGCTGACCGCTCCTTGAGTTTGGCGGAGTGGTGTGTAGTATGAAGAAGTCCCGCCGCCTCCGAGTTGTCAGGTATTCTGTCAGCGGTCGGTGGATTTTGACGTTAGCCCAAAAGATGCAAAACCTAGAGACACGACGAAAACACGCATTGCTTTTGCGGTGTCTTGTTGCTGGTCGTCTTTCCAATGACGAATACGAAGACGGGCTTGCTGATGATTTTGATGACGGAAGCAACAGAGTATTTTTTGAGGGAGGATGGTATCTGTATTCGGACACGAAGGAGTATCGTCTGGAGGGACGCCACAAGCTAGATCGGGAGTCGAAGCGGCAAGTTGCTCGGTGGATCATGTTCTTACGCTCATCGGCTGATTATCTCTGGCCAGCAGCACCTTCATTTCTTGGTGTTCGCCGATTACTTTGCGGACTTTCAGGTGGAAAGTGGTTTTCCGAATCTATTGGTAAGTATGATGCGCTCATGGATAAAGGAGACCTTGCCGTTTGGCCATTCTTTGATCAGAAGCAGTTTAGATCAGAACTCGCATCGCCAAGCTACTTCCATGGCCAGCAAAGGGCTAATCGGGTAGGCGGTAGTTTCTAGCTACCGCCCCCCACACCACCGGCCATACGGGTCCGTAGCACGGCGGTTCCT
>JBPOGH010000020.1:0-79498 GCA_051252135.1 Verrucomicrobiaceae bacterium | reverse complement strand
AAGGTCACCTGGAAAAGGCTTTCTTCGCCCACTCCGAAGGTCACCGTGATTTCCCGGGCACCAAAGCGAACAATCTCATCGACCGTCCCTCCGGTGTTATTGATACGGATAAAAATTGTGCTGTTGGCATCAATTCCGGGGAGCGCAACATCCACTGTTCCCTGAACCACGCCGGCAACTCCCGAGTCTGTGATCACCAGTGCGCCTCCTCCGTCAACAAGATTGGCTCCGCTACCATCGACTTCGACAGCTGCAGTGACATTGGTCATGGCCAAGCGGGTCACTCCGCCGGCCTGGTCAAAGAAGAAGTCTCCGCCCAATTCCGCTGCGGAACCACCCACTGAAAGCCCACCAAGAATAAGGCTCGTGTCGAGGAGTGCCACTCGAACATACGGTCCGCCCGGAAGGGTCAAATTCTCGGGTCCGGTTCCAAAGTTGAACACTCCGGTAATCTCCTGTGGACGGGTATTAAGCTCTACGCGAACCTCACCCGTTCCAAGACTCACACCTGGGACGTTAAAGTTGAAAGTCTGAACACTGAGCCCTCCAACGATTCCATCCCTGTTAATCTGGAAGTCCCCCGCCCCACCCTCGATGGTAACCACCCCGTCACCAATGTTGAGTCCCACGTTTGAAGCCGCAAATCTCAAGCTCTTGTCCGCCCGTTGCTCGAAGAAGAAATTCCCGGACAGAGTCTGACCGGCGATCTCGACTTCAACGTCCTTGGCCTCAACCCGGAAGAACCGTCCTGCCGGAACATTGATCGCAACAGGAGTTCCATTGGTGACCAAGTTCTCATTAATCACCCGAATCGTGGTATTGATTCTAATTCCGAAGGTGGCAGTGGTGCTGAGTCCGGGAACATTCAGCGCAATATCACCATCGATACTGGCGGCGAGACCATCATCAAACACAATCAGACCACCGACTCCGTTACTCACCTTCACAATTCCCGAACCTATGGAGAGATTCACATTGTTGGCACTGATGTGGATCGTCCCGTCATTGTTGCGCTCGAAGACGAAGTCACCCCGGAGAGACTGTCCCGAGATCACCAATTCCACCCCTGTTCCGGATACCCGAACGAATGGCCCTTCGGGGAGGTTGAGGGTTTGTGGCTCTCCCGTGAGATTGATTGTCTCGTTGATGGGCAGATTGGAAGTATTGGCCGCCACCGAGAAACTTCCGGTCACGGAAACTTCCGGAATATCCAGAGTCAGATCGCCACCGAATTCAAAGGCGAGTCCCGCGGTAGTTGCAACGAGCGCCCCGTTGCCCTGATCAAGGATCAGAAGGTCACGACTACCATTGTTAAAGACCAACCGGCCATTGCTAATCTGACCAAGCACCCGGCCATCAGCCGATTGCTCAAATCCGAAGTTGCCGGAAACCTCGTTTCCGAGAACCGTCAGACTCACACTCCGTCCCACAATTTGAATAAAGTTCCCGGGACCAACTTTGAGCGTCTGTGTCACGCCGGTCAGATTGAAGGCACGATCAACAGCGGTGGTGGTGGTATTGAGAATAAAGCGGAAGGACCCGGAGGCGGTAACATCCGGCAACTCAATACTCAAGTTGCCAGCGATATCTGCGGCGACACCGGCAGCTGTCAGGAGCATCACGCCGTTGCCATTTTCAAAGACCAGAATATCCGTTCCCCCCTCGCTAAAGGCGGCGCGGATTCCGGTAAGTTGAACGATCACCTCGCCTGTCGCATTCTTCTCAAATCCGAAGGAGCCGGAAAGAGTCTGCCCTGCGATTTCAAGGGAAACTCCGGTTCCCGCGATCCGGATAAACGGTCCGGCCTCGACCGTGAGGGTGCGGGAGTTTCCTCCCACGACGAAGGCCTGATTGATCGCAGAGCCAGTCGTATTAAGAAGAAGACTATAAACTCCGGTAGCGGAAACATCCGGGACGGTGACGTCGAGTTGCCCGTCAAACCGGGCGGCAACTCCATCGGAAAGAACAAGCAGGTCACCACTCGCATTGATGAGAGACACCAAATCGGTAGCCCCATCGGAAAAGACCGCGCTGAGGTCTGAAAGACCAAGATAGAATGCATTCTCAGTTCCCCCGTTGCGGACCAGACTCACCCGACGCAAGGCGAGATCAGCCATGATGCGCTGCCCGAAGGCATCAATCGCAAGATCATCTCCCGTGATCTCATAGAAGGCCTCTCCAGTCCCCGATACCGTTTCCGTGCCGTCGAAATCGAGAACTACCGTTTCCGAAGTGCCCGTGACCGGCAGGGTCCGGTTGATCGCTTCGTTGAACTGATTGACGCGAACAGTGAAAAGCCCGCTCAAGGTCAGATTGTTGATTCCGATTACCTTGACCTGACCCGTGGCAACAACCGCGTAGGTATTGCCCTCTTTGATCAGGCCGACTTTTGCATCGCTAAGTAGGAAGCCCCGGGCAAGAGGGTTGGTGGAACCATCTTCGAGGGTCGCGGTCCCCTCGCCAATGAAGACGGAAAGTCCGGCGCCCGCCGCGATCTCACGCCCGTTTGATGAAGTGAAGGTGATCGATCCTTCAATTGTAATAATGTCGGCAATCGTAATGCTGACGTTCGCAAGAGCGACCGAGAAGAAGAGCCCCTGACTTGCGTTGTATTTGATCTCGATGCTGTCAGGACCGAGAGAAATGGTTTCGTCGATCGCTCCGCCGGTATTGTTAAATTGGAGAACAAGTGTCGCTCCGGCGGAAACTCCCGGAATATTGGTGGCCAGATCACCTTCGATCGCGCCCGCTACCCCGTTGTTGGTGATCAATAGTGCTCCGCGCCCGTTTGCGAGGCTGGCACCATTTCCGTTAACCTCAACGGATGCGCTGACTCCCGTAGCCGCAATTCTTGTTTTGCCGCTGACCTGCTCAAAGAAGAAACTGCCGCTGAGTCGGGCCGGAACACCTCCCACATCAAGATCACCCAATTCCACCGTGGAAGAAAGAAGGGCGACCCGGATGAATGGCCCGGCCGGGAAGGTGCTTCCGGCAATAGTGGCTTCGGCATTTCGGGTATTAACTTCAACCTGCGCTGTGCCTACGGTGAAGAAGAGGCCGGGAAGGTCGAACACCAACTCTGTGATGTTAAGGCGGCCCACGAGTCCCGTCTGGGAAAGTTCAAAGTCGCCACTGGCATCAGTAATGGATGCAAGAATGTGGCCGGATGCTGAAAAGGTGAGGCTCGCATCACTAAAGGAAAGATTGGTGAGCCCGGTATTGGTCTGCTCAATGAAGAGATCGGCGGTAAGTACCTGACCGGCGATTTCAACCAGAACTTGGGTTGCTTCGAGAGCAAATGTCGGTCCTGCACGAATCTGAAGGGCTTTCTCGACACCATTGAGCGAGACCGTCTCGTTTACCAGGGTCGACCGGGTATTGATTTTCAGATCCAATTCCGAGGCGATCGAAACGTTCGGAACGTTGAAATTGATTGCTCCGCTGATGCTGGCTGCCAGACCCGCAGCGTTGATTGAAATGATACCGCTCGCATCATTAAGCGCCAGTGCTCCGTCACCAAAGTCAGCATTAACCTCCGTAGCGGATGCAATGACATCGCCGGTCGAATTCTGCTCGAAGAGGAAGTTTCCTGAGATGCTCTGCCCGAGAACAGTGAGGTTGGCCCCGATTCCTGCAATCCGCAGATAAGGTCCGGCGGCGATTCCAACTCCCCGGGTCACATTGCCGACACTGAAGGTTTCGGAGATGGTGTTTCCGGTCGTGTTGATTTGAAGGCTGTAGGAACCACTTGCGGATACCGAAGCGATGCCAAAGGAAAGATCTCCTGAAGCCTGAAGTGCCAACCCATCGTCGAAGAGGAAGAGATCGCCACCAAGATCGGAGAGAGTCAGAAGCTCGGTTCCGCCGTTGGTAAATGAGGCAGACCCACCGGCCAGGCTGGCCCGGAATATCTGACGGTCACCGGAACGATATCGGCTGATATTGACATTGGCTGTGATCGCCTGCCCCGCTACCCCAAGACCCAGATTCATCCCGTCGATCTCAAAGAAAGAATCCCCGGAAATTGACGCCGTCTCGCCCGCTCCCATGACAACCGGAGTGGAGTCCGTACCAGTGGAGATCGATTCCGTAATTGCCTCCTGGAATGAGTTGAAACGAAGAGTAACGCTGCCACCAAGTGTGAAGCCATCGATCCCGATCACCGAAACTGTTCCGGTGGCCTGAAGAGCATAGTTCTCAATCGAGCCATTGGTGAACTTCACCAGTCCAAAGGTCGCGTTCGATAAGTGGAACCCACGTGCCAATGGATTCAATGACCCATCTTCGAGAGAGCGTGGCCCCTCTCCGATGAAGATGTCCACCCCGGTCGCTCCGACCACCTGACGGTCTCCGCTGTTGGTGAAGCTGAAGGAACCTTCAATGAAGATGAAGCCTCCGATTGTGAGACTCACGTCTGAAAGAATGACCGTGAAGACATTGCCTTCGCTGGCTGAGAAGGAAATCTCCAGTTCATCTGCGCCCAAAGTGATGGTTTCGGAAACGGCGCCACCGGTATTATTAATACGGAGGAAAATTTCAGCTCCCGCATCCACTCCGGGAACAGCCAAAGCAAGTGATCCTTTTAGAATTCCGGCGAGGCCATCCTGACGGAGGACGAAGGCACCTTCACCATCGGTTAGCTCACCGCCGGTTCCATTGACATCCACGGCTGCAGTGACGGACGAAGCCGCAAGAACGAGATCGGCTCCTGATTTCTCAAAGAAGAAGTTTCCACTCAACTCCGCAGCGGCTCCGGAAGCACTCAAGCCCGAAAAGATGATGGAAGCATCGAGAGCGGATACCCGAACGAAGGGGCCGGCGGGAAGTTTTAAAGTGACCGTGCGACCGTCGAGATGGGCGATCCGGTCGACTGCGGAAGCGCGAGTATTCAACTCCACACCAATCGTGCTGGAGGAAACGGAAATGCCAGGAACATTGAAGACAGCATTTCCGACGGTGAGAACGCCGTCGGTTCCATTGGCATCCGCAATAAGATCACCATTGGCTCCTGAGATATTGACCAAGGTCGAACCATTGGCCGTAAGGAACAGGCTTGCGGAGATCACCTCGATAGCGAGGCCTCCACTTTGGAGAGTTTCAAAGGAGAATCCACCCTGGAGGGTTTGCTCCCCGATCGTGACTTGGGAATTTACACCAATCACGTTCACCACCGGCCCGGCTCGAATCTGGATCGAACGGGTGACGTCACGGACAGTCACTGTTTCGTTCACTGCCGTTGGCAGGCTGTTGACCAGAACCCGGAAAGTGCCGGATGCGGAAACATTCGGGAGAAGAACACTAAGCGAACCGGAAAGATCAAATGCCGCTCCGTTCGCGGTCGAAATAATCGCCCCTGCCCCGCTATCAATCTGGAGGAAATCCGTAGTGCCATCGCTAATGATGGTGCTCGCCTCATCGACCGAAATGATCAGATCCCCGTTCGCACGGGATTGAATCACAAAGTCACCGCTGATCATTTGGTCCGCAACAGTAAGTGAAACATCCTGTCCCGCGATGCCAACAAGCGGCCCTCCCGCAAGGTCCAACACAATTGTCTTGGACCCCACCACGATACTCCGGGTGATCGCATCCGCAGTGGTGTTGATATCCGCCGAAAAGACTCCCGAGGCGGAAATGTCTGGAAGAGTTAAGGCAAGTTCACCGGAGAACCCGAGTGCCAACCCGGCGTCGGTAAGCACAAACGCTCCGGACCCACTGCTGATTTTCGCCTCCCCATTTGGTCCGATGGACACTTCGGCATTGGCCACTCCTCCGATCATTTCCGGCGTATCAAGTCCACCGGAAGGATCAAAGCTAAAGAGGAAATCTCCGCGAACCGAATTGCTGTCCAAGGTGACATCCACGCCACTTGTCTCCATCTCAAAATAGTTGGCTGCGCGGAACTGATATTGGCGATTCTGGAACACTTTGGTCAACGATTGACCACGGGTGCTGAACTCCACTTCCGCATCCCCAATCGCAAAATTGACGTCAGGAATTCCGGTCAACGACATCCCGCCCGAGAAGGAAGCGGAAACACCAAGGCTGTCGACAAAGAGCAACCCACTGAGATTTGTCAGATTGTAGGTCGCTGTTCCGAGCCCGGCCTGGATGTTTAAATCCGATGCGGCAATAAGTAACTCGCCAATCCCATCCGAGGTGAGACCGGCGGAAAGAATCAGGGAAAGATCACCGGTCAGAGAAGCGCCCAAAAGGGTGAGCGCAGTATCCTCGAAGTCGATCGAGAAGAACGGCCCCTTGGGCATATCCAGGGTCACATTGTCCCCGGCAATTTCCAGAGAAGCGAACAGCGCCTTATTGAAGGTGTTGATCTTGAGAGTGGAAGTGCCGGAGAAGTCCAGGTCCGGAGTGTCGATATCCACTGCTCCGCTCAACTGCCCCGCGAACCCAAAACGGCGGAGCACGAGACCGCCGGTCACCCCACTCACATTCCCCACCCCTCCTGGAAGGGCAAGGTCGACGTTGGCAAATCCAATTTCCAGTCCCTCAAAAGCAGGAGGATCCGGAAGCTCAATACCGTCGAAGAAATCAGACAGGCCGGACTTGATGAGGCTAAAGTCGATCTCCCCACTGAAGTCCAGGGTGCCCAAAGTGAGATCCAAATTGGGGCCGCTAAGACTAAAATCACCTGTGGAGATTCCACCCAGATCGAATGGCAGGGTATTGAACTGGAAGTCGAGCAGTCCGGAAAGTTCCAGCGATCCGCCGGTGACACTCAGCCCGGAAAGGTCGCCAAAGATGCCACCATTATAAACCCCGAAGTTTCCGGAGGGAACCGAGAGCTGGAGAAGCGGAGCGTCAGCGAGGCCTCCAAAATCAATGGTGAGACCCGTGAAGTCGAAATTCAAAAGTGGCAGGCCGTCGACGAGCGAAGTGCTCAAAGTGAAACTTCCCTGAAGCGTAGCAGCCCGAAGATCGATGAGGAAATCAACTGCGCGGAGGTCAAAACGCGGACCCGCAGTGATCGTCAGTGTCTCGCCGCTCAGCTGGGACGTGACAATGACATCCGTGATCCGGGTGTTGATATCGAGATCGAGGTCTCCCTCGATTCGGATCTCATTTTCAGTGTAACGGAAAGAACCTGAAAGTTGGGTTGCGAGGAAGTTTTCAGACACCACGACCACCCCGGAAAGATCCATCTGGCCCACCTCCAGCCCGGCCGTCGAGAGGCGGATGTTATCCGCAAATCCGATGAGAATTTCCTCATCTCCGACATTTCCGGCACCGGATGAGGCCACTCCGGTTGCCTGGTCAATCGATCCCGTTTCAAAAACAAAGTCTCCCGTAATGGACTCTCCCTGGGTCGTGATCCTCAAACCGTAACCCGAAAGACGAACAAATGGTCCGCCTGGAAGCGAGATGGTGTTCGGTCCCCGGACGTAACTTTGGGTTTCTGCACCGGAATTGAACTCCGCGGTAAATGTTCCGGAGAATGAAAAGTCCGCAAATCCTGAGGAAACGATCGTTCCGGTCACACCGCCATAAACGGCATCATTCGCGAAAGTAATATCTCCTGATCCATCACGCAGACCAAGAGTGCCGGAGCCCACCGCAAAGTTTGCCTGAACCTGACTTAATTGCACCTCGAGTGAATCCGGAGTCGTCGTGATTGTCGCTGCGCCTGAGACCGTCTGATTATCGATCACCAGATTCAGCGCTCCGAAATCGACCTTGAGGTCGGATGAGCCGGTAGGAAAAAACAGGCGGGTTCCGTCAGCAGGATTGCCATTGCGCTCAAGCACCGTGTCAATCACGAGCCCGGATTGGTTCAACTCGAGACGACCTGATCCCGAAAGAGTAACACCCCCAAGATTCTGAGCCGCAAAATCTCCGCTCACGATCACGGTGTAGGTGTCGGATTCCGTGAATCGCAGAATCAACACGGTGGCATTGGCCACCGAAATTCCAGAGGCATCAAGATCAAGACCCCAGACTCCCGGAGTGAGAGAATCGGTAGCGAGGAAAAATTCAACTCCACCATCAGCGATGATCTCTACCTCGTGATCAATCCCGCCAAGGGTGATCATTTCCGTGCTAAAGGAAACCGGTCCCCGATACTGAATCCGATCTCCTATTTGGAAAAAGGCCGAGATCACCGTCACCTCAAAAAAGTTCTGGGAGGCCTCGGCAGCCCCGAAATTGATCGTCACCTGACCGTCACCAAAGGGAAGGGTTCGGGAAATTTCCTGATCGGTCGTGTTGAATCGAATCTGGATTCGGGCTCCGGCGGCAAACGCCGATCCGGCCTGAACCGTCGCCGTGCCATAAAGCTCACCGGCAACCCCATCAACATTTCCTATAAGGACTCCACTCGCATCAATCAGTGAAGCCTCGCTTGTCACCAGGGAAAGTTCCTGGAAGGCAAAAATGAACTCCACTCCCCCGCTCGTGTGAGCCTCCGCAAAGAATCTGATTTTTGCCTCTCCGGCATTCGACTGAATGGCCACCGCGACGCGCTCAGTGGTCTGAACCGAAAACTGCCGCGCTCCATCCACCGAAAGATAGCTCACTTCGACAGCCGCATTGGTGACATCAAAGCCTACCAGATCCGCGTTCAAGACCCCGCCGAGTGTCACCGAAGTGTCCCCATTTTCAGAAATGTCGAGTGACCCATTGACCGCGGTGATCGCCACGTTGGTTCGTGGTGAGTCGGAAAAGACAAGAGAGCCGTCATTAATCGTGATGCTCAATCCGGGCTGGGCCGTGGTCGAAAGTGCGATCGAAAAGTCGAAGACCAGATTCGCGACCTCGGTCTCGAGAGTAATATTGTCACCGCTCAGGAACGCATCTCCGTTGACCGCGGTCACCGTGACCGATGTGGAACCGGCAGTATATACTTCGCTGATCAGATCCTGTCCGGTCGTATTCCACGTCACCGAAACGCTTCCGCCAAGCTCAAGGTCCGATCCGTAAACATTCACATCACCCGAAGCCGACAAAACAAATCCCTGTGTAGTCGGGTTGAAGACGAAGACCCCATTGACATCCAGAACTCGAAGCCCGGCTTCCTCACCACCAAAGAGGGCTCCGTCCGCATTGGCATCGGCCAACAAGGTTCCGTTATTAAGTGCAAAGACAACCTGGTCACCATCGACCGCTACCGCAAAATCACCGCTGAGCTGTGTGGAGCCCAAAGTAATGGAACCGAAGAAATCAGTGACCGAGAAAAGCGAAAGGTCCTGACGGGCCGTGATGGCATCCTCGACCAAATCATTAAGTGCCTCACTTCCGGCATCGATGACCAACCGGGCATCTCCGGCAAGCTCCACGATGGCCTGCCCGCCAATTCCGACTGCCTTCAGAATGTAACCCGAATTAGTCGAAAAAGGAACGAGGGCGAGAGTATCGCTCAACTGCAGACCCTCGATCGAATCAAAATCTCCCTCACGCATTGCGAAGGTCAGGAATTGAAACTCGTCTCCCACCTCGGGCTCAAAGCCATCGATCAGAGAAACTTTCAAAGTGCCCCCGAGCTTCGCTCCGCCGCTTGCAATGACCCGATCGAAATCTTCGGCAGCAGTGCCGGCGAGTTCGATTTCAAGGACGCCGTTGTTTTCAAAATCATCAACCTCAACCAAACCCGGGCTGTTGCCGGGAGCGAACACTCCGTCCACCACAAGGTCCTTATCTGATTTCCCGGAACCGGAAAGTCTCTGCCCTTCTTCGATGACAATGGGCTCCTCCTTGATCACCTCATCACCCCATTCAAAATCCGTTCCCGCACCGAGGAGATTCTGATCGTCCTCATCCTGGGTGAAAAACTCCGACCCCATTTCCGCTTCCATGACGTCGGTAAATCGAACTTCATCAAGCGCGGAAGAATCAACAGCGGATAGCGGAGATAGTCCGTATGCTTCGGCTGGAGCATCGATGGGAGCAGCAGAAAGAAGAATCTTCGGCTCCAGTTGTTCCACCGCATATCCAGCAGAAATATCGACCCTGCGATGGGGCGAATCTCGTGATGGTTCTTTGCGGGGCGTAAACACTCAGGACTACTAGTGACTAGTTCGACCCTTTTCGGCAAGAAACTAAGCATAAAATCTTAGTCAACTCTTATTAAGGAAAAAGTCCTCCAAGACCTTAGTACCTTAAGAAGGTTGGGAAGGGAGGCGTGTGACCAATCCACCCGCTCGGTGATCGCCCGCATCTGCCATAAGGAAGATCCCGCGACCTCTGGATCCTCTCTCGTTCGCTCAAACTTAGATCTCGTTCTTATCCAGCCATTCCGTGAGAGCCTGCGCCAATAGATCCTGCTGCGAGTTGGGACGGATTTTACCCACCTTGCGTTTTAAGGAAATCATCTGCAGGCGCTCGATTAATGAAATCGGCAATCGATAGGTCCGGGTACTAACCGGTTCCATTTCGTCGTGGACAGGCGATGGTGGAACTTTGGCCGGGCCGGATCTTTTTGGCTTTTTTTTGGGAGGAGCGGGTGCCTTCAACTCTTCCTTCGGTTGCTCAACTTTTACTTCGGGATCTGGCTCCACGATCTCCGGTTTCGACGGCGGGACCTCTCTGACCGATTCCTCTTCGGGAGCCTCCTTCTCTTTGTCCAACCGGGTCACCCGCGGCATCTCCTGCCTCTTCACAATTTCGGCTTGCTGCGGAGTGAACCCTTTTAGGCTGAGTGGTTTTCTTTCTTTGGCCATCGTCCTGGTTTTTTCGTGTTGGTTTTGGATCACGCGCGAACGTCTTCATCGCCCACAATCTCATTGAACAAGCGCTCAATTTCCCGGGCCGCTTTGGCACCCGCACTCCCGAGTCGCCACACCACCGTCCCCTGTCCGGCGGCATCCGCATAGGCTGACAAAAGACTCAGTCCGGTCGATGTCAAAACCTCGGCATCATCGAGCGCAAAAAGCAATTCCTGGGAAAGCCGATAACGACGTTGGAGACGATTCGGAATCAGACGGACCACGGGAAGCCCTCCGGGTCGCGTAGCCTGAACTTCAGCTGCCACTCGAAGAGCCTCTTCCAACGCGCGCAAATCAATCGCCGATGGTAAGCAAGGAATCATAATTCCATCCGAGAGTACCATAATGGTCTTCGTCGCTTCATTCAGACCGGCCGGTCCATCCAACATGATGACGTCATACTGGTCCCGGATCTCAGCAATGCCGTTCAAAATTTCCTCTGCGGTCTGCCACTGATAACAATCGATTTCCGGCTGGGCCTCGCGGAGCCATTCCGTTGAGGAACTCTGCGAATCCGCATCCACCACCGCCACCTTGGATCCCCCTTCGTAGAGACTCACCGCGATATGAACTGTAATGGTGCTCTTCCCGACACCGCCCTTCTGATTAACCACGCCGATCAACATGCCCGCTTTGTAAACCTTCGTTGATCTTCTCGCAATAGAAATACGCTTGCATGTGTTCTTGAGTGCTTACGTATGTTCATGCTTGCTTGCAAACGTTCTTTATTTCACGAAAGCTTGCAAGCTTGCAATATTGCAAGCTTTTCTGAAATAGGGGGGATCGGCCCGTAACCTTGATGTCTCCGAAGGTCCCACAACCCCTGTTCTATCAACAACCTTTCATTTTCATCACCCATTTCACGATATCCCGCCCGAAAAACATCCGTCAAAACACGATACTCGTGGGGCATTAACAACCCAAACCACCGCTAGCCTCACCCCAAAAAATCGAAATCAGCCATCATTCCAGGCAGGTAAAGGCAGTTAAAGCAATCCCTCAGATGTTCCCAAACCCATGATCTACGGACATCTTAACCAACGTGAAAACATTTATCCGCTATTTCACGATAACCCACAGTCAATCCCACAAGAAGGGGCCCAATCACACGAAACAGCCGGGGATTGACCAAAATCACTCCTCTGCTTATCGTGAAATGGATGACAAAAACCCACTTTCGTGAAACTCCCGATGTTTTCCTTCGATGAACGTGAAATCTCCGACTGTTTATCGTGTTATACCCGATAAAAGCTAAGGAGACTATCGTGTTATAGCCGATGCTATATCGTGAAATAGGCGACAAAATTGCCCCGTAACCCAAGCTCCCATAAGGGTTTCAGGACTCACAACCTTTTAAACATGTATGTTATTTAACCTTTCAACACAGCCCCAGGCTGTTTGATGGTGCCTTTTACTTCAATGGATGATTCCAAAAACGAGCAGCTTGCATTCTTTGCCGACACCGAGCTGGAAATCTACGACAAGGGAAAAGACGAACTGACCTTCGCCGAATTCCCACTGGGAGTCCCGGGGAAGGACTCTTCACGCACTGGCAATTCAATCTCATACACCGACATCATCCGGGATAGTAAAACAGGCGCAAACATCAAAAGAACGGTCCTGATCGAAGGCTCTGAAACCTATGGCCTCCCAACCTATTACGATGAAGAGATTCTCTTCGGAGTCCTCCAGCTCACCAACCTCCAAAGGCAGGGTGACGATTGGCCCACCCAAATCACATTCACCCGATATCATCTCGCGAAAATCCTCGGATTGAAAACGGATGGTCGCACCTACAAACGAATCTGGGATTCCCTCCATCGCCTCACGAACACAACGTACAATTTCAACTTCTCGTTTTTCGACAAACAGGACGAAGAATGGAGACCTTCGGTTGCCATCAACTTTATCCAAACACTCCAGGTCCATGGTGGACCGGTAGCGGGCAGGGCAGGGGAGGTGACCATCACCTGGAATGAAAACATCCACCGGAATTTCCAGGCCGGCTATCTTCGCAACATCGACTTCTCGGAATATCGGGCACTGAAGCATCCGCTTGCCAAAGCGCTTTACCGATACCTCGGAAAACACTTCCACCGAAGGAGCCGACTCAAGTACGACCTCAAAGTGCTCTGCTGCGAAAAACTGGGATTATCCCGCGACAGTCAAACCGGCCATCTCAAGCAAGCACTCCAACCGGCCATCTCCAAACTCGAACAACAGGGCTTCATCAAACCGCTGAACCCGAAGCTTCGTTACATCAAACGCTCGGTTGGACAATGGGATGTCATCTTTGAAAAAACCACAACACAGGAAAACCTCCCCATGGAGGTATCACCGGTCAGCGTTCACGAGGCCAAGCTTATCGATTTTGGGGTAAGCAAGGGAGTGGCTTCCAAACTCGTCACCGAATTCCCCGAGGAACATATCGCCCAGAAAATTGACGAATTCAAATTCCTCGTCGCGCAGGGGAGGGGACCTACCAAAAACCCCGGAGCCTGGCTCTCGAAGTCAATTCGCGAATCGTGGGATCCCCCCGAAGATTACAAATCCCCCGAGGAGAGGGAGCAAGTTGCCGACGAGAAAAAGAAAAAAGAAGTGGCGACCAAAGAAGCGGAAATTGAAAAACGACAGAGGAAAGTCGAGTACATGCAAATCCAGGCGATCCGGGAGGAGTGGGTAAGACAAACCATGTCATCCATGACACCGGAGGAGCTCAAAGAGTTGGAGCGTTCCGTCATGGGAAACGAAGAAGAAGATGGACAGATTTCACAGGTGCTGGCGAAGCCACTCATGAGAGCCGAACTCGCGGAACGTCTCGAGAGGGAAGGGAAGATTCCGCCTCTTCCGGAGGTCTCCTAGAAATCCCGCCAAAAAAACTGGCGAAAAAATGATCCGCATCATCGATCTCAATATCGAATCTGATGGCCCGCGAACTCGACGGGGAAAGTCTCTCAAATTCAACTAGGGAAAAAATTGAAGAATTACTCCATTTTGACAAAATGGGGGAAAAGTGATAAATTTCCGACGAACAGACGAAAAGAGTGAAACAATGGACACCGCGATTTTGAACAGCAAAGGCCAGATTACCATTCCTTCGGCTCTGAGAAAAAAGCTCGGGCTGGAGACTGGTACCAAGTTGAGACTCTTTTCATCCAGCGGTGGAAACGACATCAACATTGCGCCGACGGGATCAGTCCATGACCTTGCCGGAATCTTACCCAAGCCGGCCAAGGCGATGTCGATCGACGAAATCAACGCGGGAATTGAACGGGCTGCGGCTGACGAAAGTGCGACCTCATCATGAAGGGGCTCGATACCAATGTTCTCCTGCGGTTTGTTACCCGGGACGACGAAGATCAGTTCCAGAGAGCGTCAGTCTATCTTCAAAGTGCGTGCTCTTCGGAAGAGCCGGGATACATCACCTCTGTTGTCTTGGTGGAACTGGTGTGGAGTCTTCGATCCACCTATAAGTATCCCAGGGAAGATGTTTGCCGGGTTCTTCTTGGGATCCTGAGAAGCAGGGAGCTCCGGGTACAATATGCCGATGAAGCGCACAAGGCAGCCGAACTTTATCTGAACGGGGAAGCGGAGGGATTTGCCGATGCCTACAGCGGCTTGATTGCCCTCAAGGAAGGATGTGAGGAAACGGCAACCTTCGATCGGAAAGCGGCAAGATTGGATTTCTACGAGGAAATCTAAAAGGGGGAGGGGACTCTGATCCAGAAAGCCCGGGAACGAAACGAGCAGGGAATCGAATGAATATTGTTTGAAGTTATCGAAATAGGGGCTCTTTGCCGGGGAGCTAGCTTGCCGAAGGGATTGTCGGCCGACTGTATTTTCTTCGACTGATGATCGCCCCGAAAATGGTCACCGTCGGCAAACATCGGAACTTCAGGGATAAGATGCTCAGCTGGCACAGTCGTTTTCACATTTCTGGTTCGGGAAAAACGTCCCCTCAGGAATCGGTCAAACAGCGCCTCAGACCTCCACTCATGAGCTTGCACGAAGCGATTGGCATCGACCCTTGATTTTCTCCCGACTCCACCTCAGCGCCACTGCGAGGGCTCAACAGCTCATCCCTTGTTCCTAGGTGTTGGAAAGAGCAGTTAAAGCGAACGCATTTTCCGCGTCCTCGAATTTCAGCTCACGACTTCCCTGAATTCTTAACCAGTGATAATGTATTTTATCACTGGTTAAATATCAGGAAAAACGGCATAATGATTTCCAGGCAAGACAACGCCGGATCAACTTCACAACGGGACATACAGGCCAATGAACAAGGACAACTCACTCAGCATCCCCGCAGAAAGCCGGAATCTCACTCGCGCTGAGTTCCAGGGCCTCGCCGACGTTCCGGCAGAGCTCGAATGGCTGGCCAACATCGACAACGCCAACACCCGCCGTGCCTACATGCGGGATGTGCGGGAATTCATGGATTACACCGGCATCGTCGAGCCGACCGAGTTCCGGGTCGTCACCAGAGCTCATGTCATTGGCTGGAGAAAACAACTCGAGTTTCGTGATCTCGCCGCCGCTACCGTGCGCCGGAAATTATCCGCTGTTTCTTCACTCTACGATTTCCTCTGTGAACGAAACGCGATCGAGATCAATCCCACACACGGAGTGAAACGGCCTTCCGAAGGAACCTACGAAGGAAAAACCCCGGCGTTGGGTGATGCCGAAGCCAAAAAACTTCTTGAAGCCCCACCGGAAGATACCCTCAAGGGATTAAGGGATCGTGCGATTCTGGCCACCTACCTCTTTCATGGATTGCGGGCCACCGAGCTGGCCGCACTGACACCATCATCGATGCAAAATCGCGAAGGAGTGCCCCATCTCCGGGTACTGGGAAAACGGAGCAAGATTCGATTCATCCCTCTGCATCCGAAAGCCCAGAGACTCATTTCCGATTACCTCGAGGCGGCCGGCCATGGCGATGAGAGAAAGGACCCGCTCTTTCGCTCCGTCAGCAACAATAACGCGGGGAGCAACACTCCCACCCCATTAAGACAGTACTCGCTCTATCAGGACGTGATCAAGAAATGGGCCATGGTCGCCGGCCTGGATGCCAGCATCGTTTCCAATCATGCCATGCGGGCCACCGCAGCCACCAACGCCCTGTCACACGAAGCCGATATCGCAAAGGTCCAAGAGTGGTTGGGCCACGCAAACGTTTCGACAACGAAATTATATGATCGAAGGAAATCCAAGCCGGAAGACAGCCCGACCTTTCGGATTGATTACTGACGGCGCGAACCCGCTCGACCAAATCTAGTCCCGGGTAAACCCGAGTGAGGCGCGCTGCTGCCGGTCGTTTTCGGAGACCTGCTTTCGCCGGAAAGCCGCGAGCTTTTCAGCACGCATCTGGACATACCGGAGGAGAACCCGACACACGATGGGGAGCGCCATCTTTCCGGTCTGGGGATGAGCTGTTCGGGAGACCAAGCGATGGACCCATCCGGGCAGGAAAGTGTGGAAAAGCACATCATCAAATGCGTAATGCCGACTCACCGAACCGGGATCCCCTTGTCGGCCCGAACGCCCAAATAGCTGCCGGTCGACCCGCCGCGCCTCATGGGGCTCTGTGGCAATGACATGCAGCCCTCCAAGTTCTTTGACGCCGGGAGCCAACTCGATATCCGTCCCCCGACCCGCCATATTGGTGGCAATCGTGACACGACCACGCCCTCCGGCATCGGCGACGATTCCGGCCTCTTGAGCCAGGCGTTTCGCGTTCAGGATCACGTGATCAACATTCTTGAAACCCAACTTACTCCCGAGATGCTCACTGGCGGTCACCGTGCGGGTGCCGACAAGAACCGGCTGTCCGGTCCGGTGGAAATTCAGAATCTCCTCGACCACCGCATGTTCCCGGTCCGCTTCGGAAAGGTAGAATTTGGGTGCCTGTCGTCGGGATATGTTTGGCAGGTTGCGGGGAATCCGAATCGTAGCCACTCCATAGGTCGTCCACACCTCATCGGCAATTTCATGTGCCGTGCCCGTTGCACCTGAAAGTCGCCGATATTTTTGGAAGAAACTCTGGAAGGAAATCTGGGCGATCGTGGTGCTCGGATTGGTGATCTCCACGCCTTCCTTGGCCTCCACGATCTGGTGCAATCCCAGCTTCCAGGAACGGTCCGGCATGGGACGTCCGGTGCTTTCATCAATGATGACCACTTTTCCTTCCTCGATGATATAATGCGATCCGAGGGTGAAAAACTCCCGCGCTTCAAGCGCGAGCAGAATCATCTGCTTCCTTCGCTGCGGACAACGCCACAAAGGAACATCGGGGAACTCCTCACTCCCGGAAGCCTTATCTTCGCCGGAGTAAGTCAAATGAACCTCACGCCGGGAACGTTCCACCGTGTAGTCGCTCTCGGCCCGAAGAAATTCGGCAATCCGCCACGCCCCAAGACAAGCGGCCTGCAAGTCCTCCGATTCAATCTTTTGGCTGATCAGAAGCGGAGTCACCGCTTCGTCAATGAGGCCATTGTCAGCCTCATCGATCAAGGCACGAAAAAGTCCCCGTTGGGTCAGCCGCATTCCGCTACCCGGAGCCCGCACGAACTTCCGGACGTGCTGACGTGCCCCCGATCGATCCCACTCACCGAGCTGGAGGCGGTCGCGAAGATAATCCGCAGCCACTTCCTTGGCCGTCGTGTAGGTGATATCAGCCTGGTAGCCTTGTCGCCGCAGTGCCGGTTCGGTTTTACCGACAACCGAAGCCACGCGAAGTCCAAGGCGGGTATAAAGCTTCTTCATCGTGCGGGCATCACGCACCGCGAGATAATCGTTTGCCGTCACGACATGAACAGGCTCGCCCTTCCAGCCCTCAAAGGCGGCCGCCAGCGCAATCGATAAGGTCTTGCCTTCTCCCGTATCGATCTCGGCAAGGTAGCCGTCGATCAATGCAAGAGCCGAAAGCATCTGGACCCGGTAGGGCGTGAGTCCAAGTTCCCGGCGTGCCACTTCGCAGATCAATGCAAGCGATTTGGCGGTGGGCAAGGCATTCCCGGTGATCTCGGATCGTGTTTTTACCAGAAGCCGGTTAATGGCCTTGTTATCCAATTCTTCCAACTCCGCGCGTTCCACCTCGGCAGCGTCCACGATCACAGACCAGGGCTTTAAAATGGAAGATCGACGTTTCCATTTCCCAACGACTTTCTTGGTAAAATGATCAAGCCCCTTGAGTGGTTGCTGTGGCTTCTCCTGAAAGAACGAATCCTGAAAATGACTGGGAGCGCTGATCTGCATATCAAATCCTTTAGAGTTGATATTCCCTCTGGAAAAACTGTCTCACCGAGTGGGACCATTGGCTTAAGAGGGGTGTTTTCGGTAAGGGAAAACGGGCGACCCCGCGTTGGCCGTGCTGGAGAATGACACCTTCAGTAAGATCGATTTTTCCCCGTACCTGAAAGTAGGGCTCGGTGGCACGATTCCCCTGACCATCGTTTGTCGCCACGCCCATGGAACCTCCCCCGGCCACCCCCAGAGCGGCACTTGGCAGATCATTCTGCCCTGCCGGAATGGCATCAAGGTCCGTCAATATCAGGTCATTCCCCTCCTGTCCCCTGATCTTAAGCTCGGAATCAATCAGGGAAAGTCGGCCGGCATCCCGTTGATGCACCACGGCCGTGAAGACGTATTCTTCTTCGCTACGCACCATTCCCAGGGATTGTCCCCGTGGAACCACCGAGGAAATCACTTCATGGAGATCATTGGCAACCCAGCGTCCGGAGACCGGTGCCCGTACCACCAAATCGTTGAGCTGTTGCTTCAACGCCAATTCACGGGAATCCAACGCTTTCAGAAAAGCCTCCAGTCCGGCCAATTGGGTCCCCTGTTCATTACGGGCTTCCCGGAGCAATAGATCACCCCGCTCCCGCTCAATCCGGATGAGCTCTCCCTCCTGCTGCAGTTCTTCATTGGTAAGCCTTACCAAAACCTGCCCGGCCTCAACCATCGTTCCGGACGGAGTGACCACCTCGACAATCTTCCCCGGACTGCTGGTGTAGACATTCTGAAACGAGGCGGATTTCACGATGCCATCCGACCGAAAGTAGTAAGGCATCGGGACAAAGGCCAGGAATCCAACGATGACCGTCAGAAAGAGGGTCACGATGCCAAGTGCTCGCATTCGACGGTTCATAAGTTTAGGGCTAAAGCAAACATAGCGGACTCCTTTCGTAAAAGGAAGAAGTCCCCAGATCACCCCGAAAATAAGGGCAAGGATCACCCCGATGATCAGGAACTGCTTCGAAACAAAAATTAAAATACCGATCATCAACAGGAAGCGGTAAATCCAGCTGGCAAAAAAGTAGATCGTGAAGCCGATCTGTTCCCGTCGGGAAGTGGTTGGGATCGGGCCCGGTTCGATCTTGAAGACCTTTTTGTTCACCCACCAGCTCACCAATGATTGGGAGCGTCCCTGAAGATTGGGAGTTTCCAAAAGATCGCAGAGGATATGGTAACCATCAAAGCGTAGAAGCGGGTTGAGATTAAAAAGAAGGGCTCCAATGGACGCGGTGATTGCCACATTGTAGGCAACGCGCGAGGTGATGCCATCCGCACCCTCCGCCCAAATTTTAACGGCAACTGCCGCCACGAAAAGTTCGACCGCCATCCCTGCAATACCAACGATCACGCGCTGATATTTGCGCGCAAAAGCGTAGCACGATGACGCATCAACATAAGGCAGCGGGTTAAAGACAAGCAACATTACCCCCATTTCCGGAACCTCCCTGCCGTACCTCCGGCAGGCATAGGCATGCCCGAATTCATGCAAGACTTTGGTGATGATCAGGCTGAGATAGAGATAGGGCAAATTCGACCATCCCAAAATTGACCGTGAGGAATCGGCAAAGCGGGTCCAGTTTTCAATAAGTGCCAGGGAACCCCAAACAAAGACCACCAGCCAAAGAAGTGCTCCAAAGGGAGTAAACAACCAGGCAAACAGAGACAGCGTCCGCCGCAAAAAGGGATCCGGATTGATCAGCGGAATCTTGAGGAAGAGAAGACTGGAGACCCGTTGCTTGCGCTTCTGCGCTTCCTCCCGCGCCTTCACCTCTTCAAGTGCGCTGATGTCTGCCGTCTGATCGCTCCGGAGGAGTCCCGATTGATAGAGCTGGGATAGAAGCTGAACGACTTCGCCCTGCCCCGGCGCATCCGTGGGATCAATCTCCAGGGCACGCTCCCAGGCTTCCTCGACCGAGGCCGCATCTTCAAGATAGCATATGAATCGATAAGCCGCCGGGCGGATGCGGAAAAATCGATGCCCCAACTTGTCGCAAACGACATACCAGGGTTCTCCTCGAAACATCTGCCGGATCATCTCGACACCCGGAAGCAAGCGCACCTGACTACGGCTGACCCGATACCAGGACTCGTCGAAAACCGTGCGTTGCTTCATGTTCAGCTGGAGTGGCTACTAGAACCAAAGCTTCATCCTGACAAACTCCCAGGTTCGGTGCAGATAGACCCAGGCGATCGAACGTTTTCCAATATCGACCTTGCAGACTCCGCTCATGCCCGGGCGCCACCAATCCTCGGGATCCTCGTCCACATTCACCCGAACGCGGAAGTAAGTCCCCGTCTCCTTGACCACCGCCACAGGCTCATAGGTATCCAGAGAGACCCCGAATTTCTGCTCCGGCCTGGAGGTAAAGGCCATCTCACCATTCATGCCTTTCTCCAGAAAATGAATGTCCCGCTCATCGACTTGAAGTTCACCATAGGTTTCCCTGATCTCCACAATCCGCATGAGCACCTCGCCCACCTGAGTCGGTGAAGAAAGGCGTTCCTTCAAATCACCCTCCACGATCACCCCATCAAACGGAGCCCGGACCTCAGTGCGGGCCAGGCGATAATCGATGACCTGCAACTTGGCATCAGCCTGCTCAATCGCCAGTTGGGAGAGTTTCATCTGCGAAAGGTCCCCTTCGGCTTCATACCGGCGGGCATCGGCGAGATTACGATCCCGTTCCGCCTTAAGTTCGGTCTGCTGCATCACCAGTTCACGCCGATCCAAGGTCACCAGGAGCTGACCTTTTTTGACAACGTCGCCGACGTTGGCCTCAACCGTGTCGATGTAGCCCGAGAATGGAGCCGTCAGGTCGGCCGATGCTTCGGTCCGGAGGACGAAGGCCGCCTTGACCTTATGAGTGATCGGAATGATGCAGCTGAGGCCAAACCCCAGCAAGAGGATGATTCCGGCCAATTTCCAGCCCGTATGACGATAGCCCAAAAGTGAGGCAAACCGGCGGCGAATCGATCGCCAAATCCGGGATCCGATCCATCCGGACTTTTCGTAAAGATTAACCAGTTGCGGGCTCACCAGGTCCAGAACCACCCGAAGAGCATCAATTCGCTCCTGACTGATTCCCTTTGACCCATTGGGATATTCAACAGTTACGGCGCCGTGCACCTCCCCATCCTTTCTCAGAGGTAGGGAGATGATTTGGCAGTTTGCATGTGCCTCGGAAAAGACTTTATGTTGGCGGTTGATCTCCGCTCCCGCGATGGCAGGGACCCCCACCTCGCAGTCCTGCTCGGCCGCTTCGTCCATCGCGCGCGCCAAGGCACCGGCGGTTTCCGTATCATTGCGCAATCGTCCGCCATGGTTTGTCGCAATCAGCTCCATGAGCCCTTTTTTTCGCCAGCCCAAAGTCACCCGCATTGCCGAGAGTTCAGTCTCAAGTTCATTGCAGACCCGATTGGCAGCCTCGCCAAAGTGTGGAGACTCTCCGATGATTAGCCCAAGATCCACCACCCGAGAAATCTCTTCCAGAGACTTCTCGGAGGTCTCCGCCTTACGGTTGGCGGAATAAGCAGCGACTGCCGATTGCACGAAACTCCGCAGCTGGGAGTTCTCGACCCCGGTCATTTCCAACTCCCGTGCGGTCACCAAGGTGAAGCTCGTTTCGGTGCCGAAAATCTCCAGAGACTGGATCATCCAGAATAGACCGCCATCCGCAATTTGCCGGGGTTCGGTGCCAGAAGACATGATCTCCTTGCGCACTGCAGGCGGAGCCGTGCGAAGGTTGCTCTCCTCACTTTCTCCAAAAAGTTTCACTGCTCCATCGGCCACCTGTAAGGCGACGCATTGACGGAGCTGCCAATCGACGGCGGCCGCTTGCAGCATACCATTCCAAAAATCGGATGGCTCGGTCCCGGCCTGAAAAAGTCCACTCAAGTTCATTCGATTTCAGGGAGCTTGACCTTCACACGCAAACCCGGCTTGAGCTTAAGCTCACCATTGTCGAAATCGAAGCGAACCCGAAAGAGTCCGCTGCGGGAATCCAGTTGCGAATCGACAAAAACCAATTTCGCTTTCTGGCCACTTACTTTGGGCATTTCGGGGAACGTTACGTCGACCTCCATACCCTCCTTGAGGAGAGGGAGGTGTTTCGTCGACAGAAAGAATACCAGCTTGAGCCGCGAAGCATCAATGATCTCAAAAAGTGGTTCAACCCTGCCGATTGCCTCACCGGGATCCTTCAAGCGATAGACCACGGTCCCCGCCACCGGAGCCTTGATCGAACGTTGATCCACGGAAAATTGGGCAATCTCGCGTTCCACCTTCAGGCGCTTCAGTTCGACCTCCTTCTCCATGAGATTCGACTTACTCTGAATCTTCTTGTTGTAGAGATTCTGGGCCGTTCGCAGGTCTTCTGCGGCCTTATCGATCAGGAGGCCCAATCGCTTGACCTCCAACGCTTCCTGGGTGGAAAAAAGGGTTGCCAGTACGGCACCTTTTTCAACCACGTCACCCTCGACAACCTCCACACTTTCCACGATTTCCTCCACCGGAGAACTGATGGTGATACGTTCCGAGGGCTGGCTCGTTCCTTCCACCCAGAGGTCGCCCATGGCCCCGGAGGCCAAGGCGATGTATCCGCCTATTAAGATCAATTTATGAATCACAATTCTTCTTTAGTACGAGAGAAATCTTAGTTGTTGGGGAGGAAAGAAATCACTTCTTCTTTTTCTCCTTGGCCCGGGTGATCATCATCTCAACTTCTGCAGGAGAGATTCCCATCCGCTCAAAAATCTTACCGGCGGCAAGCCAAACCGCGATCACGGATTTGCTGAGAGCCGCCTCGCTGGCCACCAGATTGACCTGGGCGTCACCCAGAATTTGTTGTTGTTCCACAACGCGGTAGAAATCTCCTTCGCCGGCAGTGTAGAGGTCTTCTTCCTGCTTCAGGCGCTGCGTGGCCAATTCCACCGCTTTTTTTGCGGTAGTGATACGCTTCTTTGCGGCGTCAACACGACTCGTGGCAGTGTCCACCTCCAGGGAAATGCCGCGCTTGGCTTTGGCCAATTCCATTTCCGCCTGTCTCACCTGCGCCTTGGCCGCATCTACCGCGGCATCCGCGCCGTCGCTTCCCAGAGGCATCTTGAAGTTGAGTCCCAAGGACCACTCGGTTCCCTGGGTATCGCGCGCTTCCCGGAAGGAGCCGCCAGAAGTTTCGCTGAGCCCGTATACCCCTGCCGAACCAGTGAGATTCAGCTGTGGTTTGCCCGAATCCCGTGCACGCAGGACATTGAGCTTAGCGGTCTCGACCACATGATTGTAATAGACGACATCAAGGCGCCGGGACTGCCCGTAGTTGATGAGCTCACGCTTTCCGTTCAAGGCAGCCCCTGAAAAGAAAGTGGAAATGGGCTGGAAACGAGTGGTTCCTTCAAGGTCCGGTGCGCGATCAATGAGGGCAAAGAGGATGTTGACTCGCTCAATCTTGTCCGCCGCCGTTGTAATATATTGGTCCTGGCGTTGATAAAGGGCCAACTCTGCGGTTGTGACATCGGTAAGCAGACCCTCGTTGGTGGCAAGAAGCTCTTTGTTGCGCTTCAGCATTCGTTCGGCCAATTCGATATTCTGGGCATGAACGGCCAACACCCGATCCGCGGTGACAATATCAGTGTAGCGACTGGCTACCTCTGCCACCAGATTCATCGCTTTGACGCGGGTGAGCACCTCTTGTGCCGCGAGACGGCGCCGGGCAATATTTACTCCTGCAAGGTTTGCATCACGACCGAAGCCCTGGAGTAGAGGTTGGGTAATGGTGATCCCAGTGAAAGACTCATATTCCGGGGTATATAGAGCATTGGTGGAAGTTCGGTTGAGAGTGTTCTCCAGTCGCGAGAAACGGGTTCCGAATTCAACAGTTGTTCCCGTGGTATACTTCTTTTTCAAGCCGACACGGGCAGTGAAATTCTCATCTACAAAGATTCGCGCGGAATTTCCCGGAAGCTGGACTCCCCCGACCGCGATGAATTCACGGGTGTTTTGGGGTTTTTCCCGATCTTCATAACGGGTAAGTGCTTCCAGACCCCAACCAAATTCCGCCATTTCCCGCCGCATTTGGGCTTGGCTGATCTTGATGCTTTCCATCTCTCCTTGAAAATCCAGATTTCTCCGGATTGCCTGATGGGCGGATGAGTATAGACTTAAGAGTTCGGTTTTCTGGGCGTCTGCGGTTGGGCAGAAATTCAAAATGAGACTAGATGCTGCCAATAAAGAAACGGGTTTCATACGCAGGGGAAAAATAGGGCCAACCCGAAAATGGATTGGCTAAGCACGACAGAATGGTCGAGTGCGGATGCTAGGAACTGTGAACTTTTCCGTCAAGCGGACAGATTTTTAAACCGTCTCATCCGGGTGGAAGCGATTTTCCGGGGCTCTCCGGATCGGGCCCTGCAAGAAAAGCGGTCAGTATAAAAACGGCAGGAGAGGAATGGGACTGTCGTCGTCTTGTTATAGAGCAACGATCCGGAAGAACAATTTTGAGTCTCCCGCGCTTTGAGTGAAGGTCTGGATTCCGCCATTGCCAACCAAAGCGACCCCGACGTTTTCCCAGCTATTGGCTTCGAGATTGGTTGAACTCTGAAGTTGATACTCGGCATCGATCTCGCTTTGAAACGAAATGGAAAGGGTGTCTCCGGTGACAGAGCTAAAAGTCGAAACGCCGGATACTTCGGGAGGCCCTGGAGCAAATCGAAATGAGCTCAGGGTGAATCCACGCTTATTTTCCTGGGTCGCAATAGCGTAAACGAAGCCCGCAGTTCGGGCCTGCTCCAGCGTGAAGATCAAGGGGTCTCCGCCCTCCTCGGCACCTGCAAACGCCTTGACCGTTGACTCTGTCGGGGTGCCCGCCTCGTCAAGGGTGACGGACTTAATCAAGCGCCCGGTTGAATAAACCAAATGGTTTCGACGAACGGCAACCACGTCTGTAAATCCGCCGCTGGCTTGCCATCCCGAAGTCCAGAGGGGCGCATTCGGAGACGATCCGTCCGCTTTTGCTTTCAACCAAAAAATTTGGTTCTCCAGATTGCCCCCACCTCCGTCACCCCGGGTGACCACGAAGGCGACACTGCCATCGGTCCCTGCGTTTATGGGAGTGATGAAAACAATCTGCTTACCCGCTTCCGCTTCATCATAGGAATACCCCCAGGCCGGCTGCAGGGACTGAGCATGAAGCACTGCCCCAAAAACAAAGAGCAGGCTCAAACAGAATTGGTATAATGAAGTTTTCATAACTTAAATGGTGGGTTGAGTAGGACTAGAAGGAGTAGCCAACCTGGAAGTAAAACTGACCGTCGCCGGCCATGATGATTTGAGTGGGTGAAATCACGTCCCGAAGCGCCACTCCGTAGCCAAGTGAGGCCCGCAAGTCGGCATTGATGACCGCTTCCAATCCCAGCCCGACGGACCAAAGGGTATCGTCCCGCTCAAAGATCACCGCGTTCTCGTTCTTTACGGTTGCCACATCACTGAAGAACGAGGCGGAGAGGTCCAGGGGAACGCCGTGGATGTCGAGGGTGTCGAAGTGATACTTGTAGTCGAGTTTGAGCATCAGCAAATTGTCTCCGGAGGCCGCGCCCAAGGGATACCCGCGCACCGTTGAATACCCCCCGGCAACGTTGAGAAATGATGGTGCAAGGCGATCACCAAAGCTCGTATTGCCAGTGAGGAATGCGGAAAACTCGTGATCTCTTCCATCTGTCCCGGTCAAAATCTCATCGAGATAGAGCCGGTAAGCGGCGTAAAGGGATCCGGTTACGAAGGAATCTTCAGCAAACAGACGTCCTTGACGTGCAAGCGCGAGTCCGGAATCTGTCCCCGCGATGCTGGACAGGTTTGCTTCAAGTTGTCCGCCCAGAATGAGAGAGCTGTTCTTGGTGGTTCGTGAGTATCGAAGACCGGCGGAAGGCAGTAAAAATGCTGTGCTGGCTTTGGGGATGCCGATGCTGCTCTGATCCTGGGTCACATTGAGATAACGGAGCCCAACAATGCTATCGAGATACTCCCCTTCCCCGCTCCAGAGGGTCTTTTCCCAATTGACCCCGAGGTTGAGACTGTTGCCTTCAAAATTAATACCAACTGCTCCTGCCAGCCCCACGTCCTCCGCAGTGAAATCACTATAGGAAAGATTAAAACCGAGGCGGCTACTGGCTAGGTCATCCAAAGGAAGAAGATAATCAGCACCTACAAAACTGCTATTGCCGTCGAAAGAAGACAGGGCCTTGAAATGAAACTTGTCGTCCGGTGTCAGGAGGTTCCAGCGGGCATAATCGAGCGACGCTCTTTCCCTGCCAACCCGGTCCGATCCGTAGTTATCCAGAGTCACGGAGGTGATTTCTTCGTCCAGCTGCTTGACGCGGTATTCAAGAATCAAGTCGCCATCTTCAGGAACAAGAACCGGCCGCACTTGCTGCCTGCTGAAGCGATTCATCTGGCCCACGGTGCCGTCGAGCGCCTTTGCGGAAATGGTTTCTCCTGCTCCCACCGGGGCCGCGGCCTCGATTCGGGCGCGTTTGGCGTCGGAGATCACTTGATTGTCTTTGGTGCCTACGATCCGCGTTCTGGTGATCCTTCCCTCGATGATCTTGATTGCAAGCGGCTTCCCATTCAGAGAAGCCTTGTATCCCTGAGCGGTGACTACAGCACGGGTGGCAAGAATTCCTCTTTCCTGATAGAGTTCACTCACACTCCGTAAAATTGCTGAAATGGCTGCCGGCGACAATTTCAAGGCGTCGATATCACGGAGCTCGTAGGGAAGGCCCGACGGATCAGGAACGAGTCCCCCTTCTCCCTCCTTAAGATTCACCGAGACCGATAAAAGGTCATTGGTTTGGATCGTCGAATTTCCGGAGAACTTGAGCGGACCGGCAAGAGCGGTTCCGGTTAGGAGGGCAGCTGCGGAAGCGCCGGCTAGAAATTTTACGGTTGGGTTCATGGGCAGGAAATGAAGGACGTTGGAAGTGGCGGACGGGTCGGAGTTTACTTTGCTTGCTCGATGAGTTTTTTCGCGAGGTCGAGCGTTTGGAGGTGCAACGGGATGTCATCGAGTGAGGAGAGAACCACCTGCTTTTTGGCAGCAGGCAACTTGCTCCATGACTCAAGTGCGAGGAGCTGTAGTCCGACACTTTGGGATATGGCATAGCTGTGAGCAAAGGGATCGGTTGGATCATATCCGATATTATCGAGGATCCATCGTTCGATGAAGACATCCTGACCGATTGCAGCAAGGCCGGGGAAGGCCTCGATTTCAAAATCGCCCGGAGTGACCGTAATGGCATAGTTTGCGGGATTGAACCCGTTCGAACCGGCTGCCGAATTGGAATTGGCGGTCAGCTCCCCAAGATAAACTCCCATTGGCGCGATCGGGTTTTCGGCGACTCCCGTGAGGCTGGTGATATTGAGGGAATCGATGGATTCCCCGTTGGGAAGAAACTCATCACCATCGAAATCAATGGTTACGAAGGCGGTGGGATCGATCTCATATGCCGAGCCGGCGTATCGCTTGTCATCATTGATGGCCAACTCGACTGCCCGTCGCGTGATGTTGTAGTCACCGGAGGCGTAGGAGATGCTATAGTTTGAAGCAAGGAAGTCATTGGATCCTGTTTGGCCGGAGATGCTCAGCTGATCCGCATAGTTTCCGGCCGCTGCGGTGGTGTCACCGGGGAGCGAAGTAGGATTGAAAGAAACCGCATCCACCAGCTCTCCGTTGGGAAGGCTATTCCCGCCGCCGCCGAAGGTATCGGTGACCGTAAACGCGGTGGTATCGAGTGAGTCCGATTCTCCGTAGACCTTACCTTGATCATGAGCGGTCAACAGAATGGCGCGTTGATCAATCGTGTAGGTCCCCGACACCCGGGTGATGTCATAGTTGCCCTCATCGAAGTTACCGGAGGCGGTCAGGATGTTGGTCGGAGCAAGATCATCGACGTAAGTGCCGGCGTTGGCAGTCGAATCACCGGCTACGTTGCTCGTGATATTGACGGAATTGATCGTCTCACCATTGGGAAGGATGGCGTCGTTATCCAGATCAAGAACAGAGAAAGCGGTCGGGCTTGCCGTGACGGATTCGCCATACACTTTCGATTGGGGAAGTGCGGTGAGAGTGATCGCCCGCTTGTTGACCACCAAATCTCCTTCGACATAGGTGATGTTGTAGTTGGATTCCTGGAAGCCGTCTCCGGTTCCGGAGGTGCCTGTGACAGGGCCGGAAATGACAATCTCATCATCGTAGGTTGCCGCTCCGGCGCTGGTTGATCCGGACACTCCGGTTGCGGAATTGATGGTGACGTTGGTGATCACTTCACCGTTTGGCAGAGCCGCATCTCCATCCTTATCCAGAGTGGCAAACGCGGTATCATCGAGATTGAGCTGATTACCGTAAGTCTTCTCCTGTTGGTTGGCGGTCAGGGTAATTGCCCGCTGATTGATGACGAAATTACCCGTTTCGTAGCTGAAGACGTAGTTTTCCTGGTCGAAACCATTGCTGCCGGAAAGTGTGGGTGTGCCGGTGCCGGTAGGCGTGATGGAAAGGTTATCGGTGTAGGTGCCGACATCGGCATCCGTTGAAGCGTCTATTCCATTGGCGCTGACGAGGGTGACGTTGTCGATCATCTCGCCGTTAGGCAGGTTCGAATCATTGTCGAGGTCAGTTATGCCAAATGAGGTGGTGTCCAGGGTGTGGACATCTCCATAATCCTTCTCCTGCTGCAGAGCGGTGAGTGTCACTGCCCGGCGGTTGATGACAAAATCAGCAAGGTTGGAAAAATCGATGGAATAGTTGGTGAGTTCAAATCCATTGCTGCTGCTGGCGACGCCGGTGATTTCAAGGTCATCGGCATAGGTGACGGCCGAGGAGGTTGTGGACGAATCGTGGCCACCACGGCTGATGACGCTGACGGTATTGATGCTCTCGTTGTTGGGGAGGACAGCATCATTATCGAGGTCAGTGACCGTGAAGGAAGCCGTATCGAGAACGAGGACGTTTCCGTAGATTTTCTCCTGCTGGGTGGGAGAAACAGTGATTGGGCGTGGTTTCACCAAAAGATCGCCACTGGTAAAGGTGATATCGTAGTTGGACTCCAGGAAGCCATCTCCGGTTCCGGGAGTTCCGGTGACGGGGCTGCTGATGTTGATTTCACTCGAATAGAGTCCTGCATCAACCGTGGTGGATTGATCCAGACTGGTGGCTGAGTTGATCGTAACAGCGGTGATTTCTTCACCATTTGGCAGAGCGTTATCGAGAGCGTTGCCCTGATCGACGGTGGTGAAGGCCGAGTCATCCAGAGTGAGCATGTCGCCGTAGAATTTCTCCTGACGATTTGCGATGAGTTCGATTTGCCTTGGATCGATGGTCAAATCTCCGGTCGCGAACGTAATGTCGTAGTTGTTGGCATTGAAACCATTGGAACCGTTTCCACTGGCAAAGAGGCCGGAATCGACACTGATATTGTCAACGTAAGAACCGGCATCTGAATCAGTGCTTGCGGCGATTCCCCCACTGCTGATGAGCGCAATGGTGTCAATTTGCTCGTTATTCGGGAGAGCGCTATCTCCACCATTGGTGAGGCCGTTATCCAGTACGCTGAAGGCGGTGGTGCCAAGAGGAAGAATGTCTCCGTATTGCTTGGATTGAGCGTCCGGAGTCACGGTAATTGGGCGGGGATCGATGACGAGGTTTCCGTCGACGAAGGTGAGGTTGTAGTTGGCTACATCGAACGATCCGCCACCGGTTACTCCTGTGATACGCAACTCATTCGAATAGGTGCCGACACTTTCCGTTGTGCTGGCAGCCACATCCACAGGGACAACACTGATGAGTGATACGGTACCGATGGTCTCTCCGTTGGGCAGAATAGCGTCCCCCCCGTTGGTGAGACCATTGTCCACGATGGAGAAAGCTGTCTTACTGTCGTTCGAAGTGAGATCAAGGACGTCTCCGTAGAACTTGTTCTGTTGTGACGCGGTCACGGTGACATTGCGGGGGTTTACGACTAGATTTCCGTCTACGTAGGTGAAGTCGTAGTTCGCGGAATCAAACCCGCCGATGCCCGACTGCCCGGTGATTTTGATCTCCTGGGCATAAGTTCCCGCATTGGCCACGGACGAGCTATCGATGTTGGACGGTGAGTTCAGCGTGACACTATTGATCACGTTGCCATTGGGCAGGGTGCTGTCGTTATCGAGGTCTGTTACGGAGAATGCAGTGGTTCCCAGATTGAGATTGTCGCCATATTGTTTACTCTGCTGACTTGCGGTGAGAGTGACGGCCCGTTGGTTCACCACTAGATTTCCGTCGACATAATTAAAGGCGTATCCGTTGTTGCTGGTGGCTCCGGTTGGAGTGATGTCATAGCTTCCAACATTGGCGCCTGTGACAGCACCGGCGGAGGAAGTCGTCACTCCGGTAAGGTTGAGCGTGTTGGCGGTGGTGTCATCCAGGAAAGGATCGCCAAGAGGAGCTTGGACAAAGTCTCCCGTGTCAACCGAAACGGCGGGGCCGCCAGTGGGCAGATTAAAGGTATTGCCGTAAATTTTTGTGCCGTCCACTGCGGTGATATCGACGGTTGGCTGGTGATTGTAGTAGTAACGGTTTCCCGAGATTCCGGTCGACTTGATGGGAGCAAAATCGGTGACATTGAAGGCGGCTCTGGCGCCACTTTGAATTCCGTTATAGATGTGGTTGGTCCCTGAGCCGTTATCGGTCGGATTCGGAAGACGAATCCCGTAGAAGCTCCCCGTCGAAACATCCCCGGCTAGCGCGTTCGAACCCGTGTTGTTGATGAGGAGGCCGGTATCGATAAAAATATCGGCGCCACCGAAGGTCTTGATGTTGCCGCCGTTGAAAGTGACGCGATCCGTAGCCGTGATGTCGATCCGCGAGGTGTCTTCCGCACTAAGGCCGGCGGCCAAATCTCCACTGAGACCGGCGATGGTGAGCCGGTTGGCATCGACAATGATGGAACCTCCATTGGCGTCTACGGTGACATCGTTAACAAGAACCTCGCCACCAGCAGTCAGGAGAATCGATCCGTGGCCGGATTCTCCGTTGGTGCCGGAATGCCGGAGGTTTCCGTTGAGTTTGATGTCTCCCCCTGCCTGAAAGTCAAAGACGGCCTCATTGGTAATGAAGTCTTCCTGAAGATTCTGAATAACCACCCCGGTGTTGACCACGATATCATTGTCAGCATTCAAGGAGAGCTTTCCTTTGTTGTTCAGATTGTTGATGGGGACCTGAATGCTTGCCGCCACCGTGATGTTTCCCGCATCACCCCCACCAATGCTGGTGGTCACACTGACGTCATTGCCATTGTTGAGCATACTCTCGAATCCGGAGGCCATCGGGCTGGTGATGGTGACATCCGTTGGATCCAGCAAGAAACTGCCACCGGATCCCAAGCGAATGCTTTCACCCAGACTGAGAAAATCGATGGTCTTTCCTGACGCTTCAATGAAGCCCCCTTGACCGGGTTGGCCGGAGGCATCCGCGACTCCGGAGAAATTAGTGTGGCCATCCGACCAGACGACGATGTGTCCACCTTTACCCGTATCCGAACTGGCATCGAGCAGGGAGGATTCCGCGAGCGTGGTGCTTGAAGAAGAAGGAGCGGTATCTGCGCCCTGATCCGTTCCGCCGACCTCGATGCGTCCCCCTTCTCCGGCTGCGTTGCGGGCAGTGATGGAACCCGAGACTTCGACATGACCGCCATCGGACTGAATTTTGGCGCTGCGTCGGGCAGTCACCTTACCAGATTGCTGAATGGCGGTGGCAAATGCGTCCCCTGCGGAAAACATCACCTCCTCGCCCTCCACCGTCCCAAGGTTCCGGACTCCGGTGCCATTCCGGGATGATTTCGCCGAATCCGTCACATCGACGGCAAGGCTCGTTCCGCCTTGACGGACGTGAACTTCGTCCCCGCTTGCAACAATGGCGTAACCGTTCTTGGATACTATCTCACCGGTGTTTTCCACCTGCCGTCCGAAGAGGCCAACACCATTTTCCGTCCGGATCGAGCCGTGATTGATCACATTGCCACTCAGAGAGAAGTTTTGGACATTGTTGAGGAAATCCTCGTTCGAAATCTGCCCGGCTGCTGCCATGAAAATATCCGCACGAATTACGGAATTGGGTCCGAAAGTCACCCCGGCGGGGTTCACGAAATAAATCTGACCATTGGCGGTAAGAGTTCCGTTGAGAAGCGACGGATCGGCTCCTGTGATCCGGTTGAGTAACGCTGACTCACTGTTGGGCTGAATGAATTGAACCACCGATCCTTCGGGAATGTTGAAGTGGGTGTAGTCCACGATCGCCTTCTGGGTCTCCTGGGTGATTACCGCGCTGTGCGTGTCCAATCCGGAAAACTCAACCTGACCGGTTACAACGACGGGAGCGGGATCGATGGGATTACCCATAAGCGGTGCCAGAGTCGCGGCGAGGTAGGAGAGGCTCAGTTTTGGAACGAGTCGGGATTTCATAACAGAAAATGGTGAGTATTTAAGAGCTACTAGAAGTCTACAGAAAATAGGTAAAAGTGAAAGCCTCCAATCAAGGTTCGGAGTGGTTCCCCGCTTTAAATGGCAACGGGCGGGAGTTCTCCTCGATGAGATAGCCATCAACAACTGACAAGGTGCCTCCGGTGGAGTTTTCCGGAGAGGTGAGCCTGGTCCATTCGAAGTATTCGAGCGCTCCGGCTTGAAGCGAAACAAAGCGTCCGATCGTCAATGATACCCAAGCACCTCCGGCGGAGCTGACTTCATCGGAGCCGACTCCGGCGATCACCCAATGGAAGCCGGAGGACAAGGCAATGCGGTCATTTCCGCCAAGCCCCGGGAAGGTGGAGGTCAGAGAGGTAACAGAGTTGATTCCCGTTCCGGGATCGTATGTGAAGTTCACGCGACCAAGGTCACCAAGAACGGTTGAGAATCCGCCAGGCAGCACGGCGCCTGTGGTGATTTGGTCACTTCCAAGGCCGCCAATGAGATGATTTACTCCATCACCCCCGGAAAGGATGTCGTCAGTGCCGGATTGTGAGAAGGAGTCGGAGGACTCGATCGAGGCAATCCGTCCGGAGCGATACTTAATCAGACCGCTGTCACCAATCAGGATATCGTTACCGTCGTTGGATGTCAGGGTGTCAGCACCATAGCCGCCAATCTGAATATCGGCACCGCGCCCGCTGGTGATCCGATCATCTCCAGCGGTTCCACCATCAACCGAGAGAATTTCAAGCAAGCGGTAGTCACCGACAGGCAAACGCCTCTGGCCTGTGGCACGACTGTCAATGACGACGATGCCCGTTGCGCTCTCGTATTTCACCACCCCGTCATCACCGAAGATGATATCGCGGTCGATGGTCAGCTGGTTGTTGGCAACCGAGTTGATGATATCCGATCCCGAACGACCAAAGACAATGTCGTTTCCACGGCCGGAGTGGATCACATCGTTGCCCTGCCCTCCGATCACCACGTCATCGCCGCTGCCGGCGAAGATTGTGAGTGGCAAGGTGGATCCGGAGGCATTGATGAAATCGTTATCCCGCTGATCGAGTGATCTTACCGTCTGGAACTCATTCACGATGTTCGTAGCCTCCCAGACGATGTCTCCATTGCGGAAGAAATTGAATCGGCCATTGAAGACCACAATAAACTGCTGGGGCTGGAGCTGGTAGAAGAAGTAATCGGCACCCTGACGAAGTGCGACTCCTGCCGAGAAGAGTTTCACCGTTTCTCCGGCCCGGAGTTGATAATCGACAATGTATTGGCGCTGCCCCGGAACCTCGGAGATGCGGCCTCTGGTCACGCGTGACAGCTGGACCTCGATGACGCTATCAGGCGAAAGATCCCCGCTCACTTTCACATCGATGGCATTCTGCCCGAGCACGGCGCGGAACTGGCTGGAAGTCAGGCGGACACCATCGACCAGGACCGAGATTTCATCCTCGGGATTGGTGAGATCAGCGATATTGAGACCGCTGCGAAGCTTCACTCGATAATTGAATTCACCCTGGGTGCGGATGATGAGTGGCGAGTTGCCGTTTTGCGTCAGTGAGGCAAAGACATTGTCATTTCCAAGTCCCGTATCGAGCTCCAGCGGCGCCGCATCGGCAATCCGCAATCGGTAGATGGAGCTCGTAATATTCACGGTGTCATCGCCAGAACCCGTTTCGACGCGGAAGCCTTCACGGAATGTCCCGTCAACGCGGTTTGCCTGGATCGAGATCGGTGCCGGAGAGGCTCCAATGACGAAGAGTTCTGCGTTTCTATCCAGCTTGGTAAGATCCTGACCCGGAAGTCCACGGGAAGGAAGTCGGTTGATAATGGAGACCGTATCGCCGATGGCGGAAGATGCATCGGAGATGACCAGACGCTGATCCCCGCTTCCACCGTCAATATTGAGCGTGCCCAGGATGCGGTCGAGGTTTCCGATAAAGGTCGGCTCCCTCTTGGAGAAGTCGATGTCGCTGAGGGAAGAGATATAGATTTCATCATCACCACCGCCCAGATCGACATTGGTGGTGGCAGACGTGCCCTGGATATTGAGGACATTCGCGCCATCGCCGAGGGTGAGGTCGAACTGCTCAAGGTTGAAGTAGCTGAGTCCGCTTTCGCGAGTGGTCAGGACTACCGTTCCCCCACGGAGTTCGGTGACATTGACATCGACGCCTGGAATGGAGAGGTCGCGGTGCTCTCCCTTGAAGGTAATCAGGAAGCGGTTACCAATCTTCTCAATATCGAAGTTATCGGTGTAGGGCTTCGATGGGTCGGAATTGTTCGGATTGAGAATTGGCTGGAGGGCGTCGATGAGCTTCTCAAGCGTAATATCGAACGGAAGTGGAGCGGTGGTCTCATCCAACAAGGTGATCGTAAAGGTGCCGCGGTCGGCATTCACGATTTCGAGGAACTGTTGGGTATTGCCTCCGGAAGGATCCGCTTCTGCGGAAGTGCGGGTGCCGACGAGGATTTCCGCGCGTCCCGAGTTCCGGTTCGGCAGGCTAATTCCGCCGACGTTGACCGGGCCAAGGTCTCCATTTGCAATCAAGTTGATCGGACCGGGATCAGCCCATCGAATTGGGGCCACATCGGCTCCGGAAAGTTGTCCGGTGAACTCGATGCCGTAGGTCTTGGCTCCGGAGTCTTCCGAAATGAGGCTGACCGCGACATTGCCGGAACCATAAATATATTCCAGGTGATCTTGAATTTGAGAGGCTGTGAAGCGGACATCGAGAACGACACCAAGGGCACCCGGGCGGGCCACACCGGGTCGGATGTAATACCATGGGACATTCACATCGCCCCGGCTGATCCGGTAGAAGCCGGCTTGCCCGATTACCGTCAGAGTCTGAACCTGGCTGACGGAACCGAATCCAAACCCGGTGAGTGCATTTTCAGTCAACGTGCCGGCCTCGGAACTGGAGTCGCTGCTGTCATCGACCGTCATGCGATCGATACCGGAACCACCATCGAAGCTGAGATGTCCCATGATGGTCTCGAGTCGGGCTTCGGAGCTTGTGGCATTTCCATCGATGTTCGCGGTGGCAATGTGGAGGGTATCATCACCGGTGCCTCCCGAGATGTTCAGCGTGCCGGAAGTATGGGCAATCGCGATCCGGTCATGGCCTGCTCCTGTTGCAATCGTTGTTTTACCGGCGTGAGTATCTTCGATGATCAGGGTATCGTTGCCGGTTCCCAACTCGATGTTGAGTTCTTCAAGTGACTTGTAAGTGACCCCCCCCTGGATTTCACGGCCGGAGATCACGGTATCACCGCCCAGACCGAATCCGGTCAATCTGTTCCCCGTCAGGACGCCGGAGTCGTTGGAGGGGCTGTTGCCGTTGAAGACGTTGAGGACGTCAACCTGGTCTATTTCTTCAGCGTCGAAGTTGGCGTTGAACGGTGAGTAGTAATAGTCGTTTCCAAGCAGAGGTTTGCGGAGAACACCATTTTCCTGATCAACCAACCAATCGGAATCGAAGATCACGCGGCGGCCTGTGATTGAAGGAGCAATGATGGTGCTCAGCGACTCATTGCTGATCTCGGTCGAGAACTCGGAGAAGATGGACTCGAAGCTTGGAGTGGCCCCCAGAGTGAAGCTCAAGGTTCGGCTTCGAGCAGTGTTGCTATCGTCAAAGTAGTGGAGATCGAAGCTGATGGTCTCATTGGCCAGAGCCGCCGGATCACTGCCAAGCTTCGCAAATAGAGCTACGGTAGCGAATCCACGGTCATTTCCGGTATCCAGATCGCCCAATTGGTTCAGGAAACCACTTTCGGTCACCGTCTGGTTCAGAGCCACCGCTGTGCTGCGATTGATGTTCGAGGTGAAGGCGGATGCCGCAGCGTGGGAAACGGTGAGATTCACTTCACCAAGCAGACCCACCCGAATTTGCGCGGTGTAAATACCTTCGGCATTGATTGCATCACGCAGGGCGAAGACGGCGCGGCCCATGGTGTTGATCTCCACATCATCTACGGTGGTGCCGAGCGTCACCGCGTAAGTTTTGGTGCTTGTTCCCTGGGTGAGATCGATTGTCCAGGTCTCGGCATCTTCAGAAGCTCCGGTAAAGGTGTAGTTCACACTCTTCCAGCTGTTGGCAGTGTTTGCATTCTTGCTGGTGACGTAGGCATCAAAGTGTGGGCTGAGAGTGGAGATGAGTGCCGGAGTGAGATCAAGTGAGATACCCCTTTCGTTTCCAATGGAGAAGATGTCTTTGGAGACACCAAATTCACGCAGCACCCGATAGACAGAACCTTCTGCACGACCATTGAGGAACTCAACGGTGTAGAGGTAGTCGTTCATACGAGGATCAAATCCGGGACGAAGTCCAGTGTTCGGGTTGATATGCGTGGCAAAAATATCCTCGATGAAGGCTCGGGTTCCATCATCAGTCGGAGTGATCAGTTCGGTCACTTCGACACTACCAAGATTCTCGATGTTGCCATCCGCCAGCGGTTCATTCGTTTCACCCGGGTAGAGCACCGGATTATTGAGGAAACGTTCATCGGTTTCACCAAAGCCACCATTGATGGTGATTGGCCCGCGGACGGTGTTGATGCGCTCCTCGATCGGAGCAAAGACCAGTGCATCCCCACCATCGATGAAGCGATCATCGAGGGCTTCGACGTGGACGGTTTGCTCAAACTCAAGGAAGAGTTTGGTTTCACTGGTGCTCAGTCCGGCGGTGCCGTCCGTATCGAACTCCGAAGGATCAAAGACAACCTGATGGATGGTCTGACCGCGGGTTGGGTTGATCAGGAAGGCTCCCCGTGAAGCTCCGCTTCCGGTTAGGGATACCGTCGCATCGATGCCGCCAACCTTCTCCAGAGCCAGAATACGTCCGAAGCGCTGAACAGTGTAGTCTACGAGGGCGGGATCGGTTGAAATCAGTTGCTCCATCAGCTCGGCAACGCGGGTGAGACGTGGTCCTGAGTTCGAGAGGAGGGAGACGCTGTAGGTGTTCCCGGTTTGTTGCCACTCTCCGACAGTCGAACGATCGGCAACCTGGTCGGTGATAGTGACCTCCAGAGTCTTCGATCCAAGCTGCAGCGACCAGACCTGTCCGGTGGCAATAACTCCAAGAAGTTCGATGTCCGCGCTGGTGCCGTTGTAGGTGGTGACCGGATCTCCGGTTTCCAGCTCCGAGTAGAAGGCATCGGCGTGTGTTACCACGATGTGATTTTCACCTCGAATCTCTTCTCTCACAACGGTGTAACCTCCGGTGGTTATCGTGGTGTTGCTGTTAAGCACGGAGGCCAGTTGAGCGCCCGTCAGGGTCACGTCCCCTCCCCCGGTTTGGCTGGTCAGAGTGAGCGCCCAGTTGGCATTCGGGGTTTCCAGCGCCCGGACGGCGAGGCGATCGGTTGCGACGCGGACCTGCTTTTCGGTCTGCTCACCGTAATAAACGACAGGGTTGAAGGCTTCGTCGGAATTGTAAGTGCGGGTGCGTTCCGGAAGGATGTCAATGATGACGGGACCGGTGGGCACAGCGCTCAAGCGCAAGGTGTAGTCATCCCGGATGATAAAGTCCTCATAATCCCCCGGAATGTTAGTCTCATAGATATCAAAGAAGGAGCTGCCATTCGGAAGACTCGTCCAGGTATTGTTTGGAGTGACAACGAAGGTCTTGGTTCTGGAGTCGTAGGACTGGATGATTCCCGACTGGTTTCCATCCAAAGGAGTTGCTGCGGATCCCGTTCCAGCCGAAATCTCGAGGCGGGCACCGGTGAGGATCAGCTGGTTGGGATTGCTTGCCTGGTTCTCAACCGAAATGTTGGCAGTGTAACGCAGTCCTTCGCGAACGCCTCCATCGAAGTCAGTGCGGAAGTTCTCAAACTCAAAGAAGTTGGTCTTACTGGCATAATCGGTATGGGACCCGATCACTACGTAGTAACGTCCGGAGCTGCCGATCAAGTATTCGTTGAAGACATCACTCGCCTGGAAGCTGCCGGAATCGACAATACCGGGATGAGTGGTATTACGATCAAGGTCCGGGGTGACCAAGACTCCATTGGAGTCATAAAGTCGGGCGGTAATATTTGCGGTGAAGTCAATAGTCTCCAGACCAAAGAAGAGGCTTTCGGTGCTTCTAAGGATATTGGCGTCATCCACATCCAGAAGAACCCTGACTGACCCTGATCCCCGGGAAATATCGAAGAGGAAGGGGTTTTCGACAGGTGATGCTGCAGTCTTACTGACCGTGATTTCACGTCCGCTCACTTGGGCTCTCAGTCCGTCCGTGGTGTTGGCGTTGATGACATCACGCAAGCCCTTGGCGACCCGGCTGAGATTCTGTTTGTTCGGATCACTCTCGTTGGGAGTGGTGAATTCATAGGTCTGGCCATCCAGTTCGACGGTCCAAACCTGACCGCTGTTCCAGTTGCCATCCAGAGTCACAACCATCGTGTTGTAGAAGGGACCGGCGAGGCCGGATTGATTCTGCGCACGATCGCCTCCATGCGTTACCCGCTGACGGGTGTGGGAGATGCTTTCGAACTCGACTGCCGACCCATTGGTTTGCTTCACGGTGATCACTCCACCACTTGCGGTTGCCTGGGAAATACTCGGGCGCCCGGCAAGAACAGTGGCAAATCGATCAGCCATGGTGTCCAGAGTAGTCGCAGCTGCCACAGCTGTTGGTGCTCCGTTGTTATCGATAATGGATTCCTGGCCACGGAACCCGACACTGCGCTCTGTGCCTGCAGCATCTGTGTAATCAAAGGCCCAACGATCATTCACAAATACATCAGTAGCGGTAGCATCTACCGGGCTGAAGGTGATGGTCTGGGTGTAATCCAGATTAAGGTTGCCACGATAGGTTGCTCCGAAGTCAGTCGGTGTTACAAAAGTGACCGAGGTAGTTGGGGTGATCGCCGATCCTCCGGCACGAAGAACGGTGTAAACGGATGACCCGGAATCTACCGCCGTGACCGAGGCTGCCGCGGTGGTATTTGCGTTGATGGCACCCGCTACTCCGATCGCAGTAGCTGGAAGTGACTGGCCATTGCTCGCTGGCACATAGTGAATGACCTGGGAGGCCACATTGACCGTCCAGTTGACGGCGGTATTGGGAGTGCCGGTGAGATCGAGTTTTGCAACAGTCCCAGTTTGCACTGTGTTCCCCGTTCCCCGCGCAACGTGCGCATCAAATACCCCGGAGCCGGTGCGCTGGAGGAGAAGTTCACTGCCGGTTCCCGATCCAATACGACTTGCACTGAATCCGGTCGGCAGGCCAACGGTGAAGTCATCGACCCGATCCTGAAGCGCCGCATCACTTGAGGTTGCCGCTCCGGTAAAGGTCGTTGCCGCGCCATCTTTCAATTCAAGTGTCCAAGCTTCTGCCGGAGGAGCAGCGGCCGGGAAGCTGACCGTGCGAAGAGTGTAAACCGTGGAGCTGATATTGGCTCCGGACTCCAACTCGGTGACTGTGCTTGCCATGCCACCCATTCCCATGGGCGGAGTGGTGATATCGAGTGCGAGGGCAATATCTGCTGTTCCGGAGAGGCGTGTCACCCGAATCTCGGTGGCGGATTCCTTGGTGAGTGAGAAATTGGTATTACCGGCATTATCAGTCACCAGGAGATCGATGGTCGCTTCAAGGTCCGCTCCCACCACCGATTCAGCAATCTGATTGGGTGCTCCCATTCCGGCCTTCAAGGTCCAGGTATCACTGGCTGTCACAGTCAGGGCAGACAGATCATAGACCTCACTGCGAAGTTGGCTGCTGACAGTGATGTTCGCTTGAGCGATGACCAAGCTGAGCCCATCGAGGGTGCCCGCCGTATCAATGATCGTTACATTGGTTCCCAAAGCTTCGGCAAGTAGTGTTCCGGTGCCATTGACGGCATTGGCAAGACTCGTTGCAATGGCTGAAACGGCTTGTGGTGTTGCTGCTACCGGAATCTCGGCGCGGGCGATTTCCGTCGTTCCATCAAGGGAACGTAGTATCCAGGTCTGACCTGCTACCGGTGTTTGGGTCAGGTTGATGCTGTATGCGCTGACTCCGGCCGGGTTGGTGACACCAATATTGCCGGAGGGTGTTACGGTGATTCCTCCGTAAGTGCTATTGGTCGTGGAAATGACGCCTGCACTTGCGGTGACGCCGGCTCCAAATTCATCGGCCAGGCGATCAGCAATGTCTTCGAGATCCTCGCCATTTGCGGCGATCACGTTCTTCGTGGTGGCTCCCAACTTGAGTTCCCATTTTTCCCCTACGCGCACGGCACCGAACAGGGTGACATCCAGCTGGGAGTAAGTGATACCGTCGTTCTCCGAAGGTGCGGCCTGCACTCGGGCAGTGGCAATCAGTCCAGTTGCCGGACCGCTCGTGGAGTATTTCAGCGTGAATGGAGTGGCACGATTGAAAATGACCTTGTTCTGACCCGCAGGATGAGAGGCATAGGTGAATTGAGCAGCTATTCTACCAGCGACAGTTGAAGCGCTATCACCGACTGCCACCGTGACGCCGGGCATGGTATCGTTGATCTTGATGATCTCACCGGGGACGATATCGCCGCTCAGTGTCAGCTCGGCGTAGTTCAGGTTGGCCAACGCGGGAGTATCATTATTGAGGTTAACCGAGGCTGTGAAGATTCCCGCTCCGGTTGTGGACTGACGGAAGCCATTATCCTCGGCCGTCGCTCCACTGAGATTAAATCCGTTGTCAGCGGAGATATTCAGAAGGGTGACACCCAGGACATTGGTAACGCTGTGCGTGTAGCGGGTAGGAAGCATCACCTCAAAGGCTTGGGCAATCTCTTCAAGTGTATCAACAACCGCGGTGACGGGAGTAGTGCCATCCGGTAAGAAGGAAACCGTAAGGGTGTCACCCACCGTGACCTCGTATGTGCGATTGCGCAGCCCGAGGCTCCAGACGTCACCGGTTTTAGGGCTGCCAGTCAGGCCGAGAGAGATACTGCTGAAGAAGGTGCTATTATCTCTCTCGGTGCCGGCTTCCGAACCAACCGTCAATATTGTCGTAGGAGGATTGAGCTGATCAGCGGTGATTTCGAAGGCGTAGACATCGTATGAGCTGTTTGAATCCCCGCTGCCGGTGATGCGGACATACGGCGTATTGGAGTCAATTCCCCCTCCATAGACGATGTTACCCACGGTGCCACTTGGAAGGGTGAAGAAGTTGCCAGGATTGATTTCAGTCTCACCAATATTTGGACCGGTGGTGTTAAGGACAACTGCGCCGCTGCCATCAATGCTGAAGTTGAGGCGGTCTACATTTTGCAGACTGATGTTCTGAAGGTTTCCAGCTCCATCGATGAGCGCTCCGGCTGCGACTCCATTATTCTGACTCTCAACCTCCTGAACAGGTTCGGGAACGAAGATGAAGTTGTCAGTCTGGTGTTCCTGAACACTGACGTTGAGTTCGTAGGTCACGTCCTGTGGCAGACCCTGATTGCGCTCAGCATCGGAAACCTCGATTACGTAGGTGCCTTCCTGCCCCGTCGTGAAGGTGTGGGAAATGTAATCGTTGTTGAAGGTGTCGTCGCTTGGTCCTGCACCAAGTAGCGGACTGGATGAGCCAATTCCGGCGCGGATCACATCTCCTGCTTCATTGAAGAGTACCAGACGGCCGGCCCAGAAAATCTGGTCGCCAAAGTCGAAGGAATTATCGAGATCAAGAATCACCCGCAGATTACCACCGGCATCGGTGAGCATGGTTTCCGTGATTTCGAAGCTGTAGTAATCGTTCAATTGATCACCTGTTCCCAGCACCGTGATGTGTGGAATGGACTCCGAGCTTTCGATATTTGGATCCAAACCGGTGCTCCATTTGCCAAGATCGAGATTCTGCGCGGTCGCGATATCATTGTGGTCCCCTGTGGTTTCCGGAAGGTCGGAGACACCGAAGTCACCGGTGAAGGCCACCGCTGGAGTGATCCCGGGCAGGAAGATATTCAAGGCATAGTCGGTGCCGAAGTTGACCACGGTGCTATCGGCATTTGTGACCTTGAAGTAGTAAAGGCCCCCCGCAGTGAAGCGATAAAGCTGATCGTTATCAGCAATCGTAGCAGTTCCACTGCTTGAATCGACCAACGTAACATTGGGCTGACCGGATTGAAGGAGCTCAACCTTGATGTTGGAAATCGCACTGCCGTCAGCCTGGGTAATGGCTACATACGCATCCTGATTCAGCATCTCTGCTGTCACTGTCAGCTGGTAGATGTCTGCGAGATTATCACCTGAACCCAGAATGCGGACTCGTGGCAGTGTCGATGTGCCGCCAGGGATCGTTGCGAGGTTGTAGAAGTTTCCGTCAAGTGATTGAGCGGTCCCCGTGCTGTTATGAGGATCCTTCGTTTCAAAGAACGGGATATCCACAATCTCTCCGGCAAATCCGGATCCGAGATAGAACTCCTGGCTTGGCTCGGAAACTCCCACGGTATCTCCACCGGTAACGATGACCTGCGGACTATCGTTATCAATGATCTCGACATCAAGACGATCAAAGGCACTGGGCTCACCATTCGCGCCAACGGTATGACTGTAGCTTACAGCGGATTCCCCGGAAGCCGGAGTGAGAGTCACTTCGTAGAGATCATCGAGCGCGACCGCTCCACCAACAGTGAGCGTGTAGGTCTGGAAGGCAGCAATATCTGCAGCTTCGTTTTCTACAACCATGCCACCATCCGAACGGGTCAGGGTGAAGGTGAAGGATGAGGAGGCTTCGAGACGGACCTTTAATCCGAAGACTGTTGCCTCCACGCCCGAGGTCATGCTTTGGGCATTCACATCGGCAACCAGGGCGTTGATAATTTCTGCCTCGGTCTCGATCGTTGAATCAGTTCCGGTGCCAACCGTGTGGGTGTAGGTGTTTGCTCCGATGGTCAGGGTGAAGATATCGTTCACGGCGTAGCCATCCTTCAGCGTGAATTCGAAGCGTGAGGCCATGCTGCCATCACTGGTCTGGGCAATGGTAATGTTATCGGTTCCAGTAGGAGTGAAGGCCGGACCGGTAACGGTGACAACATTGCCTGAGACGGTTGCATCGTAACCAATGCCCGCTCCAGTGATTTCATTACGCAGATCCAAGGCGATGTCGTTAATGCTGGTGTTCACGAATGCAGCTCGATCGGCGGCATCGGCGAGGGTGGCAGCAACACGGGAGAAGTGACGGGCCTCATTGTCATTATCATCGACAGCGGTGATCGTGATAATTTGAGGAGTTCCAAAGTGACCGGCGGTGCCTGCGGATGCGGTCGTAAAGGTCAGTGAAGTCTTATCAAGGGTGAGCTGTCCGCTCGGATCGGTGAAGTCGATCACGATGTCGGCTGACGGAGGCCGTGTGAGGAAGACTGCAAATTGGTCGGTGGCATTGAGGAGAGTCGTATTCTCTTCAATCCGGGTGAAGGTTCCGGAGACTCCGTTATCAAGAGGCACGATGACCAGATCCGATACATCGTTATCGAAGACCTCTACCGTGACACTGAGTGATGCGAGGCCATCGTAGGCTCCACCATCGCCTGGTTGTGTTCCTTGGGTGACCTTGTGCTGAATCTGAATATTCTGACGACCTTCCGCCACCGTGTCTTCCGGTGCGTAGAGGTAGACGGTTTGAGGTTTGAACCAGTTGTCGCGGGTAAAGGTCAGGGAGGTTCCTTCCGCTGTCATCTGTGTGATGTCAGCAGTGGTTCCAAGGCTGATGCGCTGGGCACCTGCGCGAATGGCGCGCTCACCGCCCAGCACTGGAGTTGCTGCCACTTGGACGGTTTCCTCAGGGGAACGGGTCAGAACAACGGTGTAGCTCGCAATGAGGTAGTCATCGAGAAGCCCCCCGCCATTTGGATCGATGCCCTCAAGGAGGCGGAGAGGGCCATCATTCTGAATGATGAGAATGCCGGCCTCGTCATTGTCCGAGACCTTCACCGATAGATCCTGCAGGAAGATGTTCCGGAACTCACCATCGGCGGTCAGGATGGAGTGATCAATCAGACCCGAGTTTCCGTCGAGGCTATTGGACACAACCGTGACAGGCTTACCGTTACTGCCACCAAGATTGAAGGTATCCGAACCAAGACCCCCAACGATCTCCACTTCGACACCCTCACTGGTGCCGGCGATGAAGAAGCGATCATTACCCTCAAGGGCATCAACAACGAGCTTCTCGATACCGTCGTAAGTGATGAAGAGTCCTCCACCAAAGACACCGTATTCATTCACTAGGAAGTCATCGCCGAATTCGGTGCCGACTACGGTTAAGGTATCGAATCCGTCACCGCCCTCGATGCGGACGGGAGCATTCACCGTGAAGGCAATGAAGTCGGCACCCTGGCCACCGTTGATGTTGGTGAATGGGGCCTTGGGATCGTTCGGATCGACACGGACGAAGGAGCGGACGAGGAAGTTGTCATCCCCTTCTTCACCCACGGCGAAGATTTCCGCCTTGTTGCGGTAGATCGTGAATGAGTCGTTGCCCACCCCTCCGAGGAGAGTCGCGGTCTGGCTCACGCCATTTGAAAGGAACCCGCGGGTTGTTTGCGTGGTCTCGAAGTAGTCGAGGGGGTCAAGACCGTTGGTGGGGTTCAGGCCGTTACGGGCGGACTCGAACACCTGGCCAAGCTGGAAGGTGTCATCGCCTTCATCACCCCGAACGGTGATTCCTGAAAGGGTATCATCGAAGACGAAGGTGTCATCTCCACCGCGTCCGGATACGTCGATGTTCTCGATGTTGCCATCGTAGTTCACCCGCTCAAGGAATCCACCGAGGACCGGATTGAGGAGATCATCCGTCTCGTAGGTCGCCACGACTCCGAGGCCACTGGCCTGATTCGCTCGGAAGAGGAAGAGGTTGCTCTCGTTGTTACCAAAGATGCGGACGCTATCATTGTTATCGGAGCCTGTGCCGCTGTCGAAGATATCGACCGTTGCGGTGCCTTCACCCGCGACACCGACAAAGTAGGTGTCGGAATTATCACCACCATCGAGGAAGAGTGATGACTGCACACCGGATTCGAAGGTCTGCACTCCGGCGATGTCGTAGTTCACCCGGATGGTATCATCTCCTTCCTGTGTGCTAATGGATGTCGGACCGCTGATGGCGCCGATATTGATCACATCACCATCGTTATCTCCCTCATTACCTCCAAGGATGTTTGTTGATCCGGTGTGGGTTCCACCGATAAAGAGCTCATCCGGGGCATCGGCGAGGCGCAGAGTGAGGGTATTGATTCCAGCGTAGGCAATGCCAGCTCCCATCCCGAAGCCAAGGAGCTCGGTGCTTTGCAGGGCTCCGGCACCACCGCCACCACCGCCATTGTAGAAAATCACTTCGTTTCCTGGGTTACCCGGACCTGCTGGAATTGATGCATCGACCCCACCGCCAAAGAGGCGCAAGCGGCCTTGAATTGTCGCAAGGGTGGAGTTGAGTGGAGTGGCACTTGAGGCAAGGCTACCAACCCGGAAGAGGTCATTGCCGCTGGTTACGGCAAACGTGCGGAAGTTGACCTGGATGTTCGGTCCAATGGCATCCCCGTAAACATTGGTGGCAGCGCTGGTAGTCTCGATATTGAAGGTATCATCACCATCGCGGCCCTCAACGCTGGTAAACACGGAGTCCGAGGTGCTGGCGATCGTGAGCTCGTCATCGCCCTTACCCAGTGCAATTTCGAGGAGCTCGGTCGTGTCGTCGTTGTTATAAACGATGCTGCCGGTCATCCCGAGACCGCTGAGCCCGGTGTCGGTGAGAATGCCATTGTCACCGTTGGCAGTATTGTTTCCGGTGAGATCGGCGGTGTCATCGATGCTGACGCGGTCGATTCCGGATCCGCCATTGACGAATACCGAGCCATTGATCTGGTTCAGATTACCAAGAACGTTAATGAACTCGGCATCTTCGACAGCCGGTTCATTGAAGGGCTGACGGCCGGTGATGTCAGCAGTCTCCCAGTAGCCGGCCTTGCTTCCGACGGCGACCAAGTCATCGCCTTCACCCAGATTGAGGGTGATGTTGCCATCGATGGCGCGAACGGCGACCGAGTCATTGCCCGCTCCGGTATTCAACTCGATACCGGCATTTGGCGAGAAATTGAAAGTGAAGGTATCATCGCCGCTACCGAGATCGATCTGGAAGGTATCGGTGGTATCGATGACCGGATTGTTGTTCTCATCCGGGAAGAGACCGTTAACGAGGAAGATGTTGCCCGGAATCCCGAGTCCGGAGATCTGAATGGCGTCACGCTGCTGGGTGATCGCTTCTTCGGAGGTGTAGTAGGTCTTTTCACCGCCGAAGTAGATCAGCGGCTCATCACCACGGTAGCGTTGCTCAAGCAATCCACCCGAAAGGTCGGTTTGTGTAATGGTCTTTTCAACAAACTCACCGTCGACCTCAATAAAGATCGGTTCGCTGCGCTTGTGCAGGATGCGCTCACCTTTGCTGTTGTTCCAGAAGATGAGATCCTCTCTGCTATCAGCGAGAGTTTTGTCACTGGAGTAACGTATGGCCTCGCCGTCAGCAGTTTCGCGGATGATGAAGCTGCCGCCTTGTTTATCGACTACGAGGTCGCCGCTTTGAACTTCTTCGTTGCCGTAGTGGGTGACGGCATCTCCCTCCCGGTGGAATGCGAGGAGCGCGAGATGAGCTCGAACGTTCACGGAACCATCATCAGAAATCATGCTGGAATCGACATTGGTCACAACCAGTTGTCCCGTCACCGGATCGAAGGTGTAGCCGTTGGTTGCCGCACCCTGTTCAAGGCGGAAGGTTCCGCGGGAACTGCTGACCGTCACGGAGACGAGGCGATCACCACCACCAAGGACCGCAGGAGACTTGAAGAGGTCTATGCGAAGATTACGCGAATTGGTGAAGTCGAGCGCCCATCCGTCAATACCCTGGTTGGGCTTGAAGTTGAGAAGCATCTCATTACCGAGATCGATTGCCTGACCATTAGTGGTAAAGGCCGTCTCAATGAAATCAGGAGCGTAGATGAGAGTGCCGCGGTCAGCGATCACGGCCTGCCCCGGCAAACGCTTGAAGATCGAGCCGTCGCCGTTGACGACAACGTTTCCGTCTTCATCGAGGGCATCTTCGCCACCAAGATAGCGGAGGATTTCACCTGTGTTATGAAGAACGGGGTTATCCTTAAAGTGGAGGATGGCATCACCCGGCTTGCGGGCCAGCTCGACTCCGAACGGATCAACGAGGATCGCTCCGTCGAAGAGGTTGTAAGCGTCTTCCCCTCCTGCGAAGGTGACTTTCTCCGTCCGGAAATTGTTGAGAGGATCACGAAGAGCTTCCACTACCGCTGCTCCAACGAGCCCTTGTTGGGCGGGATCGATGAGACGATAGACGGTTTCTCCACCACGATAGAAACGTTGATCAAGTCCGACCGCTCCATCATGGAGGGAAATCTTACCGTCCTGAATCTGCTCAATGTCAATTTGGACGCGGTCCAGTGCACCAATGAGGTTCTCGGTATTGTTTTGACCATCGATGATCAGCAAATCAGCGCCGGTGGTCGATGGGTCAGTGACCCGCACATCCACAGTGCGGGTGAAGGTCACGATCTCGGAACGGGAAACTTCGAGGACAGCAGGGAGGTTCTTGGCCGCCGCCGCATAGATGATATTCATCCCGCTATCGATGTTGCTGAAGAGGTTGTCAGCTACGCGGAAGGCACCCGGGCGGTCGCCGCTGGAGACGGTGGAGTTATTGGAAATGACCGGCTTGAAGGCATCCTCACGCTTGATGTGAGCTGGGCCTGCAGATGCTGTATGGATGCCGATACCATCAAGCGCGAAATCGTTTCCATTAATTCCGATCACCCGGAGGAATCGCGCGTTGTTCCCGGCTCCCAGTGAGTAGCTGACGATGTTGGAGTTCGAGACATCGTTTTCATCAGCGACTTCGCGCTGATAGGTCGAGCCATCGGGATCGGTTGCGGTTTCCGTGGTCTTAAAGCCATTTGGCAGGATTCTGCTCAGGCCGACCGGAGTCGCATTGTTCCAGGTGGTTCCGTCAGCACTCCATTGAAGGAGAATGTCGGCGAAGCTTCCCTGGGTGGCCGCATTTCCACTGCGGTAGACATTGACGTCAGCTCCGCTGGACCCGAGGGCAATGAAGGTCGGGTCGATTCCGGTCTTCACTCCGAACGGATCAACAAAGAGAGGCACTGCTCCCGATCCAATCCGGTCAAAGGCCGTTACGTAAAGCTGCGGGTTACGTTCTCCATCAGTGAACGGGCTGGATGTTTCGAGACCGTCCGGACCGATATAGACATTGCTTCCATTGCTGACGGCGGGGATTCCGTAGTCACGGACGTAGTCGGTATTGATTTCACCGTCGGAACGAAGCGAGATCGTGCGGACCTTCACTTTACCGTCAGCGGGATCAACAAAGACGATTGGAGCCAGTTGGGCATCCGCGTAGTTGATGAAGGTCGACTCATCAAGTTGAAGAGTTCCAACGACAGTTTGGGTATTAATGAAGGTCTCCGGGAACGGGATGTTTGGCAGCGTGGTGACAATTTCCTGGACCTCGTCAATGTGGGCATCGCCATCGAAGAGTAGGCCGCCACCGATGTTGGCCAGACTTCCGTTATCCCCGATGGTCACGGTATCCATTCCAGGGCCTCCGAAGACTTCGGTGGAGCCGGTGGTCTGCTTGAGGAAAATGGTGTCATCCCCTGCTCCGGCGACGATCCGAAGGTCCAGTTCCTGACGTTCTTCATCAGTGACCTGGCGCAGGACGCCTTCGCGGGTTTCGGAACCCCGCAGATCGGTCAGGGCAACTGTGAAGTGGTCATTCCGGGAGGCTCCGTTCCCCGGGTCTTCGTCAGCGAGTCGGAGATCAAGAGTCTCCACACCCTTTAACTGAACCCCAAAGGTCCGGGTGCCGTCGGGGTTGAGATAGCCATCGTCGGCGACACGCAGCCCCAGTCCTTCCACGGAGATGTAAACATCGTCGATCTCGTTTCCGTCACTATCCAGTGCCCGCTGGAAAGTTCCGTCATCGAGGGACTCAAAGCGTGGCACCAAACGGTTGGTCACAAGGCCCTTGAGATTCGATCCGGCAGAATTGTGGAAGATGACGGTGTCTCCATCATCCTCAAAGGCGTTTCCACCCTCAACAATCACCCGACCGCGGATTTCACCGACGGTGAACTGGGAAGCTTCCTTGAACGCGAATGGTGGTGGATCAAACGAGAACGACAGCGGTTGAATCGTCTGGGTTTGGGTCGTGATCACTCCTTCTTCATAGGATTCAACCACATTGGAAACGGTCACTCGGTAAACATCGCGCTGGAAGATGCCGAAGAACCAACTGTAGCCGGTGCGGATGCGCTCCACCTGAACATTTCCGCGATCGAATTCCAGCGTCTGGTTACGACGGTTCGGATAGGCATTACGCTCAGCCTGGAAGCGGGCGTTGACGAAATTCTCTACGGCAGAGATCGCAACCTCGGCAAGGTGGTTGGCCAGGCCTGGATTGAAGAACGAGGCAAACCCGCTCCACCAACCGAAGTCGAAGGTGTAGACCTCGGTCGCACGGGTGGTGGTCACCGTGTTGTAGACCAACTGGCTCGGCAGCTCGATCGTAACAGGTGGCGGAGTGACCGTGATTTCAGGGGGATCAAAGACCAGTGGCGGATGATCCCCGCCGAAGTGAATGGTGTCGTCTCCCGAACCACCCACGATGGTCGTGGTGAAGGACTCATTGGTGCTTAGGACGTAGATATTGTCACCGCCGCCGGCACCATTGATTTCAAGGCGCTCGATTCCGCGGAAGTTCACGAGGCGGCCCGCTCCGGCGACAACGCTTTCCGTGACTACGAAGGTATCGGAGATCGGTGTTCCGACCACAACCAGAGTATCAATGCCAGGGCCTCCGTTAATTGCGACCGGTCCATTCTCCAGGTAAGAGTAGCGGTTATTGCCCATGCCGCCGAAGAGGTTGGCCAGGTTTGTGACCTCTTCGTTGTCATCAGGATTCTCGCGCAAGACGAGGAAGGTCTTAAGAAGGAAGCGATCGTCACCGCTGCCACCGTGCAGATAGACTTGGGCGCGGTTGAAATTCACCTCGAAGGAATCATTTTCACCACCTCCGTAGATGTAGAGCTTGTTGGAGGCTCCGTTGGTCAGATTTTCGGTGTCCGCAACCGGAATTCCCTCGGGGAACTCGAGAGTCCGGTTCCCCACGTCAGGAATCAGAGGAACGGTGCCCACAATAATTTCGTCATCGCCATCACCGGTATTGATCAGGGTGACCGATGCGGTGTCATCCGAAAGGATGGTGTCATCTCCGGCACCGAGTTCGATTTGAACCAGCTCAATGCCGCGGAAGAAGAGGAGGTCACCTTTGGCGCGGTCACCCGTATGCAATCCGAGGAGACCGGTCCGCCCTTGCCCGGCACCAAAGGCCGCACTTGAGACTGTGTCCGCTTTTGCAGTTCCAAAAATCTTGATCTCATCACGTCCCTGTCCGGCTCCGGTATCGGCAACCGTAATGCGCGCGCTGTCCTCACCCGTTAAGGTGACGGCATAGAGTTCCGCAAGCGCCGCATCATCACCCTCGGTGGCGATCGCAGTGTCCACGGTGATGTCCATCGTCAGGCCTCCTACGGTAAGCTCAGTCGATCCCACAGTAGCTGACCCCGTGGAGCTGCTCACGGAGATGATCGTGCGGGAGGCTCCCCCGGTGATGATGGCCCCTTCAAAGATTCCTTTCAAATCCTCAACAATCGCGTCGGAGCTAAATCGGGTGAAACTGTCCGGAATGCCAAGAGTTGGATCAACCGCCTTACTCGACTCCTGCAATTCGACTTCCGTTGGCAGGCCGCTGATTGTTCCTCCGGATTGGAGGTTGTTTTGACCCTCCTTCAGGAGAAGGACGTTGTTGGGACGGTTCGTGGACACCTCGAAGGTCACAAGGTAGCTGTAGGGCCCAACGGCAATATTATCGGTATTCCGGAGGGTGATTTCCTGGACACTGATGGTTCCGAGATCAACTTGTCCACTGAGTGCGTTGAGCGCCGAGGCCAGTTGGGCGGCAGTTGCATTCCAGGGGATGGAACCGGTTTCAGCCTCATTTCGACCGTCGTTGAAGATGAGCGTGTAGGAACCACCACCGGCACCAGAGTGGGTAATGCGCTGAATCTCGACTTCGGTATCCACTTCCTTGACGACTCGGGCCACCGAATCCGTCGAGCCGGTCATAGAAATACTCAGAAGTGAATCAGCACCTCCGGTATCATTCTGTGAGGCATTAGCCGGAATCACTTGCCCGGTTGGTCCCAGGAAGGCCACCTCCCAAATGTAAGGTCCTCCGCTTCCTCCATCACTTGTCTGCTCCACTCGTACTTTGTCGATGGTGCTGAGTGCCAGAAGGGCAGCGCGAATCTGATCTCCGGAGGAATTGTGGGCAAGGGCTCCTGTGGTCTGCCCCCGGTAGGTCAGGGTAAAGGTTCCGCTGTTCTCACTATGGCGGACCTCCTGAACTTCTTCCCGGTCGAAACCGTCCTTGCGGTTGAGAATCTGAATCAAGCCATCACCACGAATCTTACCGGTAATGAAACTATTGTCCGTGATCAAAACATCGCGGTCCTGATTCTCTACCAGAGTATCAAAGTCACCCGGATCAATGCTCGCATCAAAGAAGAGGTCGAGTCCATCGCCACCGGTATAAGTATCGCTGCCGACTCCACCATTGAGGATATCATCGAAGTCCGATCCCACCAGGGTGTCATCTCCGGTGTCACCAACAAGGCTTGCAATAATCTGATCCGTGCGGGGAATCGTGACGCCATCCGGACGGGTCGCGCTTACGCTTAGGCCCGACGCATCGATCACATCATTTCCACCAAGTCCGTTGACCACCGCATTATCACCCTCGCTTCGGACCGAGTTGGTGATGTTGATGCTGACGGAAGGATTGGAAACGGACAGATTCCCATTCCCGTCGATCGTGTAATCCGAACGACCGATGGTGACCACGGTGTAACGGGCCGCACCGATGACAATTCCATCGGCATCTACTCCGGTGAACTCACCGGAATTGACGAGATTGAAGAAATCATTTCCGTTGTCACCGATGACGCTCAGGCGGTCCGCTGCGTTATCGTTCGAGATTGCGAGAACTGCCGCAAGCTGATCGACAGTGTCTGCGTCAGGATCATCGGGATCGAGGCTTTCGGTAACGACCTGCGTTCCGGTCTGCACAACGCTACGGCCGAAGTCGATGGAGAAGGAGGAAAGGCCCGAGCCTTCAAGATCATCCACTACAAAGTTGTCCGCACCACCCCGACCATCGATAAAGAGGTTTTCAATTCCTGTGCTGACCAAATTCTGGCCGTCGAAGCTGGATGTCACCGTGCCACCTGAATTCGTAACCGTAATATTGTCGGCGGTGGCCCGACCCGAAATATTCAGGTAATCTGATCCTGCGCCGCCGGTAATCGTTGAATTCCCGGTTTGAGTCTGAACGGCGAAGTTAATCTGATCATTTCCGTCACCGCCGTTGATCACGCCGCCCGGACCATCAATGTCGTCATCGCCTGCACCACCGTTGATCACATCCGCGGAGGTTTTTCCGAGAATACGGTCACTGCCGGCATCACCATTAAAGAAGGCCTGCCCGGTGCCAAGATTTTCAATAAAGTCGTCGCCCGAACCACCATCGACGATTGCGGTTCCCTCACCGATGAGACCTGCGTAGTCATTGCCGGATCCGAGGATGATCAGGTTGCTCTCCGATGCTCTATTTGGCGCGGCCGTTCCAGAGAAGGAGACCGAGTCATCACCGCTACCCATGTTGAGGTAGACGGGGATCGTTGGAACCTGGGAAACCGGGGCAGCCGGAGTATTTGGACCTGGAGCGATTGGGTTGCCGTCGTCGTCGAGAACCGGGGCGCCTAGGAAAACGACGTCGTCGCCATCACCGAAATCACCATGGATGCTGGAGACATTCTGGAAAGTGTTAGTGCGACCGTAGGCGGTCACCTTAATGACCCGGCCGGCACCGACCTCACTTGGTCCGATATCACGGATAATGTAGCTTTCGTTGATATGCTGGAGAGCCTCATTGAGGTCTGTTGCCGGATCGTCCAGCTGTGGAGTGTTTCCAATATTGCGGGAGCCCGAACGGCTGCCGACATTCAAGTAGAGCGGAGAACCGGTAGCGGTGTTCTCAACCCATGCCTGGGGGTTGCCTTGGCTGGCGCCCAAATAAACCGGCTTGGGTAGCTGAAGGACTCCGATCTTAAAGCGTGCCGTCTTGGTGATCTTAACGAAGAGAATCTTAATCCGGACAGATACTGTCAGAACAATCGGAGTTTCCCCGGCTCCGGCCGCCCGGAAGCTGAAGCTCAATCCAAAGGACGCAAGAGTGATGCCGAAGATCTTCGCCGAGACCTGGGCGGAACCGCTGAGGAGGAACTCATACTGCGGATTCCCGATGTTATCGGTCTCAATCTCGTTGCCGCTAATCTTACCGTCACCATTGGTATCGGTTCCAAGGAATCCGGAACGAACATGGAAACTGAAGTTTCCAAAGAGTCCTGTGCCACCACCACCGAGACTCACATAGCCACTAATGTTGATGTCAAACATGCCATCGGAATCGAGGAAGAAGCTTCCGGTGAGTTTGGCCAGTCCGAAGAAATCAATGTCAACGCTGAAGGCAATCGACCAGTAGTCCTCACCGATCTCGATTCGGAAATCAGCATCGATCTTAAGAACCTTGAGGACCTCAATCTTACCGGAGACATCCAGAATGAAGACGTTTGCGGCGAGATTCTGCGTTCCAAGAACACGGGCAATGTTCGTCGTGTTGATGATCAGCAGTCCGGAAGCCTCGAAGGAAGCAATGGTGACATCGGCATCAACCACGACATTAAGGACCAGAGCCAGACCGTTCTGACCCGCAGGCTGGTTGACATAGACTGCGGCTCCTCCAGCTGCGGAGAAGGTAAGAACACCGGCAATATTGAAGCTGACATCGAAGAGGAATTCGAATCCATCCGGCCCAATGAAGAGTGAGACGGAACCCTGTGCGGTCGCGATCCCCAGGAACTCGACACTTCCCTGGAGCGCGAGAAGGAATCCGGGAGGAATCGTCGCCATTCCAAGTTCTTGATTAACACCGGTGGTGTTCAACTGAATGACGGCACTCACCGAGAAATCGAGTCCGATATCTCCTCCAAATCCGACATCTAGAGAGACTGCAGCGCGGGCCACCAGACCCTGGCTATTGATCCGGAAGCCGCCATCAACCTGAACGGAACCGATGCCTTCAATTCTGAGGCTGGCAAGCACCAGAAGTTCAATTCCCGGATCATCTCCTGCCAGCTCCAACGTAAAGCGAACATAACCCACAAACTCAAACTTGTCCGAAACGGTAAGGAGTCCGGCGAGTTCCAGCTTGAATCCACCCACCGTTTCAATCGTGACGGTATCGGTAATGAGGTCGCCATTCGTATCCCGTTCAAAGCCGTCAAACACCGTCAGTGAAGACCCGTCACTTCGGGTGTAGGTCTTGGTCTTGGTCTTGAAGTTGGTGACGTCCCGGGTCGTTCCGAAGGTGTTGATCTCAAGGATAATGATTCCGGCAATTTCCACATCCGGAATATCGGTGTTCGATAGCGAAAGAACCACGCGACCCACAATTCCGGTCTCAACTCCCAGGAAGACATCGAAGTTCAAGGTTCCGGTCAGAGTTCCCAGAAGTGGGATCGTCGTGCTGACCGCTCCGGTGATCGAAAGTCGCCCGCCGTCGCTATTTGCAGCGATCGTAATCTGGAGGAATCCTACAAGTTCGATGAAGTCTCCAATAATGAGCTCAGCCTGAATGATCGCAGTGGCATAAACCTCGGGCACTCCCTCCGCACGACGGCTGCCGTCAATGCCCGGCGCGCTTTCGAAGATCGTGAAGGAGGCCTTATCCTCTTCGTTGATGACCCCGTCACCATTCGAATCAATCGTTCCCCCGGCTGCAAATCCGGGAAGCTCGTCTCCATCGATGATGGCAAGGAAGGAGTCGGGAAGCTGGAAGATCACATCCTGAAGCGTGGTGTTAACCACTACCGTGACGGACCCACTGGCCTTGAAGATATTGCCGACATCGGGAAGACCAATATCCGCTCCCTTGGAGACGCGGAAGGATCCAGCGAGACCGGTATTTTCGCCAGCACCAAGACCGGTCTGAATAACCAGAAGACCGGTCGCCTCACCGAAGTTGATCGATGACTCCCCTGCGCCGAACGAAAGTGACGCGTTAACGAACAATTCGAACCGGGACGGACTGAAGCTGAGGTAGAAGCCCCCTTCCAGACTGAGCACATCTGTGGACGTTCCCGGAGGACGGACACGTGCGTAGCCAACCAGCTCGATTGCGAAGAGTTCCGGAGCAAGGACGAAGGTCTCAGTGCGATCAGCTCCGCCATCAAGTCCCTTAAAGGTGAGTGTTTCGGTCTTCTGCTGTGAGGTCAGGTTCAGCTGCAGGGTGCCCTCGGCACTGAGGTAGAGTCCGTATTGCTCAAGGAAGGAGAAGTTCGTGCGAAGAGCGGCAACACCCCAAATCTGAACGTTATCAGAAACGGTGCGGGAATTATCGACTACAAAGCGACCTGCCACAGCTCCGACCGATCCGAGCTTATAAAGTGCGAGTTGAGCGCTGAAATCGAGTTGGAAGACACTTCGGGTCGTGTCAAATTCCATGATGATCTCGCCGGAGAGCTCAATGATGGGTTCATCGAGGAATCCTCCCGAGTTGAGAACAATCCCACCGCTGATTTCGATAAAGAAGGACTCGGATTCGGTGAGAATCTTAATTGCGGATGTGCTGGCCTGACCAAGGTTTCCAGCGGTATCGGCCCACGCGCCCTCCACAAATTGAACCTCCATGATGCCGGTATCAAGTTGACCCTGATAGAGATAACGGAAGGTGTTGTTGCCCAGATCATAGACATCGACGAAGACCAGGTTCTGCGCCTGTGCACCTGAAAGGATGAACTCATCATCATCACCAAGAATGGTGGATGCATCAACTTCAGTTCCGTCGATTGGTGTGTATGTGATGTCGAAGTAAGGCCCGGCACGGGTTGGGTTTCCGGGATCGACTGCGGCTCCCGCAACATTGATCGCAGGAGCATCGATGTCGGCCTGATTAACCGTGCGACCATTGTCGATCTCCCAAGTGTCGGCATTGAAGGTTACGACGGCATTGTCCGTGCTTTCTCCGTTTGTCAGGACGTAACGGAAGCGGCCGTTACCCAGATCAATTGGAGTGTCGTCGAGTTCAACGGTGACGAGATTTCCGTCAGCATCCGTGATCTGGACCGTGATCTCATCATCGGCATCCATGACCGTGTCGTAGTCGATCTCAAAGGTCACGAACTCACCATTCGCAGTTCCGCGGATTCCGTTGAATTGAATATCGATGACACCATCCGTATCTGCCGGAACCTGTTCAGCGGCAATGTATCCGCTGGCCTGCTCGGAAGTTACCTTATTTCCGTTTCCATCTTCCCATGATCCCGGCAGGAACTGGACGCGGAAGCTGTCACCGGCGGCACCGGACTGGATGAAATACCGGAAGCTGTTGCCACCCAGACTGACAGGAACTGCTTCCACATTAATCTGGTTGCCGTCCCCATCGAAGAGAAGGAACTCCGGTCCTTCATCAAGGATACTATCAGGGTCAATCGATGCACTTGTGGAGCCAATCTGAAGCTCGTCCGAATTCAGCGTCGGAGTGACCACATCATCAAAGACGATGTCGATGTATCCGCGACCATTCAGGGTTTCACGATTCTCCGTCGATCCCGATGGCGGATTGGTAAGCGTCGCGCGGGCGACGTTGACTGTGAAGCGTTCTGTTTCCTCCAGATTGGTAAACCCGGCAGAATCGGAGAAGCTATTGGCCGCAATCGTAAGAGTGTATACTCCGATGGCGAGGTCTTCACCCAGTGTGTAGCGGAAGGTATCCGTTCCGCTGATGCGCATTGGAGTGCCTGCGAAGCTAACTACGGTGCCGTCCGGACCGGTCAGAATGATTTCATCACCGTTGACCGAGCTGTGCTCGAGAGTGTTTCCATTCGATGGACGGAAGGTGATGTCAATGAACCCGGCATCATTGATTTCAGCCAAGCCGACCTCCGAGCCATCCAGACTGTAGGGAACCTCGTTGCGGGTGACGATGACATCCGCGGTGCTTCCCTGAACAGTGTAGGAGCGGGTGAATGCGTGATTGGTTTCACCTGAGCCATCCATCCATGAATTCGCAATGAAATCGAGATTCACCCGTCCCACCTCGAAGTCGCCCATGATGAAGTAACGGAAGACATTGCCACCGAGTTCCAGTGGGTTGTCTACTGTGAGAAGAGTCGCGGAACCCACTCCGATTCCAGTAAGAACAAACTCAGGATCGGTATCGAGAACGGAGCCTGAATCCAATTGCTGGCCGGCACTTCCTGCGAAGAGAATATCGATAAAGGTGCGGTCGTTTGAAGCAATCACATCACCAGCTGAGGCGGCCGATGCATCTTTAAGCTGTTTGGTGTCTCCCGGCTGCGTTCCTGAAACGACGCCATCCACTACCTTAAATCCTAATGAGGCGGGATCAATATCCACGGTGATCGCAAAGGATGAACCGGGGGCTGTCGCGTCGTCTGCAATCCGATAGGTCGTGGGAATACTGAGAGTTTTGGAGTCCGGTGAGTAGCTGACATCAATTGTCCGGTTGAGGGTCACTACGATTCCCGCAGGAGACTCAAACTGAATTCCGGGAGTAGCTGGATCAAAGTCGATGAACTCGATGTTGGCATCAGTTAGCGAGCCCGGGTCGAGCGCGAACCCTGCTGGAGGAGTGACTCCGTTGGCAGCATCAAAGACAACCTCGAAAACAATCGGCCCGGTGTCCCCGGCCTGGAAGTTGCCGCCGGCAGGAGTCTGCACAACCTGGTTGTCGACGTCTTCCGGAACAAGACTGCTATCAACGTAAGACCATGCATTCTCAAGGAAACTGAGCTGGATCGTTCCGTCGATCTCGCCAGCTGCATTTTCCGCAAAGTTGCCTTGCAAGAAGTAGCGGTAAGTATGACCCACTCCGCCATTCAATCGGATCGGTGCCGTGCTATTATCAAGAGTAATTGATCCCAGACCTGCACCGGTTAGGCGGAACTCAGGGCTGAGGTCGGTGATCGAGCTTTCCAGGAAGTCGAGAGTGCCACTCGTCGGGCTGACGAATTCAACATCGATGAAGGTTCGTCCGTTGATCGTGTTGATATCGAGATTTGCACCGGTGGTCGGGTCGACAAGTCGCGCACTTGCTCCTTCCACCACAAATCCAAGAGTGAATTCCTCATTGCCAATTCCCGGTGTGACCACAATGCCATCCTCATCGGTGATATCAGCGTGCTTGAAGGCATCAGCCGCAAACGTCAGTTGGTAATCTCCCTTTTCAAAGCTGGTGTCGAGGAGGTAGCGGAAACGACGGACTCCGGTAGTGCGGAGGGCGGCTACAAGCAGAGCATTCTCCAGCTCGGTTCCCGTAGCGGTGATATCCGGCACATCGGAGGCCGTAAGAACAATCTCATCACGATAGCCGGAGGCTTCAGCATCATCCTTCACAACCCGAACGATCCGGGCCTCGTCATCGCCCGAGGCAGGTCTGAATACGAGGGCGGCAGTTTCTACGATCCCGAATTGGTTGATGATCGTATCCACCGGAACCATGATTCCGAGAGTAGCGACTGTTGATCCGTTGCGAGACAGGGTGAACTCACCCGGAGTGTCGAGAATTGATTCGTAATCAAGTGAAACTGATCCCGATGAGTTGTAGTTGACGTCGACGTAGTAGTAATCAGAGCCATCCGTATGGCGGAACATGTTGCCGGCGTCATTAATCACGCCGGAATCAATGGCCTCACCATTTCCGACCGGGGCAATGAGATCGGCAGTCGGCTGGCCACCACCGGGGATCGCGGTCGAGTTGGCAGCCACCACGAACTCGACCTCATCTCCTGCGGAATTACGGAAGCCCATCTTCAACTTACCGTAGATGGAAAGCAGTTCGATCTGATCCGGAATGTCCGCGAGGAAGAGGACAGTCACATCGCCATTGGCGACATTCGAAAGGTCGGCATAGAGCTTACCGGAAATGCTGATGTTGTTATCGATGAAGTTTAGCTGACCGCCTACGAGGAACTTACCATCGGTGGAAATCTTGATGAAGACCTTGCCGTTGAAGAGTGCTTGTGAGGTATAGAGCGAATAGATACGCGCACTACCGGAAATGGTCAGTGGCGAATTGAATGCTGCGGTAAATCCATTCAATGCCGGATTGGCTGCCACAAGTCGGGCTTGGGTCGCTACCTGACTGCGAACCGTATCGAGCCAAGTGGAGACATCGATATCTCCCGGAGGCGCAAAGGCAGATCCGCGAAGCGCGAACGGATCATCAATGGAAGGCAGGGTCTTGAAGAACTCAACGCTGGCGGTGAAGTCGGAAATGGTGAGACCTGAGATCGGCTCGACTGTGATCGGAATGTCGGCATTGAGGAGAACGCTGAGAGGTCCGAGCTCGGAGAGTGCGAATCGGATACCGAATCCGCCGATGCCTGCGATCGCAAACTTACCCTCCAGACCGATGAAGAACACGCGCTGCTCAACCGGCGTAACGGTATCGAGAGCGGAAATAATATTATACTGCTCATCAAGACGGAGAATGCCTCCGATCAGGGTCGCGGTGACTTCACCACCAAAGAGATTGCCGGAAATACTGACTCCAAGGGACTCAATACCAATGATCGGGTTCTCGCCCTCGATCAAGAGCTTCGGAGAAATCTTGATCCCGGTAACGGCTCCCGAGAAGGTCAACCCCTTCACTCCCTTAATCTCTGTCACCTCGGCCGAGAGGATCAGGACAAAGTCGCCGGGATCATTTTCAATATCATCCCACTGGATTCCGATTTGAGTGATCTTGATTGGAAGGAACGAAGGCCATTTGAATGACTCCCCAGTCGCGGAACCGATGCTGATAAACACTCCGAAGCCTGGAAGAGCATCGAAGCTACCATCACCCATAACACGGAACTGACGGGCTTCACCGGTAAGGAGCAGTGAACCGATTTTCACCGTCGCACCAACACTCATAAAGGAGACCAACACCTCGTCATCGGCAGCACCGGTATCAAGCATGAAGTCGGTAGCCCGAAGTGTAACGAAACTGCTGAGATTCAGCTCCAGGGTATCAACATGGAATTTGAAGGAATCAACTTTTCCGTTGGTGAAACTCAAGGTGGCCCGGACCGCTTCGGTATTCTGGATACCATTGGTCACATCGGTGGAATCATTGCGGTCACTCAGGGTTCCGCTGATGGCCTTACCCGGAAGGAAGCGAACTCCACCCGAGGCGATGTAAATCTCCCCATCAAAGTCGACCGGGTTTTCAGCGTCAAAATTGACGGTGAAATTATTCACTCCAATTCGGATATCGTCGAACTCCAGAACGGTTCCCAACTTGATCGCGGCAGTCTGGCTGGAAGCGACTGTCCCGTCGGCATTGAGCGCGGTTCCTGAGTTCGGGGCGTCGAGACATCCATAGCAGATTTCAGCATTTCCAAGAGTGAAGCCATTGTCGCGAATGGTCACATCATTGAGAGTGCCTTGAATGTTTACGGCAGGAATCTGAATGACCGCGTTGTCGATCTTCACCAGCTCCTGGGCCATCCCTTCGGTTGCCGAGCCCTCGGCTCCGAACGACGGATCGTAGTTAATGTTGATTCCGCGGGCCGTTACGTTGACTACATCAGGGACGTCGATCTCCAGAACTCCGACACGCAGGCCCCACTTCCCTGTCAGGTTGATGTCCACATTGCCGCTCAGGAGACCGAAGGCATCAACGGCGATGTCAAAGGTTCCAAGGACTCCAAGTAGCTCGGCCTTGATTCCACTGTCAGCCTGGGAATTACTCATGCTGGTCTGTTGGCCGTTGGCACCTGTCGCATTTCCTCCTCCTCCAAAGGCGAGGCTCGCGCGATTCACCCCAATTCCAATGGTGAGAATGAGAAGGCCGTCCTTAAACCCAATATCCTCAAGCCCGATCGTGGGTCCTTCAACCTCAAGTGGTCCGATATTGATTGAACCACTTGCGGCAGCCGAACCTGCGACGGTGGGATCAACGGTGAAGGACTGGGTGATACTGCCCTTATTAAGACTTCCGGCAGCCGTGTTCCCCACACTGGCAAAGCTGTCGTTGATAAAGCTAACCCGTACTTGCCCACCTTTAAAGAGTGAGGGAGCCGGTGGTGCCGGAGCAGGTTGCCCGGGCTGAACCGGCTCGGGTGCTGGCGGGGCGATTGGGGTCAGGAAGTAACGATATGTTACGCTCAGCGCCGTGTCTTCAAACCCGGAGGTCAGAAGTGGTTGGCTACCTCGAAGAATCGGGGTGCCGTCCGGGTTGAGCTGAATACGATCAAGTCCTGTGCCACTCAGCTTGAATGGAATGGTGTCGATGATTGTAGCCTTGTTGATTGGCGTGCCATCTTGTGAGGAGAATGTAACGTCGAGATACTGTTTCTGATTCAGAGCCGCTGCATCAACGGCTCCGCCATTGGTTGGGCTCGATATAATTGCGGTGGCACCCGGAAGGACGTTCGCACTTGGGACGACATTGAAGTATTCGATCTCCGGGAAATTACCGATTCCGCCGTTGTCCGAGAAGGAACCGGAATTGAATTCGATCGTTACGCGGCTATTGAGCTGATCGGTAGTCAGTGTGCCGCTCGTGAGTTGATACCTCCAGGTATTTGGCTTGCCCGATACCTTGGTTGGCGCTCCGTTGAAGACGAGGTTGTGGTTGGTCTGTCCGTTGATCTTAACGACAAACTCCTGGGCGATATCGGTGATCGTGTTGTTATTCAGTCCGACATTGTTCAAGTCATTGTACTGAATATCGATGTAGCGTTTGTTCAGGAGATCACTCCCCACAATCTTTCCTCCCGTGATGGGGCCGGCGAGGTCGGCAGTTGGGAAGAAGTCAGTGCCGCTAAAGCCATTGTTATTTCCGGCGCTATTATCGACCGTGCCTGACTCAAGGCCCATCTGATCCATGATCGAGAACCCACGGACCTTGAAGGAAGTGAGTTTGAACCCTGCTGCCTGGGTGATGGAGAAGGATGCGCTTCCGGTCACTCCGAAGAGAGAATCGCCATTCTCGTCGTTGATGGAAACCGATCCACCTCCAATAAGAACATCAAGGTCACCATTCGGACGTCGGGAAATGACGAAGGTGCCTCCTACGCTGAAGCGATTGCCGATGCTAAATTCAGCTCCTCGGGCAACGAAGGAGAAGGTTCCCGGTGCGATGGATTGACCCCCGAGATCAACCGCGGTGGTCGAGGTGTTGATCAGCAGGGTAACGTTACCCTGAACAGTAAGACCATCAAGTCCGACCAGTGCGAGATTCCCGGTGGCCTTAATGGCATAGAGTCCGTCACCCGCTGTCGTTCCCAAAGTCTTAAAGTCGATGGTTCCGTTACTCAGGAGAACGCCGATGGCGTCGCTGTTGATCGATCCATCATCCAGCTTGTATGGCCCTTGACCCAGGAAGATGTTAAGACCGGAGCCAGAGAAGGTTCCGCCGGAGATTGCGAAATTACCGTCGATCTCCAGGAAGTCCCCGAAGTTGAAGTCGAGGTCCTGGGCAAGAACGCTGAAGGTCGCATCACTGAGCCTTACTGAAATTTCCGTGCCACCCACTGAGAGCTTGGTATCGACCGCAGCTCCGGTTGTGTTGATGCCCACCCCGATACTCACTCCGGCATCGAATCCCGCAGCTTGAACTTCGGCGCGACCTGTCACGAGAGCAGCGATTCCCGCGGTCCGCGCCGGCGTTGTCGCCGTTGGTGCGACGGCAGGGAGGAAGAGGATCGCTCCGGCAGCATTTGAAATACCAGTGCTCACGTCTCCCGTTGGGGCGATGCTCACGTTCACTGCGGCAATGGAAAGAACCTCTACCGGTGCACTGGTCGGTGTGATTCGAAGTTGGCCCTTTTCGAAGGCGAAGTCTCCGCGAAGCGCAAGGCCACCAATCGTAATCACCGCTCCCGGAGAACCGTCCGCATTTGGCAATGTTTCCGCACGGAAGAATGGTCCTTTTTTCAGTTTGAGAATCGTGGTCTCGGTTTGACCCGCTGCATTGATGAAGTCGAAGCGCTCGTTCACTGCGACCCCAAGAGTATTGATCTGGAATCTGAGGTTCGCGGTGAATCCTCCCCCAATCTCATCCATCAGAGCCTGGGTGAGACCGGTTGTGCCTCCAAACTCACCGGCGACCCCTTGCTGGGTGATCAGGATACTTCCGAAGCCATCTCTGAGGAAGACTCCCATGTCGTCATCGGCACCCGCACCCTTACGGTCGCCGAGGAAAATGGAAACATCGGAAAGGCCGATCCTGACAACCTGCACATTTGCAGCAGTGGTCGTCTGTTCGAAGAAGAACACGGCCTCAATCGTTTGCCCAAATACAGTCAACGATACCGGAGATGCAGGAACAGTCGCCGATCCGGTGGCACCTGCCTGCACCTTGAAGAACGGACCCTTCTGAACATCGATCGTCACTGCGCCGGCACTCCCGACCTGAACGGTCCGGGTCACCTTGGCGTTTGTGGTGTTGATCTTGAGGAAGATGTTATCGGCCGAGAATTGAATATCCTGGCTCAGCGTTGGCGAGAGGCTGATACCCACCCGAAGATCGGCTGCGATGCCAGCCTGTGTGATGAGGATGACTCCGCTTTGGACTGTCGCCGTGACGAACACCTCGTCGCCGTCACCCAGTTCAAGCACGACATTCTTAAGGGCGATGACAATTTCACCGGTCGCCGATTTCTGGAAGACAAAGTTTCCAGTGAGACGTTGACCAAGAACTTCCAGGTAGACTCCCGTGCCGGAGACCGTAAGACCGGCTGCGATGGTCACTGCAGGTGTGCTTGGGATCCCGTCGACATCGAGGGCGTAGCTAATTCCCACCCGTGGAGATGCCGGTGTCGCACCTGCGGTTGTGAGGGAGTTGAACCCCACACTGAAGGTCCCGCCAACGCTCACCCCCGGAATCGTCACCGTCACCGTTACATTGATGAGTCCCACGATGCCTCCGTTGGGACCAGAAATGATTTGGAGAGTGCTTGGGATGGTTTTCGACGGATCACTTGGATCAACCGGGCTCACGGCCCTCACGAATTCCCGGCCATTCGAAGAAAGCGAAATGAGAACGTTCTCCAGCATGATGCGGGTTACGCTGACATCTGCTGCGGCCCCGGTGCCACCCACCTTGTTATCCGACCCAAGATTGGTCTGGCGAATGAAGGTGAAGTCCGCCGCGATGATCTGTCCTCCGAGCGCCACCTCGAGCCCCTCGACCTTGACCGAGATAAACGGTCCGGCTGGAAGTGAAAGTTGAGTCTCTACATTGCCAATACGGAAGCTCTCATTGACTACTTCGAGAGTATTATTAATCCGAACGGTAACGCGCTCCACTTCGATTCCCTTACCGCGCTCGATAAAGACCATCGCCGTCGCGGCAAACTCTCCGGCAAGTCCACGCGGCGAGATCAGAAGCTGTGCCGTGCCTCCGGTGATCCAGAGGCCGATGTCGTCACTATGATTTTCGAATCCAGCGGTCCCGCCATTGTCTCCAAGGAACAGGCTCAGGTCGCTGATGGCCAGCTTGAGGGTCTTCTCGTCGTCCGTGGTATTGAATTCGCCATCCGGACCGGGGCTCTTGACCTGCTCGAAGCTGAAGTTTCCAGCGAGACTCTGCCCGAAGAGATCGAGGCTGAAGTTTTCGATGTCCACTCTGAAGTAAACTCCCGCCTTTAAGTTGACCATCAGATCGCCGGTTCCGGTGGCATTCGGAATTGGGAAGGTCGAAACAAGAGCCTTGTTCGTGTTGTTGATCGTGACCGTTACGGTCGCCGTAGTTTCAACAAGGCCCGGAATATCCAATGAAACGGTGCCGCCAATCACTCCGGCAACTCCGGATGGAGAAATCACCAGGCCCATCGTGCCACCCGTCATCCGAAGACCGGAATCATCCGAGAAGTCGGTTGCGGTGCCCATGTCGTCACCCAGGAAGAATCCAATATTGGACCCACCGAGGCGGATCACCGTGCTTGCAGGCACCGCACCAATTGCGGGGATGGTGCTGCGCTCGAAGAAGAAGTTACCGCTGAGAACCTGCCCCGCCACCGAGAGCGTGGTGTTTGCCGCAGTGAATCGGATGTAGTCGCCGGCGTCCAGCACCAGTGGCATCATCGTTCCGCCTACCTCAATCGAAGTGTTGATTGCGGTGTTGGTATTGTTGATTTCAAGAACCAGGCTGGAGCTCAGAGTCACACCCTGAATGTTCTTCAGTGCGACCGTTCCGCTGATGCGCCCTGCCAACCCTTTGGTGGTCACTGCCCCCACAGTATTCTCAATAATCAGGAGACTTCCGGTTCCAGCGGTAAGACTCACGTATTCCTTCTGACCATCGCCAAGGCTCAGAGCCACATTCAGAGCCGCGATGCTGAGAACCTTCCCGGTCGGTGTGGTTACATTCTCGATTGCGAAGCTACCGGAGAGACTCTGGCCCGCTATGCTCAGAACTGCATTGGTCACGCCAATCCGGAAGTAGGGCCCGGCGGGAAGATCGATATTTACGGTGTTGTTACCGACTTTGACCGAATCAATGACACGACCATTGGTATTGTTCAGAGCAATGCTGAAGGTTCCACTTAGTTCGACGCCGTCTACCAGACCTCCAATATCTACCGTTGCGCTCAGTGATCCGGCAACGCCTCCGGTATTTGGAATGACATTTCCGTTGGTATCAAGTGAATCGGGAAGAATCAGCAATGTTCCGCTGCCCTCCGTGATGGCGATTCCGGAAAAGTCGATGTTCAGCTTCTGGACGATGATCGTGAGGCGGTCCTGGCCGTTCCCGTTGGTTTGTTTCCGGACGAAGAAGTCAGCCTCCAGCACCACTTCTGCCACCGTGATATTTCCACCGATGGCAGCAAACTCGAAGAACGGTCCTCCTTCGATTCGGGTCGCTTCGGCATCATCGAGAATGACCGGAGCAGTTCCGGTATTCACGCGAATGATGATTTCATCAGCCGAAATGGTCACAGGACCCAGGTTGAGTGAGGCGCCCAGAGTCAGCTTGCCCGCAACACCCTGTTGAGTGACCAGAAAGGCACCATTGATATCCGTGAGCTCCGCAAGCCCCTCACCGAGATTGAAATTGGCATCTTCGACAAGGAGGGAGAGATACTTCCCGCCGTCTGCGCGAACACCCTGCTCAAACTGGAATGTTCCATTGAGCGTTTGTCCCGCAATGACCACGTCGATATCTTCAGCGCGGAAGCGAAGGAATGGTGATCCCGCTCCTGCAGCCGGAACATTGAGAGTGACGCTATCCGCACCCGGAATGACGATCGTCTCGGTTACCGCCACCGTGCCGGTGTTGAAGAGGAGCGCCATTTTGGCAGAGATCGTAATCCCCGGGATGCTCTCGGTGAAGTTTCCACTGATCGCTCCGGCAATCCCGTTTTGATCGATGCGGATTGCGGCGTGCCCTTGATTGATGCTGACCAGGTTCTGGGTGCCATCGCCAATTCCGATAAAGACATTGCTGGCAGCTATCCGGAGAATCTGCTGGCCGGATTCTGTGACTTGCTCGAAGACAAAGTTTCCACTGATGGTCTGCCCGAGGAGGTTGAGTCGAAGCGCGGTGGCTGCAACCTGCAAGTAAGGACCCTTCGCAATATCAAGATTGATTGTCTTCGTTCCCACTTTGACAACTTCCTGAACTCTGGTGAGGCCGGTATTGATACGCAGGCTGAAGGTTCCACTGAAACCAATGTCCACACCCGGAACAGTCAGCGCAACGGTGCCACTTGCCTTACCGGCAAACCCACCCGGGGTGATTACAAAGGCACCCTCGCCATTACTGATGGAAAGACCGGCATCATCTTCCTCCCCCGCTCCACCTCGGTCACCAAGGAAGATATTTAGGTTGGTCACCCCGATCTTGATAAACTTCGGTGCCGTAAGACCCCGATCGCGCGCCTCCTGGGTGATTTCGCCCTCGGTTTGCTCAAAGCTGAAGGTTCCACCAAGTTCCTGTCCAAAAATGGTGACCTGCGGAATTGTCGCCGTGATTCGGATAAACGGTCCGGCAGGCAGAGTCGTCGCAGTTCCCCCGACATCAAGAGTCTGCGATGTCGGAGTGGTGTTGATTTCCAGTTTGGCCGTGACTCCCGAGCCAAAGTCGACGTCCGGAGTTGGAAGAGTGAAATTGAGAGTTCCTTCGATGACTCCCGAGAAACCGGTCGATCCGAAACGAAGGGTAGAAGCCGGGCTGGTGAGAGTAATGTAGGGGTTGAGAGTCTCAACATTGTTCGAATCCCTGGTGGTGGCTCCAAAGCTGGCGCTGAGGTTGGTAATTCCAATTTCGATGAACTCATCGGTCATCGTAAAGCGGAAATCACCCGAGATCATTTGACCTGCAATATTGAGGTCAAAGTTGTCCACGGTTACCACGGTCGTCGGTATATCGGGAACGATCACCACATCAGCAGGCAATCCGCCCGAAGTTGATGGCAGGGTCAGGGAGCGCCCGACACCGGCGGTTGAGGCGAAGAGCACCCGAATCCGTCCGCTGAGAGCGAATCCTTCAAGTCCGATCACCTGAACAAGGCCCTCACCAACGAAGGTCTCTCCGTCCGCCGATCGTGAGAAACGGGCATCCGTGAGAAGGAATCCCTGGGCCGCTGGATTGATCGTCCGGGTCGCCGGATCGTCTCCAATAAATGCAGGACCATCTCCCACGAAGACCACCCCGGAACCGCTTTCGATCGATCCTTCGTCGATCTCAACGAGAACGTAGTCGCCAATCGCAAATGATGCGGAGACCAGAACCCGAATGCCTCCGTTGGTCAGGATGGGTTCCAGATCGATCACGAACTCGCGATCTCCCAGCATGATACTTTCATCGATCGTGCGTCCCGTGGTGTTGATGAGAACATTGACGGCCGCCCCGAGGCTGACTTCACCGCCACCGCCCAAGTCGAGACTTCCGGTAAGATTACCCGCGATTCCATCGGCGTAGAGAACAACAAAACCATCTGCAGCAGCGACATCGTCACCTCCCACCGTGAGGGAGGCCCGATCAATGGCAATGCGCGTTGTGATTTCACCCGTGACACCATCGGTTGTTTGATCAAAGAGGAACCCTCCGGTGATCGCAATGGTTCCAACATTCAACGCTCCGGTGACCACCTCAACACGGACATATGGCCCGGCTGGAAGCGCTCCAAGACCGTCTCCGAGATCCAGTTCGGAACCGGTCGTATTCAGGAGGAAGTTTGCCTCGGTCACATCCAGACCAAGACTATCTCCGAGATTTGCGGTGATTCCCGCATTGGCAACCCGAAGGCCCATTCCCTGGGAGTTCACGACCAGTGCGGTGGAGGCAGCGGTCACCACGATGATATCCTTGGAGCCATCACTGAGTGCGAGTCGGAAATTGGTCACCAAAAGCCGGACGATCTGTTCTCCGCTGGTCAGTGTGAATTGTTCTATAACTACCAAGTCCGCCGTGATCTGTTGGGAGAGAACGTTGATGAGCACATTACTCACCTCGACCCTGAACTCGTTGGCTGCGGTGTCGAAGGTGACCGTCGCGGTGCCACCAAGAGTGACATCCGGCACATTCAGCGCAATGACTCCGGTGAAGCTTCCCGTTACTCCGGTGCTGCGGAGAACCAGCTCGCCGCTGGCAAGAGTGACGCTGACAAAATCCGTAGTCCCGTCGCCCAATCCCAAAGACACATCGTCGAAGCTGAGAATGGTGACCTGCTCTCCTGCCTCATCCCGCTGCTCGAAAGCGAAGTTGCCCCGCAAGGACTGGCCGCCAATTTCAAGATTAAGATTGGTTCCTCCGGCCCGGAAGTAATTCCCCGCATCGAGTTCGAGGTCCTGGGTGATGCCGTCTACCACAAACTCCTCATCGATCACGCGGCCGGTCTGGTTCAATTCCAGGGTAAGTGTTCCGCTGAATTCAATTCCGGGGAGGTCTGTCTCCACATCGACACTCAACTTTCCAGCCACCCCGTTTCCTGTCGGATCAGGAGAGCTGATAATGAGGAAATATCCTTCACCGTTGGTGAGCGAAATGAACTCGCGGTCACCATCACCGAGACCAAGTTCAGCGTCCGTGATGGCGATACGAATCGCGGTGGTATCATCCGAGGGGTCTTCAGCGAGCGCCCCGCGATCGAGCACGATGCTTTCAAAGACAAAGTTGCCACTCAGGCGCTGACCGGCAACCGCCAGGATGATGTCGTTACCCTCAAGGCGGAAATACGGACCGGCGGGAAGCTGCAGGCTTCTTGTCGCAGCCCCCACACGGAAGGTCTCTGAAATCGCGTTACCAGTTGTGTTAATCTGGAGAGTAAGCTTTCCTTCCACCCGAAGGGTATCGGATGGGAGAATCTGAACCCGTGCGGAGATTTCAGCAGCGAAGCCATACGAGGTCAGCAGGAACAATCCCCTTCCCTCGGTAAGTCGCAATCCCGCGTCTTCGGTTCCCAATGAAATCGACGCATTGGCTACCGCCACCCTGATAATACTGGTATTCTCAACCGGATTCCTGACCTGCTCGAAGCTGAAGTCACCCATGATGGTCTGTCCCGCTACCGAAATCTTGGCTGCAGTGACATTGAGACGGACTGTGTTTGCCGCGACCCCGAGTTGATTGCTCATCGTCGTGTTGAGTTCAAAATCAACGGACCCCTCGAGTGTGACACCATCAACATTCAGGATCGGCACCACCCCGGTAACCAGCGCGGCAATACCATCAGGAAGGAAGAGGAACTGCGCAGAGGCAACGGTCACTCCAATAATGGGCTCGGCTTCCGTGCCGCCAATTCCGAAACTCAAGTCGGTCACGGTCACACTGAGTGCCTTACCGCCACTTGGCAGTGTGGTTTCGGTAATCTCAAAATCAGCCTTCAGGCGGAGATCCGAAACGATCAAAATCACATCGTCCCCGGCGATCCGGAACGTCTGACCCGCATCAATTCGCAAATTCAAGGTGGCGGAGCCCACACGAAGAGTTTCATCAACCGCGGCCCCGGTGTTGTTCACTTCAAGAGTAAGTCCTCCTTCGAGGGTGATCCCTTCAACGCCCAACGCCACATCACCCGAAATCCGACCAGCAAGTCCCGCATCGCTAACAACGAAGAGTCCTGTTCCGTTGTCGAGAGTGAGAAGTCCGTCAGCCAGGTTGATGGAAACGTTCCTGAACCCAACCCGAACAATCTGCGAATCAAAGTCTGCGCCGGTTCCTCCAGGAAGCCCGTCAGCTCCAAGTGACTGAACCTGTTCAAAGGCCACGTCTCCCGAGAGCGTTTGGCCGAAGAGCACGACCTCAACGTTGGTGGCTTCAACCCGAACATATGGTCCAAAGGGCAACTCCAGCGTGTAGGTCTCACCGGCAATGATGAAGTCCTGACTGACCGCCGCATTGGTGTTGTTGATCCGAAGCGAAAAGTCTCCGGTCACGCTGACATCCGGTCCAAGATCGATTCCGATCGTTCCATTGATCTCACCGGCCAACCCCGCATTTGAGATGACCAAGGCACCCGATCCATTGGTCAGTGATACGATTTCCGAACCCTCGGATGTGAGGGCAAACTCGACTTCAGTCGCGCGGATCGTGAGGAGATTCGCACCCGTAGTCTGGTTCGTGGTCGATTCGATGGCGAATCGTCCCTGGATGCTCTGACCGGCAACGATCAGTCGGGCTGCCGCTTCCACCCGGAAGAATTGTCCGGCGGGAAGATTGAGATCAACTTGTGATGCCCCAATCATAAAGCTCCGATTCACCGCTGTCGGAGTGGTGTTGATGGAGACCTCGAAGGTCGCTTCCGGTGTGTCGATTCCCTGGAAGATAATCCCCGGGACCTTGACATCCACTCCACCGCTGATCGTTCCGGCGATGCCGGCCTGGGTGACAATGAGGGCTCCGGAGGCGTTAACGATATCCACTCCGGCAGTCTCGCTTCCCAGTGAGATGTTCACGTTTGTTGCCGCGATCGTGAGAGTCGACCCGTCATCGAGAGTGCCAAAGATTCCATCCGGACCTTTCGTGGAAGCTTGGCTGAAGGCGAAGTTGCCATTGATGCTTTGGCCAAGGATGTCGAGAGTGGCATTGACCGCCTCAAACTGCTTCACCTCGGCCCCATCGGTAAAGGTCACCGCAACACCAGGTCCGGTGCTGCCGGCAATGGTGAGAACCTCGGATACCGCAAGTCCGGTCGTATTCACCCGGACACTTGCCTCGGCGGAAATGGTAACCCCATCGACTCCGATCAACTCCACCGTTCCTCTCGCTACAAGAGCATACCCGGTCGGATCATTTGCAGTGGCTCCCGGGATTTGCACCAATCCAATGCGGGCATTGGTGAGCAGCGCTCCCTTGGCGAGCGGATTGAAGGTTTCATCTCCGATTCTCAGTGGACCCTGACCAAGGAAGATTTCCAAATCCTCACCGGCGAAGGTCTTCGCTGCAACATCGTTTCCATTAACACTGATGAAGCCATCAGAGAACGCGACGTTGCCGGAGATCGTCACAAAATCACCGATGTTTAAGGTCAAATCAGAGATCGAGATATCAAAGGCCATTCCCTCATTGGCGCTGAAGACCACCGGGATACTCGTGCCACCGATTACGATGGTCTTGTCGACCGCACCACCTGTGTTGTTGATCCGGAGCGCAAGATCGCCCCCGGCTTCGATCGGCCCCAGCGCGAGATCGGCACGGCCGGTTAGAAGGCCCGCGAAACCACCGTTGGTGATGACAAAGGCTCCCTCGCCATCGACGAAGGTCGCTCCTTCTCCATTAAATTGAATACTGGCAGTCACGTTGGAAGCAGCAAGTGTCGTGACGGTATCGAAACCTGTGCCACTCTGCTGGAAGACAAAGTCGCCACTGAGTGAGACATCGCTTCCTCCCACCTGAAGTCCGGTCGGCGCAATGCTTGCGTTGAGAGCTTCCACTCTAACAAACGGGCCCGCAGGGAGATTGTAACCGCTGTTTCCGCCGATCGCGGTCATCTCGGGAGTGACCGCAAATGGCAAGGTGTTGATCTGCACCGTCACTTGATCGACTGTGAAATCAAGACCCGGAATGCTGAATGGATTCTGGGTGACGACAATCTGACCGGCAACGCCTGTCGGAAGAATCAGGAGCTCCGCCGATGCGTTCTGAACATTAACAAGATCACCAATTTGAACCGAGAGCTCACTGATCGCGATCCGGATTATCGTCCGGGCTCCGATCGTGACTTGTTCAAAGTCAATATCGCCCCGGATATCAAGGTCCGGGATGGAAAGAACGATGTCGTCGGCCGAGACGCGGACATATTGGGCTCCAACGGAAGTCCTGGTATTGATGTCGAGCATGAGCTCGGAAACCGAGAGCTCCACATCCGCAATCCCGAAGCTCACTCCGGCAATGAACGAGGCACTGACGCCATCGGCGAAAAGGTCGATCCGGCCGCTTGCAATCGTGATATTGAGAAGCCCGTCACCAAGATTCAATTCACCGTCCGTGATTTCTATACTGGTGACATTCGCACTCTGAGTGAAAGCGAAGTCTCCCGAGATGGTTTGACCGGCTACGATCAGTTCGGCATCGATCGCCGAGACCTTGAAGAACGGCCCAGCCGGAAGCGACACCGCGACGGTCTGGCCGCCGATCTCAAAGACCTCGTTGATGGCATTAGGAGTCTGGTTGATTTCAAGACCCAGAGTCCCACTAAAGCTTACCCCAGGAACATTGAGTGCGACTGTTCCGGTAATCTTACCTATCAATCCGCTCGCAGCGGCCCCCGTTGGGTTCGTAAAGCTCTTAAGGAGAAGAACTCCGGAACCATTGCTTAGTGTGAGGAACGGATCATTAACAGGTCCCAGTTTCAGGCTCGCGCGGGTGATCACGACACGCGTCTCAGTCACGGCATTGACGGTAGACTGCTGGAACGAAACATCTGCAGTGAGCCGCTGTCCGGAAATGATCAACTCGGCACCAATGGCGGCAACGCGGAAATAAGGTCCGGCAGGAAGATTGATCGTCAGGGTTTCTCCGGCGAGCTGGATCGTTTCCAGAACCGCGACGTTTCTTGTGTTCACCGCAACCTGCAGCTCATCGACGTTCAAACTGAAGGCAAGAGTCGGATTGGTCGCAACAGAGACCGAGAACTTACCGGCGACCCCTTCCGGAGTAACCAACAGGATTCCCGAACCTTCGCTCAGCTCAAGGAAGCTTGTCGTTCCGTCGCCAAAGCTTGCCGAAATATTGGACAGCCCGAGGCGGGTTATCGTCGAACCGTCTGCGAGAGTTTCATTCCCAAGGAAGATATTCCCCGAAAGGGACTGACCGGCGATCCTCATATTCAGATCAGTTCCGGAAAGCTGGAAGAAATTGCCGGCTTTGATGCCATTCCGGGTCGAACCATCCGCGGCGACAACAAACTCTTCCGCGAATTCCTCGCCAGTCGTATTGAGGAGGATGTTGAGATTACCGCTGAGTTCCACCCCGGGGATGTTCAGAGCAAAAGTGCCTCCAATGGCCCCTACCAATCCGGCCTCCGAGATAAGCAGGTCGCCGAATCCATTCGTCAGGGTGACGTAGTCCGTTCCGGCATTGCTAATCTTCAGCGAAGCATTGGTCAGAATCAGACGGGTCTCGCGGCGGTCGTCGTTGACGTTGAACGGAGTGCCGTTGATGTCCCGGAGGCTCTGCTGAACGGAAATATCAGAAGTGATAATGTTATCTCCAACCCCGATCGTAATGCCGAGACCGACGATCGAAACGAAAGCATCCCCCGCAGCGTTGGCAACCTGATCAGCGGCAAAGACAACGTTAACGCTTTGGCTCGTCCCGGGAATCGAAATGCTCTCATTGATCGCTTGCGTTGCGCTATTTACCCTGACGCGGATTTCTCCACTCAATGTGATGTCGGGCAAGCCAACAACGCTGACATCACCGGATGCATCAATCGCATACTGCGTCGCGGTGCCCTCGGTAAGTTTGATCAGACCCAGGCTGGCGTTCTCAATCAGCAGTCCTTTCGCAAACGGGTTGATTGAACCGTCGGCAAGTGTCGCAGGACCTTCACCAATGAATAACCGCAGTCCGGTGCCCGCCACTACCGATACTCCATTGCCCCGATCCGTAAAGCTGAACGATCCTTCCAGGAAGATGATGTCTCCAATGACCAGGGAAGCATTCGCCAGAGCAACGGAGAAGACCATCCCCTCACCGGCTCCGAAGAAGACGTTGATGGTGGACGATCCAAGTTGAATCGTCTCGTCAACCACCACGCCGGAATTGTTGATGGAAAGGATCAGGGTGCCACCCGCATCGAGTCCGCCGATACTCACTCCAAGGTCTCCCGAAACTGTTCCGGCTACCCCGGTGGGCAGGAGGACAAGAGCGCCAATTCCGTTGGTCAGGCTTGCTCCTTCGCCGTTCACATCGACAGCCACTGTCACGTTGGCCATCGCGATGCGGGTCAACTCCGCGGAGGACTCAAAGAAGAAATCTCCGGCAAGAACCGCATTTGCTCCAAGTCCGTCAAGACTGAGCTCGGCCCCGATAATGGCAACGCGGACAAATGGACCGGCAGGAAGGGAGAGAGTATGAAGACCGCTTCCGAGTGTGAAGTCGCGGCTGACAGCAATCGGGTTGGTGTTGATCTCAATACGAACTGTTTCCGTGCTGAGAGAAATTCCGGGAACTGTGAGAGCAATGGTTCCAACGCTAAGAACGCCGGAGAGTCCCGCAGCCGAAATCTGGAAATCCCCTGCTGCACCCGCTATGGCAACAAAGGTCTGGGTGTCGGTGCCCAGGTTGAGGGAAACATTGGAGAAGGTCGCCTTGATGGTGCCGGTAGCGAGCTGCTTGAAGTCAAAATTTCCAGTGAGCTTCTGACCCGCAATATCAATTTCAAGGCCGATACCCGTTACCTGGATAAACGGTCCGGCCCGGACATTGATCTCATGTTGGACTCCTTGAACATCGAAACTGAGCTCCAGACCAACCCCCGTTGTATTGACCTTCAGTTCAAACCCACCACCCAGAGAGAGGTCCGGCACATTGACTCCAATCGTGCCGCCAATATTGGCGATCATGCCACTGGAGAGAATCAGAATGTCACCAAATCCGGATTCCAAAGTGATGAGACCACCACCGATGCTCGTGCTGACATTGGTCATGGAGATCAGAAGTCCAAGATCGAAGTTGGGCACCCCTATCCCGCCGTTCAGATCGATGCTCGGACGGGCAAAGTTCAGATCGGCCGTGATCGCCAGACCATCCAGATCAAACGAAATATTGGGTGCTGTGATCTCGAAGAATGGTGTGAGTCCATCGAGTGAGAGTTCTGCGGCCGAGAAGTTCACTGAGATCGGGAGGTCCAGACCGGGAATTGCAATCTGCTCATCGAGCTCGACCGTCAGCGTATTCAAGCGCAGGTCGATCTCTCCGCTAAGATCGAGACCGGCAATGCCAAGGACACGCATCGTGCCGGTTGCCGTCACGGCGTATTGTGGCCCGTTCGGACCATCGGCGCGGACGAGACCGATATTCGCTCCCTCCACCAAAATTCCCCGGGCAGAGGGGTTGAACGCCCCACCCACCAGGAAGGGCTCGCCCTCGCCAATAAAGATGGTGAGATCCGATCCTCCGGCGACCGCAAAGGTTCCGCGATTTTGGAAACTGAAACTCCCTTGAATCAGAATGAGATCACCGATTCTGAGGCTGGCATTGGCCAGGGATACCGAGAAGCTGAACCCTTCGCTGGCCGAGAACGAAATATTGATGCTCCGGCTCCCTATCAAAATAGTCTGATCAACCGCGAGGCCCGTGTTGTTGATCCGAAGGAAAAGATCACCACCAGCATCCAAGCCTTCAAGGCTCACATCAAGTGACCCCTCCACCGTGCCGGCAATTCCTGCGGCACTGATCACCAGTGCCCCACTGCCGTTGATCAGGCGGGCTCCCTGACCGTTGATGACAACCTCCGCAGTCACCTCGAAAAGTGCGAGTCGGGTGATCCCATTGGCCTGATCGAAGGCGAAGCTTCCGCTCAAGCTGGCATCCGGAAGGTTGTCGATGGTCAGGCTCGCGTTGGACACTTCTACGCGGACGTAGGGACCAGCGGGAAGGGTCAACTGTTTCGGTCCTTCTACGCCGAGAACGAACTCATCGGTCACCGCTGTTGGGCGTGTGTTGATCTGGATGGTGATCTGGTCACTGGTCAGCGTGACCCCTTCGATCGTGACGTTCACGGTCTGGACACTCAGTCCCCCGGCAACTCCTGCGTCGTTAATAATGAGAGTGCCGAAGCCTCCGCTAATATCGACAAAGGTCGTCGTTCCGTCACCAAGGCTCAGGGAAGCATTGGCCACATCAATTCGAACTGATCCGTCAGCGTTCTGCTCGAAGGTGAAATCTCCGCCCAATTCCTGCCCGGCAATTGTGAGGCTCACTCCCGTTCCCCCAATCTGGATATACGGACCGGTTGGCAGCGCAACAGTTTGAGTGGCACCAAAGACCTCGTAAGTCTCATTGATCACCATTCCGGTCGTATTGATTCGAAGTGCAAAGTTGCCCCCCACCGAGACATCCGGAATATCAAAGGTAAGATCTCCGGAAACCTCAGCAGCGAATCCTTCCGGCAAGATCAGGAAATCACCGGCTCCGTCGCTCAGGGTGACAAAGTTGGTCGTGCCATCACCAAAGGAAGCGTTCACCTTCCGGAGGCTGAGGAGCAACACATCGATATCGTCCGTGCTATTCCCCGGTGTGTTGTTGCGATCGGATCGGTAGCGACCAACCGAGAGATCGGCCGTGAGACGCTGGTCGGCGACATCAATGACGATTCCGACTGCTTCGATCAACGAGTAGGCACCGTTCACTCCGGCAATCTGGCTTCCATCAAAGTTCACCGTCACCGATTGATCGGTTCCCGGGATTCCGATGGTCTCGGTCACGGCCTCGGCAAAGGTATTCACACGCAGACGGATCGTCCCTGTAAGTGTCAGGTCGGAAATACCGATCACCTGAACGGCGCCATTGGCTTCCAGCGCGTAGAGAGGACCGCTTGGACCCTCGACCTTCACCAATCCAACGGTGGCATTGGTGACCAGAAGGCCGCGGGCAAATGGGTTGAGTTCTCCGTCGTCCAGTCGGGCCGGCCCTTCGCCGATGAAGAGCGTCAGGTCGGAACCTCCGAGAACATCACGGCCACCACTGGTGACAAACGAAACGTTGCCCTCGATGGTAACGATATCTCCGATGTTGATGGTGGCTCCCACCAGGGCGACACCAAAGAGCATGCCTTCGCTGGCACCGAAGAAGATCTTGATACGATCACGTCCAATTTCAATCTCTTCGTCGATCGCGCCGCCAGTGTTATTGAAACGGAGAATGAGGGTGCCTCCTGCTTCCAGACCAGGCACGCTGGCTTCGAGAGTTCCACTGATACTTGCGGCCACTCCGGCATCGGTAATGATCATTGCTCCCCGCCCGTTGACCAGGCTGCCACCGCTTCCATTGACATCGACGGAGGCGGAAACATTCGTTGCGGCCACTCGGGTAGCGCTCCCGATCTGATCAAAGAAGAAATTACCGGAAAGGGTCGCCGGAGCGGACCCCGTCGTAGTCAGACCACTGAGTGTGACAGTGACATTTTGAATGGCCACGCGGACAAACGGACCAGCCGGGAACTCCACGGTCTCGAGGCCATTTCCAAGATCAATATCCCGGGTAACTCCGGTGGCACGGGTATTAAGCTGCAAGTAGGTCTCTCCAACTGAAATGCTCACGTTCGGAACGGTCACCGTAATCGATGAGACTGCCAGAACTCCGGCAAGGCCTTCGCCGGTGATATCAAAATCACCGGAGGCATTATCGACCACAACCACATCGGTTCCTTCAGCAGTCAATGTGATGTCAATTTCGGAAGCGTTCACTCGAACCGAACCGTCGGCCCTTTGTTCAAAGCTGAAGTTTCCACTCAGCGTCTGGTCTGCAATTTTCAGACTGACATTCCCGGCACTGATCGCGGTGAACGGCCCAATCGGTAACACAAGTGTTCTCGATTCTCCGAAGGCGGTGAAGGATTCGTTAACAGCTGAGTCTGTCGTATTGATCTTCAACGAGAAGTCAGCGCCAGTACTGATGTTGGGAACCTCAAATCGAAGCTTCCCGGACACCGAGAGCGCCGCTCCATTGCTCAGGAGAAGGATGTCTCCCTCGGCTTCACTGAGGACAAGAATCTCTTCCGTATCTGAACCAAACGCGGCGCGGGCATCACGCAATGACACCCTGATGACATCGCCTTCGGCGTTCATATAACGCCCGATCGAAATGTCAGCGGAGATGGTTTGCTCCGCGATCTCCAGACGCATGTCCGTTCCTTCAATCAGGGCGAACGGCGCGGTCGCGGTTGCAACCTCCGCAGCGGTGAAGACAACATCAACATTCTCGGTCTCGCCCGGGAAAACGATGGTCTCATCAACTGCTTCACCAAGCATGTTGATGCGAACGGTAATCGATCCGGTGATTGTCACGTCATCAACCCCAACCACCTGAACACGGCCGGTAGCCGAGATCGCATAAAGTGTTCCCTCCGTCGGGTCGTTACGCTTCACCAACCCAACGGTGGCCTGGTCAATCAACACACCACGCGCATCGGGATTCAGCGTGCCATCAGCGAGGAATGCAGGCCCTTCACCAATGAAAATTGTAACGTTCTGACCGGCCGCTACCTGAAGTTCACCCCGTGACACAAACGAGAAGGAACCTTCAATGGTGATGAGATCGGCAATGTTCAATGACAACCCGTCCAAGGTCACCTGGAAAAGGCTTTCTTCGCCCACTCCGAAGGTCACCGTGATTTCCCGGGCACCAAAGCGAACAATCTC